>CBJMVH010000001.1:0-462631 GCA_966433195.1 uncultured Ralstonia sp.
GTGGACGGCAGCCGCAGCACGCAACTGCGCCGCCCCGAAGCCACCAACGACGCGCACATTGATGCGCACATCAATGCACTGATCGCCGCCGCGCACTGACATCACCCCGCCGCCTGCTGCACCAGGCGGTGGTAAAAGCGGATCAGCTCCACCAGATTGGCCTCGGAAATGCGCTCATTGGTGCCATGAAAGCGCGGCAGGTCTTCCGGCCTGGCGCGCACCGGCGAGAAGCGATACACGTGGTCGGCAATCTCCACCATGTGGCGCGAATCGGTGGCGCCGATCATCAGTCCCGGCGCCACCACCGTGCCGGGAAACAACTCACGCACCGTCTTGTTGATCAACTGGTACGACGCCGACTGCGTGGGCGACACGGGCGACGCCTCGCTGGAGCCGGGCAGCTTGCTCAGCTCGAACTTGCCCTGCGGCGCAGCCGTCTTGGCGGCGTCTTGCACGTGCGCGGTGACGGAGGCGATGGTGTCACCGGGCAGCAGGCGGAAGTTGACGGTGGCCTCCGCACGACCGGGCAGCACGTTGTCCTTATTGCCGGCCTGGAAGATGGTCAACGCGGTGGTGGTGCGCAGCATGGCGTTGGAGCTGCCAGACGCCTCCAACTGCTTCTGCACCAGCGGCCCGAACAGCCACAGGTTGGATAGCGCGACGCGGCTGAAACCCTGCATTTCGGGCGCCAGCGTGGCAAACATCTCCTGCGCCACACCACGGATGCCGGCAGGCAACTGATCGTCGTCCAGCCGCTTGAGCGTGGCGCTCATCATGGCAATGGCGCTCTGCCCGTGCGGCGGCGGCATCGATGAATGCCCCGGCGTGGCCGCCACCTTGAGTTGTACGGAGAGGAAGCCCTTCTCTGCCACGCCAATCAGCGCGGCCGGTTTGGTTAGGCCCGGCAGCACGCCTTCGGTAATCAGCAGGCCTTCGTCGATCACGAAGTCGAGCCGCTCGCCGCGCGACTTGAGCAGCGCGGCGATCTGCTTGGCGCCGCGCTCGCCGCCCACTTCCTCATCAGCGCCAAAGGCCAGGTGGATGGTGCGGCGGGGCTTGAAGCCACTGGCGGCCAGCAGTTCGATGGCTTCCATCTGGGAGATGAGGTTGCCCTTGTCGTCCCACGCGCCGCGTCCCCACACCATGCCATCTTTGACCACGCCGTCGAAGGGTGGTTGGGTCCAGTCGCCTTCGGTGCCGGGGGCGATGGGCACGACGTCCTGGTGCGCCATCAGCATGATCGGCGGCAATGACGGGTCGGAACCTTTCCACGTGTAGAGCAGTGCGAAATCGCCTACCGGCTCGCGCTGCAGCACGGCGTGCGCGTTGGGGTAGCGCGCCTGCAACATCGCATGCAGTTGCCGGAATTGGTCTGCGTTCAATTGCGCGTCGGTGACGCTCGATACAGTCCGGGCACGCACCGCTTCGGCCAGGTGCGCCGCTGCGGCTGCACCGTCCACGGCCACGGGCGTGATGGCGGGCACGTCCAACTGGCGCGAGCCATGCCGCCAGGTGTTCACCCCAACGCAAATGGCCAGCACCACCGCAACCGCAATGACCAGCCGCAACAGCCGGCCAATCACCGATCCACGACGCTTGAACGTACGCATTGGGTCTTCGCTCCTTGAAGGTGAACTGTCATGCCGGGCGGCCAAGGCGCGCCTTGAAGATCGCCAGTATCACTGCAACGCGGTGCAGTCGCCACCACGCGATGGGGCGGGTTTCTCAGGATTACAATGTGCCGAACAGTTGTGAACAGTCCGAATCTTCTGTTCAGAACCTTCCCCGCGCCATGAAACTCCAGATCGACGCCACCACCCGCGTGCCCATTGCCGACCAGATCGTGGCCGGCGTGCAGGCCTGGATTGGCGACAACGACGTGCGCCCCGGCGCCAAGCTGCCGTCGATTCGCCAGTTGGCGGCAGAACATGGCATCAGCCGCTTCCCGGTGATCGAGGCGTATGACCGGCTGGTGTCACTGGGCTTGCTGGACTCACGCCACGGTTCGGGCTTCTACGTGGCTGAAAGCAGCCTCACGGGGCGCGACGGGCGCGGCTGGTCTGACCCGCGCCGCGCGGAGGCCGAGTCCAAGCACATCTTCGAGCAGTTCAGTTACCCTGACGGCATGCTCAAGCTCGGTGGCGGTTTTGTGCCGGCCGACTGGCGCGACATGGACGGCCTCACGCAAGCCATCCGCCAGGTCTCGCGCACCGATACGCACGCCGTGATCGACTACGGCATGCCGCTGGGCAACCCTGCGCTGCGCCACCAGATCGTGATGCGTGCGCGCCAGCTCGGCATCCATGCGGAGCCGGCCAACGTGCTCAGCACGGCAGGCGCGAGCCAGGCCATCGATCTCATCATGCGTCACCTGCTCAAGCCCGGTGACACGGTGTTCGTGGAAGACCCAGGCTACTACACCGTGTTCGGCCTGCTGCGGCTGCATGGCGTCAAGCTGGTCGGCATTCCGCGCAAGGCCGACGGCCCGGACGTGGAGGTGACCGAAGCGATGCTGCGCGAGCATCGTCCCAAGCTGTTCTTCATCAACAGCGTGCTGCAGAACCCGACCGGCTCCACGCTATCGCCACCGGTTGCGTTTCGGTTGCTGGAATTGGCACGGCGCCACGGTTTCGTGTTTGTGGAAGACGACATCTTTGCCGACCTGCAGGCCGACCCGACCGCGCGACTCGCCACGCTGGATCAGCTTGAACACGTGATCTACGTCGGTGGGTTCTCCAAGACGGTGTCGGCGTCGCTGCCTGTTGGCTACCTGATTGCCAAGCGCGAACTGGTGCACGACCTGACCAACGTGAAGATGCTCACCAGCGTGGGCGGATCGCGCTTTGCGGAGGCGGTGGTCACCACGCTCTTGGAGCGCGGCGCCTATCGCAAATATGTGGAGCGGCTGCGCCAGCGCGCGGGCGACTCGGTCATCGCGTCGCTCAACGTGCTGAGCGACGCGGGCTGGGAGGTGTTTCATCAGCCGGCGGGCGGCAATTTCCTGTGGGCGCGGGTGCCGCATGTGGAGGATTCACGCGACTTGGCCGCCACGGCGGAAAAACACGGTGTGACGCTCGCCCCCGGCCACTACTTCCGGCCCAACCTGGAGGTGTCGCCCTGGGTGCGCATCAACAGCGCGTATGCGACAGAGCCGCGCGCACAGGCCTTCCTGCAAGACGCCGGACGCCGCCCCACCCGCAAGCGGGCTTAGACAGACTGGCCGCGCAGCTCGGGCACGCACGTTGCGGCTGCGTGAAGCGTCATGCCGCAACGGCAGCGCAGGAGCCCGATCATGCACAACGCTGAACACAACCAAGCCCAGCCTCAACCCGAAGAACCGGTCACGCATCAACCCGAGCGCGCCAAGCTGACCGAACCGCCACCCAACAGCCCGCAAAACGATCCGCTCGCGCGCGCTTCACGCCGCATTCGCTCAGTGGATGCTGCCGGTACCGAAGCTTCCGACAACACCATCGACACCGACGGCAAGGGCCTCGAGGCGGCCAAGGACCCGTCGCACTGGCAGGACAACGTCATCTATTCCAACGCCTCCCTCACCAACACGAACCCTGAGCCGGACCCCGAGGCGCCCATCGCCGGTGTCGACAGCCGCCCGAGCCACGGACAGCCGACCGTCGCCACGGAGGCCGGGCACAAGCTGGTGCACCGGGGCGTGGTGGATGAGACGGTGCGCAACGGCACACGCGCCGCGCAGCGTTTCTCGCTCGAAGACGACGAGTCGGCCTGACACCGCTCAGCTCAATCCCCACCGCGCGGGCTGAAGGTGCGCGGGAAAACGACCGGCGCGCTGCGGTCAATCAAGCGGTAGCCCTTGGCGGGGCGGTACGAATCGCCCTCCGCCACGCCCGCCTCTTCCAAAAAGTTGGCCGCCAACATGCGCGTGCGGAAGCCGCTTTTATCGACGGGGCGGCCCAGCACGATTTCGTACATGCGCTGCAACTGCGGTAACGAAAACGGCTCGCTCAGCAAGAACGCCGGCAGCGACGTGTATTCCACCTTGCTACGCAACCGCTCGACCGCGGTACGCAGGATCTCCGCGTGGTCGAACGCGAGTTCCGGCGCGCGCAACACATCGTCCACCGCGTACCACGCCACATCGGCCGCATTGGCGCCCTTAGTCAGCACCACGCCCTGCGCCGGCATCAACGCAAAGTAGACGTGCGTGGCCGACCAGCCGCGCGGGTCGCGTGTGGCGCTGCCCCAACTGCCGAGCTGCTCCAGATACGGGCTGCCTACGCCGGTCTTCTCCAGCAGCTTGCGGCGTGCGCAATCCTCCAGGGTGGCATCGACTGCCGTATCGACAAATCCGCCGGGTAACGCCCATGCGCCGGGAAAAGGCTCGGTCTCCGTGCTCGGGCGCTGCACCAGCAGCACGCGCAGCGCGTCTTCCAGCACGGTAAAGATCACCACATCCACCGTGGTCAATGGCAAAGGGAACGTCTTGGGTGCGGATCGGGAAGCCATGGTCTGCTCGCAAATGTCTTGACAGCCGCATAGTAAGTTGTATTATCCAACTCATACAAGTTGTATTGTACAACTCAAACAAAAAAAGGGAGGTCACCATGTTCGGTATCCGCTTCATCAAGTCGCAGCCCACCGTTCACCTCATGCAGTTCCGCGCCGGCAAGGTCGTGCGCGAAGGCTCGGGGCTGTCGTTCTTCTATTACGGCCCGACGACCACGCTCGTGGCCGTGCCGGTGGCCAGCCAGGACCGCCCGTTCATCCTCGAACTCGTCACGGCCGATTTCCAGCGGGTGACCGTGCAGGGCCAGGTGACGTACCGCATCAATGATCCGCGCCGCACCGCAGCCATGATGGATTTCTCGCTGGCCAAGAACGGCCGGACCTATGTGTCGGAAGACCCGAAGCGCCTGGGCGATCGCGTGGCGCAGCAGGTGGAAGTGATCGTGCAGCAAGCCGTGCAGGCACTGGAGCTGAAGGCCGCGCTGCGTGCATCGGCGGCCATTGCCCGTACCGCCCAGGCGGAGTTGGCCGCGCAGCCAGAGATTGCCGCACTGGGGTTGGAGATCCTTGGCGTGTCCGTCATGGCGGTCAAGCCGACGCCCGATATTGCCCGCGCGCTGGAAGCCGAGGCGCGCGAATCCAACCTCAAAGCCGCAGATGACGCGGTCTACCTGCGCCGCATGTCCGCCGTGGAAAACGAACGTGCGATCCGCCAGAACGAGCTCGACACCGACATCGCCGTCGAGCAGAAGAAGCAGCAGATCAGCGAGGCGCAAATGGAAGCCAAGGCCACCCTCATGCGCAAGGAAAACACCCTGCGCACCGAACAGATGGCCGCCGACATCGAGCTGGAAGACAAGCGCAAGGCCTTCGTGGCCGACCAGGCCGAGAACAGCCGCACGCTGGCCGAAGCCGAGGCCTACCGCGTGGCCGCCGTCATGGACGCGCTGAGCAAGACCGACCCGCGCATCGTCAACGCGCTCGCAACGGCCGGCATGCAGCCCGGTCAGTTGATCGCCCAGGCCTTCGGTGGCATTGCGGAACGCGCAGAGCGCATCGGCCAGCTCAACGTGTCACCCGATCTGCTGCAAGGGCTGATGAACGCCAGCGCCACCGCAGCAACAAACAGGGCCGCATCATGAGCACCGACAGCCGCAAGGTCGTCCTGGTGACGCGCCGCACCCGGCTCGAAGAGCTGGTGGCGCGCCACCACACGCTGGCGCAGGCGAAGTTCTACCTCGAACACCTCGGCGCCGATTTCTCCGACTACCTGGCCGAGAACGCCGCCTACGCGCGCAGCCTGGAGATTACCGTGCGCGCGCTGGAAGCCTGGGGACGCTATCAAGTGGTGGACCGCAGCTACCTGCCCAACTTCATCTTCGCGCCGGACGACATCGTCGTGGCACTGGGGCAGGACGGGCTGGTCGCCAATTCGATGAAGTATCTGGACGGCCAGCCGCTGATCGGCCTGAACCCCGAACCCGGCCGCTGGGACGGCGTGCTCCTACCCTTCGAGCCGAAAGACCTCGGCAACGTGCTGGGCGACGTGGCCCGCGACAAGCGCCCCACCAAGGCCGTGACGATGGCCGAAGCGCGGTTGTCTGACGGGCAGGTGCTGCGCGCCGTCAATGACCTCTTCATCGGGCCGCGCACGCATGCGTCTGCGTTGTATGAAATCGAGTTGGGCGAGCGGCGCGAGGCGCAATCGTCGTCGGGGATCATCGTTGCGACGGGGCTGGGCTCGACTGCATGGTTGAAGAGCATCGTGACGGGCTCAATGGGCGTGGCGCGCGCCATGCATGCCGGCGGCGATGGTTTCCGCTATGAACCGGAACCGTGGGATACGCCCCAACTGACGTTTGCCGTGCGCGAGCCGTTTCCGAGCCGTGCATCACAAGCCACGCTCGTCTTCGGGCATGTGGATGCCGACCAGCCGCTCAAGCTGCGCTCGCGCATGCCTGAGAACGGGGTGATCTTTTCCGATGGCATGGAGGCGGATTACCTGCGCTTCACCGCGGGCATGGAAGCGACGATCACCGTGGCGGCCACGCAAGGTCGGTTGGCGATTTAGCACGGAACAGCGATCACCTCTGAGCTCGCGGCAGTACCGACTTGGCCGCCGAATTCGGCCATTGGCTCACACCACCGATCGGCCATTCAAAGGTCTGCTTTACCCTGCGAGCGGCCCTCGAAGGCTGACTTTGCCGCCCTTCTATGGATAAGCGGCGAAGCGTTCGGCGAGGACCGCAGGTGCAGACGTTCCGTCGTCTTAGGCGGCTTGTGCCGGCAATTGATTGAATTTGCGAATGACTTTGTCGACGAGGGATTCAGGCAGATAGCGGCGCAGAAAACGCACCTGACTCGCCTGTTTGCCGGCCGTGTATCGCCGCTTCGGTGCTATCTCCGTCGCCGCTTTGAGCACGGTGGCGGCGACAGTCTCCGGGGCATCACCCGCTGCCATCATGGCCGGCAACAGAGCCTGAATCCGGGCGCGATCCGAATCGTAGACGGGCAACTCGCGGTCCGGCTTGATCGTGTTGTCCTCGAACGACGTACGGGTCACGGCGGGTTCCACCAGCACGACCCGGATGCCAAGCGTGCGCAACTCATGGTCCAGCGATTCGGAGTAGCCCTCCACGGCGTGTTTTGTCGAGGCGTACAGGGCGCTGTAGGGCGATGGGATCAGACCGAGCACAGAACTCATGTTGATGATGCGCCCACGCTTCTGGCGCCGCATCTCCGGCAGTACCGCATTGGTAACGCGAAGCACACCAAACACATTCACATCGAATAGCGCCCGGGCCTGCGCGGCAGACGACTCTTCAGCGGCGCCGAACAGGCCGATGCCTGCGTTGTTGACCAGCAGATCGATCCTTCCAGCGGCTCCCAATACTTCGGCAACCATGTGCCGTACGGAGTCGTCGTCAGTCACATCGCACGTCAGCATTGTGATGCCGTCCGTACTTGTGGGATATGCCTTGCGGCTGGTTCCGAATACACGGTAACCCGCCTTCCTGAGTGCCAAGGCCGTCGCACGTCCAATGCCGGAGGAAGCGCCGGTCACGATGGCTACACGCATGTCGTTGTTGCTCATGAATCAATTCTCTCCTGGTGGTGGGCGAGGGATGTCGACGGAAGTGTTACTATCGAATCGATACTGACCATGGTAGCACAGTAACTATCGAAATAGTATGGACAAAGAATTTCCCTGCGATGAACCCTGCCCAATCGCGCGCAGCCTGGCCGTGTTCGGCGACGCCTGGAGTCTGTTGATCCTGCGGGATGCACATGCGGGGCTTACCCGCTTTGACCAATTCCGCAAAAACCTCGGCATTGCTCCGACGATCCTTTCTCGCCGGCTCGCGAAGCTGACGGAGGAAGACATGCTGGAGAAGCGCCTCTACTCGGAGAACCCTCCGCGAGAGGAATATGTCCTGACTGCGGCCGGACGTGACGTTTTGCCGGTGCTTTTCATGATTGGTGCGTGGGGACGCCAGCACCGTGGTAGCGGTGACTTGGTGCGCTTCCTCGATGCCGATGCCGGGACCGAAATCAAGCCGGTGGCCATTGATGAGAATACGGGCGCCCGGATTGGATCACGCCCAATACGAGTCATCTCTCCAGAGTGATCGTCTTAAACACGTGGGATAGTACGAACTGGCTTGGCTAGGTGTCCGAGATGGCAACCTACTAGATGAATCGGGATAGGGCGGACGGCGGCTGCGCACTCGTAAGCAGACATTCCTTAATCACACTTCCGATCGAGTGAGAAGGGTCGATCAGGGACCTTCGCTTCCTGCCGAAGGACAACAAAAAAGGCAGCCGGACCAGGCTGCCGAAGGAGACACCGCCGCGCTCAGTGCGCCACGGCGTTGAAATTGGGCGGTCGTCGATCCACAAACGCCCGGAAGGCTTCATGCGCTTCCGCAGACTTCAGGCGTTTGGCAAAGGATGCGCTCTCCACATCCATCTGCTGCTTGAGCAGTTCGGCATCGCGCATCAGGCGCTTGGTTTCGGTCAGCGCACCGAGCGGTTGGCGAGCCAAGCGTTCCGCAATGGCCTGCGCCTCCGTGCCGAGTTGGTACAGCGGCACCACGCGGTTCGCCAAGCCCCACGCGAGCGCGGATTCCGCACTCACCGCATCGCCCAGCGCGAACATCTCGAACGCGCGCACGTGGCCCAGGCGCGCCGGCATCAGCAGGCTCGACGCAGCTTCGGGTACCAGCGCGAGGCTCACAAATGGCGTGGAGAGCTGCGCGTTGTCCGCCAGCAGCACGAAGTCGCAATGCAGCAGCATGGTCGTACCGATGCCGACCGCGCGGCCCTGCACCGCTGCCACGAGCGGACGCGTGGCGCGTGCCAGCGCATGCAGAAAGCGGATGACGTTACGTTCGCCAGCACCCTCACCCATGGCAATCGATGCGAACTCGCCAATGTCGTTGCCGGCCGAGAACATGTCGCCCTCGGCGCGCAGCAGCACCACGCGCACGGTGGGATCGCGCTCAGCGGCCTCCAGCGCATCGGCCAGTGTGCCGTACATGGCATCGGTGATGGCGTTCTTCTTGTCGGCGCGTGCCAGGGTGAGCGTCAGCACGCCGTCGGCGATATGGCGCTGAATGTGGCTCTGGGTGGATTCACTCATTGCTCGTCTCCGTTGGGGAACTTGGTTTGCAGGCTTGCCAGCCAGCGCGCAACGACGTCGATCTCCTCATCGCTAAAACCGTCGGTCAGGCGCGCGTTCAGCTCGGCCAGGCCGCTGCGGGTTTCGGCCAAGGCTTCGCGGCCGGCGGGCGTGATCCACAGTTGCCACGCGCGGCCGTCCTTGGCATCGGCGCGGCGCTCGATGAAGCCGGCGTCGACGGTGCGGTCTACCAGGCCGCTCATGGCAGAGGGGCCGAGGTCCAGCGCGGCACCGGCTTCACGCATCAACGCGCCATCGTTCTTTTCCAGGAAGAACAACAAGCCGGATTGCGCGGCGGTCACGCCCTCGCCGGTGCGCGCCTGAATCCAGCGCTGCAAGCGACGTTGTCCAACGTTGATCAGATAGACGAGACGGCGGTCGGGGGCGGTCACGCAGCCTCCGCTTCAGTGCGCGCGGCCGTAGCACGCTCGCTCAGCCAGTCGACCAGCCCCGGCCACAGCGTCGCCGCAAATTGCGAGCGGAAGAACCCCATGTGCCCGACGGGGCCACCAGCCTGTGCCGGTGCAATCTGCCGGCGCTCGACCCACGTGCTCGTGAAGTGCATCGTCAAGGCGTTGATGGCCGCAGGTGTAGCCCACGGGTCGTCGTCAAAACCATAGACGAGCACGGGATGCGTCACGCGGTTGAAGCGTTCGACCGCGCCGAGCGTCGGGTCGTCAAAGAAGTAGCGCTGCATGCCGGCCCAGGTACCCCATTCGATGGCGACACCGCCCGGCAAGTCTTCACCCAGGCCCATGCGCTTGCCCGGCACATAGCCGATCAGCCGCGCCATCAGCGGGCCGATGCCGCGCAGAATCAACTCCACGCGCCAGCGTTCAGCGCGTTGGCGGATGAAGCGGGAGTTGCCCGTATGGCAAGCCACCTGTACGACGCCGGCGACATTCCAATCCGCACAGCACAGGCCGATGGCGTGCCCCCCCACTGAATGCCCAACCGCGAGTTGCGGCAAATCCGGGTAACGCGCCCTCGCCCATCGCATCACGCCTTCCGCATCCAGAAGCGCCCAATCACGCATGCGGGCAGCAAAGCGGCGCAGGCTTTTGGGCCGGGAAGCGCCAATGCCGCGGTAGTCGTACGTAATGGCGTGGAAGCCGCGCTCCGCCAGAAAGTTGGCAAAGGCTTGATAGATGCGCTGCGGCACGCCCGTCGCCGGGTGCACAACAACCACGCCCTGCGGCGTGCCCGCGGCCGTCCAGACGACGGCGCCGAGCGGATAACCATCCGTAGCGGGAATACTTTGACGGGTACTGTCCATCGGATCGATTTATTTCGTATGCGAAGTGTTTTTACTTTGTATGCGAAGTAAACCGGTGTGTCAACGACAGAAAGATAAAGTACTTGCTTAACTATTCGAAGTCGCTATAGTTAACAACATGCTTAACCATGACACCTCTCTCGATCTCGCCTTCCAGGCACTCGCCGATGGCAACCGGCGAGCGATGCTCGTCCAACTCGTGCGCGGGCCGGCTTCGGTCAGCGAGCTGGCCGAGCCGCTCGACATCTCGTTGCCTGCCGTGATGCAGCACCTGTCGGTGCTGGAGAACTCCGGTCTCGTGCGATCGGAAAAGGTGGGCCGCGTGCGTACGTGCCGTATCGAACCCGAGGCGTTAAGCCTCGCCGAGCAGTGGATCAACCAACGACGCCTGGAGTGGGAACAGCACTTCGACCGCCTGGGCGCCTATCTCGAAACGCTCAAAACCCAAGGAGAAGACCCACATGACGACGACCATTGACCGCCCCGTCGGCACGACCCTGCGCCCGCTTGTGATCTCGCGCACCTTCCCCGTATCGCGCGACTGGGTCTTCAAGGCCTGGAGCACCGCCGAGCACATCAAGCGCTGGTTCTGCCCAACCCATTTCACGGTGCCGGATGCGACAGTCGAGTTTCGCGTGGGTGGCAAGTTTGATGTGTGCATGCGTTCGCCGGACGGGCAAGACCACTGGTCGCGCGGCCACTTTCTGGAGATCGTCCCCAATGCCCGCCTGGTGATCGACATGAACGTGGTAGACGGCGACAACCGCCCGCTGATGAACGCGCATACCGTCGTCACGTTTGCCGAAGAATGCGGCGAGGGTGGGAAAACTACGCGCATGGAAGTCACGCAGACCCACACGCCGCTCGCCCCGATTGCCGAGATGATGATCAAGGGCGCGTCCGAAGGCTGGAAGCAAACCCTGGACAAGCTGGAGCGCGAAGCCGCAAGCGTGCCGGTGGCCGATGGCGTTAAGCGCTCGGTGGTGCATGCCACCTTTACGGTGGAGCGCACGTACGACGCGCCGCGCTCGCGCGTGTTCAAGGCACTGACCGACCCGGCCGCCAAGGCCAAGTGGTTTGCCGGCGGCAACGGCTACACGCTGCTCGTGCGTGAAATGGATGCCACGCCGGGCGGCCGCGAGGTGGTCAAGGGCCGGTGGGAAAGCGGTGTCGTCTCCAGCTTCGAAGCCACGTACCACGACGTCATCCCCAACGAGCGCGTCGTCTATTCCTACGTGATGCATCTGGACGACCGCAAGATCTCCGCCTCGCTCGCCACGCTGGAATTGCGTGAGCCCAAGGATGGTTCTGGCGGCACGCACCTCGTCATGACGGAGCAAGGCGCCTTCCTGGATGGCTACGACGATTCCGGATCGCGCGAACGCGGCACGCAGTTCCTGCTGGATATGCTGGGCAACTCGCTCAAGGACTGAGCATCCGCAGCACGTCGCGCGCGACGGTCGCCACCGTGACCGCCGCGCCGACGATCAGCGCCATCCCCCACAGCAGGCCGCCCACGTAGGCAAACAGCATCTGGCGCGAGGTCATGGCGCGGCTCAGCTCTTGTCCGTCACGTACTGCGCGATGCCGTGGCCGAACGACCAGTTCTCGGGCAGCACCTCCACAAGGTTGATGAACACATCTTCGGGCCGTATGCCTGGCTTGTCGCCCAGCAGCTCAACGATGCGGCGATACAGCGCCTGCTTCTGCTCACGCGGGCGCGTGTTGCTGACGGTGAGTTGCAGGATGACGGCATCTTCGCTGCGCGCGATGCCGAAGTACGTAGGGCTGACGCTGAAGGTGCTGGCGTCATGCTCTGTGATCGTCATGAAGCGATCGTCTTCCGGCACGTTGAAGGTCTCGCGCAGCGCGCGATACACGCCGTCAAAAATGGCTTGGTGATAGGCGGCTGGCTTGCCGCGACGCAACGACACTTGAACGAGAGGCATGGTGAACTCCCTGGTTTGTGGTGTGCACAGCATGCCTCAGGTTGATCATTGAAAAAACACATCCTAAGATATTTCAATCATTCTATTTTCCAATGATTGAACCATGAGGATGCTCGATCTGGAGGCCGTTCAGGCCTTTGTGCTGACTGCCGATCTGAAGAGCTTCACGCGCGCGGCGGAGGCGATGGACTCCACGCAATCGGCCGTGAGCCTGAAGATCAAGCGCCTGGAAGACACGCTCGGCCGCCGCCTGCTGGAACGCACCCCCCGCCTGGTACGGCTGTCGCAGGACGGCGCGGCGTTCCTGGCGCCGGCGCGCGAGCTGGTGGCTGCGCACGAGGGCGCGCTCGGCTCGTTCGGCGTGGAGCGACGGCGGCTGTCGGTCGGCATAAGCCACCACATCGTCGGCGCGGAACTGCCACGCCTGCTGCGTCAGATGGGGCGTGCCGAACCGACGTTGACGCTGGAGATCCGCATCGACAGCTCGCGCGAGATTCTCGACGCATTCGAGAGCGGCCTGCTGGATGCGGCCGTCGTGCTGCGCCACGACACGCGCCGCACCGACGGCGAAGTGCTGATGGAAGAACCCTTCGGCTGGATGGCCGCGCCCGACTTTGAGCACCGCAGCGGGGAACCGCTCTACCTTGCCACCCAGTCCGAGCCCTGCCGCGTGCGCGAGATGGCCGTGACCGCGCTGGATGCGGCAGGCATTCCATGGCAGGAAGTCTTTGTTGGCGGCGGCATGGGCACCATCGGCGCCGCGGTGGCGGCCGGCTTGGCTGTCGCCGCACTCAGCCGCCGCGTGGCGCCGGCGGGCACCATCGATGTGGGCGACGCGTTTGGCCTGCCGCCGCTGCCACCGCGCAGCGTGGTGCTGTACTCGCGCCTGGCCGACCCGGTGGCAAAGAAGGCGCTGCGGACGTTCGCCTCCACCCTGCGGGCCACGGCGGGGCATTAAGGTCGGTTCACCGGCGCATTTTGCGCAATCGCTGCACCGCGTGCCGCCTGCTGGGCGACTATGCTTTGCCGCATGAAACCCCGCACCGTTCACGATTACCACCGCCGCATCGCCCGCGTGATCGAGGCGATCCTGGCCGACCCGGCCGCCCCGCACACGGTGCAGAGCCTGGCGGCGGTGGCGCATCTGTCGCCGTTTCACTTTCACCGTATCTATCGGGCGCTCACCGGCGAAGGCGTGTTCGAAACCGTGCAGCGGCTGCGGCTGGCGCAAGCCGCCCAGCGCCTGAGCAGCGCGGAAGATTCCATCACCGATGTCGCCCTCAACGTCGGCTATGGCAGCCCGCAGGCGTTTGCGCGCGCCTTCCGCGAGTTCACCGGCGTCAGCCCACGCGCATTCCAGACGCGGCAACAGGCGTTGAACGTGTCCGCCACCGACACCACCAGCCTGCCGCCCATCGAGTTGATCGAGCAGCCCCCGCTGAACGCGCTGTGCCTGCGCCACGAAGGTCCGATCGCGACCATCCGCCAGACCTTTATTGCGCTATGGCAGACGCTGGGCATTGACCGTACGTCGCCCAATGCGCCGGACCGCATTGGCGTTTGCTATGGCGACCCAGAAACGCCGGGCGCGTTCGAGTACTTCGCCGGCGTCATTCTCGACACGCCGCGCGCCATCACGGGCCGCCTGCAGCCGATGCGCATTGAAGGCGGCCTGTATGCCTCACACCGCCTCATCGGCCCCTACACGTTGATCGCGCCCACCATGCAGGCGCTGTATGGCGGCTGCCTGCCGAGCTACGGCTTCGAACCGGATGATCGGCCGACGCTCGAGTTGTACCGCAGCCCCGCGCGGCACCCCGTGCCGCGTGCGTGCGTAACCGACCTGATGATCCCCATCCGCAAGGAGTAACGATGTTGCGTCATTGCGTTGCCGCCGCGCTGGCGGTCTTTGCCATGGGCGCCGCCTGCGCCACCGAGCCGTACCACGTGGGCGAAACCACCCGCATATTCCATCCGCAAGCCGAGCGGCATTGGCGCGGTGCACGCACGCAGGCGCTGATCACCAACATCTGGTATCCGGTGGATGTGTCAGTGCCTGAGGCGCCGCGCGACATCGGCGAGCCCAGCCGGCCAACGTTTCGCGGTCATCCCTCAGCTGGCGAAGCCGCACTGGCGCCGGCCCGCTCGACGTACCCGTTGCTGATGCTCTCG
This sequence comes from uncultured Ralstonia sp., assembly GCA_966433195.1. Classification (GTDB taxonomy): domain Bacteria; phylum Pseudomonadota; class Gammaproteobacteria; order Burkholderiales; family Burkholderiaceae; genus Ralstonia. Next base: position 14,564 of record CBJMVH010000001.1, read on the forward strand.
CACGGCACCGGCGGCACGGCAGACAGCCTGGATTGGCTGGCCGCTGCATTGGCCGCCAACGGCTATATCGTCGCGGGCGTGAATCACCCGGGCAACAACGCGCTGGAACCGCTCACGCACGACGGCTTCATGCTGTGGTGGGAACGCGCGACGGATGTGAGCGAGGCACTCGACGGCATCCTCGCCGACCCGGTATTGGGTGCGCATGTCGACCGCCAACGGATTGGCGCCGTCGGTTTTTCGCTCGGGGGCTACACGGTGCTGGAGCTCGCGGGCGCGCGTACCAATGTGGCGGCGTTCGAAGCGTTCTGCGGCGGGCCGCAAGGCGATGCGATCTGCCGCCCGCCCGAAATGGAGCGCATGCAGACGAACACCGGGCCCAGCGCGCCAAAGACAACCGCAACGGAAGCTTCGCTTGCCCGGTCAGGCGCGTCCTACCGCGATGCGCGCATCAAGGCCGTTTTTGCCATCGCACCGGCGCTGGGCATGGCGTTGGATGCAGAGTCGCTGCGCGGTATCGCGCTGCCCGTTTCGCTGATGGCCGGGGATGCCGATGTGACGGTCCCAGTGGAGACCAACGTACGCCGCATCGCCGGCTTGGTGCCGAACGCCGACGTGCTGCTGATCCCAGGCGCATCGCACTACACCTTTATCGATACGTGCTACCCGGGCGCGATACCGCACCTGCCACTGCTGTGCCACGACAACGCGAGCGTGAATCGTGACGCTGTCCACGCCCAGGCCGTGCGCCGCGCGGTGGATTTCTTCGGCGCGACGCTGCAGGGGCAAACACGAGCGTCGCCCGCGAGTTGATTACAGCTTCTGCACCGCCACGCTGCCAATCGAATACCCGGCGCCAAACGAGCAGATCATGCCCAGGTCGCCCGCCTTCAGATCCGCACGATGACGGTGGAACGCAATGATGGAACCCGCCGAGGCCGTGTTGGCAAATTCATCCAGGATGACCGGCGCCTCATCGGCCGATGCGTCATGGCCCAGCAGGCGCTTGCCGATCAACTGGTTCATCGCCAGGTTGGCCTGATGCAGCCAGAAGCGGCGCACACCGGCAGGCGCGTGGCCTAGCGATTGCAAATGCGTGGCGATATGCTCCGCCGCCATCGGGCAGACCTCCTTGAACACTTTGCGGCCTTCCTGACGGAAGAGCTGGTCGCGGTCGTCCGGGTTGCGGTCTTCGCTACGCGACAGATAACCGGCGTTGTTGCGGATGTTGTTGGAGAAGCTGGTCGCGCAGCGGGTGCCAAGCACGCGCCAGGCGTCGGTGGAGCGGGTGTCTTCGGCGCGCTCGACCAGCACGGCCGTGCACACATCGCCAAAGATGAAGTGACAGTCGCGGTCTTTCCAGTCGAGGTGGCCGGAGGTAATTTCGGGGCTCACCACCAGTGCAGCGCGCGCGGTGCCGCTGCGCACGGCATTGATGGCCTGCTCCAGCCCGAAAGTGGCTGAGGAGCACGCAACGTTCATGTCGAACGCATAGCCGCCCGCGCCGATGCCGTTCTGAATCTCCACGCCCAGTGCCGGATACGGGCGCTGGAAGTTCGACGTGGCGCAGATCAGCATGTCGATGTCAGCGGCATCGCGGCCGGCTGCAGCCAGCGCGTCACGCGCGGCGGCCACGCCGATTTCCGCCTGCAACGACAGCGCACCGTCCGGGCGCGGCGTCAGCTTGGGGCGCATGCGTGCCGGATCCAGCACACCGGATTTTTCAACGACATAGCGCTGACGGATGCCCGACGCCTTCTCGATGAACTCTGCCGACGACTCCGCCAGCGGCGCCAGTTCCCCCGCGGCAATGGCGGCTGCATGCTCTGCGTTGTAGCGCTGCGCGTAAGCGTTGTACGAGGCAACCAGCTCCTCGTTGGTGATGACCTCCGGCGCGACCCACAGGCCCGTACCGCTGATGACGACGTCGTGCATACCCGGTATGTGTGAAATTTTGGTGGCGGCGACGATAGCACATCGAACCGGCCGCGCGGGGCGAACGGGTGTGGTCGTTTACATCTAGTCCGCCAGTCCGCATCCCGCCGTCCTCGCGCAGCGCGCGCGGCATCCCAAAACAAAGCGGGTGGCCTAACCGCTGCCACCCGCTGCTCTGCTTGCCGAATCCCGGCACTGACCGCGGCGCTTACTTGTTGCCGGCAAGCTCCATGATCATGCGCGAGAGCAGGTACAGGCGCGGCACCACGCTTTCCACTTCTGCATATTCATCGGGCGTATGAATACCGCCGCCGACAATGCCAAAGCCATCGAGCGTGGGCGTGCCCACACCTGCAGAGAGGCTCGAATCCGCCGCGCCGCCGCTGCCTTCCAGCGTGAGCTTGCGGCCGATCTCGGCATAGACGGCCTGCGCCTTCTCGGCCAGCGCATCGGAGGCTGGGTTGCGCGGCATCGGCGGAAAACCGCGCACGAGCGACGTCTTCACTTCCGTATCGGGGATGAGCTTGTTGGCCGACACGCGGGCCAGATCGCGCTCCACGCGGTCGAACTCTTCCGGCACGGCCACGCGCACGTCTGCGTAGGCGGTGGCGTGATCGGGAATGACGTTGGTGGCGTCCCCCGCCTTGAGCACCGTGATGTTGAAGGTGGTCTGCTTGGCGCTGTCGCCCAGCTTGCCCAGCTGGAGCGTCTGGTGGGCCAGCTCCGTGGCGGCATTGCGGCCGGACTCCGGCGCCACGCCCGCATGCGCAGCCTTGCCTTTGATATCGATCTCTGCGGTGCCACTGCCCTTGCGCCAGACGACCAACCCGTCGGCGGGGCGGCCGGGCTCCAAGTTCAACGTCACGTCATGCTGCTTGGCTTCGCGCTCAATCAGCGCGCGCGTGCCCTTGGAACCGGTTTCCTCGTTGGTGTTAAGCAGCAGCGTCACCTGCCCGTACTGTTTGAAATCCAGCTGCTGCAGGATCTTCATGGCATACACCCCCGCGACAATGCCGCCCTTGTCGTCCATCACGCCCGGCCCGTAGGCACGTTTGTCCTTGATGACGAAGGGCTTGGCGCGGGCGGTGCCGTCCTTGAAGACGGTGTCCATATGTGCCATCAACAGAATGCGCGTCTTGCCCGTGCCCTTCCATGTGGCGAGGATGTTGTTGCCCACCGCCGCCGGTGCGGCAGACACCGTTTCCACGTGCGCGCCCGTCTTGCGCAGCTCTTCGGTGACGATGGTGCCGATCTGGCTGAGGCCAGCCTCGTTGCCAGTGCCCGAGTCGATGTTGACCAGGCGCTCCAGCAAATGCAGGGCATCGGCCCGATAGGCTTCAGCGGCGCTCAGGACCTTGGGGTTGGCATCGGCGGCACTGGACAGACGCGCGGCACACAGCAGCAGCGCGGCAAGCGCAAGGCGGGAGGGTTTCATGCGTGACCTTGGTAGCGGAGTAGCAAAACTGCCATTACACACAAGTTCCGCAAACCCCGGGGCGCGATGTTGCGTTGAGCGCACGGGGGTCAGCCGCAGCTTGCCGTGCGCGGCCAGACATGCCCGCCTCAGCACGCCTGCGGACTATGCACCCGATGCATTACCGGTCATTCAAACAATAAATTTCAAAAATAGTGTGCCGACCGCTAATCTGGCCCTCCCCAGCAACATGGCGAACACGCAATGGCGGAGCTTTACCTCGTGCGGCACGGACAAGCGTCGTTCGGCGCCGCCAACTATGACCAGCTTTCGGAGCGCGGCGAACAGCAGAGCGTTTGGCTCGGCGAGTATTTCGCGCGGCACGACATCGTCTTCGACCGCGTCATCTGCGGCACCTTGCGTCGGCACGAGCAGACGGTCGACGGCATCCTGCGCGGCATGGGCGTCTCCAACACAACGTGCGAGCAGCACGCCGGGCTGAATGAATACGACTTCCAAGGGCTGTTTGCGGCGCTCGGGGAAGATTTTCCGGAGCTGACGCGGCTGGCCTCGGGCTCGATGCGCGACCACTACCGGGCGCTCAAGCAGGTGCTGCATCTGTGGTCAGCCGACAAGATCCGTGGCCCGCTGCCCGAGACATGGGCGGCGTTCCAACAGCGCGTGGCCGATGCGCGCGCTGCCATCCAGGCTGGCGGTGGGCTGCGCGTGCTGGCCGTCAGCTCCGGCGGGCCGATTGCCGTGACCGCACAGCAGGTGCTGGAGGCGCCGCCAGCCAGCGCCATTTCGCTGAACCTGCAGATCCGCAACAGCAGCGTCTCGCAGTACTTCTTCAACGCGGAATCGTTTCAGCTGGCCACCTTCAACGGCATCCCGCATCTGGACGACCCTGCGCGGCGCGCGTTCCAGACCTACGGCTGAACACCAGACCCAATACCCCAGAACACACCACCATTGGAGGAGCACCTATGAGCACCAACCTGTTCGACCTGACCGGCAAGATCGCCCTGGTCACGGGCGCCAGCCGCGGCATCGGCGAAGAGATTGCCAAGCTGCTTGCCGAGCAAGGCGCGCACGTCATCGTGTCGAGCCGCAAGCTGGCCGATTGCCAGGCCGTGGCCGACGGCATCCGCACGGCGGGCGGCAAGGCCGAGGCGCTGGCGTGCCACGTCGGCCGCATGGAAGACATCGAAGCCGCCTTCACGCATATCCGCAACACGCACGGCCGGCTCGACATTCTCGTCAACAACGCGGCAGCGAACCCGTACTACGGTCACATTCTCGACACCGACCTCGCCGCGTTTGAGAAGACGGTAGACGTCAACGTCCGTGGGTACTTCTTCATGTCGGTCGAGGCCGGCAAGATGATGCGCGCACAAGGCGGCGGCGCCATCGTCAACACGGCGTCGGTCAACGCGCTGCAACCGGGCGACAAGCAAGGCGTCTACTCCATCACCAAGGCCGCGGTGGTCAACATGACGCGCGCCTTTGCCAAGGAATGCGGCCCCTTTGGCATTCGCGTGAATGCGCTGCTGCCTGGCCTGACGAAGACCAAGTTTGCCGGCGCGCTATTCGAGGACAAAGCCACCTACGAGCGGTGGATCAGCGAGATCCCCCTGCGCCGCCACGCCGAGCCGCGCGAAATGGCCGGCACGGTGCTCTACCTCGTCTCGGATGCGGCCAGCTACACCAATGGCGAGTGCATTGTCGTGGACGGCGGTATCACGCTCTGACCTGGCCAGCAGCCGTTGCGCAACATGGGCCTTGAAATCCACGGAAAGCTGTATATATTTACAGTAACTGTACATTTATACAGCCTTTCCCATGGACGACCTGATCCGCATCGAAAACGAGTACGACCGCCAGACGGTGCTCTGGCTGCGCGAGCGCCTGGGTGAACAGGCGTTGAACGAAGTGGTGATACGCATGCAAGGCCGTGGCCGGCCGTATGCGTCGGATGTCTGCCGCACGCTAGGTCTGACCCCACCGCCGCGCAAGCGGGCAGCGCATGCGCGAACGCTCAACCGTGCGGTGGGCGAGGCGTATCTGGCTACCATTCGCGGCATTTTGCGGGCGGGTCGGCACGCCGCCGCTTAAACCTTTCCCGGCTTAAACCGCCAAAGTTGCGGCGGTTTCTTCGCGCAGCCACGCCAGCCAAGCACTGGCCGGGGTATCGGGCTGGATTGGCGTGTTCGCCAGCAGGTAATACGCCGAGCCATCGCGCCGAAAACCTTCCGGCGCCACAAGCCGCCCATCGGCAAGGTCATCCCCTGCCATCAGCTTGGAGGCAATGGCCGTGCCCTGCCCCGCCGCGGCTGCCTGCAAGCTCAAATAGAAATGCTCAAAGCGCGCCTCGGGAGCGCGCCCGCGCGGGCGCGGTGACTCGCTGATGCGCCGCCACGTCTGCCAAGCATCGGGGCGTGTTGCCGTGTGCAGCAGGCGACGGCGTACGACCACATCGGCTTGCGGCGCATGCACGGGGCCGATCCACTCCGCGCAGATCGGCTCCGCACAAATGTGTTCCGGCCAGGCAAAGTCGTTGCGGCGCAGGGCCACATCCACACCGGTACGCGCAAAATCAATTGGGCCGCCTGCGGCAAACAAGTGCACCTGAACCGCCGGATGCCGCGCCTCAAAGCGTGACAGCCGGGGGATCAACCATCGCATCGCCAACGTCGGCTCGCACGACACCACCAGCGCGGACGATGTTGCGCGCCGCGCGATCCGATCAAGGGTATCGGTGAGGATGGAGAACGCATCTGCCGCCGCCGCTCGGAGCTGCTCGCCAGCCGGTGTCAGAAAAACCGCGCGGTTGCGGCGCTCAAACAACGGCACCCCGAGCGATGTTTCCAGCAGCCGGATCTGGCGGCTCACGGCCCCATGCGTGACATGCAGTTCGTCAGCCGCGCGCACAAAGCTGCCATGCCGCGCAGCGGCTTCGAAGACGCGCAGGGTGTTGAGCGGAGGCAAGGCCATCTGTCAGTTTTTCTCACGGAAAAACGGCATCATAAATCGATTTTCAACAGGGACCTGGGCACCCAGAATCGGCGCATCTCCACTTTGCGATTGAGCCCCCGATATGGCCGAACTCCTTGCCGTTGCCGTCATCACCATCCTGGCCGTTATCAGCCCGGGCGCGGACTTCGCCATGGTCACGCGCAACAGCCTGTTGTACGGCAGGCGCGCGGGCATGCTGTGCGCGCTTGGGATTGCACTGGGCGTGCAGGTGCACGTGCTCTACACCATGTTCGGTGTGGGGCTGCTGATTGCACATGCGCCTGCGCTGCTGCATGCCATCAAGCTGGTGGGGGCGGCGTACCTGGTATGGATCGGCTGGAAGACGCTATCGTCCAAGGCTTCGGTGCCTGGCGACGCAACCATGCGCGATGACACGCGGCATACGCTCTCGACCGGCGCAGCACTGCGCATGGGGTTTTTCACCAACGCGCTGAACCCAAAGACCACCCTCTTCGTCGTCAGCACCTACACGCAAGTGGTGCATGCCAGCACGCCCCTGGCCGCGCAATTCGGCTACGGGCTCTTCATGTCGATGGCGCACGCGGCGTGGTTTGCGCTGGTGGCCACGGTATTCGCCTCGGGTGCATTGCGGCGCGCGTTGCTTGCGCGGCAGCGGATGGTCGATCGCGTGATCGGCGTCATCCTGATTGGGCTTGGATTCGCGCTGGGCGTGGCGCGGCTGGCATGACATCGCACAAAAGAATGCGCTGAATGCGCGCCGGCACGCACACGCACCCCGCCACAACGATTGAGCCCCGCCGCACCTTGCACTACCTTGAAGTGACCAGCGATCGCCCGCCGCGCTCCGGCGCGCGGTCGCTTTTCGTTTTCGCTCAAGGAGTGTGGTTCATGCTGCATACGCTTTCCAAGCTGTGGTGGGTGCTCGCGTTGCGCGGGTTGTGTGCGCTGGTGATCGGTATTGGCGCATTCGTGGTGCCGGCGGCGACGCTGGCCGTGCTGGTGCTCACGTTTGGCGCGTATGCGCTCGTAGAAGGCTGCCTGCTGCTGGCGACCGCGTTCGGCCGCCAAGCCGCGCCGCGTGACCGCTGGCCCGTGCTGCTGCAAGGGCTGCTTGGGGTGGCAGTCGGCGTGCTCACGTTGCTCAACCCCGCGGTGACGGCGCTGGGCTTGCTGCTGTACATCGCCGCGTGGCTACTCGCGCACGGCGTGTTGCAGATCGTCGTGGCGGTGCATTTGCGCGAAGAGCTTGCCGGCGAGTGGTGGTTGATCCTGGGCGGCATTGCCAGCGTACTGCTCGCGGGGTGGTTGCTATGGCGGCCCGAGGCGGGCGTGTTGGCCGTGCTGTGGTGGATCGGCGCGTGGGCCATCGTGTGGGGCGTCACGTTGGTCTTCGCTGCGCTACGCGTGCGCAAGTGGGGCCGCAGCGGCTCGGCACGCGCGTTTGCCTGATGCGCACCGTGTCATGTCAACGCCCTTTCGCGATCGCGCAGATGCTGGCCGGCAACTGGCCGATGCGTTAGCGGCACTGGACCTGCCGCCACCGCGTATCGTGCTGGCATTGCCTCGCGGCGGCGTACCGGTCGGGCATGCAATTGCGCAAGCGTTGGGTGCAACGCTCGGCGTTCTGCTGGTGCGCAAGCTGGGTGCGCCGCTGCAACCAGAGCTGGCGCTTGGTGCGCTAGCCGATTGCGGTGCAGGCCTGCCACCGCATATGGAATGGAACACCGCGCTGTTGGAGGCACTTCAGCCATCGCAGGCGTATCTCGACGAGGTGATGGCGCACGAGCTGGCCGAACTGGAGCGTCGCCGCGCACGCTATGGCGTCACGCCACTGCCGCTGGCGGCCACTACGGTCATCGTCACAGATGACGGCATCGCCACCGGCGCCACCGTGCGCGCAGCGTTGGCAGCCGTGCGGCGTGCCGGCCCGGGGCGGCTGGTGCTCGCGGTGCCTGTCGCACCGGAGCCCACCTGGCGCACATTGCGCACCGAAGTCGACGAGGCCGTGTGCCTGATCGCCGCGCCGGACTTGAGCTTCCAGGCGGTCGGCCAGTACTACGAAGATTTCGAGCAGACCGAAGACAGCGAAGTGATCGCGCTGCTGGCAGACGCCCGGCAGCGCGGTCAGTGATGCTCGTTCAGGCTGTGTGCAGGCGCCCTTTGCGCTCGATGTCCGGCAGAAACACTGTCAGCAGGCCAATGAGCGGCAAGAACGAGCACAGGTGGTAGACGTTGTAGATATCCGTCGCATCGGCCAGCTTGCCGAGCACCGCGGCACCAATCCCGCCCAGCCCGAATGCAAACCCGAAGAACAGGCCCGACACCATCCCCACCTTGCCGGGAATCAGCTCCTGCGCATACACGAGGATGGCCGAGAACGCCGACGCCAGCACCAGGCCGATGATCACCGTCAGCACCGCCGTCCAGAACAGATTGGCGTAAGGCAGCATCAGGGTGAACGGCGCCACCCCCAGGATCGACACCCAGATCACCACCTTGCGGCCCACGCGGTCGCCAATCGGGCCACCGACAATCGTGCCCACCGCCACCGAGAACAGGAAGAGGAACAGGAACAGCTGCGACGTCTGCGCCGACAGGTGGAACTTGGTGATGAGGTAGAACGTGTAGTAGCTGTTCAGGCTCGCCAGATAGAAGTACTTCGAGAACAGCAGCACCACCAGCAGCAGCATGGCAAACGCCACTTGCCCGCCTGACAGCTTGAGCACTGCGTCCGCACGACCGCCGGCCTTACGACCATGGCCCGCAGCACGCTCGCGCTTGTACCAGCCGCCCACGTGATAGAGCACAAAAATGGCGATGAGCGCTGCAATCGAGAACCACGCCAGGCTGTGCTGCCCATACGGCATGATGATGAGCGCCGCCAGCAGGGGGCCCATGGCGCTGCCCGCATTGCCGCCCACCTGGAACAGCGATTGCGCCAAGCCATGCCGGCCACCCGAGGCCATGCGCGCCACGCGGGACGATTCCGGATGGAAGATCGACGAACCGGTGCCCACCAGCGCCGCCGCAAGCAGCAGCGTGCCAAAGTTGGGCGCCACCGACATCAGCACCAGCCCCACCAGCGTGAAACCCATGCCCACCGACAGCGAATACGGCTTCGGATGTTTGTCGGTGTACAGCCCGACCATCGGCTGCAGGAGCGACGCGGTGATCTGATACACCAGCGTGATCAGCCCGATCTGCGAAAAATCGAGGTGGAAGTTGCCCTTGAGCAGCGGATAGATCGCCAGGATCAACGACTGCATCATGTCGTTGAGAAAGTGCGCGAAGCTGATGGCGCCGATCACGCCAAAGCCCGTCGTACCGGCAGCGCTGATCTGCGAGGCAGGGGGCGCCGCAGGCGTGGACAAATCGGCGGCTGTGCCGTTTGCGGTGGTTTCCATGGGGATGTTTGCGGTCAAAAAATTGCAGCGAGGAGCCGTCAATCATGCGCCTAAACAATGCAGGCGCGTTACCGCAAGTTCGACAATGATTAGCGCAAACCGGACAATTTACTGTCCAGGCAGAAGCGTCAGGCGCTGCGGCGCCATGCCCGACGCACGGGCCTCCCATTTCCCGCAAACCCGCGCCACGCCTGCCTTGGCAGGTAGCTAACCCGTTAGCCATTTTCGCGCGCGCGGCTACTCCGTTCGGAGCATGGCCGCTCAGGAGGCGGTTTCTATACTCGCCAGCATGGACCGCTGCACGACGCCCTCGCGCCAGTGCTGACGGCCAAGACGGAGCCAACGCCAGCGCCATTGCGGCAACAGCAACGCTCTGCAGTCCGAACCGGTGGCGCATCCAGCCGATGCCGCACATTGGTCAGCCAAGGAAGGGGAGCGATGAAAGTCCTGCTAACGGGAACGCTATGCCGCGCGATGGGAGACCTCTTCTATCTGGCCTTGCTCGACGACCACGTCGTCTGCTGCTTCGTCACGTCCGAAGCCGTGGATGTCATCGGCAACGCCACGCGCCCGCCGCTCGCTTCGTCCCCGTGTACCGGCCCTCGGCTCGCTGACGTCTCTCGGTCAGCGAGTTATTGCGCGCCCCTCGTCCCGTAGGGCGCGCTCTTTTCTGCCGATGCCGTCAGCGCGGGGGCGCTGGCGCATCACCCAGGCGCGGATGGGTCAGCCGATCAGCCCGGCGTCCGTCAGCTCGCGTTTCATGTAGGCGTACAGCACCGGCGCGGCAATCACGCCGCCCACCCCAAACAGCGCTTCCATCACGATCAGCGCGAGAATCAGCTCCCACGCGCGCGCGTCGATGCGGCTGCCGATGATGCGCGCGTTCACGAAGTACTCCAGCTTGTGGACCACCACCAGAAAGACGAGCGAGGCCACGGCCAGCTCCAGCGATGCCGTCACGCTCATCACCACGATGGCCGTGTTGGAGATCAGGTTGCCCGCCACCGGAATCAGCCCCGCCACGAAGGTCAGCAGGATCAGCGATTTGGAATACGGCACGTGCTGCCCGAACAACGGCAACGCGCCCACCAGGTAGATGGCGGCCAGCGCGGTGTTGAGCGCGGAGATCTTCACCTGCGCAAACACCACCGCCTCAAACGCGGCAGTCAGCCGCCCCAGGCGGTTCAGCAACGCCGCGGCCAGGGGCTTGTGGCGTGCCGGGTCTGGCCTGTCAGACCAGGCCACCATGGCGCCCAGGATCAAGCCGATCAGCGCCAGCACGCTGTGGCGCAGCCCGTCGATCCCGACTGTCGACACCTGATGGCCGTGCTCCTTGAGCATCTCGACCAGACGCACGCGCAGGTCCGAGACGGAGTTCGGAATGTAGTCCGCCACGGAAGCCGGCAGCGACGCGCGCAGGTTGTCCAGCACATCGGCCACGCGCGTCAGCATGCCCTCTAGCCCGTGCCCATGCTCCACCAAACGGCCAATGCCCAGTCCGATGCCCGCGAGGATGAGCGTGGCGATCACAAACACCCCGATTACCGCCAACGCCTTGGCATGCCGGGAGAACACACGCCGCTGCAGCAGCTTTGCCTCGAGCTTGCGCGACAGCGCATAGACCAGAAAGCCAGCAATGGCGGCCGGCAGCAGGCGCAGCCACAGCACCGTCACGATCATGGCGGCCACCAGCACATAGCTGACCGTCTTGATGGCGCGATCGCGGTCGTGGTTATGGGGAGGAAGTTTCGTCATGAAAACAGGCTGGCAGCAATGTTGATGGAGAGCGCAAGAATGCTCGTATTGAAGAAGAACGACAGCAGCGATTGCCCCAGCACCGCCCGCCGCATGGCGCGCGACCGGATGCTGATATCCGCCGTCTGGCTGGCGACCGCGATCGTAAAGGAGAAGTAGAGGAAATCCCAGTAATCAGGCTCGACTTCACGATCCGGAAACTGTAGCGGCGGTGCGTTTGGTGTGCGGTAGTACAGATGCGCGTAGTGCACGGTGAACATCATCGGCACCATCAACCACGCGCCCACCACCGTCACGCCGGTCAGCGCGTAGTGCCAGGCCTGCGCATGGCCCGCCGACTTGGCCGTCACCAGCTCAAAGGCAATCGCCACCATGCTGGCCACCACACCGAGGCACACCACTGCCAGCACCGCCGAGGCGCTCGTATCTTCACGCCGGGCCACGGCCCGGATGCGGCGCGGGTCTGCCCGCAGCATCATCACCGAGATCAGCATCAGGTACGTCCACACGGCGGCGTCCCAGCCAAGCAGCGTGCGCGTGAGCCAGCCATGCCCAGCGGGCGCTGCCACGCCGACGATCGCGCCAAGCGCAAACGCCAGCAGCAGGCGTGGCCGGGCAGCGGCAAATCGTGAAACCGGAAAGGACTCGTCTTGCGCAGTCACATGGGCCTCTTGTGCGTTTCGAGCATCAAACTGAGGCCACATGGTAGCCGCTTCAAGACAGCGTCAGCATGGATGCGAAGGAACGCTTGCAGCGCTCCTGTACCCGTTCGTGCGTCTGCAGTTGGTCGGCGGTGACCGTGGCGTCCGGATACACGCGGCACATGCCAATAATGGCGATCTCCAGCGAGTCATAGGAGCCTGCCTGGAACTGGAATTGCTCAAGCAGCGTGTCGTCGGTATCGCGCACCGTGATCTGGAACGGGCCCGGTGTCACGGTGGCGCAACTGGCCAGCGCGACGGCGGCCACCAGTGCAGGGAAACCGCGCAACGCGCGGGCTTTGCGGCCAAGAAAAGAAAGACGGTGTGAGGCTTGCATCATGCGGGGTCGGGCGTTCATGGTCGTCAGACGCCATCGGCACCATAGGGTTCATCCATGAGAGGAACCCTCAATGTAGAACGGCCAGTGTGACGATGGCGTTATTGGCGGCATGCAGCAGGATGGGTGCCGCCAACCCACGCGTCTTGCGCGTCAGCACGCCGGCAATGATGGCCAGCACAAAGTAGAACACCATCCGCCGTGGGTCTTGATGGAGCGCGGTAAAGGCCACCGCCTGCAAAACGTTCGCCCATCCAAAGCTGATGTGGCGCGACAACCCGCCCAGCATGCAGCCGCGAAACACCAGTTCCTCGCAGATGGGCACCAGCACTGACACCAGCCCCAATGCCAGCGGCAAGCCGCCCAGCGCATTCGCGCCCAGAATCATCCCGACCATCCAGGCGACATGCGCGTCGGCAGAACTTACCTGCAATGCGTGCCGGCCGACCACCATGGCGAAGGCCACAAAGCCCAGACAGCACAGCGCGGGGATGAACCACCTGAATTTCCAGCGGCCGCTGCCGAGCCATTCGCGCCACGACAGCCGGGTCGCGCACCAGATCAGGCCCACGGCGGCAAACCCCGTGGCCCAGAGTTGGCCGATCGCAAACCGGCGCTGAACCTCTTCGGCAAGGACGCTGCCGTTGCTCAATTCGCCGCCGAAACGCGCCACAGGCACCAGCGTCAACGCAAACACGAGCACCGCCAGGGCCAGCCACGCGTGTCGTAGCCCGATGCGCGCAAACAGCACGGTCTGGGTCTTGCCGAGCCGCGTACGCACCGTCCCCCGATAGTGCGCAGGAAACATCACCACACCCGGCAGCAACACCAGTGCCAGCGTGAAAGCCAACAGCCAGCCGGCCAGGGGAAGCAGCTCGCTGCGCAGCGCGGCCTTCGGGTCGGTCACCAGCAAGCGTGCGTAGGGGTAGGCCAACGCGTCCTTGGCGCCCGATTTGCGCACCCAATCGCCCAGTGCATCGGCCACGGCAGCCGTGGCGCCGGCTTCAAAGGCCACGTCCAGCCGAAGCTGGCGCTGTTCGCCCACCTCGTTGGCGCGCAGCGAGGTATCCGTCGATAGCGCGGCCTGGGCACCGGCATGGTCGCCCGCGCGGCGCAAAGCACGGGCGGTTGTCTGCGCATCGATCTTCATGCCCGCCTGCTGAGCACGTTGCAATTCGCGGCGGGCGACATCAGCCGGCAGCCATTCCGCCGCCGTCTTGATGCGCGTGCTCTCCAGCCAAGGGGTTTTCGGTAGCGGCGCCGCTGCCAGCAACGCGACAGCCTCGTCCACGCGTTTGGCCTTGGCCAGATAGCGGATCGCCGTCACCAGTTCATCGCTGGCGGCGTCCATCTGCACCGCCAGCACGGCGTGCTCGCCGGCGCGTGCGTCATCGCGCGTGTTGCTATAGGCGCGAGCGAGCGCGCTGTGCAAGCGTGCGCGCTGCGCATCAGTCCAGGCTGAAGCCCTCGCCACCATCGGCTCACCGTAGCTGATGGCCTCCTTCCCGTAGCGGGACTCGAGCAGAAAGAGCGCCGCCTCCGGCTGGCCGGCGTAGCGCCCTTCCAGCGCGGTCTTGCAGTTCTCAAAGTCCTTGGCGGCGATATCGGCCCAGTCGTTTTCTTCCGACCAGGCAAATCGCTGCATGAAGCGGCACTGCGCAACGGCCAGCTCCACGTCGTCGGGGTGCGCATCGCGGGCGCGGATGTAGGCGGCCAACGCCTCGGTATAGCCGCGCTGCTCAGCCTCGCGGACGGATTCCACTGCAGGCTCTGGCGTGCGCAATTGCTCGCTCGTCAGGCTGCCAGGCTCCACGGCAACAGCAGACGTTGCCATTGCGCCCATGCACAGCCACAACGCAAGCAGCCCGCGGGCCGCACTCCAATATCGCCCTGGGCCACGCGCCAACGGCCCACCCTTTGCCCCGCCCTTCCCCGGCTGCGTCATCGCAACACTCTCCCCAATACAACAAGACTGGCGCTTGCGTACCAAGCCACTGGACCTGGCCGGCGCCGTTTTCTTTCAGACACGGGCGGGCATCTTAAAAGGTCGGCTGCCTGGCGCCCATCCCTCCTGGCGGGGATCCGAGGGGAAAACCTGCTGAATGTTTTTTATATCTGCTATAGACAGCAGCACGTGCCGCGCCCAAAGAAAAACGCCCGCATCTAGCGGGCGTCTTGACGAGCGGCGAGCCAGTCATGGCTTGGTGCGCAGCCTCATGCAGCGGCACCGTCGGTGTACGGGTTGAACTTGTCACCCACCTTGGCGCCTTCGGTGTAGGGGTCGAACTTGCCGGCGCGGGCCAGAGCGCCTTCGGTGTACGGATCAAACTTGCTGCCGGCCTTGGCACCTTCCGTGTAAGTGTCGAACTTGCCTGCACGGGCCAGTGCGCCTTGGGTGTACGGATCGAACTTGTCGCCCACCTTGGCGCCTTCGCTATACGGGTCGAACTTGCTGCCAGCCTTGGCACCTTGCGTATAAACGTCGAAACGTTGGCCGGCGGCGGCGCCTTGCGTGTACACGTCGAACTTCGTGGCGGCCAGGGCGGGCACGGCGGCCAGGGCGATCAAGGCGGCAATAAGAGTGCGTTGGGCTTTCATGATTCTTCTCCGGGATGGGCGCAGCGCGTCGGGCAGTGGCCTCGTTTTTCAGGCCTGTTTTCGCTGCGGCGCCGCATTCGTTGGAGTCATCGTAGGCGAGCCTGTTCAGACAATAAATGTCGCGACAGACAATTTATTGTTGCGATATGTGGAATTACGGGAAAACCCGCGTCAACAGTCGTTTGGCGGCTCGCAGCAAGGTCTGGCGGCTTTGTTTGCGCAAACGAAGCATGTGACTTTTTCGACAAAAGTCAGCTTTGTGCGCTGAACGAACTGCGGCGATTGTTGTGCATTCCCGCATCGCACAACCGACGCCGGGTGCGTGCGGTCTGTCATTTCCAGATACAAACGCGCACAGGTGGACGCGTGACTCTATGCCACACTGCGCAACATTCATTTCGAACGCACGCCCGATGAAACGTCTTCTGCTGGCGGCCGCCCTGCTGAGCGCCGCACTCCTCTCCGGTTGTGGCGTGGTCGCGGCGCCCTGCCGCGTGGCATCGGCCGGTCTGAAGATGGTGCCGCTGGTCGGACACGTGGCCGCCGCGCCCACGGACGCCTGCGCAGACATCATCGATTAAGCACGGCCAGCGCAAGGCTGGCGCCTAAGCACGCTGGCTCGCGAAACGCCTATCGAGGCTTCGCGGCCGCCATCTGGCCCGCTACCCAATCCTGCAAGTCTTTCAGTTGCTGGGCGTTGGCGTGGAAGGCTTCAGCCTCGCGCTCGTGCTGGGCTTCAACGTCAGAGAGGACAACGCCACTGGCGGCTTCATCAAGGAGGCCGGCGGCGGTGGGAAGCTCGGCGCGGTTGGCGGAGTTCCACATGCCGACAAAGCGGCCAGGGATACGGCAAGCAGCATCGTCGTGCACAACGACTTCATGGGGTACCTCGCGGTCTCGGTAGAGGATGCGGTCTCGGAAAACGGTCTGGATGCGCGTCTGGGCCTGGGCGGCCTGGTCGACTACCTGCGCGGTCACGTTGGCTTGGCGGGTTTCGCTTTGCGCGGTGGCGACCTTGGCTTGCAGCACTTTTGATTGCTCGACATGCAGCCGATGCAGATCGCCCATGCCGTAGCCGAGGCCGAACGCCAGGGCCAAGGCGAGAATGGCGCCGCCCCAGAAGCGGGGGTCAAGCAGGCTCATCACGCAGTCCCTCCCTCAAGCACGGCACGGGCGCGCGCCCACAGCGCACGTCGATCGTCGAGGCCGTTTGTGCCGCCGTTGATCCGGCGCGTCAGTTGCACGAAGGCGGCGTCGGTGTCTTGGTCGGCAAATCGATTGAGGCCGTTGCTCAGCCAGAACCACGCGGCTGATGCCGTGGCATGCGCGGGCATTTCCAGCAGTTCGGGCTGGGCTTCCAGATCCAACCCCAACGCGACGCCGCAGGCGCGGTAGTTAGCGCGGCCGGTGATCTGGATCAGGCCACGGCCGAGAAAGCGCTTGCCGTCTCCGGGTTGCGTGTTGCCGAGGTCAGCGCGCCCCTCGTAGCCGCGTTGCGCGGGCGTTGGGCCCCACAGTTCACGCACGTAGCGCAGTTGCCCCGATTCGTGCCCGGCCTGCGCAAGAAACGCGGCAATGCGGGCGGGCGTGTTGATCTGCCGGAACAGCAGCACGTCGGCCAGAACGGGCGCGAACACGTCGGCGCGCCCGCCGGCATTGGGCATGATGGCGCGCAATAGCGCCGCAGTCAGAAGTGGTTCAGCCATGGCTTGCCTTGTGCAGGGATTCGCGCACGTCGTCGACGACCTCGGCGAGGTCGGCATCGCGCCGCTTGTTGATGAAGTTGAAGACCCAGCGCACGATCGCCCAGCCCGGCAGGCCGCAGACGAAGTAGATGCCGCCGAGTGCCATGACGCCATTGGCGGAGCTGATCCAATGCGCCACCTCGAAGTACTGAATGACGGTGGCCCCGCCGCCCACGCTGGCGATGACGGTGGAGATGAGCGCCACGGCCCACTCGCCGCGCGCGCGTGGCAACGTCATCACCATGACGACGATGGTGGCGAGCGCACTGGCGGCAACCGCCACAGCCGCAGACCCGCCAAGCGCCTTGAAGGCCGCCGCACCCGCAGCCCCCGCTGCGGCGCTGCTGCTGATGGGTTCAGACATGGTTCCCCCGGAAAAGAAAAAGCCCGCGCAAAGGCGGGCTGTGTTGCTGAGATGACGGTGCTTACCAGTGGATGGCTTGCACCTCCTCAATGCTGGTTGCGGCGTTGATCTTGGTGATCAGGTCCGCGTACTTCTGCTGCGCGGCGACGCGGTGGGCCAGCCAGTCGGCGTTGACTTGCTGGACTTGCGCGGCAGTGTGCGAGGTGAAGGACCAGTGGTCGCCATCGGTACACCAGAGCGGAATGGTCCAGCCCGGTGATGCGGTAGCGGCTGCGCTGACTGCGCTTTGCAGGTTGCGTTGGTCGTTGTCTTGCGATGGGTAGGTGAGTGCGACGCCTAGGGCGGAGGAGGTGAAGCCGGTGGTCAGGGCGGTGGCGCAAGCGGTGCTGAGCGTGGCGGCTTGCATCGTGCGCGCTTGTACGAGCAGCTCCTCCGCTGTCGGAGGTAATGGTGCGACTAATGCACCGTTCGCCACCGTGTAGCCGGGTTGATTAATGCAAGCGAGCCACTCGTCTTGCGTGATCTCGATGACGTTGGTTACGCCTTCGGGGACGGGGCTGTCGATGCTGTCGTAGTAGGCCGTGATGTGGCCCTGAGAATCATAGGTTGCAAATTTTTGGCCCATAGAATTTCCTTGTTTAATATCCCAACGCCATCCAATTGATTTGCACGTTTGACCCGGAGTAATTTGACCTCGCCGAAAATCCAACCCTGTTAAAACCAACATCCGCCCCCAAGATCATGTTTACCGACGTATCCATTCCGACGTGGATTATGCTGACAGAAGAAGCTGTATTTGGAAAAGCAATCGGGTAATAGTTTGTGTATGAAGATCCGGCCATACCAGCCAATCCAAGACCCCACTGGATCATCAAACCACTTGGCAGCTTCTGATAACCATAGCCTCCAATAGACGACCCAAATACACCAAAAGAAAGCGGTAGACTTGCTGATCCACCTACGGACAGCCAAACTGTGTTCGTCGAGCTCCTGATCAGTGTCAACGTGTCGCCCGGCCCAACCACAAGGGACGTCGCCGAAGCATTGATCGTGTCTGATCCCGAGCGAGCCAGCGTAATGCTGTACCCAGTTATATTCATGAACCGAAGAACAGTACCCGCGGCGCAAAGAACCGCCGAGGGAAGCGTTACGGTAAAATTCGAATTCGCATTTTGAAAAACAACGAGCTTATTCGCATATGTGGCATCCATAGCTCCGGCACCACTGATTGCAACCACGTCGGCTAACGATGCCCCATTCTGTTTAACGAAAGCCGTGGTAGCCAACTTGGTACTGCTGTCAAACTGCGCCGGCGTCACACCGGTGGTCAACGTCTGCCCAGCACTCACCCACCCATTCGCCCCATTCGACACAAACTGCACGGCCTCACCCGGATTCAGCGCGAGGCTGTTGGCGCTGCTGCCCTGGCCGAACGCCAGCGTATCGGTGCCATTGCGCGTGACAGTGGTCGAACCACTGGCTTGCATGTACGTCACGCAAATGCTCGTGCCATTCGGGCAGTTGGCCGCGGGCGGCAGCGTGATGGTCTGGCCCGTCGCGGTGACGTTCACCAGTACGCCAAGCGCAGCCGTGGTGAGCGTGCTTGAAGTGGCGACGTTCTGAATGCTGGAGTAACGCTCGCCGATGGCCGCCAGGAAACCGCCCGTCGGCGCAGTAGGCGCGTTCGGATAAGCCGTGATGTTGGCCGCCGTAATCGTGCTCTGCCCATTGGCTACGGTGATGATGGCCAAACCAACATAGCCCGCCGTCACGGCAGGCGTCGTCTGCGTGCCGGTGGCTGCGGCGGTGCCCGCGACGAGCTGCAACGACACTTGCCCTGCACGCGTGGTCGGCTGCGCATTGCCACTGCCGCCCGGCCCGTTGAATGCCTGCGACGGGTTCGCGCTGTTGTAGTACGGCAGCACGACGTTGTTGATGTCGTTCTCCAGGTACGCGGCCTGGATCAGGTAGTTCTGGCTGTAGCCTGCCGTGGCGGGCGCCGAGAGGATGAACGACTGCGCATCCATGAGAATGCCCTGCTTGAGCACGCTGTGCGTGGTGTCCGCCGGCAGCGCGCTGTACGCCGTGCCATCCACATTGGCGAGCTGGTAGATCTGGCCCGGGTTGATGGTCACGCTCATCGATGCGGGCGTGGTGGGCACGCAGCCCAGGCCCGAGATGACGGTAGACGTGCCGAACAGGTCCGCGCATAGCTTTGCCAGCGCGATCATGGTCTGTCGGTTGGTGTTGAGCAGGTCCGTGGTTTGCGGCACCTGGCCGCTGTAGACAATCTGACGATCCAAGACTGTTCTCCAAAAGAAAAGCCCGGCGGGTTGCCGGGCTGTCGGTGGTAAGGAAAGCGCGTGGGTGCGCCTAGGAACTGATGCGCGTCCAGATGATGGAAGCGGCCGGCCGTACTGACTCGATGGCGGCGTAGATGTCGGCATCCGACACGGTGTTGCTGCTCATCGACGGGTCAACGTATTCGCCTTGCGACGGCACGCTGTAGCCGGTGGTGACGATGTTGTAGCCGGCCACGTTCGGAATGCCGCTGCCGAGTGGGCGATACGCCTGCACGAACGCCTGGTACGTCAGCGAGACCTGTCCGTATGCACCTGCCATGCCGTAGCCGCTGTTCGGCGCATCGTAGGCGCCGCAGTCTGCGGGGCGGCTCGGTTCGATGATGGTCGGTGGCCGCCCCGTCAGATCCGTCAGCACGCGGATGATGGCGTTGCGTGTGCCGCGTTCACGAAACAGGTTGGCGACGATGTTGGCGCGAAACGATGCGTCGGACTGCCCGGTCTTGCGTCGGATCGACAGGCCGAAGAAATCCGCCGCGATCATGTCGAGCCAGCCGTCGGTGGCGGTCATGATGCGTGTCTGCTGCTTGGCGTAGGCATACAGGCCGTAGACGTAGGCACCGCTGTATGCCAGGCCCTGCAGCAGCCCGTTGAGGATCGGCGACTGCGCCACATCGCCAAACCAGCGGGGCAGATAACCGCGGATGCGCGCGAAGATGTCTTGTTGGTCTCCGGTTGCCATTACGTCACCGTGATCGAGTTGGCGGTGGTTTTGATGACCTGTAGGCTCGTAGCCGGCAGGTCAGCCGTGCTGCCGTTGAGCAACGCACTCGTGACGTTGGTCACCGCGGGCGAAGCGTCATACGCCACCTGCGCCAACCGCGAGTACGGCAAGGCCGTGCCCAGCGGCAAGCTGTTGATGTAGTTCAGCAAGGCCGCCTGCACCTGTGCAGTGACGGTCTGGTGCGTGTAGCCGGCAGCGGTAGCGATGCTCATGGAGACCGTCGCATTCACGACGACGGGCCCATACACATAGAACGTGCTCGTCACGGGGCGCACCGCATCCACCGCGTTGCTTACGCTGGCGAGCAGCGTTGACGTGGGCGCACCCGTACCGTCATCCACGATCACGATGAACGTGCCGTTCTGCGGCAAGCCGGCGTAGGTCTGGTTCTCCAGGATCACGTAGGTCAGCCCCTGCTTGACGCCTGCGATGGCGGAGCCGATGGCCGTCTTCGTGGCCTTCGACAGGCTGGCGACGTAGCCAATGAAGCGCGAGCGGAACGCGGTATCCGGCTCGGCATCTGCGCCGTTTACGAACGTTGCTGCGTTGCTGACAGTATCCACACCGGAGATCGCTCCGACGATGGTGGAGACCGCCCCCGCCACCGCGTTGCCTGCCGCACCGGGCGTGACGGCCTGCACTGGCACAGTCACGCTGGCCGTGCCGGCAGCAATGACATAGCCGCCCAGCGTGGCGCTATACGCAGTGTTGGTTGTGTCGACCACCACGTTGAACTGCTGCGTGCCATCGCCCGTCTGCACCACGGCCGTCAGCGGCACCAGCACCTGCTGCGTGACGGTGAAGCGCGAGAACGTCACGCTCCCCGTGGCCGGCACTGCGGCGAGGCGTGTCAACCCGAAATCGGCCATCCACGAATCGAGATCGGACCCGCTTGAAGTGGACGCGCGCGTAATCGCCAGCACCTGCAGGATCAGCCCTTGCAGCCATACCGTGACCGCCGCGTTTGCCTCGACGACGGCGCGCAGCACCGACCCGACCGTCAGATCGACGAGCACTTTGGCGTAGCCCTGAATGGCCGCCACCTGGTTGCGCACGAGCGTCACCCAGTCTTGCGTCTGAATGGACATATGGATCACTTGCTCACATTGAATTGAAGGGACACCGGTTCGCGCGTGATCGCGCTGCTGTACAGAATGCGCACGCTCACGCCGCCGGTGATGGCCGCCACGTCCACCTGCGGCTCAGGGCTTTGCGCAACGCCCGCTTCCCGCAGGATCTGCGCTCGGATCAGACCGCGCAGTGCAGGCACGTCGAGCGCCTCGCCGATCTTCTGCGGCAGGCCTGCACCGTAATCGGTGTGGAAGATGTAATCGCCAGGGTTGGTGACGAGGCGCCGCACGATGCGCTGCTGCGTGCGAAGGTCCGCACTGGCGAGCCCCAGATCGCCGGTGGGTGACACGGCAATGTCGCCGCCCACCCAGTGGTTCACGTCGTTCAGAAGTTGCTGCGTCATGCCACGCTCCCCGTATTACCGGACCCGGGCTGCACGCCGGTGTGACGGTGCGTGTCGTCGATCCGATGGCCATTGGCCGACACCTGCCCGCTGAACTGCGTATTGCCGCTGATGCTCATCGAGTTGCCGGAGCCGTTGTTGCCCGACACCGCCATGCCCGCCTGCCCCGTGATGGTTTGCGTGACGAGCAGCGTGCCGTCGATCTGCACCGGCCCCGTGTGGTTCCACTGCGGCGCCTGGCTGGTGAGCGTGCCCGCGCTGATGAGCGTGACCGTGCCGTCGTTGTGGAACTGCAGCTTGGAGCCCGAGGCATGCGTGAGGAAGAACTCGCCCGACTGCGCGCCTGTCGGCCGGGCCTGGTCGCTAAAGAGGCGCGCGCAGATCACACCGTTCTCGATGTCGCCGCCCAGAAACTGCACCTCCACCTGATCGCCCGGGCTGACCGGCGCATCGATGCCCCAGCCATTGCCGACCCAGGCAGAGGCAACGGGCATCCAGCCGGTCAGCGAGCGCGCTGGGTCGGCGGGGTCTTCAGGTTGAAGGCGTACGCGCGCAGAGGCCGTACCGGCGTCGTAGCTGGTGACGACGCCGATGCGGTTCTCTGCGCGATTGGACTGCGCCATCATCGCGGCGAGCACCATCTGATTGCGAAGCTGTTGGATCATTGGCTCGTGTCCTTGTTGATGTTCTTGGCCGACACGTCCATCACGTAGCCTTCGCCCAAACTCATGCTGCGCGTGATGCTGTCGATCAGGTAGGCCTGATCGAAGTTCGTGCCGGTGCCAGTCAAGCTGATGATGTCGGTGGGTGTGAGAAGGTGATCAGCGGGCAGCCGCGCGCGCAGTTTCATTTCGTGCTGGGCGACCTCGTCGAACTTCTGCTTGGCCAGACGCTGCGCACCCGCCTGATCAAGCCCGTTTCGCTCAACGGTGTGTGTCGGCTTTTGGCCTTTGCCACCGTCGGGCGCATTGCTATAGCGCGCTGTGAACTTCTTGCCTTGCTTCGCATTCCACGAACGCGCTTCCACGGTCACGCCCTTGGCAACCGTCAGATCGCGCGACAGCAGCAGGCTCGACACATTGGCGGCCGGATTGCCGTTCTCGCCGCGCACCCATCGCAATTCGTAGGGCAGCGCCGGCCCTTGCTCGCGGGGCCCGAAGTAGAGTGTCTTGCCGCTTACAGCGCAGACAAAGTTCTCTTCGCGCGCCAACGCGGCAAGCAGGTCCCACTCGGAGCGCTGCGCCGTCAGGCTGACGTTGTCGTGCGCGTAGGACTTGCCGATCGGTCGCTTCGTCTCGGGGCCGACGGCCTGCAAGCCGTGCGCGGCCGCCAGCTTTGCAGCAACCTTCGATGCCGTCATGTTCTGAAACTGCAACGTCACCTGCGCGTCGATGAACAGCGCGGTCAGGTCTCTGCCACTCAGCGTGAGTTGCGCAGAGACCGGGTCCAACTCGACGCTGTCCACACGTCCGTAGATCAGGCTCTGGAGCGCGGTCTCGTCGTATTGCAGCGGATTCGGCGGAAATCCGGCAAAGATCTCCGCCTCCAACGCAAGCTGGCTGGAAAACCAGTTCGCATCGCGATCGGATGGCAAGGCGCTTGCCGCCAGCGTGATCTGGAACGTATCCGCCTGCTCATACGAGTTGCTCAGGACCGACCAGCTCACACATGCGGACACACGCTCACCGCCTACCTTCACGATCGTGCGTGGCTGACGGACCTCCGGTGTCACGGGTAGCTTGTTCAGGCTCATAAGAAAAAGCCCCGCATGGCGGGGCTGCTCGGTTGATGAGAACGGTGCGCTATAGGTTGGGCAAACCACCGGCCGTGTCTTTGCGGGGCGGCACGATCAGCGTTTTGACACCTTGCACGAGCGGGTCCCATAACAGCTCGGGGTTGGCCTTGGCCAGGCTGGTCCAGGCCATCGCATCGTCGTACTCCTTGGCTGCTAGCTTCATCAGATCGCCGCCAGCCGTCACCACATGCTTGGCGCTCTTGTAGACGGATGCGATGTTGGCCTGCATGCGCCCCGCAACGCGATCCAGTTGAACGAGCACAGGCAAGCTCAACGCCGAGTTGATCTGACCGTTGAGCTTCGCCACCTGCTGCGCCACCGGATTGTTCGGCAGGATGCCTCCCAGCGTTGCCACCTTCATCAGCTCGCTGTTGGCGGACGCCACCAATGCCTGCGCCCGGTCCCGCACGGCCATCACTTTCTGCAGCACGTTGCTGAGCGTCGACTGCGCGGCGTTGGCAAAACTCGCCACGGTGTCGATGGCCGCGTTGGCCGAGTCGATCAGGCTCGATAGCGTGCTGTCTCCGATGCTGCTGGCCATGTCAGTCAAGGCGGCGGCGTCGCTCTTGACCAAGCCATCGATGCCGGTGCCTTCATCCTGCATCATGTACTTGGACATGTCGCTCGACACCTCGCACGAGATCTTGTACGGAAGCTTGTAGGCACGCTGAAAATCCGCACGAAACTCGCGGATGACCACGATGTAGGAAATCTCCGACCACCGAAGTTCGAGTTCCGATCCGCGTGCGCGCATATCGTCCAACTCGCGCGCACGCGCCAAGGCGTCCTCACCGAGCAACCAGCCGGACCATTCCACCGGGCCGCAGAATGCGCCCATGGAATCGATCACGCGCGTACCGCCCAGCAGGTCATGCATGGCGAGTTTTTGCGTCCCACCAAACGAGATGGTTTCGGGAATTTCCAGACCCTTGAACTGGAAATTCTGTCCGAGTTTGAGAGTGAAGTCGGGCATGGTTGATTAGAGTCCGGATGGCATGAGGTTCATGCCGGTGTTGAAGCCACTTGCGCCAGTTTGCGGGCGCGCGAGATGGCCTTCGATCTGCTTCCAAACCACCTGGCCGACGGAGCGACCATCCATCGTCACGTCACCTTTGAGGTAGACGAACTTTGGCTCCGCGACCTTCACAGCGGAGCTGGCCGGGGCAGCACCTTGGCTGGACACCGGCGTGGTTGCCGTCAGCTTCTTGCCGGTATCCCCGTGGAGCACGTCGTACAGGAAAGTACCGAGCGTCGCGCCCTTGACGCCGCTGGCGCGCTCCACCAACGGGCTGATGACGTTGTCGTTAACGAAACTACCCAATCGATAGGCGCCGTAACCTGTTCCAAGCACCAGACCGGCTGGCCCGAGCATGCCCGCTGCCCGTGCGGCGAGAGGCGACCGCACCAACGTTCCAGCAGCGCTCAGCAGACCACGGCCCAGTCCACCACCAGCGCGCAGCACAGACATACCCACCCGTCCAGCACCGGCGCCCAGACGCAGTGCCCCCTTCTCCACGGACTTGGCGATATTGCTCAAGCCGCGTCCAAAGCCGCCACCGCCCTTGCCTCCGCCGTCCGGCAAAGGCAACGAAAGCGCCGAGCTGGCCTTAGACAAAAAGGTCAGCCCCGTAGCCAGGGCCATGAGCGTCTTCGTTGTGCCCGGATTCTCCTGCGCCCACTTCGTGATGCCATCGAGCATGCTGTTGAATTTCTCCAACCCCGAGATTGCCAACGGCAGGATGTGCTCGCCAAGCGCGATATTGAGGTTCGTCTTCTTGGCCTCGTAGTCCTTCAACTTGCCTTCCAGCCCTCCGTTTTCCTTCTCGTAGAGTTTTGCGATGCCGGGCCCGTTGCGGACGTTCTGCAGGTACTGCCCCGCTCGCTCTTTGTCATGCTCAAGCTGCTGCAGGATGTTCTTCTCACCCTTCATGCCAAGCAGGCTGCCCAACTTGGCGTTGAGGCTGTCCCCGCTATATCCGCTCTTCTTCAGCGCCGGCACGACCACGTCCAGCAGATACTGAAGTGGATTCGCTGCGAAGCTGTCTGCGTTCTTCACGCCGGTCGCATCCACACTCGTGATGCGCCCCGCCTTGTCGCGATGCACGGCCTTCGGGTCCAGCAGCTTGACGCGTTCCAGCTCATGCGCGACGGTGGCCGACATGTTGCCTGCTGCCCAGCCCTGAAGCGCCGACATAGCATCGACGCCGGCCTTGGAGCCGCCATTGGCCTGCATGAACTGCTTCAGCCCGAACGCAGCCGCTTCGGACTGCGTCAGCGCGCCAGTCAGCTTGCCGCCCTGCATGGCCTCCAGGTAGTCCTTCGGCAACACACCACCGCCACTGGCTGACGCCGCGTTGACCAGCATGTCGAAAGTTTCTTCCACCTTCTTCACGTCGATCTTGCCGTCTTTGCCGATCACGCCGTCGCGCATCTGCGCAGCCTTCAGCGCAGTCAGCGCCATGCTATCGAGTTGCGCGCCGTCCTTTACACCGGTTACTGCGCCAAAGGCTGTTCGCGCCTGCGCCAGCAGTTTCGTAACGTCCTGCGCCTGGGTCGAACTCTGCAGAATGGTCTGCGCACCGCCAAACAGCTGCCCGACATCCGTGAGCGACATACCCTTGATGTCCAGGCCTTTGAGGAACTTCTCATTCGTCGCGGCAGCGCCAGGGTCCAAGCGGCTGATACGCTCGAGCACGGCGTGGTACTTCGATGCCGCGTCCACCTGCTTGTCCCACATGTGGACGGCTTCGCTGCCCGCCTTGGCCAAACCGCTGCCGAAATCCATCAGCTTCTTGACCTTCTCCAGCCGGGTCTCCAGCTTCTCCGCGCTCTTGTTGACGGATTCGAATTGCGCGGCAATCGCCACCAACCCACGCGAAACGTTATCCACCAACGCAATCTGTATCCCAATCTTGTAAGCATCGAGGCTCATAGGAATCCTTTATCTGTTGAGGCCACCGATCTCACGTGTGCGCGTTTGCGGTAGACGCAATCGGGCGGCCCTCCAGCGCCGCCGTCACCGCATCGCCCACGCTCTTTTGCACTGCGTCAGCGTGCTCATTCGCCACCACACCCAGAAACGGATGCGGTGGCGTCTGCGCACTGCCAAGCTCCTGAACGACGGCCTGGTCGGCGTTGGAGCCGATGGCCGCCTCCAACCCCTTGACCTGGTGGCCGATGGAATCGCGCAGCGCATTCAGGCGCGCCGCCTCGGTGATGCCGGCGGCCGCTGCGCTCTCCACCACCTGGGCGCGGGCCGCCTGCTCCATGGCCACAGCGGCTGCAGCCAGCCCCTGTGACAACGCCTCAGGCACCCGCGCCTCCAGCGCCGTCAAGCGACGCGCCATTTCTGCGAGCGTTAGGTTCATTCGCGCTCCTTGAAAGACATCGTCTTCAGGTCGAACTCCGCGCCATGGAATTCGCTGCATTTGATGGCCATCGCCTGCCGCATGGTGTCGTCCAGTGAAAACGCCACGTCGAACGGAACACCGTTATGCACGAGCCACATTGCCTCGTGAAACGGGCCGTTCGTCAGGAGTTTTTTAGCTCGGACTCCGACGTGGCAACGTTGATGAAGCTGGCTGCCACACCACGCTGCGCCGCTTCGTTGCCCTCTTCGCCCAGGCGTTGATACAGCGCCCGCAGCTGGGCTTCGGAGGCAGGCGTCGGCACCGGCTCACCATCAATGGCGGACACGAACTTCAGGTGCGCGACCTCGGCCAGGTAGAGCATGTTCAGCTCGCTGCCACCCGCAGCCTTGGCAAAGTCCAGGTTGGCCAGCGGGCTCGGCTTTCGCAGCGTGATCTTGCGGCCCAGCGCATCGTCAACCACCACTTCTTTCGCGGCGGCCTTGATGATCTGTTCGGATGGGGTGATGGTCACGTTGGTCATCAGGACACCTTGATGCGGCGCGAGGCCACGAAGTTGACGGATTGCTTGATGGTGGCGTCGCCTGCGCGGTTGCCGGCGTCGGCTAGCGTCATGAGCACGCCGTCGTAGCGGAACTGCGAGACCGAGCCGTTGGCTTCCTGGATCGTTTCGTAGATCTGCGCCGGCGCCTCGTTCACGCCGGCGTAGTAGCCCGCCTCGAGCTGCGCGAAGTAGTTGTCGAGCGTCGCGTCCTGGCGCTCCACATCAAACGAGCCCGACCAGCCGTCGAAGAAACGGATGTGGTCGGTGATGCCATCCAGGCGCTTGACGCGCACGTCCGTCACATCCTGCTTGCTCTTGAAAGCGGTGATCTTGTTCGGTTGCAGCGTGCCGTTTGCGGTCTGGATGACCAGCGTGTAGTCGCGACCGACGGAGTAGCCTTGAATCGGCATAAACGTTCTCCAAAAAGGGAAAAGAAGATGGCCCCGCGCCACGCGAGACCAGAAGGTTGATTGACGGGTGTGTGGTGGATTACTGGTTCGCGGTCGAGGTGCGGATCACCGTCGCTTGCGAGCCTTCCACGTTCACCAAGAACTTCTCGATCACCGACAGGTAGACCACCTTCACATCGGCCTGCATGTAGCCCAGCGCCACGCGGTTCATCGGGTTGTTGTTCGCATCGATCTGCACCGAGAACGCCGGGCCACCGTTGACCGCGCCGATCATGCCCTGCTGCTCCATCGAGCTGAGGAAGTTCGACAGCGTGGCCGCCGCCTGCGCGCGCACCGTGGCCGACTGCAGTTGCCCGACATACTTGCCCATGCCCGCGTTGATCGTGCTGGCGATGTAGTTCGTCATGCGCGTGTAGTTGTCGCCCTGCGTAAGTGCGTTCGAACTGGTGTTGTGGCCCGCGCGGCAACCGAAGTACGCACCGCCCGGCACCGGGTTGGTCACAACGTCGATGCCCGCTTGAATGAGCGCCTGCAGCTCGGCCGAGCTGTAGCTCTGGTTGGCAAACGTCTTCTGCGTTCCCACCACGCCGTAAATCGGCTTGTTCAGGCTGCTGTTCTGCGGCGACAGGTTCGCCAACAGGCCCGCCACGAACGCCTGCGGCGACACCAGGCGCGTCACACCATTGACGGTATCGAGCCAGTACACCCAATCGCCGAAGAGCAGCTTGAAAGCGTACGAATCGATGCCGGCGGTGTTCTTGGCGGTGACGGCGTTGGCGATGGTGTCGCCGCTCGGGCCGGTGCCGATCATGTAGATGCCTTCCGACAGGCCGAACGCCACCTGGGTCGGCCAGGTCGTTGCATCGGCGCAATCGGCCAGCATGGCAATCGACACGCCTTGGTTGCGCAGCGCGTACATCCCCTTGCGCGGCACGGTGTCCTGGCCGAGCAACACGGCGCCGTTGATGGTGGCCGCACCATCGGTGCCGCCTGCCAGTTGCAGTGTGGCGGCCGTTGGTGCGGTGGTGCTGGCGCCTGCGGTGGCAGTGATGATCTGCGAGGCACCGCGCATCACGCTCACGCCGTTGTTGATGGCGTTGGCAATCGCCACCCACAGCGCATTGCCGGTCTGGCCGGCACCGATGTTGTCGAACACTTCGGGTGCCAGCGTGGGTGCGGCCACGGTCACCTTCCACGTGTTGGCCGCCGAGCCTGCCGACAGCGCCACCGTGATGGTGTTACCCAGCGAGCCCGTGTACTTGGCCGTGAACGTCACGCCGTTGGTCTGGGCGACGACCGTTGCTGCGGTGTCGGTGCCATCGGTCACACGCACGCAGCGGAAGTTGTTGGCGCCCTGTTGCACGGCCACGGCCACGGCGGTGCCCATGTCGTAGGTCCGGTTCTGGATCGCGCCGAACGTCTGCGCGTACATGGCCATGTTGCCGATGAGCGTTGGCGAGTTGACGGGGCCCCAGGTGGCCGTGCCGACCACGCCGAGCACATTGGTGGGAACGCCGTTGAGCAGGGTGACCTGCGGCGGAACAATCTGGACGTACAGGTCCGGAACGATGAGAGCAGTCGTATTGATGCTGCCCTGCTGGACGATCGGCATGCGTGCCTCCAAGTGAGAAAAAACAAAAGGCCGCACAGAGGCGGCCAGACATAAAAAGATGCCGCCCTCGTCAAAGCGGGCGGCACGGGTCGGTTGACTTCTACTGCAATACAGCCATGACTGCGTTACTGCACGATGGTCCGAACAGGAAACTGCGCCCCCATCGACGCGCCGGCCGTCACGTTCTCCACGCCCGTTGCGATCTGGTAGGCCGTGTCGGTCACGATGGTCGCGTACTCGACGGCATAGCGCAGGTCACGCCGGTAGATGCCATTGGTCAGATCGTCATGCTGATGGCCGCGCTTGTAGCGCAGCGCGGCCCCCTGATCCGGCAGCGTCAATCGCACGATGCCCGAGAGCACTGCATCGACCTTGCCGGCGATGAGATCGCGCGGCGCAGCGCCATTCGCCCAGGTGGAGATGAGAAACGTCCGCTCCTGCCGGCGCGTCTCGCGCTGCACAGTGCCGATCCCACCTACGCGTGGCGAAATGAACGCCGCATTGGGAATGGTGATCGACGCGCCCGCTGCCGTTGCGGGTTGATCCACCGCCACCAGCGCAGCCAGCGCTGCTGCAATACTGGCCGGCGTGTCGCTCGCTTGCACCGCATAGACATACGCACGACCATCGACCAGCAACACTGCGTTCTGCGGCGTGCTGACCGTGCCGTTCACCATGACGGTCTGCGCGCTCACGCTCAGGGCCAGCGTGTTGGCGGGCGGTGTGGCCACCGTCCAGTCTGAGAACGCTGTGCTCTTGTGCCGCTGCTGGCTGGTGCTCGGAAAAATCGACACATGCGCCTTGCCGGCCTGCAGGTCGGTCTTCAGTTGCGTCATGTTGGGCCAGCCCCTATAGACCAGCACCGGGTTGCCCGTGATCGACGGTTGGCTGGTTCCGTTCGGATAGACCACGCCCGTAACGAGCGTGACGAGTGCGTTGGAAACATCGGAGAGATCTGCCATTAGACAAGCGCCTTCATCGATGCACGCAGCAAGGCGTGATCGATCGAGTGAGTTGCATCAAGAAGTGAGATCACCTCGATCGAGTCATCACCGTGCAGTGACATCGAGGCAGGTGTTGCATGAGATGGGTGGCGAAGCGGGGCAACAAAAAACCCGCTCGGTGGCGGGTGGCATGCTGCGCTTCGTCTGGGTAAGTCAATGCACCCCAGTGGGGTGCATGTCTCGGTCTGAACCGGTTACGCCGCGAGGGCAATCGAACATCTGGGAAACAGAATACGAAGGGGATATGTTCTGTGCAAGCGGTGCGCGAAAAAATTTCGAAAAATTTTTCAGGCGTGCATGGGCACCGCTGCGGCCGCGCGCACGGCCTTCGCCATCTGCACGCGCGCGACTTCTGAATCAATGACGTGCGACATGATCGACTGCGCCTTCGCAAGGCGCACCTTCCAGTGTTTGAGCGTGTGCGGCGATGCGCCGTACTTGCGCACGAGGATGCGGCACACCATCTCTGCCGGCATGCGATGCACATAGTGATATTGCAGCAAACGTTTCGCCACCGGGTCGGCAATCTTCTGCCATGCGCGCTCCACCAGCCAGCCGTCGTTCACGTCGATGCTGATGATGGCTTGTGGTGCGCCGGTTCCGGCATCGCGCATGGCGACGGCCAAGCGCGCCCACGATGCGCAGTACTGCGGTTGCCAGCTTGGGTCGCGCACCACGCGGCTCCAGTTTTCCAGACGGTCTTCGATTCCCATGTCCTGCTTCCTTTTTTGTTCAGTGCTTATTGATGGCAGCTTATTGATGACAGACTTCGGCGCGTGTCACTCGCGCTTGGCGCTGTCGCTGCATTCCGCATAAACAGCGCAAGCTCTGGACACGCTCGCCTACTGCACGAGGCGCTCCTGCGCAGGCACTGCACGCACGGATTGCACCCAGCGGCCCGTGGCACTGCACTTGCGCTCTTCGGCCAGTTCCAGCCGCTTGGCGGCAATCAATTCACTGCGGCGTGCAGACACGCTGGACTTTTCAATACGCAAGGCCTGCGCAATCTCGGCGATCGTGGCGGTGCCGGAGCGCGCTACATAGTCGGCAATGCGATCGCACTGCAGTTTGGCGGTCGACGTTGTGCGGCCACGTCGGAAGGCATCCAGTGAAGTTTGGGTGATGGTCATGAGAAGAGGCTCCAAGTCGGCGCGAGCAACCGCGCGGATTGAACGAAATTCGGGCCGATCCCGCAGCGCTGCACGAAGGCCAGCGAGGGGATGGGTAGCCTCCAGTTTAGATCGTTCTAAATTGTAACGTCAAGAGAGTTCTAATATACAAATTAGAAGTTTCTTGCTCTAATGCGGCCTATGGACATCTACGACAACCGCCGCCAGTGGCTGACCTACTGGATCCAGACCCTCGTCAACGGTGACCGCTCCGAGTTCGAGCGTCAGTACGGGTACTCGCGCTCGCAGGTGGCGCAGTTCCTGTCGCGCACGTACCAGGACGGCCGAAGCATTGGCGACATCGCCGCACGCCGGCTGGAGAAGAAGCTCGGCTTTGCCGACCGCATCATGGATACGCCGTTTTCTGATGCTGCCGCGCAAGCGTCTGGCGGCAGCGCGGGCGACGTGGTTCGCACGGGTGCCGGCGCATCGCCGCATAGCAAGGGATTTCCGGCGCGGCCCATCACCACCTACGACAGCCTGGACGAACTGCCGACCGAGACGACCATCCTCATCACGCATGTCGACGTGGCGCTGTCCGCCGGCAACGGGCGCGAGACCTGGCACGTGGAAGAAAAGGAACCGCTGCCGTTCCAGGCCGATTACGTCCGCCGGCTCGACGCCAGTCCCAAGCACTTGGTGGCCGTGAAGGTACGCGGCGACAGCATGGAACCGCGCCTGTTTGACGACGATACGGTGGTGGTCGACAAGGCCGACCGCCGCATTCCCGCCAGCGGCGGCGTATTTGCGCTGGTGTATTGCGGCGAGATGCTGGTGAAGCGGTTGTTCCGCCTGCCGGACGGCTCGATCCGGGTGGTGAGCGACAACAAGGAGAAGCACGACCCGTTCATCGTGCCGCCTGAGCAGCTCGAGCACATCGATATCGTCGGCCGCGTGAAGTACCGGTCAGGGATGGGCGACTTCTAAGCGCCGCTTGCGCGCTCAACATGGAGACCCGCTGCGGCGGGTTTTTCTTTGCGCCCGCAACGTTCTAAACGCAAGAAGTTAGATATTTCTTGACAATCAAGTTAGAAACATCTAATATGTTGATCTGCCTGACGCGCATCCCGCGCGCCCAAGCAACCCAACATAAACGGAATGATTGAGACGACTGAAACCCTGAACCGCATTCTTGAAACCACGCGCAAAGCGTGGGGCCTGCCTGCCCTTCAATGCAGCACGTTGCCCCCGCTTACAACGATCGCTGCATCAACAAACAGTCCAGCCAGCGGTCAAACTTGTAGCCGACCTTTTCCAGCACGCCCACCTCTCGAAACCCGCAGCGCGCGTGCAGCTTGGCAGACCCCGGGTTCTCATACCCGCCGCCCACTACCGCCACCATCTGCTTGAAGCCGCGCGCCTGACATTCGCGGATGAGCGCTTGCAGCAGCATGGTGCCGACGCCGCGCCCTTGTGCGGCGGTGTCCAGATAGATCGAATCTTCCACGGTGTTGCGATAAGCGGGCCGCGCACGGTGCGGGCCTGCGTACGCATAGCCGAGCAGCTTGCCGTCGGCTTCGGCCACCACGTACGGCATGCCGGCGTCTTGCAGGGTTTGAAAACGACGCGTCATCTCCGCCAGATCGGGCGGCTCCGTTTCGAAACTGGCGGTGCCGGTCTGCACATGGTGCGCGTAGATGGCGACGATGGCGGGCAGGTCGGCCTGTGTGGCGGGGCGGATGCCGATGGCACCTGCGTCGTGCTTGGAAACGGAAACGTCGGACGGCATGGCGGCAGACATGGCGAAAGGCGCGGGAAGAAAGTACCTATTGTCACGCCAATTTCACATGATGCGCACGTCACCCCATGCGACACGTTGGCATGGGTATCGGGCGACGCCGGAATGCGGTAACTTGGCAGACGCATTTGCGCGCCGCCGCTCGTCCCTCGCCCTTTCCTCATGCACGACCTGTTTCCCCTCCTCGCCGAATACGGTGCCTTTGCCGTGTTCCTCAATGTGCTGCTGACGCAAGCCGGTGCACCGCTGCCAGCCGTGCCGACACTGCTGGTGGGGGGTGCGCTCACGCTGAGCGGCCCGCTGTATTTCATGGAATTGCTGCCCGCGGCCATCACCGGTGCGCTGATTGGCGATGGCCTGTGGTACTTCGCCGGCAAGCGCTATGGCCGGCATGTGATGGCGCTGCTGTGCCGCGTGTCGCTGTCGCCGGATTCCTGCGTGCGGCGCACGCGTACCCAGTTCGAGCGCTGGGGCGCACCGCTGCTGCTGATTTCCAAATTCGTTCCGGGGCTGTCGACGGTCTCTTCAGCATTGTTGGGCACCATGCGCACGCCGTTCAGCACGTTCGTGTTGTACAACCTCGGCGGCTCTGCGCTGTGGGCGGCGATCTGGCTGATGCTCGGGCGCGTGGCGCATGACAGCATTGACCAGGCACTGCGCCAGCTGGATCTGCTTGGCACGCGCGCAGTGGCGCTGATCGTGGTACTGGCGGCGGTGTACGTGGCCGCGCGTTGGCTGCAGCGCTGGCGGTTTCGCAAGATGCTGGAGATGGTGCGCATCTCGCCCGATGAATTGCATGCGCTGATCGAATCGGGCGCGGCGCCGGTCATCATCGACGTGCGCGCGGACAGCTCGCGGCAAGTGCAGCCGCAACGCATTCCTGGCGCGGTGCTGTATGACATGTCGAGCAAGGGCAAGGACAGCGCGCTCGACATCGACGGCCCCGACCGCGAGATCATCATCTACTGCGCTTGCCCCAACGAGGCATCGGCCGTGATGGTGGCGCGCACGCTGGTGAGCCGTGGCTTCAAGCGGGTGCGTCCGCTGCATGGCGGCATTGATGCGTGGGTCGCGCGCGGCTACGGCGTGGAGCACGTGGTGCCGGTATCGCCCGCCACGCTGCAAGCCGCCGAGGCACGCGCCTGAATTTGCGGCGCTCCAAAAACAAAAAGCGCACTTCGCAGTGCGCTTTCCCGTAAGTACGGCAAACATGCGGTGCGCCAGCCCCCCGGCTCGGACACGCCGCATCGGTCCGTTGGCATCCACCCGAAGGCGGATGTGGCGAAGTGATCCCCGTTTGATCCCGTCTTCGCCAGTCGGACTTGACCCCCTTGTTATTCATCGCAACGTTGCCGCGTGCTGCATGCGGTTACGTTTGCGTTACTTCCCGTCCTTCTTTCTGCTTCCGTCGCCTTGCGGCTGGCCGTTATGACGGCACTCCAAAGTATTAACGACCGGCCTTAGCCAAACTTTAGGCGCGCCCTTCAAGGCAGCGCATCACGCAAACGTGTCGATGGCGCCATCGTGGCTGGATGCGCGCTGCGGCGTCACGGCCACGGTGCCGGCATCAACGCCACCTTGCGCCCCGCTACCAAAGCGGGCACCGCCGTTGGCGCCATTACCACCGCCATTGCCTTGCGCAGACGAACCTTGCGATGCGTTCTGCTGCTGGCTGAAATCGCCGGTGCTAACCGAGGTTTGTGCGAGCTGCATGCCACCTTGCTGCATGGCGTCACGCAGGCGCGGCATGGCGTCTTGCACGAGTTCGGCCACGGCCTGGTGCTGGCAGACAAAGCTGGCGTTGACGGCACCGTTGTCCACGTCCAGCTTGACGTGCAGGCCGCCCAGCTCAGCCGGGTTCAACTGCAGTTCGGCCGACGACTGACGGTGCACCTGCATGAAGGCGAGCTGGCTAGCCATGCTGTGCGGCCACGCAGCGTCGCCAAAGGTAGGCAGCGTGTGGACTTGTGCCGGCGTGATGGTCGTGCCGGCTGCTGCGCCCGCCGCTCCGGCATTGCCGACGGCAAATGTCGGCGCTGCCATGCTGGCATCACCATTGGCGCGCGCCAGGACGCCCTGGAACTGCGTGCCGGCGTTTTGCGCTTCGGCATGCGTGCCGGCGTTGCCGCCATTGCCTGCCTGGCTGGTGGCATCGGCCACGGCCGCGGTGGCGGTTTGGGTGACGGCGTTATGCGTATTCGTTTCGGCGCGCTTGGGCAAGCCATGCTCGCCACTGGCGCCCTGCGCCTGCGAGGTGCTGCCGAGTTGCCGCACGGTCGCTGGCGTGTTGTCTGCCACGGCGCGCGTGCGCGCGAGGGCCTGCGTGAGCGAAGCGCTGTCGGGCAATGCGGTGGCTGCCGGCGTTTGCGTGTTGGCAGCGCTCGGAGCACCGGCAATGGCCTTGGCGTCCTTTCCATCCTTGGCGGCTTGCAGGGCGGCTTGCCCGGCTTGTGCCACGGTGGCGGCGTCAGCGGCGCCCTGCGTGCCAGCAGCAGCGGCGCTCAGAGCGGCCAGCGTTGCAGCATCGGTTGCGGAGGATTTGCCGGCCGGTTGTGCGGCGGCAGTATCGCTATTCGGTGGAGTAACGGGCGGCTGCGGCAGCACAGCCGCGGCAGCCTGCTGCGCGGCTTGGCGCGCGGCCTCGATCTGAGCCGCCAACTGCGCGGCCGGGTCCACGACAGCCTGGGCCGCTGCGGCATCCAGGTCCTTGGCGTCCTTGACGTCTGCTGGCTGGGCCGGCTTGGCGTTGGCCACGTCCGACGTGCTGCTGGTGGGCGTGGCGGGCTGGGTCGACGCGTTGGCGTCCGCAGGTTCGGTGTCCCGGTCGTTGCGGGCGGCGTTGGCGCGGGCCGCGTCCTTTCGCGCGATATCGGCGCGGCGGTTGGCGGCCTCCTGCGTGGAGCGGTCCAACTGCATGCGTTCCGACAGCAGGTTGCCGAACGTATCGGTACCGGACGATGCCCCTTGCGTCTTGTCAGCAGCGGCGGTGTTGCTGGCCGAAAGCATGCCGCTCAAGTCTTTCGCGGCAGTGCTTTGCACAGCATTGGGAGTGGCACTCAAACCCACGGTAACTCCGTCTTGGCGTTCTGTGTTCGTGTTCAATTCAATGGCCGCCCTGGGCCGCACGCATGCGGATCACCTTGGCGGCGTGCTCGTCGTTCTCGCGCTGGGCGCGGCGCTCCTGGTCCAGGCGCTGCTCTTCAATGTGGCGCTGGCGCAGGATGTCGAACGACTGTTCGCGGCGTTGTTTCTCGAGCCAGTTGGCACGGCTGGCGGCAAGCTGGCTTTCCAGGGCGTTGATGGTGCCCTTCTGCTGGTGCACGGCGTTGCCCAGGCGGTCGATGAAGGCCGCGTAGTTGCGCAGGCGCGCCACGTCGATGCCGTCACCGGCGGTCGCCAGCATCTGCTGGTGATAGTTGTTGCGGTAGTCGGACAGCAGCGCCAGCTTTTGCGTGGCGGCCTCGCGCGTGTTCATCAGGCGGCCGACTTCCTGCGTGGCTTTCTCGGTGTCCTTCTGGGCCAGTTCCAGCACGGTTTCGAGGCGGAACGGCGTAGTTCCAGTCGTCATCGGTCAACCCTCCAGTTTCCCGTTACATCAACCCATCGGACGCAAACCCGCCAGCTTTAGCCCGGCGGTTGCCGAATTGGGACGGCGCTTGCGACTTCACACTGTCAAGCGAGCACGGCATTCATCTTCTCCAGCGTGTGCTCGCGGCTTTCGTTTTCGAACATGCCCTGCTGCAGGAATGCTTCCATATCGGGGTAGCGGGCGATGGCCTGGTCGGTCATCGGGTCGCTGCCACGTGCGTACGCCCCCACGGCAATCAGGTCGCGGTTGCGCTGATAGCGCGCATAGAGCTGCTTGAAGCGGCGTGCCGTGTCCAACTGCTCGCGCGGCACGATGGCCGACATCACGCGGCTGATCGACTGTTCAATATCAATGGCGGGGTAATGCCCCTGCTCGGCCAGCTTGCGCGATAGCACGAAGTGGCCATCCAGAATCGCGCGGGCTGCATCGGCAATCGGGTCCTGCTGGTCATCGCCTTCGGCCAGCACGGTGTAGAACGCGGTGATGGAGCCGCCACGGCCGCTCGCATCCACCATGCCGTTGCCGGCACGTTCGACCAGCGCCGGCAGCTTGGCAAACGCCGAGGGCGGATACCCCTTGGTGGCCGGCGGCTCACCGATGGCCAGGGCGATCTCACGCTGCGCCATCGCATAGCGCGTGAGCGAATCGACGATCAGCAGCACATTGCAGCCACGATCGCGGAAGTACTCGGCAATGGTGTGCGCGTAAGCCGCACCCTGCAGGCGCATGAGCGGCGAGTTGTCGGCCGGCGCAGCCACCACGGCCGAGCGCGCGAGCCCTTCCTCGCCGAGGATCTCGTCGATGAATTCCTTCACTTCGCGGCCACGTTCGCCAATCAGGCCGACCACCACCACGTCCGCCTGTGTGTAGCGGGCCATCATGCCCAGCAACACGCTCTTACCGACGCCAGAGCCGGCAAACAGGCCCAGGCGCTGGCCTTGGCCCACCGTCAGCAAACCATTGATGGCGCGCACGCCCACGTCGAGCACGTGCTCGATCGGCTTGCGCTTGAGCGGGTTCAGCGGCGCCGGGGCCAGCGAGCCCCAGGCAAGTTCGTCGTGCGTACCGAGCGGCCCCTTGCCGTCGAGCGGCTCGCCGTTGGCGTCCACCACGCGGCCCAACAGGCGCGGGCCCACAGGCAGGAACTTGCTGTGTGAAATCGTCGGGTCTGCCGCATCCGCGGGCAGTCGTTGCGGCTCCAGCGGAAACACGCGCGCGCCGGGCACCACGCCCACCAGGTCGGTCTGCGGCATCAGGAAGGCGCGCTCTTCAGCAAAGCCCACCACCTCTGCCAGCACGTGGCGGCCATGCGGCAACTCAACACGGCAGGCGCTGCCCACCGGCAGCTTCAGGCCCACGGCTTCCATGACCAGGCCAGCCACGCGGGTGAGTTTGCCGCACGTCACAACCGGACGTGCCAGGCGCGCGCGCTTGGCGGTCTGCTGCAAGTGGGCTTGCCACAAACGCACGTTGGGGTTGCTGGCGGCGCCCTGCCCGGACGGCTGCATGGTCTCAAGCGACATGGAGCGCTCCTCCTGCCACGCGCTCGGCTTCCGAGCGTTCGCTGGCAATCCATGCGGTATCGCGGCCCAGCGCGCGGGTCAGTTCGGCCCAGCGGGTCGGCAGCGTGGCATCGGTTTCGCCAAAGCGGGTTTGTACGCGGCAGCCACCACGTTCGATGGCGGCATCGACGATCAGCGTCCAGCCGGCAGCGGCCAGCTCGGTGCCGAGCATCTGGCGGATCAGCTCGGCATCATCCGCATGCACGCGCAGCATGGCGGGCGCGGGTGCCGTGGGCGCGTCGCCCAACACTTCGCGCACCAGCGGCAGAATGCGCTCGGGCTGCACATGCAGCGCGCCGTGCAGAAACTGCTGCGCAAGCTGCAGCGCCAGGTCCACCAGTTCTTCGGCAACACTGCCGTTCAGTTGGTCCACGGCCTCGCGCACGGATTGCATGAGCGCGGCAATCTGCCGGGATTCTTCCTCACCCTGGCGGCGGCCTTGTTCAAAGCCGTCCTGAAAGCCTTTGGCAAAACCGTCGCGGCGGCCTTCGTCGCGGGCGTTGGCCAGTTCGGCGTCCAGCGCGGCCTGCCATTCCTCTTCGGACATCGGCGGCTCTTCGGGCTCAGCTTCAGGCGGCGGCGGGGGCGGCGCTGCGGCAGCCGCGGCCAGCTCGGCTTCACGCACGAAGTCGGTCGGTTCCCACGGCTGGTATTCGACCAGCGTGTCGCGGGGGATGATCGGCGGGCGCGGCATCTCAGCGCTCCACTACGGCAAGGTGAGCCAGACGGCCGGCGCGCTCAGACATACGCGTCCTCCGCCTTGCGGCCGATGGTGATTTCGCCTTCGTCGGCCAGACGACGCGCAATGACGAGGATTTCCTTCTGCTGCGCTTCGACTTCCGACACCTTGACCGGACCCAGCACTTCCAGCTCTTCCTTGAGCATCGTGCCGGCACGCTGCGACATGTTGGCGAACACCTTGTCGCGGAACTCCTGCTTGGCACCCTTGAGCGCCACCACCAGCACTTCCTGGCTGACTTCACGCAGCAGCGTCTGCAGGCTCCGGCCGTCCAGGTCGATCAGGTTGTCGAACACGAACATCTTCTCGACGATGGCGTCGGCCAGCTCCGGATCGCGCGAGCGCACGCCCTCGATGACGGAGGACTCCACGGCGCTGGGCACCAGGTTGAGGATTTCCGCTGCCGTGAGCACACCGCCCATCGCGTTCTTCTTGCGGTGGTCGTTTCCTTGCAGCAGCTTGGTCAGCACGTCGTTCAGCTCGCGCAGGGCGCTGGGCTGAATGCCGTCGAGCGTGGCAATACGCAGGATGGTGTCGTTGCGCAGACGCTCGGTGAAATACGTCAGGATTTCCGACGCCTGATCGCGGTCCAGGTGGACCAGGATGGTGGCGATGATCTGCGGGTGCTCGTTGCGGATCAGTTCGGCCACCGACGAGGCATCCATCCACTTGAGGCCTTCGATGCCGCTGGTGTCGCCGCCCGAGAGGATCCTGTCGATGATGTTAGCGGCGCGATCGTCGCCCAGTGCCTTGCGGAAAACGGTACGGATGTACTCGTTGGAATCCACATCCAGCGGCAGGTCTTCGGCTTCGACGAAGAAGGCGTCAAAGGCGTCGAGCACGCGCTCGCGCGACACGTTCTTGAGCGCGGCCATGGTCGCACCCAGCTTCTGCACTTCGCGCGGGCCCAAGTGCTTGAGCACTTCAGCGGCTTCGCTTTCGCCCAGCGACATCATCAGGATGGCGCTGCGTTGGAGTCCTTCGGCGCTCATTCGTTATTCACCCATTGCTTGATGACGGCCGCGACAGCGCGCGGGTTGCTCTGCGCCACGCGGCGCATGGTCTCGAGCTTCTTCTCGAAGTCGTTGTTCTTGAGTTGCGGCAAGGCGTCCGGCAGTTCGTCGTCGGCGCCGCCCACAGCGGGGCCTGCGCCGGCCATCGGGCCTTCCAGCTCCGGCCCGGCCGAGGCCGCCGCGCCGGTGATGATCGGCGCGTTCGGGTCCTCGCCCTCGCGACCCACGAAGGTCGGCGTAACAGGCTCGGGCTTCTTGCCCATCGAGCGGATCAGCGGACGCAGCACCCCAAACACCAGGATCAGGAAGCCGACCGCCAGCGCCAGGTACTTGGCGGCCTGGATGGCGTACTGAATCATCTCCGGCTGCTTCCACAGCGGCAGGTCGTCCTTGGCCACCGGCAGCGTGCCCGAGAACTGGCTGTTGACCACGTTCACCGAGTCACCACGCTTGGCGTCAAAGCCCACGGCGTCCTTCACCAGCGCGTTGAGCTTGGTCATGTCGGCGTCGGACAGCGGCTTCCAGGTCTTGCCGTCGGCACGGTAGTTGACCACCACGGCCACCGACAGGCGGCGCACGGTACCCACCGCAGCGCGCGTGCGGCGCACGGTCTTGTCGACTTCGTAGTTGGTGGTGGTATCGCGGGTGCTGGATGTCGCGCCGTTGGTCGTCGCGCCATTTGTGTTGGCCGCGGCGGCCGGTTGTTGCGGCTGGCCGTTCGGGCCGGTTGCAGCCGGTTGCGAAGCCGGTGCCGGTGCGGTCGGCAGCATGCGCGGCGCGGTCGGCGGCTGGTTGGACAGCGCGCCCGGCACGCCGCCCTGGGCGTCGGCCTTGTTCTGCGTGGCTTCTGCGGTGTGCGTGCTGCGCACGGCGGCGTTGGCCGGGTCCTGGTTCGGACGGTACGTCTCGGCCATCTGCTCGGTGTTGTCCAGATCAACGTCGGCCGTCACCTGCGCACGCACGTTGTCTTCGCCCACCACGGGGCCAAGAATGGCTTCGATGCGCTTGATATAGCCCTGCTCGACCTCGCGCACGTAGTTCAGCTGCGTCGGGTCAAGGCCCGAGGCGTTGTCCTGGAACGACGACGACAGCAGGCGGCCGGATTGGTCCACCACTGTCACGTTGGCCAGCGGCAGGTTTGGCACGCTGCTCGACACCAGGTGGCCAATGGCCTGCACCTGCGAACGATCGAGCATACGGCCCGGGTACAGCGTCAGCAGCACCGAAGCACTGGGCTTGGCCTGCTCGCGCACAAACACCGACGGTTTGGACAGCGCCAGATGCACGCGGGCGGACTGCACCTCCTGCATGGCCTGGATGGTGCGGGCCAGCTCGCCTTCCAGGGCGCGCTGGTAATTGACCTGTTCGGCAAACTGGCTGGTGCCGAATTTCTGGTTTTCCATCAGCTCGAAGCCGGCCAGGCCGCCCTTGGGCAGCCCTTGCGACGCCAGCTTCAGGCGCGTTTCGTGCACGTTGGCTTCCGGCACCATGATGGCCGTACCGCCGTCGGCAAAGCGATACGGCACGTTCATCTGCTGCAGGGCAGCGATGATGGCGCCACCGTCAGCGTCGCTCACGTTGCTGAACAGGACGCGGTAATCCGGCCCCCGGCTCCACAGCGTGGCGGCAGCGATCACGGCCACCAAGGCGGCTGCGCCGATCATCATGAGCAGACGCGGCGACAGACGGCCGAACGGGCCCAGCGCGCTGAGCGCTCCCGTGTTCTGGCGCACCACTGCGCCCTGGCCTACCGCCGGCATATCCACCGTACCGAGCGTGTCGGCGACAGCAACCGAATCGGCTGTCGTTGGCATCCCAAATCTCCTGACTGACTGCGTTGCTGAGCTCGCCGCCAAAACATGGGCAAAGCTCCGTGGTTGCCATTATCGGCAGCGGGTCGGCAAGCAAATCGGCAAGAAGAGGGCCTTTTCCCGCTCTTTTGGGCGCTTGGGAACGGCGGCCCCGCAGCTACCTTTGCAGCACCGTGGCGCCAGACCGGCCTCCGGCCTTCCCCCCAAAGAAGGCTCAGATGGCCGGCCGGCATGTCACAACGCAAAAGTGGAGTTTCTGTCACATGGATATTACGAACGCCAATTCGGTGGTGTCGCTCATGAACAGCGTGCTGGCCCCGTCGACTGCGGTCGGCGGCATTGGCGGCAGCGCCGGTGGGGCCGATACCAAGGTCAGCGTGGATTTCGGCTCCGTGCTCAAGTCGTCACTCGACCGGGTGGACGCCTCGCAGCAAAAGGCCGAGTCCATTTCGCGCAGCTTTGAAATGGGCAACAACGATGTCGACCTGCACGATGTGATGCTTTCGCTGCAGAAAGCCAACATCGATATGCAGACGGCCGTGCAGGTGCGCAACAAGTTGGTGTCCGCTTACCAATCCATCATGAGCATGTCGATCTGACGGATCGGGCAACTCGCGCTGTCGTTTTCTTCTGTTGGAAGCCCGCATGTCCAAACACGCCAAACACCGTGCCCGGCCTCAGATCGCGCTGGTGGTCATCGCCCGCAATGAGGCCGCCTGCATCGAGCGCTGCCTGCTGAGCGCCAAGCCGCACGTCGATCGGATGGTCGTGCTGGATACCGGCTCGACCGACGACACCGTGGCGATTGCCAAGGCATGCGGAGCGCAGGTGCATCACTTCACGTGGGTGGATGATTTTTCCGCCGCCCGCAATGCCGCGCTGGCCGCGGCCAATGCGGACTGGAACCTCGTGCTGGACGCCGACGAATGGATCGAGGCCGGCACCGAGGAACTGCGTGACGCCTGCACCTACGGCCCCCTGCTGGGCGTGGTTTGCATCCGCAGCCAGTACGACATCTCCGGCCACGTGGAGCACTCCAACAGCTGGATCGCCCGCCTGCTGCCGCGCGGGGTGCGCTACAAGGGCCGCATCCACGAACAGCCGATAGCCACTGCGGCCAACCTCCAGCGCGTGCGCCTGCCGCTGGTGATCGGCCACGACGGCTACATGAATGCCAAGCTGGACAACAAGCGTGGGCGTAATCATGCCTTGCTGCAGCAAGAGCTGGCCGAGCATCCGGATGACCCATATGTGCTGTACCAGCTCGGCAAGGATTTCGAGATCAACCAGAAAGACCCGGCCCAGGCCGCTGCGCACTACCAGCGCGCGCTGACGACGGCGCCCAAGGAGGCGCCCTATCGCCACGACCTGTGCATCTGCCTGCTGGCTTGCCTGTCCAAATCGAAGCAACTGGATGCAGCCATCACGCTGGCCGGCGAATGGATGGAGGAGTGGTCCGGCTCGCCCGACTACTTCTACATGCTCGGCCACCTGATGTTCGAGGCCGCCGCGCAAGACCCGGCACAGGCCGAAAAGCAATGGCTGCCGATGGCGGAAAACGCCTTCCTGAAATGCCTGGAGATTGGCGAGCAGCCCAAGCTGGACGCCGCCGTGTTCGGGCGCGGCAGCTTTGCCGCCGCAAAGTACCTGGCGCTGACGTATCGGGCGCTTGCCGACACGCTGGCCATCAAGTCGAACCACTATTCCGATATCGCGCGGCAGATGCAGCAACAGCATGCCGGCGCGAACGCGGTCGCCGCATGAGTACGCCATCATGAAGACAGTCATCCTGGCCGGGGGCCTCGGCACACGCATCAGCGAAGAGTCGCACCTCCGCCCGAAGCCCATGATCGAGATCGGCGGCCGCCCGATCCTGTGGCACATCATGAAGATCTACTCGGCCCACGGCATCAACGACTTCATCATCTGCCTGGGTTACAAGGGCTACGTGATCAAGGAATACTTCGCCAACTACTTCCTGCACATGTCCGACGTCACGTTCGACATGTCGAAGAACGAAGTGACCGTGCATGAGCGCCACGCCGAGCCCTGGCGTATCACGCTGGTCGACACCGGCGAGCAGTCGCAAACGGGCGGGCGCCTGAAGCGCGTGGCCGCTTACCTGGACCCGAACGAGCCGTTCTGCTTCACCTACGGCGATGGCGTGTCCGACATCGACATCACCAGCAAGATCGCCTTCCACCGAGAGCACGGCAAGATGGCCACCGTGACGGCCGTGCAGCCGCCGGGGCGCTACGGCATGCTCCAGCGCGACGGCAACCGCGTGACCGGCTTTACGGAGAAACCGCCCGGCGACGGCGGCACCTGGATCAACGGCGGCTTCTTTGTGCTGAACCCGTCCGTCATCGAATACATCGCCAGCGAAGACACCCCCTGGGAAGGCGCACCGATGACGCGCCTGGCCGAGATGGGTGAACTGAATACGTTTGAGCACCACGGCTTCTGGCAGCCGATGGATACGCTGCGCGACAAGAACAGTCTGGAAGCCCTGTGGCAATCGGGGAGTGCGCCTTGGAAAAAATGGTGACGCTCGACCCCGCCGCCTGGGCCGGCAAACGCGTCTTCCTGACCGGGCATACCGGCTTCAAGGGGAGCTGGCTGGCACTGTGGCTGCGCCAGCTGGGCGCGGAAGTGTACGGCTACAGCCTGGCGCCGGAGACGACGCCGAATCTGTTCACGTCTGCCAACGTGGCATCCGCACTGGCCGGTCATACGCTGGGCGACATCCGTCATGCAGATGCGCT
Source organism: uncultured Ralstonia sp. (assembly GCA_966433195.1). Classification (GTDB taxonomy): domain Bacteria; phylum Pseudomonadota; class Gammaproteobacteria; order Burkholderiales; family Burkholderiaceae; genus Ralstonia. Next base: position 59,491 of record CBJMVH010000001.1, read on the forward strand.
ACGCGAGGCCATGACCGCCGCGCGGCCCGACGTCGTCCTCCACCTCGCGGCGCAACCGCTGGTGCGCGCGTCGTACAAGGACCCCGCCGCGACCTACGCCACCAACGTCATGGGCACGGTGAACGTGCTGGAAGCCGCACGGACTTGCACCGGCCTCTCGGCCATCGTGATCGCTACCACCGACAAGTGCTACGACAACCGCGAGTGGGCCTGGGGCTATCGCGAGACCGATGCCCTCGGCGGCCATGACCCGTACAGCGCCTCCAAGGCCTGCGCCGAACTGGTGGCTGCAAGCTACCGGCGCGCCTTCTTCGCCAACGGGCCTCTGCTGGCCACCGGCCGCGCAGGCAATGTCATTGGCGGAGGAGATTGGTCGGAAGACCGGCTCATCCCCGATGCCGAGCGCGCAATGCGTGCCGGTACACCGCTGATCATCCGCTCGCCGCATGCCACGCGGCCGTGGCAGCACGTGCTGGACTGCCTGCATGGCTATCTGGTGCTCGCGCAACGCCTCTTGGCCGGTGACGCTTCTTGCGCAACCGCCTGGAATTTCGGCCCGGACAGCGCCGCCACGCGCACGGTCGAACAGGTGTTGCAAGGCCTGCAACAGCACTGGCCGAAACTGATCTGGCAACTGGATGCCAATGCCACGCTCGGCCGTCACGAGGCGGGCATGCTGCACCTGGACGCCAGCCGGGCGCGCCAGCACCTCGGCTGGCAAACGGCGTGGTCGTTCGAAACCGCGCTGGAACACACTGCCACCTGGTATCGGCATCTGCACGACAACACCGCAAATGCCCGCGCGCTGTGTGACCAGCAGATCGACACCTTCACCGCCGCCGCATCTACCGCCACATCCGGGAGCGCCGCATGAGCCGCTTCACCGTTGCCCCGACACCGCTGCCCGGCGTGGTGGAAATCGACCGGAAGATCATTGGCGACCATCGCGGCTACTTCACGCGCTTCTTCTGTGCAGACGAACTGGCCGCAGCCGGCTTCAATAGCCCAGTCGCGCAAATGAACCACTCGTACTCCGCCAAGCGCGGCACGGTGCGGGGGCTGCATTTCCAATACCCGCCGCACGCCGAGATCAAGCTGGTGAGCTGCGTGCGTGGCCGCGTGTGGGACGTGGCCGTCGACCTGCGCGCTGGCTCACCAACGTTTTTGCAGTGGCATGCGGTGGAGCTGTCTGCCGAGCGCCACAACAGCCTGCTGGTGCCGAAGGGGTTTGCCCACGGCTTCCAGACGCTCGAAGACGACTGCGAGCTGCTCTACCTCACGTCAACACCGTACGCACAAGCCGCCGAAGACGGCATCAACCCGACCGACAGCCGCCTGGGTATTGCCTGGCCGCTGGCCATCACCGAATGCTCCGACCGGGACCGCAACCATCCGCCGCTGACCGACGCGTTCGCGGGGATTGTGTTGCCTGCCTCGCATCCTGAACTGCAGGAACAGCCATGACTCAGAAGATTCTCTATTCCAAGCCGTCCATCACCGAGCTGGAAGTTGAATACGCCACGGATGCCGCCCGCAACGGCTGGGGCGACCAGTGCTACGCGTATATCAACCGCTTTGAAAAGCAGTTTGCCGAGTTTGTCGGCACGCAATACGCCATTGCCACCTCCAGCTGCACGGGCGCCATGCACATGGGCCTGGCGGCACTGGGCATCGGCGCGGGCGATGAGGTGATCCTGGCCGATACCAACTGGATCGCCACGGCCTCGCCCATCACATATGTGGGCGCCACGCCGGTGTTTGTCGACATCCTGCCCGATACGTGGTGCATCGACCCCGCACGTGCGGAGGCAGCCATCACGCCGCGCACGAAGGCCATCATCGCCACGCACCTCTACGGCAACCTGTGCGAGATGGACCAATTGCTGGAGATCGGCAAACGCCACGGCATTCCCGTCATCGAAGACGCCGCCGAAGCACTGGGCTCACGCTGGCATGGGCGCGCCACGGGCGCACAAGGCATCTTCGGCACGTTCTCGTTCCATGGCACCAAGACCATGACGACCGGCGAAGGCGGCATGTTCGTGACGAATGACCGCGCGCTGTACGACCGCGTCATGACGCTGAACAACCACGGCCGTGTGCCGGGCGGCAAGCAGTTCTGGTCGGACTTCATCGGCTTCAAGTACCGGATTTCGAATATCCAGGCCGCCATCGGCTGCGCACAGTTGGAACGCATCGACGCGCTGGTTGCACGCAAGCGCGAGATCTTCGCGGCCTATCACCAGCATCTTGGCGGCGTGGCCGGCCTCGCCCTCAACCCTGAGGCACCGGGCACGCTCAACAGTTACTGGATGCCCACGGTCGTGTTCGACGAGGCGCTGGGTATCACGCGTGATGGGCTGCTGGCTGCGTTCTCGCGCCGCGGCATCGATGCACGCGTGTTCTTCTATCCGCTGAGCCAGATGGGCCTCTTTGGCGATGCGCCGGGCAACACGCCCAACAGCTACGCCATTGCCGAGCGCGCCATCAACCTGCCGTCGTATCACGACATGTCTGCCGCAGACATCGACACGGTGTCGCAAGTGGTGCTCGATCTTGTGCAAGAACATCAGGAGAAGCAGGCATGTCTGGCATCCTGAGCCCCGATCAAATCGAGACCTTCCAACGCGACGGTCTGCTGATCCTGCGCGACTTTTACGCGCCCGATCAGGTGGTACCGATCCAGCGCGCGATCTACGACATCATCGGTCTCGTCATCGACAAGTACCGTCTCGACATCGAGCGCGCGCCATTTGCACCGGAACGCTTTGACGACGGCTACCAGGCGGTCATCAAAGCCAATCGCAAATACGGCGCCGAGGTGTATGACGCGGTCAAGCAGATTCCCGCGTTTGTCCGGTTGCTGGGCGACGAGCGCCATGAAGAGCTTGTTCGTCAGGTGCGCCCCGGCGCGCTGCCGGGCATTGCGCACGCCGGTTCCGGCATCCGCATCGACAACCCACGTGAAGAGAAATTTCGCGCCAACTGGCACCAGGAATATCCGGCCCAGTTGCGCAGCCTCGACGGCGTGGTGTTCTGGAGCCCGCTCGTAGAGATCACGCCCGAAATCGGCCCGGTGGAGTTCTGCCCAGGTTCGCATGTGGAAGGCCCGCTGCCCGTGTTCAGCGCCGACCCGGACAACGCTGGCAAGCAAGGCGCCTATGCCTTGCTGATCAAGGACGAAGCGAGCTACCTCGCGCGCTATCCGCATGTGCAACCGCTGACCAAGCCGGGTGATCTGGTGATGGTGGACTTCCTGGTGCTGCACGCATCAGGCCACAACACCAGCGGCCGCTCGCGCTGGTCGATGCAGTTCCGCTACTTCAATTTCTGCGAGCCGACCGGGCGCTCGCACGGCTGGAAGGGCTCGTACGCCAATGGCGTCGACTTCCGCACCGTCCACCCCGAACTTTCTGTGGAAGCCTGACCATGACGACAGGTGCACTGCCCTGCAATGTCTGCCAGCAACCGCTGGCCGCGCCAATTTACCGTGCCCCGCAAAGCGCGCTGTCTTCACTGCGCCGCGAGATGGAGGGCACGCTCGAGGTGTTCTGCTGCGCAGCGTGCGGCCACATCCAGACCGTCGAGCTGTGTGACAACGGCAGCTTTTACGACACCGAATACGACATCCTCGTCAACAGCGAGGAAGAAGACCAGATCTACGCGGTCGAAAACGACCAGAAGATTTTTCGCGCCGATCATCAGGTCGCCCTCTTCCAGAAAAAGCTGCAACTTCCGGAAGGCGCGCGCGTAGTCGACTTCGGTTGCGCGAAGAGCGCCACGATGCGCCTGCTCAAGCAACAGCGCCCGGACGTGAACGTCCACCTGTTCGACATCAGCGACCGCTACGTCGGCTTCTGGGAGAAATTCCTGAGCCCCGAACAATGGGCCACGTACACGATCCCCACGGCATGGCAGCGTTCGTTCGACGTGGTCAGTTCGTTCTTCTCGCTGGAGCACATTCCCGATCTGTCGACCGCGCTGCGCAACATCCATGGGCTGTTGCGCGACGGCGGACGGCTGTACGCCATCGTGCCGAACACGTTCACCAATTCGGTGGACTTTCTGGTGGCGGATCACGTCAACCACTTCACGCACACGTCGCTGCAAACGCTGCTCGCCAACCACGGGTTTGATCTGCTGGAAGCCGATGCGCAGAGCCACCGTGGCGCGTTCGTCGTCACGGCCGTACGCCGCCCTGGCGACAGCAAAGTCGCACCGGCGCTCGATGCACAGGAACTCGCTGACACGCAAAACGCAGCCGAACGATTGGCTCGCTTCTGGCAGCAGGCCTCGAGCCACCTGACGGACTTTGAAACGCAGCACGGGGGCGCGCCTGCGGTGATCTACGGTGCCGGGTTCTACGGCGCCTATACCGCCAGCAACCTGCAGCAACCGCATGCGCTGCGCGCGTTTGTCGATCAGAACCCGTACCTGCAAGGGTCGTCGCTGGCGGGCAAACCCGTGGTGGCGCTGGACAGCATTCCAGACGAAGTGGAAGTGGTGTACCTCGCCGTCAACCCGGTGATTGCCGATGAAGTCCGGCACACCGTAGAAGCCGCGTATCCGAACCGCTTCCGCTACTTCCGCTTCCAGCCATGATCACGCGCGGCAACCTCATCCTTCGGGAATGGCGCGAGAGCGACATCCCGCAACTGCTGCCGCTGCGCAACGATGTACCGACGCAGCTTCAGTTGATGACGCGCCCACGCCCCAACTCCGCGGCCAGCGTGCGCGACTGGCTGATCGGCAAATCCAAGCAGAGCGAGGTGGTGCTCTTCATCATCGCCAGCCAGGCGGATGACAGCGTGCTGGGTTATCTGCAGTTGAATCACATCGATGCCGTGAACCGGCATGCGTCGCTGGGCATCTGCCTCGCAGCGTCTGCCCAGGGCCAAGGCCACGGACGCGCCGCGTGCGAAGCCGCATTTGCCTACGCCAGCGAAACGCTGTGCCTGCGCAAGATCACGCTGGAAGTGCTGGCCGAGAACACACGCGCCATCGCGCTGTACGAGAAGCTCGACTTCCGCCGCGTCGGCACGTTGGCCGGCCACTACCTTCAAGACAACCGTTGGCACGACGTGGTGCTCATGGAACGGATGCTGGCGCCATGAAGGTCGTGATTACGCAACCGATGCTGTTCCCCTGGGTCGGCCTGCTCGAGCAGATCGAACTGGCGGACGTGCTCGTCAACTACGCCGACGTGCAGTTCTCCAAGGGCAGCTTCACCAACCGCGTGCAGATCAAGGAGCCCGCCGGCACGCGCTGGATGACGGTGCCGCTGGAGAAATTCCACCTCGGCGCGCGCATTGATGAAGTCAAACCCGCCAGCAACGTCGACTGGCGCGCGCAGCATCTGCGCATGCTGGAACAGGCCTACGAGGCCGCGCCCTTTGCCGGCGACATGCTGGCCCTGGTGCGCTCCGTGTACGAGGTGGACTACACCAACATGGGCGCCCTGGCGCTGGCCTCCATGCGTGCGGTCTGCCGCTACCTGGGCATTGAGCTCGACCGCAAGTTTGTCGATTCGCCCGAACTGGACATCCCCGGCCGCAACACCGACCGCGTGCTCGCGATCGTGCAGAAGCTGCAAGGCGATACCTACATCACCGGACACGGTGCGAAGAACTATCTGGCCCATGCCGAGTTCGAGCAGCACGGCATCACCGTTGAATACATGAACTACGCCATGCGGCCGTATGCGCAATTGCATGGCGCGTTCACCCCCTTCGTCAGCAGCCTGGACCTGATCGCGAATCAGGGCCCGGCAGGCAAGCAGTACCTGAGCCCTCAGACCCTCAACTGGCGCGAGTTCATCCAATGAGTGAAATCGAAGCAATCCAAACCGAAGCGCCGCAAGATGTGGCGCCTATCCTGCCCGTCATGCAGGCGGAGGCCGTCCAGCAGGTCGCCTTGAGTGTCTGCATCCCGACCTACAACCGCGCGCGCTATCTCGACAACCTGCTGGCCGAACTCGTCTCGCAGATTGGCGAGCTCAAGTTCAGCTACGAACTGCTGATCGGCGACAACTGCTCGACCGACAACACCGAAGAGGTGGTCGCCCGCTATCAGGACAAGCTGAGCATCCGGTATTTCCGCCGCCCGTCCAACCTGGGCTCGGCTGAAAACCTGAACCAGCTCTATCGCAGCGCGCAGGGCAAGTACGTGCTCTACCACGCGGATGACGACCTGCCGATCCTGGCCGAGATCAGCAACAACATCGACATCTTCGAGCGCAATCCGGGCGTGGATGTCATCTTTGCGCCGTGGCTCATCCATGATCTGCCGACGCGCCAGGACGTGACCGCGTTCTATCGCCAAGATGACAACTACCTCATCGAGCAGCACGATTACGCCAAGCTGCTGGCGCTGGTGCTGTCGCATCACCTGTTCCCGGAGATCTACATCGCGCGCCGCGAAGTAATGAACCGCATCTACTTCAGCGCGCCGGAGCATGCGTTCTACGCTTTCGTACACGCAGCCGAAATGCTCGGCTCGAGCGCCGTGTACTTCAGCAAGACACCGTTCTACCGTTCGGTCACGCGGTACTTTGCCGACGAAACCCGCGCCCAGGCCGGCAACGAAGAAGTGAAATACGCGTGGGACCGCTATCGCGGCGGTCTGGAATACCTGTTCGGCAAGTTCTGCCACACGCTGCCGGCGGCCGAGCGCCCGGAGTGGCTGAATGCCATCAACCAGTTCGTGCTTGCACGCATGAAGGTGGCGCTGCGCCTGCGCACGCACGAAGGCGGCAACTGGATCGACAACTACTACATCGCCAACCGCGTCCGTGCGCTGGGTGAGGCAACCGACCTGCCCGCACCGTATGACCTGTATCGCGTCAACGCCGCGTTCGAATACGTGACCAAGCTCGACCCGTTCAAGCCCCAGCAGCCGAAGTACGCCACCCTGCGCCGCGCGCCGCTGCAGGTCTTCCACCACGCGCAAGGCTTTGCCGGAACGGAGTTCCTGGTACTCGACAACGATGACGCCATACCGCATCACACCATCGTCGTCACGCCGATCCCGATGGACATCCAGGTACCGGCCGGCCGCGAAGTGTACTTCGTGTCTGAACTCGAAACGCTCGCCAAATTTCCCTGAGTCACATTCGCATGGATCTTTCCAACGCCCATTCCGTGGTCTCGCTGATGAACAGCGTGCTGGCACCGTCCAACATCGGGGGCAGCACCGCCAGCAGTGAAACCGGCAAACCCAGCGTCGACTTCGGCTCAGTGCTCAAGTCGTCGCTGGATCGCGTCGACGCCTCTCAGCAGAAGGCCGAGTCCATCTCTCGCAGCTTTGAGATGGGCAACAACGACCTCGACCTGCATGACGTGATGCTCTCCCTGCAGAAAGCCAACATCGACATGCAGACCGCCGTACAGGTGCGCAACAAGCTGGTCTCGGCGTACCAAAGCATCATGAGCATGTCGATCTGACGCCTCCGCGTTCGCCCTCGCTTCACCCCGAGGGTTGCCTCTTGCCGCGTCTCGGAAATTCTCCTTGCAATTTATATTGTACACAATATTATTGCATCATCGCTTTCAAGTGATCCCCCGGCCGACATGTCGCCGACCGGGTTTCCACGACAAGAGGACCCGACGATGAAGACGCTCTACCAAACCCAGGTCACCGCAGAAGGCGGCCGTGCTGGCCATGTTCGCAGCGCAGACGGCACGCTGGACCTACCCCTTTCGCTGCCGCGCGAACTCGGCGGCGCGGGCGGTGCCGCCACCAACCCCGAGCAGCTGTTTGCCGCTGGCTATGCTGCGTGTTTTGAGAACGCTGTGCTGCATGTCGCACGCGGCAAGCAGATCAAGCTGGCTTCGACATCGGTCACGGCCACGGTGGGCATCGGCCCGCGCGAAGACGGCGGGTTTGCGCTGACGGTATCGCTGGCGGCCACGCTAGGCGGCGTGGATCAGGCGACGGCAGAAGCGCTTGTCGCCGCCGCACATGGCGTATGCCCCTATTCGCATGCCGTCCGTGGCAATATTGACGTCCAATTGAACACGGTCACGCGCTGAGCCTCGTTGAGGTCGATGCGGCACTCGCCGCACGGGCGCCAGACCGTCCCCCCGGGAGTTTTCCGTGAACGACGTGCTGGCGCTCGATCAGCAGCTTTGCTTTCCCCTGTATGCCGCCGGCCATCTGCTGACGCGCCTCTACCGCCCGCTGCTCGATGAGCTGGGCCTGACCTACCCGCAATACCTGGTGATGCTGGCGTGCTGGCAACAGGCGCCGTGCGCGGTGGGTGATCTCGGCCGCGCGCTGTACCTCGACACCGGTACGCTCACGCCGCTGCTCAAGCGCCTGGAAGAACAGGGGCTCGTCACTCGCACGCGCGATCCGGATGACCAGCGTCGCGTCGTGATCGAATTGACGGATGCCGGCCACGCACTGCGCGCACGTGCCGCCAAAGTGCCGGAGGCACTGGCCTGCAAGATTCCGCTGGAACTGGAAGAGATTGGCGCCACGCGCAACGTGCTGCGCAAGCTGCTCGATGCACTCGCCACGGCGGACGACCGGGAATGAGCGCGCCCTCCACTTCGGTCACGCTGGCCCTGGTTGTCATTGCCCGCAACGAAGCCGCCAGCATTGCGCGCTGCCTGCTCAGCGCCAAACCGTTTGTCGATCGCATGGTGGTACTCGATACCGGCTCCACCGACGACACCGCGGCCATTGCCGAATCATGCGGGGCAGTCGTGCGCCACATGACCTGGGTGAACGATTTCTCCGCCGCGCGCAACACCGCGCTGCAGGCGGCCGATGCCGACTGGAACCTCGTTCTCGATGCCGACGAATGGCTCGAAAGCGGTGGCGAATATCTGCGCACGCTGGGCGGCGCAGACCTGTCGGTTGGCGTGGTGTGCGTCAAGAACGATACCGACGCGACGGAGTCCGCCAGCCAACTGATTGCCTGGATACCCCGGGTGCTGCCGCGCGGCGTGCACTACACGGGGCGCATTCATGAGCAGCCGGTGTCGTCATTGCCGGCGACGCGCGTGCCGATCGTAATCCGTCACGATGGTTACACCGCGGCCCAGATGCAGAAGAAAGGCGAGCGCAATGCGCAACTGCTGCTTGATGAGCTGGCGCACCGGCCAGACGATCCGTATGTGCTGTATCAGCTCGGCAAAGAAACCGAACTGCATCATGAAGACTACGCAAAGGCCGCGGACTACTACACCCGTGCGTTCAGTCTGGCGCCGCAGGATGCCCCCTACCGCCGCAACCTGACGCTGCGCTATGTGTACTGCCTGGGCAAGGCCGGCCGGATGGAAGAAGCCCTGGCCCACGCGGATGCCGGCATCCAAACGTGGCCAGACTTTCCTGATCTCTGCTTTGCGCTGGGATTGATTTTGCTGGATGCGGCGGCCAAGCACCCCGACGAGGCCGCCACCCAGTGGCTACCGCTGGCGGAGCAGATCTTCAACCGCTGCCTGGAGATCGGCGATCAGCCGGAGATGGACGGTAGCGTCATCGGCCGGGGCAGCTTCCTCGCTGCCCAGCAACTGGCGATCGTGTATCAGATGCAGAGCCAGGCGCTCGCACGCAAGTCCGAGCACTACCTGACGCTATCCAGAGAACTGCAGAAGAATCCGTCTCAGTAACGCGCCATGCTGCCGTAGGCGTTGGTGGCGGTGGTGGCACGTCGCGCCGTATCGATACGCTTTTGCAGGCGTTCCAGGCGCGGATACACCATGGCCCGAACGCGGGCATCATCTTCCAGAATGCGTACGAGCAGCGTGCGCTTGCGCTCGATGTCGGCATGCGACAGTGTGGGATGCGGCTCGGAACGACGCAGCGCATCCACATAGGCGGCGCTTTCGCGTTCGAGCGTGCTGACGACTTCCCAGTTACCCACTTCAGCCGCGCCGACCATCTCAGCGGTCAGGCGCGCGATGGCTTCGTAGCAGGTGAACAGACTTTCGCTGTCCTTGATCGGGATGTTGCGGTGCATATTGGCTCCAGTTGGGCCGAATTCAGTCAAAGTTCGCGTTACTCAACAACACGCTGTCAGCTCACCACGCTCAGGTGGCTGTTTGCCACTGCGCTGGGCTGGCCAATCTGGCCGATGGCAAGCCAGGCGTCCTGCAGCGGTACCAGCAGGCCATCCACCTCGGCAAGGATCGCCGGATCGTTGGTGGCGTTGGCCACCAGCAGGCGGCGCAGCATGTAGTCGTACAGACCGTTCAGTTGCACGGCGATGTCGCCGCCGCGCTGGTGATCAAGGCTGGCCTGCAGACCCTGCCCGATGATCGAGATGGCCTTGTCCATCGCACGCACCTTGGCCAGCACGTCGCCGCGCTCCATGGCGGCAGTCGCCACGTTGAGGGCGGCGCGCGCACCTTCAAACAGCATGGCAATCAGGCGATGGGGGTTCGCATCGACCACGGATGTCTCAATACCGACTTGCGCATAGGCACCGATGGCACGGCGTGCAGCGTACATGGAAAAGGTCCTCGCTGTAGTCTGTTTTATTTTGGGTTCTGCTCTAAAACGCAACCTGGCTTAGTTGCTCGAAGTCTGCTTGGCGATGGCCGCGAGCTGCGTCGTCAGGTAGTTACTGGTGTTCGTCATGCTCGCCACCGCCGCCGATAGTGCGTTGAACTGCGTGTAGTACAGCGCCTGCTTGTTGCTCAATTGCAATTGCATGTTGCTGATCTGGCTGGCCAGCGAGGTGAGCGAGTTGTTGATCGAGTCGGTCTCGTTCTGCACCATGCCAGTGGATGAGAGCAGGCTGCTCATCACCGTGTTGAGTTGCGCGGCATACCCGCGCTGCACCGTGACCGTACCGCGGCTGCCCAGCGCGCCGCCGGTAACGCTTACCGTCAGGCCGTCGACGGCGCTGCCCGTGGCGCCATACAGGTTCTGGCCCGAGCCGGTTGCGGCCACGCCATTGATCGTGCCTTGCACGTCCACACCATTGGTGGCAGTGGGGCTCGCGCCAAAAAGCGACGAAGCGCCATTGCCCGATACCGACACCGACGACACCGAACCGAACTGGCTATCGGTAACGCTCAGCACGCCGCTGGCATTGGCCGACACCGATGCGGTGACCTTGGCGTTCTGCAGCGTGGCCGACGCGTTGATCTGGCTCTGAATCTGCGCGGCCAGGCTCGTTGCGCTGTAGCTGCCCGCCGGCACCGTCACGTTGACGGCCATGCCGCTGATGTTGAAGGCCAGCGTGTCATTCACACCGGCCGTGATGGTCGTATTGGCCGCAGCCGAGCCCGTCAGCGAGCCCTGCGTGGCCAACTGCGTCACGTTGACGGCGTAGCTGCCGGCCTGCGTCGTGTCCGAGAACGTCGGCACGCTGAGCAGCGAATCGGTGGCCGACCCGGTGCCAGCAAACAAACCGGCGACCTGGCTGGGCGATGCGGCAATCGCAGCCGACAGCTTGGTGTTGTCGACCGACAGCGTACCGTCGGAGCCCATCGTCACGCCCACGCTGCCCAGCGACTGGTACTGGCCGTTGCCCACGGCCTGGCCCAGCACATCGGTAATCTGGTTGATGAGCGTTTTGGTGCTGACATCGCCAGCCAGCGGGCCATTGTTGGCGCTGTTGCTGGTGTCGATCTTGGTCAGGTTGTTCAGTTGCGTGCGCAGCGCGTTGTAGCCGTTCACAAAGTTCGTGACGGCCGTGGTGGTGGCAGTCGGGTCGTTGGCCACCGTCACGGTGGTGCTGCCCGTTTTGGCCAGCGTGAACGACGTGCCGTCCACCACGTTGGACAACGTGTTGGTCGGGCTCTGCACGGCAATGCCGTTGATGGTGGCCTGGGCGTTCTGGCCCGTGGTCACCTCGGTCATGTTTTGCGTGCCAGCCGGATCTTGCGAGAGCAGCGACTGCAGCGTGGCGTCGCCCGACACGGAGATCTTCATCTCCGAATTGGAGCCGCCTGCCGTGGAAGTCAGCACCAGACGGTACGGCGAGCCGCTGCCATCGTTGACGATGCTGGCCGACACGCCCAGGTTGGCAGAGTTGATGGCATCGCGGATGCCCGCCAGCGTGTTGTTGGACGAGTCGATCGTGATCGAGCCGCCGGGCAGGTTGCCGTTCTGCGTGAACGTGGAACCCGTGTACTTGCCATTGGCAAAGCTACCGCCCGACACCGAACCGAACGAGAACGAAATCGTCGTGGACGAACCGCCGCCAATGGCCGCCGTGGTGGATGTCTGGCCCTGTGCGGCCAGCACCTGTGACTGCGCGAGCTGCGTCACGTTGACGGCGTATGACCCCGCCTTGGCTGACCCGCTCACCGAGGTGCTCAGCACCGAAGTGTCGTAGCCGCTGGCCTTCATGCCGCTGTAGTTGGACGCATTGGTCAGGCTCGATAGCGCGGTCTGGAAGGTTGACAGCGCACTTTTGAGCGAGCCCACGGCCGAGAGCTGCGTCTGGTACGACGTTTGCTGATTCTGCAGCTGCGTCAGCGGCTTGCTTTCCACGCTCATCAGGCTGGTGACCAGCGAGTTGACGTCGATGCTCGTGCCGATCCCGGGAATCGAAATCGGTGGAACGTAGCTGCTGCTCGTGGAAGAGGAGGTGGTGGTCGCCATGATCGGGTCGGATAAGCGTCTGCGCCAGCGGACGTCTCTCTACACAACGGCATTGGCGGCCCCTTCTTTAGGGCCTGTTAAGCCAACGCCACCACGAAAAAAGGGGGGGTATCCGACAAAGAAAAAGGCCGGCGCCCCGAAGAGCGCCGGCCCTTTACCCAACCGCCAGGCGGCTGGACTGCATCAAACCAGCTGATTAACCCTTCAGCAGGTTCAGGATGCTGTTCGGTGCCGAGTTGGCTTGCGCCAGCATCGCCGTACCTGCTTGCTGCAGGATGTTCTGACGGGTCATGTTCGACGTTTCCGACGCATAGTCGGTATCGATCATGGCCGACTTGGCGGCCGACAGCGCGGTGTTCGACGAGGTCAGGGTGTTGATCGTCGAGTTCAGGCCGCTTTGCTGAGCGCCCAGGTCAGCACGGGCTGCCTTCAGGCTGGCGAGGTCGGCGTCGATCTTCGACTGAGCAGCGGTGGCGTTGGCGGTCGAGGTCACGCTCGTGCCCGACAGCGTACCGAAGCTGGCCAGGTTGGCGTTGGTGACGGTTGCCACGTCGGTCGATGCGTTCTGGCCGTACTGGAACGTCGTGGACGTCACCGAACCGTCGAACAGCTTGGCGCCGTTGTAGTTCGCGTTCGTTTCGATGTTCTTGTTGGCGGTGGCCAGCTGTTGGTATTCCTTGTCCAGGTTAGCCTGGTCGGTGGTCGACAGACCGCCGTTGTTGGCTTCCACAGCCAGTTGGCGCATACGTTGCAGGTTGTTTTCAACCTGGCCCAGGTACGAGTCGGCCGTTTGCAGATACGACTGTGCGTTGTTGGCGTTCTGGATACCTTGGGTTTGCGAGTTCAGCGTGGTGGTCAGGCTGGAGGCCACAGCGTAAGCGGCGGCATCGTCCTTGGCGCTGTTCACACGCAGACCAGTCGACAGGCGTTGCAGCGACGTTTGCAGTGCCGACTGCGATTGCGACAGCGCTTGCTGCGTTTGCAGGGACGAGATGTTGGTATTAAGGCTGAGGGACATGACGGCTCCTAAGTTTCCCGATGGCTTGTTGCCCGTGTTTGCAATTTCCGGCTAGGCCGGGCAACGTGACCTGCAACTTGAAGGGGATCAGGTCTGCGTTGTACTCAGGTTATCGGTGGCCGCCAGAGAAAGTTTAGGGTCAACTTGACAAATTTGTGCGTCAGCGGCGGTCTGAGCTTGCGGGCATCCCAGCGGGGGCCCCCTCCAAAAGAGGCAATGGGCCCGCTTCTTGGGCGGCAGCCCCTCGGCTATACTCGATCGATCACACCCAAAGCGCCCCGTGCCTATATATAGAGAGCGCTATCGCACAGATGGGGAGTTGCAAGCCCCGCCGGCACGGCACTTCAGCGCGTAGCCCTCCGGCGGGTAGAAGAGCTCAACGCGAGCCGTTTGACCGCAACGCCCATCATGCTCAATGTCCTGATCGTCGAACCGCACGATATTGCCCGTGTCGGCCTGCGCCAGATCCTCAAGGATTCGCGCCTGGCCCGGCAGATCGAGGCCGTGCCGGACCTGCGCAACGCCAACAACGACCTGCTCGCCGAGCGCGAGTGGGACGTCATGCTGTTTTCGGTGGAATCGGCCTCTGGCGACGAATTCCAGACCATCAAAGCCGTGCGCCAGCAGCACGCGCGCCTGGCCGTGCTTGCGCTCGGGCGGCATCCAGAAGCCTTGCTGGCCGTGCGTGCCCTGAAGGCAGGCGCTTCCGGCTACCTGCCGATGGACGCCAGCCAGCCGCAGCTGCTCGCGGCCGTCAACGCCATCTCCAAGGGCAAGAAATACCTGCCGTCCGACCTGGTGGAAGTCCTGGCCGACAACCTGAATGTCGACTGGGACAAGCCCCGCCACGACGTTCTCTCCGACCGCGAATTCCAGACACTGCGCATGCTGGGTTCGGGCCGCACGCTGGGCGAAATTGCCGAGGCGCTGCAGATCAGCGCCAAGACCGTCAGCGTGTATCGCGGACGCGTGCTGTCCAAAATGAAGCTGCGCAACAACGCCGAGCTGACGATGTACGTGGTCAGCAACGGCTTGCAGTTATAGAAGCGCTATAAGAACCGTGGAACGCGCTCGCCATAACGGCGGGCGTTCTCGCGCACGAGGTCTTGCACGGCGGTCGGCTCCAGCGGGCGCGTGAGCAGGTAGCCCTGAAACTCATCGCACCCCACTTCGCGCAGGAATTCAAGCTGGCCGGTGGTTTCCACGCCCTCTGCCACGGTCTTCATGCCCATGGCCTGCGCCATCATGATGATGGCTCGCGTGATGGCCGCGCGCTCAGCCACGTGCGGCAGGTCCTGCACGAATGACCGATCGATCTTGAGCGTATCGATCGGGAACCTGTGCAGGTACGACAGCGACGAATACCCCGTGCCGAAGTCATCCAGCGCCAGCGATACGCCCATCGCCCGCAGCTCGGTGAGCAGCGCATGCAATGACGGATCGTCGCGAATCAAGATGCCTTCGGTCATTTCCAGCTCAACCGCGTTGCCGGGCAAACCACTGGTGGACAGCGCGCCACGCACCATGGCACTGAGCTGCCCGGAGCTGAAGGCCTGCCCCGACAGGTTGATCGACATGCGCAAGTGCGGCAGCCCGATTCGGCGCCAGCGCGCGAGCTGGTCGCAGGCGGCACGCAGAATCCACCGGTCGATCTCGACAATCAGCCCCGTCTCTTCGGCATCGTGGATGAACTGGCCGGGCATCATGTGGCCGAAATCGGCCGAGTTCCAGCGGATCAGCGCCTCCACGCCGACGATGCGGCCGCTGCGCACATCCACACGCGGTTGGTAATCCGCATAGAACTCGTTGCGATCGCTGGCGCGGCGCAGGCCCGATTCAATCCGGAACCGCCGCGAGACACGGTCGTCCAGATCGCTCGTAAACGTCTGGAAGTTGTTGCGGCCACGCTCTTTGGCCAGGTACATGGCCGCATCGGCCTTGCGCAGCAGGGTGTTCGGGTCGTCGCCATCGTGCGGTGCCACGGCAATGCCGATCGACACGCCCAGATACAGCTCCTGCCCCTCTATATAGAACGGCGCGCTGATGGCCGACAGGATGCGCTCGGCCACACGGCGCGTGCCCAGGCTGTCGAGCGCTTCGAGCATGACGACGAACTCATCGCCGCCCAGGCGCGCCACGGTGTCGGCTTCGCGCGCGCAGGCCTGCAGGCGCGCAGCCACTTCCCGCAGCAGCATGTCGCCAAACTGGTGGCCCAGCGTGTCGTTAACGTTCTTGAAACGATCCAGGTCCAGGAACATGACGGACACGCGTGAGCGATTGCGCCGCGCAATAGCCAGTGCATGCTCCAGCCGGTCTTCGAGCGCGGAGCGGTTCAGCAGCCCGGTCAGCGTGTCGTGCGTAGCCAGATGCCGGATGCGCTGCTGCGCCTCGCGGATCTGCGTGATGTCCACCAGCGACACCAGCACCGAATACGGCGGCGCGCCCTCCACGGCACCCACCGGCGAGGTGGTCACGGACTGGCCACCCTCTGTATACAGCGGCGTCCAGTTGCTCGACACCCACACGGTGCGGCCGTCCTGGCAATGCAATCCGAAAATCTGGTTCAACTGGGGCTGGCCTTCGGCCAGTACGTCGCAGTCGGGCCAGTCGGCCTCGTGGATG
This sequence comes from uncultured Ralstonia sp., assembly GCA_966433195.1. Lineage (GTDB taxonomy): Bacteria > Pseudomonadota > Gammaproteobacteria > Burkholderiales > Burkholderiaceae > Ralstonia. Next base: position 75,695 of record CBJMVH010000001.1, read on the forward strand.
GAGGTTTCGAACTCGTCGACGGCCGAATTGACCACCGTGGGCAACAACCGCCCGATCAGTGCGTCCACCGGCAGGCCCAGCAGGCGGGCCGCGCTCGGGTTGGCGTAGGTGACGCGCCGATCAGCGCCGCAGACCAGGATGCCCTCGGTCAGCGCATTGACCATCGACAGCAGATCCAGCTTTGGGCAGAAGCCCGGCTGCTCGCCGCGCGCCGGGCAATCGGCCGGCAGGCCGTCGGCGTCGGCCGTTGCCAGGGCAACACGCGTGGGAAAGGGTAGAGGGTTCAAAACGGCTTCCGACAAGGCAAGTGTGCGGGCCGGACCACGCCGGCGCCTTCTGTCCACTTACAACGGCAGCCCTCCGCAAATCTTTCGGACCGGCGTCACATTCGCGTCAAAAGACGGCCCGGTGCGCTTGACAAGACACTTTTGTGCTTGCCTCGGCAGTTTAAATGACGCCCAAGAATCACTTCTTGCGACTGTGCCAACACGCCGGCGGCATCGCAAACCCCCGAGATAGGCGGGATTGACCGCGTTTCTTGTCGGAATGAGGTGGACACAGCTGAGGAAGAATGCCATCCGAGAACCCGACTCTGTTGTTTGCAACGCGCGCCAGAGCCGGGAAGCCAATCCCCCCTTTGTTCCCGAGTGATCCCCATGGCCGAAGCTGCTGCCGCTACCACTGCCCCCGCCCCAGCAAAGGGCGGCTCCACCAAGCTGCTGCTGATCATCCTGATCGTGCTCGTGCTCGTCGGCATGGGCGGCGCCGCGGCCTGGTTTTTCCTCGGAGGCGGCAATCACGCCGCAGCCGGCCCCGCCGCTCCGGCCAAGCCGAAACAGCCGGTGTTCGTGGCCATGGAAACCCTCACCGTCAATCTGCAGCCCGAAGAAGGCAACGATCGCTACCTGCAGATTGGCATCACATTCAAGAGCTTCGACAAGCACGCCGAAGAAGAGATCAAGACCTACACGCCGGAGCTGCGTAGCCGGGTCCTGACGTTGCTGGCCAGCAAGGCACCAACCGAGCTGTACTCGGCCGAGGGCAAGGGCAAGCTGTCCAAGGAAATCGTCGAACAGTGTGAAGAGGTGTTCAAGGCCGTCGGCAAGGAATCGCCGGTGGCGGACGTCCTGTTCACCAACTTTGTGATCCAGTGACATGCTCAAGGAAGAGTTTCTTTCCCAGGAGGAGATCGATGCGCTCCTCAAGGGCGTCTCCGACGAGGCAGACGATGAACCTGTCGAGGACGCCCCGTCTGGCATACGCACCTACAACCTGGGCTCGCAGGAGCGCATCGTCCGTGGGCGCATGCCCACGCTGGAAATCATCAACGAGCGGTTCGCACGCAACTGGCGCATCGGGCTGTTCAACTTCATGCGGCGCAACGCGGAGATCTCCGTCGGGCCGGTGAAGGTGCAGAAGTACAGCGAGTTCATCCGCAACCTGGTGGTGCCGACCTCGCTGAACCTCGTGCATGTGAAGCCGCTGCGCGGCACGGCGCTGTTCGTGTTCGACCCCAACCTGATCTTTCTGGTGGTCGACAACCTGTTTGGCGGCGACGGGCGTTTCCACATGCGTGTGGAGGGCCGCGACTTTACCGACGTGGAGCAGCGCATCATCCAGCGCATGCTCCAGTTGGTGTTCGAGCATTACGCCAAGGCCTGGCAGCCGGTGTACCCGATCGATTTCGAATTCCTGCGCATGGAAATGCACACGGAGTTCGCCAACGTGGCCACGCCCAATGAAGTGGTGGTGACCACCAGCTTCAGTATCGAGCTGGGCAGCAACGGCGGCGACGTGCACATCTGCATGCCCTACACCATGATCGAGCCGATCCGCGACCGGCTGACCTCCGCCATCCAGGGCGAGGCGCTGGAAGTGGACAAGCGCTGGCTGCGGCTGCTCTCACAGCAGGTGCAGACGGCCGAGGTGGAATTGATTGCTGACCTGGCCACGGCCAAGGTGCGGTTCTCCGACATCGTCAACATGAAAGCCGGCGACGTGATCCCGGTGGAACTGGACGATTTCGTGACCGCCAAGGTGGACGGCGTGCCCGTCATGGAATGCAGCTACGGCACGTTCAACGGCCAATACGCGCTGCGGGTCAACCGCATGCTGAATATGAGCGGCAGCGAGGCTGCCACGGAGTCTGAAGATGACAACTGAACCGACCATGAACCCCGAAGCCAACGCCGACGACGTTGATGTCGAAATGACGATGGAAGAGGCCATGGCCCTTGAGGCGGCCCACCGTGCCCAAACCAGTGCGGCCTCAAACCCGCCAGCCGCGGCCGCCGCTGAACCGAGCCCGGTGTTCAAGCCCCTGACGGCCGACGGCCTTGGCGGTGGCAACGCGCAGCGCAACGACATTGACATGATCCTGGACATCCCCGTGCAGCTGACGGTGGAGCTGGGCCGCACCAAGGTGCCCATCAAGAACCTGCTGCAGCTCGCGCAGGGCTCGGTGGTGGAACTGGACGCGCTGGCCGGTGAACCGATGGATGTCCTTGTCAACGGGTACCTGATCGCCCAAGGTGAAGTGGTGGTGGTGAACGAAAAGTTCGGGATCCGCCTGACCGACATCATCACGCCGTCGGAACGCATCCGTAAGTTGAACCGTTAAGTCTTCAAGACCGACACACCCTGCGCAACCACTGCTCCCCCCGGGCAAGGTGCTGACATGAATAACGCAGTCGATTGGGCCCGCACCTTTGGCGGGCTGTTTGTAGTTCTGGCGATGATCGTGGCGGCCGGCTGGCTGCTGCGCCGCCTCCAGCAACGTGCCGGCACCGGCCCGGGCGCACGGCGTGGCCAGGTGATCACCGTGGTGGCACAGCAGATGCTGGGCGCCCGCGAAAAGGTGGTCGTCGTGGATGTGGAGGGCACGTGGCTTGTGCTGGGCGTCACGCAACAGCACGTGCAGACACTGCACACGCTGCCGCGCCCAGTGGAAGCCGCATCCGATACACCGGACGACACGCCCGGCAGTGGCACATCCAACAAGCCACCCCGCTTTGCCGACGCGCTGTCGATCCAGCTCAAGCGCCACTTGACGGGGAAGTCGGAATGAACGTGCGCGCTTTCCTTCGTTGTCTGATTGCACTGGCACTGCTGGGCGCGGCGCCCGCTGTGTTTGCACAGGCACAACCCGGTCTGCCGCTGCTCACGGGCACGGCCGGCGGCCAGAGCTACTCGCTGCCCGTCCAGACGCTGATCTTCCTCACGTCGCTCGGGTTCTTACCGGCCATCATCCTGATGATGAGCAGCTTCACGCGCATCATCATCGTGCTGTCGCTGCTGCGCCATGCGCTGGGCACGCAAACCACGCCGCCCAACCAAGTGCTGATCGGGCTGGCGCTGTTCCTCACGTTCTTCGTCATGTCGCCGGTGCTCGACAAGGTCTACACCGACGCCTACGTGCCGCTGCGCGACAACAAGATCACCGTAGAACAGGCCATGGACACGGCCGCCACGCCGCTGCGCCAGTTCATGCTCAAGCAGACCCGCGAGCCGGACCTCGCCCTGTTCGTCAAGATGGGCAACATGCCGCCCATCGCCAGCCCAGAGCAAACGCCCATGCGTGCGCTCATCCCCGCCTTCGTCACCAGCGAGCTGAAAAGCGCGTTCCAGATCGGGTTTGCCATCTTCATCCCGTTCCTGGTGATCGACATTGTGGTGGCGGCCGTGCTGATGTCGATGGGGATGATGATGGTCACGCCGTCCATCTTCTCGCTGCCGTTCAAGATCATGCTGTTCGTGCTGGTGGATGGCTGGCACCTGCTGCTGGGCTCGCTGGCTCAGAGCTTTGTGCAATAACGCATCAGGGAAACGCTCCAAAAATGAAGCGTAGCGGTTCTGGCGGCCTGGCGCGGCCGCAGACAGTACAGGTAGTACGGCAAGGCCGCGCCAGGCCGCCAGAATCTTTTTTGGAGTGTTTCCACCCATGACGCCCGAGTACGTATTGGATATGGCCCGCCAGGCCATGCAGGTCGCCATGATGGTGGGCGCGCCCATGCTGCTGGTGTCGCTGGTCGTGGGCCTGCTGGTGGCGGTGTTCCAGGCTGCCACGCAGTTGAACGAGCAATCGCTGTCGTTCATCCCCAAGCTGATGGCCGTGGCCGCCACCATGGTCCTGGCCGGCCCGTGGATCGTCAGTGTGATCGTCGACTACACACGCGGCGTGCTGACCAACATCCCGAACTACGTCAACTGACGCAGCCGAGCTGACGTCGGCGCTCGAATTCTGCCAACCTCGCCACCATGATCCAGTTCACCGCTACCCAGCTCAATGGCTGGATCGCCATGTACTGGTGGCCGCTGGTACGCGTGCTGGCATTCATTGCCATTGCGCCGCCCTTTGCCAACACCGAGGTGCCCAACTCGATCAAGATCGCGTTCGGCGTGATCGTCACCGTCGCGCTGGCGCCCATGGTAACGCTTTCGCCCGAGGTGGCCAGCGTGTCGGTGGGGTCGTACGAAGGGCTGTGGATCACCCTGCTGCAGGTGGCGATCGGGCTGACGCTGGGGTTTTGCGTGCAGCTCGTGTTTTCGGCCATCAGCGGCGCCGGTGAGTTGATGTCGGTGCAGATCGGCCTGGGTTTCGCCTCGCTGCTGGACCCGCAGCAGACTGAAAGCAGCATGCTGCTCGGCCGCTTCATCAGCCTCACGGCCATCACCGCGTTCATTGCCGGAGATGGCCACCTCGTGCTGCTGCATGCGCTGTTCGACAGCTTTACCGCCCTGCCAGTCTCGGCCACGCCTCTGGCCAATCCGGGCTGGCAGACGCTCGCCGGCAGCGGCACGATCGTGTTTGCGCTGGCCCTGCGCATTGCCCTGCCGATCATCGCCATCATGCTGGTCGTCAACCTGGCGTTTGCGGTCCTCTCGCGCACGGCGCAAGCGCTGAACCCGTTTGCCGTGGGTATCGCCGCCACGCTTGTGGTGGGGCTGATGCTCGTCATGGTGATGATGACCTCGCTGGCGCCCGTGGTGGAGCGCTCTGTCATGGATGCGCTGGAATTGAGCGGGCGAGCGTTCGGGCAATTTGGGGCGCACTGAGGCCCACCCCGCCCTCAACCAAAAGACTTAAAACCATCGTTTTACCCACACGGCGGTGGAGCACCCCCGTGCGCGCACTGCGGATGCCGGCCAACTGGTTTTGCACGGACGTTTCGTATATCCCCTCGACTTTTTCCGGCTTCGTCGCGCATGTGACACGAAATCACGCAAGTGGTTGTTTTCGGAGGGAACTTTTCAGTATGATTCGGCCCGGGGTTGGGGAATAGCAAGCGTATTGAAAGAGAAAATCGGCCGTGATTAACGGCCCGTGCGTTCACCCAGATCAATCGATAACAACGAGAGCGGATCGGGTGGAGGCGAATGCGCGGGTTTGCGCAATGGCCGCTCCCGCGCCAGGGCGCCGCAATACTGCGGGCACTGGCCCTGCTCCCTACGCGAACACCGATATGCCCGATTTGCACTGGACTATCCCGGTTGCTCGCTGGTCCTGCTGGCCTGCTCTTGGTTCGGATTCAGTTTCTTCGCCCGACCTCGGTTTTATTGAACCGATGGTGCGACGTCGCCTGAGCACGCTTTCCAAAAGCGCGTTGAAAGTCGCACACGATTGCGCGGCAGACGTGCCCAATGTGCGTATGGTCTTCGCGTCCCGGCACGGTGAACTGCGCCGCACCGCCGGCATCCTGGCCGACATCGAAAACGCCGAGCCGGTCTCCCCCACCGCCTTCAGCCTGTCCGTACTCAACGCCATGAGCGGCGTGTTCAGCATTGCGCGCGGCGACACGTCGCCCGCCATTGCTGTGTCCGCCGGCCCCGCCACGCTGGGTCTGGCGCTGCTCGAAGCGCACGCGCAATACACGGCGGACCCGGCCTCGCCGGTGCTGCTCGTCTATGCGGATGAGCCCGCGGATGCGCGCTTCGGCACCGTGGCCGACGAGGTGGATGAACGCGCGCTGGCCATTCTGCTCGATGGCACGGCCACAGGTTCGCTGGTGTGCTCGCATGGCGCGCCCGCTGATGCAGCACAGCACGCATCCCTCATGACTACGCAAAGCCAGGCCGTCCTGCACAGCCTGGCCACGCACACCTTCAGCACGTGGCAGCACGCCGGCGGCGCTTGGACGTGGCAATGGCGCGAGGGGCTATGACACGTCCGAGCACATCGAGCACGCGCATCAACAAGACATGGCGCCTGGTGGCGACGGGGCTGGCCTTTGTCGTCTTCGGCATCTGCGGCGTGCTGTTTTCCCTCATCGTGTTTCCGCTGGCATGGCTGTGGCCGCATCGCGCCTCGCGCCAGCGCACCGTCACCTTCATCATTCACTGGTTTTTCCGGGCACTGGTGCGCGCGCTGCAATGGCTGGGCGTGATGACGCTGGACATGCAGGGCGCCGAGCGGCTGCGCGCGGGTGGCCCAGCCATCGTGGTGGCCAATCACCCGACGTATCTGGATGTGGTGGTGCTGCTCTCGCTCACGCCACGTGCGTGCTGCGTGGTCAAGAACGCGCACTGGGGCAACCCGTGCTTCTGGGGCATCGTGCGTTCGGCGGAATACATCAGCAATGCGGACCCGACCGAACTCGTGGAAGCCGGTGCACGCCAACTGGCTGCCGGCTACACCATGATCATCTTCCCCGAAGGCTCGCGCAGCCCGGCCAAGGACCGCTTGCACCCGTTCTCGCGCGGGTTTGCGCACATGGCGCTCAACGTGGGCGCGCCCATCGTGCCCGTGCTGATGGATTGCGATCCGCCTGCCCTCACCAAGGCCATGCGCTGGTACGACGTGCCGCCGCGCGCGTTCTGCATCAAGGTGGCGGTGCTGGCGCCCGTGAGCGTTGCCCAATACGTGCCGGAAGGTGCGCCGTCAGCCCTGGCTGCACGGGCGCTGACCTCCGGCATTGAAACCCATATCACCGACCATCTTCTGCAATATGGATTCCTTGAAGCTCGAAATTAAGCAACTCCTGATCGAGGCACTCGATCTGGAAGACATGACACCGGCCGATATCGACGACGACGCCCCGTTATTCGATACCAACGGCATCGGCCTGGATTCCATTGATGCATTGGAAATCGGCATCGTGCTGCGCAAGCGTTATCAATTGACGATTGCCGCCAATGACGAACAGACCCGCGAGCATTTCCGCTCCGTGAATACACTTGCGGCACTCGTTAAGAGCCAACAATAATCGCGCCGCCGGAATCGCACCAGCGCACCAGCGCACCGGCAAATATAGGGAGAAAACCACATCATGACGGACACCGAGATCCTCGAACGCATCCGCGCCATTTTCAAAGAGAACTTTGATATCGCCCCTGAGCGCGTGACACCGGAGGCGCATCTGTTTGAAGAGCTGGATCTGGACAGCATCGATGCCGTGGACCTGGCCATCAAGCTGCAAGAGATGACGGGCCGCCGCATCAAGCCGGAAGAATTCAAGACCGTGCGTACGGTGGGCGATGTGATCGTCGCGGTTGAATCGCTGCTGGCGGCATAACCGGATGCAAGCGCGCATGCCCGCGCAATCTGACCGTTTGATCCCCCCATCCGCCACCCTGCCCCGCTGGGTGCGCGGCGCCACGCAGGCCCTGCTGAAAATCGCCTACCCGGTCGTATTGATCGGCGCCTGGCATTTCGGCAAGCCGCGCTACGCCGGCATCGCGCTGCTGGCGCTGCTGTGGGCGCAGCGGTGGGTCGGGGCCGGCAGCGTGTCGACGCTGCTGCGCCAGCTCACGCCGCTCGATTGGCTGATCGCTGGCACGCTCACATGTACATCGGCGGCCGTGGCCATTACCGATAACGAGTTGCTGCTGCGCCTGTATCCGGCGCTGGTCAATGCCGGGCTGCTGCTGAGCTTTGCAGCCACGCTGCGCTCGGGCCCTTCCATGATCGAAAAATTCGCGCGCATGCGCCTGCCCGATCTGCAACCCCGTGCCGTGCGCTATACGCGGCGCGTCACGCAGGTGTGGTGCGTGTTCTTTGCGCTCAACGGGCTGACCGCCGTGGTGGCGGCGCTGTACTGGTCGCGCGGCGCCTGGGCGCTGTACAACGGCGTGATCGCCTATGTGCTGGTGGGTGTGTTGATTGCGGCCGAGGCGGCATTCCGCCATTGGGTCGTGCGGCCGCATGCGCCTTCGGAGGGCCGCTATGAGCAGTAAGCAGGGGCCCCACGCAGTGGGGATGCGCACGGCCGCGAATAGCGCCAGACACCGACGCCACCAAGGCAGAAAAAGCGACATGGCAATGGAGGTGGCCGCATGATCGCTCTGCATGCCCTGCTATCAAACGTACGCACAAACAACGCCGTAGTCTGCGTTGATGGCGCAACGGCCATCACGTACGAGGCGTTCCGCACCCGCGTCATGGCTTACGCCGCGGCATTCGCCAAGCAACCGTCGACACGCTATGCCCTGTGCGTTGACGACCCGTTCGATTTCACCTGTGCGTTGTTCGCGCTGTTCGCGTGCGGCAAGCACGTGGTCGTTCCTGCCAGCGCTGCGCCGGCCTATCTGGACACGCTGAACGGTGCCTTTGATGTGCTGGTCACCGACGCCAGCCTGGCGGCGCTGCTGGACTTGCACGCCGAAACGGTCCTCGGCGCGATTGACCCACAGGCCCCCCTCACCCTGTACACCTCGGGTAGCACCGGCACGCCCAAGCCGATCCATAAGACGCTTGCGCAGTTCGACGCGGAAGTCGTAACCCTGGAGCAGCAATGGGGCGCGCAGATCGGCACGGGCGCCATGATGGCGAGCGTGCCGCATCACCATATCTATGGGTTGCTGTTTCGGGTGTTCTGGCCGCTGGCGGCTGGGCGTGCGCTCAGCCGGCAAACCCATACCGAACCCGCAGCCTTGCAGAGCGCGTTGGCGCAGCGCCCTACCGCGGCATTTGTTTCGAGCCCCGCGCAACTGGCGCGCTGGCCGCAACTGCCGGGGTTTGAAGCGCTGTCGGGGCTGCCGGCGGTGTTCTCGTCCGGTGGGCCGCTGGACGCGGCAGCCGCCACGGCATTCGCAACCGCACATGGCAGCGCGCCCATTGAGGTGTTCGGCAGCACCGAGACCGGCGGCATTGCCTGGCGCCGTCAGGACCAAACGCTGGCGTGGCAACCCTTTGCCCGCGTCGAGATCCGCCAGGAAGACGATGGCGCGCTTGCCGTGCGCTCGCCACACCTGCCGCACCCAGACTGGCACCGCACCGACGACGCCATCGCGTTTGACGACAGCGGCCGCTTCCTGCTGCGCGGTCGGCTGGACCGCGTGGTCAAGGTGGACGGCAAGCGTGTCTCGCTGCCGGAGGTTGAGGGTTGGCTCGGCACGCATCCGTTTGTCACACGTGCGGCAGCGACACTGTTGGCTGGCCAATCCAGCAAACACCTGGCACGCGAACGCCTGGGCGCGCTGGTCGCGCTCACGCCGGCCGGTGTGGAAGCGCTGCGTACACAGGGCCGCGTGGCCCTGGCCAAGACGCTGCGCCGGCATCTCTCCGCTTACACCGAACCGACGTTGATCCCCCGCCGCTGGCGCTTCTGCATGGCCATGCCGGTGGATGCGCGCGGCAAGTTGCCGGCCGCCGCCGTGGCTGCTGCCTTCCGGCCCGGCGTGGAAGGCTTTGAAACCCTCGCGCACGTGAGCGACGCCGAAGGCGACCACTACGAACTGCGCGTCAGCCCCGACCTGGTTCACTTTGCAGGCCACTTCCCTGGCCTGCCGATCCTGCCGGGCGTGGTGCTGATCGACTGGGCGGTGCGCCTGGCCGCGACCCGCAACAACGCTGTACGCGCCATCGCTTCGGTGGATCAGTTGAAGTTCATGGCCCCCGTGCCGCCGGGCGCAGTCGTGTCACTACGGCTCACACACGAGCCCGAGCGCAGCCGCGTGCGCTTTGTCGCCCGGCTTGGGGCGCGTGACTGCGCTTCGGGCGTGCTGGTGCATCAGGAGTCGGCATGACCCCACCGACTGTTGTCACCACGGCTATCGTCATCCCGATCTACAACCACAAGGACGCCGTCGGCAATACGGTGGCGCACTTGGCGGTGCACGGGCTGCCGATCTTCATCGTCGACGATGGCAGCGATGCGGCCACGCAAGCCGTGCTGGCCGCATTGGCGCAGCAGTACGCATCGCAGGTGACGCTGCTGCGCCTGCCACAGAACGGCGGCAAGGGCGCTGCCGTGATGGCCGGCCTGCGTGCAGCACATGCTGCCGGCTATACACACGCCCTGCAGATTGACGCCGACGGCCAGCATGACGCCGCGGACGTGCCGCGCTTCCTGGCAGCCGCAGCCGCCTCGCCTGACGCAGTCATCCTCGGCCGCCCGGTCTACGACGAGAGCGTTCCCAAGGCGCGCCTGTACGGCCGCTACCTCACACACGTGTGGGTGTGGATCGAAACGCTGTCGTTCGACATTCGGGATTCGATGTGCGGTTTCCGCATCTACCCGTTGGCACTGGCGTGCAAGCTGATCGACGACGTGGCGCTGCCCACGCGCATGGATTTCGACATCGAGATTCTGGTACGCCTGCACTGGCGCCGCGCGCGCATCGTCACGCTGCCCACACGGGTGACCTACGAGCCCGGCGGTCTGTCTCACTTTGACGTGCTGTGGGACAACGTGCGCATCAGCAAGAGCCACACGCGCATGGTGGCCGGCATGCTGGTGCGGCTGCCGCTGCTGTTGGCCGGCAAGTTCATGCCGCGCTGGCGCCATCCGTCCACACCGGACAAAACGCCGGGTGCATCTCACGACAATTCGCACGGCTGGTGGCGCATGGCCGAGCGCGGCAGCCAGCTCGGCATGCAGTTGCTGGCGTTGAGTTGTCGCCTGTTCGGTACGCGCTTCACCTCGCTGTGGCTGTACCCGATCGTCGCGTACTTCCTGCTGACGGGGCGCACGGCGCGGGACGCATCGCGCCAATACTTTGCTCGGCTGCATTCGGCATCGCCAGGGGCGGGCATGCCGCAGCCGGGGTGGCTGAGCGCGTACCGCCAGATGATCGCCTTTGCGCAGTCGGGGCTCGACAAGCTGGCGGCATGGTCAGGCCAGGTCAAAAGCGAGCGCGTACGCTTTGATGACCCGACTGCGTTCGAGGCCCTCGTCGCCAGCGGACGCGGTGCACTGGTGATCGGCGCGCACCTGGGCAACCTGGAGATGACCCGCGCGCTGGCCGCCCGCAACGGCCACGCCAAGGTAACAGCGGTGGTCTACACCGAGCACGCGCGGCGCTTCAACCACGTGCTGGCGCAGGCGCATCCGGATGTCGTCTCGCACCTGATGCAAGTGACCGACTTCGGCCCCGCCACCGCCATGCTGATGCAGGAGCGCATCGACGCCGGCGAACTGCTGGTGATCGTAGGCGACCGCGTGCCCGCGCATGAGTCGGGGCGTACGGTGGAGGCCAGCTTTCTGGGCGCACCCGCGCAGTTCGCGCAAGGGCCGTATGTGCTGGCGCATGCCCTGGGCTGCCCGGTGTACCTGTTCTTCTGCCTGAAGACGGGCCAGGACCACACCCTCTACTTCGAACCGTTTGCCGAACGTATCGAGCTGCCGCGCGCCGAACGTGCACGCCACCTGGGCGGATTCGCGCAACGCTACGCGGAACGGCTCGAACACTATTGCCGCAAGGCGCCTTTCCAATGGTTCAATTTCTTCGATTTTTGGGCGCGTCCTCGCGCTTCCAAGAACATGGACACCGCCCATGGCTGAACACGATCTGAATGTGACCACAGAGCGGCACACAGAGCCCCACATCAAGCCCGTTGTCATCGGCAACCGCCATCTGACGATCGAGGACGTGGTTGCCATCGCGCGCGGCGCGCAGCCCGTGGCGCTCAACGCCGACGCCGCCTGGCGCTTCCGCATCGAGCGCGGCGCGCAATTCCTGCGTGAGCGCCTGGCCGAAGGCGCCACCATCTACGGCGTGAATACCGGCTACGGCGATGCCTGCCAGGTCAGCGTGCCGATGGCACTAGTCGAAGCCCTGCCGCTGCAACTCACGCGTTACCACGGCTGCGGCATGGGCCGGCACCTGGAGGCCTCGGAAACGCTGGCCGTGGTGGCCGCGCGCTTGAACTCGCTGGCGCACGGGTACTCGGGCGTGCGCTTCGTGCTGCTGCAGCGCCTGGCCGATCTCGTCAACCACCGCATCCTGCCGCGCATTCCGGCCGAGGGCTCGGTGGGCGCGAGCGGCGACCTGACGCCGCTGTCCTACGTGGCCGCCGCGCTGGTCGGCGAGCGCGATGTGCTCTTCAATGGCGAGCTGCAATCCGCCGCCAGTGCGTGGCAACAGATCGGCCACGCGCCGATCACGCTGGCTCCCAAGGAAGGGCTCGCGCTGATGAACGGCACGGCGGTCATGACGGGCCTGGCGTGCCTGGCCTACGCGCGCGCAGAGCAACTGATTCGCCTGTCTTCCCGCCTGACGGCGCTCGCTACGGTGGCACTCGACGGCCGCGCGGCGCACTTCCACCCCACCATCTTTGCCGCCAAGCCGCACGTCGGCCAGGCCGAAGTGGCCGGGTGGATCCGCGCCGATCTGGCCGACTGGGACGACACCTCCGCACACCGCGTGCAAGACCGCTATTCGATCCGCTGCGCGCCGCACGTGATCGGCGTGGCGCGCGATGCGCAATCGTGGATCCGCCGCGACATCGAGAACGAACTCAACAGCGCCAACGACAACCCGCTGATCGACCCCGATGCGCAAGAGGTCTTACATGGCGGCAACTTCTACGGCGGGCACATCGCGTTTGCGATGGATGCACTCAAAACCGCCATCGCCAACCTGGCCGACCTGATGGACCGCCAGTTCGCGCTGCTGGTGGACGACAAGTTCAACAACGGCCTGCCGCGCAACCTGTCGGGCGCCACGGCCGAGCGCGCGCCGATCAACCACGGTTTCAAGGCCGTACAGATTTCGTCGTCTGCGTGGACGGCGGAGGCGCTCAAGCACACCATGCCGGCCAGCGTGTTTTCGCGCTCGACCGAGGCGCATAACCAGGACAAGGTCAGCATGGGCACGATTGCCGCGCGCGACTGCCTGCGCGTGCTGGAGCTGACCGAGCAAGTGGCCGCCGCGCATACGCTGGCGGCGGTGCAGGCGGTGCGGCTGCGCTGCCAGCTCGACCCGTCGACGAAGGTACCGGCGCCGGTGCAGGCGTTTGTCGACCATGTGAGCACCCTGTCGGCCTTCGTGAGCGAAGACCGGCCGCTGGAAGCTGACCTGCGTGCGCTGACGTTCGCCATCGAGCGCGGCACGCTCACCGTTGAACATGGAGCGCAACGTGACCGCACGTGACCTGCCGCCGAAGCTGCCACCGAACTTGCCGCCGCTGACCGCCAGCGCCCGCGTGGAAGTGCCCTTCCACGACGTCGACGCCATGGACGTCTGCTGGCATGGCCACTACCTGAAGTACTTCGAGATCGGCCGCGCTGCGTTGCTGCGCCGCTTCGATTACGACTACCGCGAGATGCGCGATTCGGGCTTTCTGTGGCCCGTGGTGGAAGCCCACCTCAAGTACATCAAGCCGGCCACCTACGGCCAGCAGATCGAGGTGTGCGCCGCGCTCGTGGAATACCAAAACCGTCTGAAGATCGGCTACGAAATCGTCGATTGCGCATCGGGTGCGCGCCTCACAAAAGGCCATACCACGCAGGTGGCGGTGTGCGCCCGCACCGGTGAGCTGCAATTCGTCTCGCCGCCCGTGATGATCGAACGTGTGGAGCGGGCATGGCTGCGCTGACCCACACCGTGCGCGCCTGGGCGACCGCGCTGGCGCTGTCAACGTGTTCGTTCGCCAGCGCAGCTCCCACGGAAGTACCGCAGGACAGCGCGCTCGTCTCACAAGTGGCGGCGCAGTTGGCACAAGCCAAAGGTGTGCGCGCACAGTTCGTGCAGACGCAATCGCTGCAGGCCATGCAAAAGCCGCTGGTAAGCAGCGGCACGCTTCTCTTTCTGCGTGACCAGGGCGCGCTCTGGCGCATCGAGCAGCCGACCCGCATGACGTACGTGATGACGGACACCGGCGTCACCACGCTCGATGCCAACGACAAACCCATGACACGCGGCGCGCGCAATGCTGCCGGCGTGGCGCAGGTCTCGCGCATGATGCGCGCGATGCTGGCGGGCGACCTGTCGGCGCTGTATTCGCAGTTCAACGTCAATGCGCAAGGCAACGCCAGCCGCTGGCACCTGCGGTTAATTCCCGCCCAGCCGCAGCTCGCCGAGGCGTTGCGTGGCCTCGACCTGACGGGTGACACCTACGTGCGCAGCATCCGCATTCAATCGGCCAACGGCGACGAAACCCGCATCGAGTTCACGGGCAGCACGCGGGTGGATGCGCCCAACGCGGCGGAACGCACGCTGCTGGGGGCGCCCTGATGGCGCAGGAGTTTGCCCTGCGCCAGTCTGGCCAAGCTACGTGGGCCATCCGGCTCGGTTGGCTGGCGCTGGTCGTGGCCGCCGTGCTCTATTGCGGCGTGCGCCTGCACGATGGCACGGCGCTGCAGACCAATTTGCTCGCGCTGCTGCCCGCGACCGAGGCCGACCCGGTGGCCGAAAAGGCCGTCGACACGCTCGCAGCGTCGCTGGGCGATCGCGCCGTGTTCCTGGTCAGCAGCCGCAATGCAGACCACGCCAAAACAGCCGCACTGCAGCTTGGCGGACAGCTCAAACGCAGTCCAGCCTTCCGCAACGTGATTGCCCAGCTGCCGCCATTTGACGCCAGCCAGATCACGCGTTTCTACCAGCCCTATCGCTTCGGGTTGCTGAGCGCCGCCGACCGCGCTGCGTTGGAGGATCCGTCCACGGCGCTTCCGGCATTGCTCGCGCAACGGCTGTACGCACCGGTTGAAACCGGCCTGAGCGCTCCATTGGCCGATGATCCGTTCGGCTGGCTCGGCCACTGGCTGGCTGAGCTGCCGCTGGCCGCGACGCGCCTGGAACTGGAAGACAATTTCCTGATCGCCCGGCACGACAACACCACGAGCGTGCTGGTCACCACCACCCTGTCCGCCTCCGCCTACGACGGACAGACGCAGGCCGATGTGCGCAGCGCAGTCGCCCAGGCCGAGCAATCGCTCGCGCGCGCCTTTCCCGACGTCACCGTGGTGCGCACGGGCGCGGTGTTCTACGCGGCGGCCGCGCGCAACGCTTCGGAGCAGGAGCTGCATCGGATCGCCATCATCTCCACGGTCGGCATTGCGCTGCTGATGCTGTGGGTGTTCCGCTCGCCGCGCTATTTGCTGCTCGGGTTCCTGTCCACGGGTATCGGCATCGTGTTTGCGCTGACGGCCACGCTGCTCGTGTTCGGCAAGCTGCATCTGCTGACGCTGGTGTTCGGCGCCAGCCTGATTGGCGAGGCGGTGGATTACTCCATCCAATACTTCGTCAGCCACCTTGGCGCAGAAAGCGGACAAGATGCACGGCGCAGCGCACGCGATGTGCGGCCGGCGCTGCTGGTGGCACTCGCCACCAGCCTGCTCGGTTACGCCATTCTGGTCGGTGTGCCGTTTCCGGCGCTGCGCCAGATCGCGTGCTTCGCCATCGCGGGGATCGGGGCGGCTTTCCTGTCGGTCGCTTCGCTGCTCCCCGCCCTGCTGGTGAACGCACCACCTCAGTCGCGCCGCACCTATGGTCGAGCTGCGCGCTGGCTGGGCGGCTGGCAAGCCGCGCTGACACGCCGCGGCGCCTGGCTGTGCCTGGCGCTGGCCGCAGCGGCGGCCGTGCCCGGTTGGCTGCGCCTGACCAGTGATGACGACATCCACCTGCTGATCCAGCGCCATCCGGAACTCGCCCGGCAGGAAGCCGTGGTGCGTGAGGCCATTGGCGTGGAGAACAGCACGCAGTTCTTCGTCGTGAAGGGCGATTCCGCCGAGCAAGTTCTGCAGCGCGCGGAAGCCCTGCAGCGCAAGCTGGAAGCGCCGATTGCCGGTGCGCTACTCAAGGGTGCGCAATCCGTCGCGCAATTCGTGCCGTCTGCACACCAGCAAGCTGAAGACCGCGAGCGGCTTGCCAAGCGTGTATTTGCTGATCCGCAGGCGCTGACCACCACATTGGTTGACGCCGGATTCCGCCCCGACGTGGCAGCCGCCTACATCAACGCCTTTGCACGCAGCGGTAACGGCACCCTCACCGTCGATGCCTGGCTGGCGATGCCGTGGTCGCAGCCGTACCGCCACCTCTGGCTCGGCCAGGTTGCGAACCCTGGCGCGCAATCGCCCACGTTTGCAGCCATCGTCATTCCGACGGGCGCGAGCGCCGTGCAATTGCCCTCGCTTGCCGCCTTGGCACATGGCGACGCGGGCATCCGTTTTGTCGACAAGCCCGCCAGCGTGGCGCGCCTGTTCGCCACGTACCGCATCGACAGCGCCTGGTGGCTGGCCGGGGCGCTCACTCTGATCCTCGCCCTGTTCTGCGTGCGCTATGGGCTCTCGGCCGGCGTACGGGTGACGCTGCCGGTGGTCTGCGCGGTCGGCATCACCTTTGCCGTGTACGGTTATGCGGGCATTCCGCTGAACCTGTTCCATTGGCTGGCATTGATGCTGGTGCTTGGCGTGGGCGCCAACTACGCTGTGTTTCTGCGAGAAGGCTGTACGCGCCAGCATGCGGACATTGGCGGTGTATGGGTGGGCGTGCTGCTGTCAGCCGCGACCACGCTGTTGTCGTTCGGCCTGCTTGGTACGAGTGCCATGCCGGTGCTGCGCAGCTTTGGCATGACGCTGGCGCTGGGTATCGTCATTGCCGTGGCATTGGCGCCGCTGGGGATGCCGCCGAGGCAACCCAAGCCACAGATTGCGAGACATCGATCCTCATGACTGCTTTTACTGCCTACCTGCATGCGTTGGGGATGGTCAACGCGCTGGGCGATGACGTGGATGCCATCCGCCGCAATCTGGCGGCCGGGCACGCGCCCGGCATGGTGGCGGCCGAGCGGCCCGACGGCACAACCGCCATCGTCGGGCGCGCGGTGGCTTCACTCGCGCTGGCGCCACCAGCGTCTTTGGCCGCCTATGATTGCCGCAACAACCGGCTGCTGCTGGCCGCGCTGGCGCAGATCGAGCCGGCATTGACGGCCGCGCGCGAGCACTACGGTGCGCACCGCATCGGCATCGTGCTCGGCACAAGCACCTCGGGTATCGACGCGGCAGAAGCGGCGCTGCGCCATGCCAAGGCGCACGGCACGCTGCCGCCGGCATTTGACTATCGCCAGATGGAGATCGGCACGCTGGCGCCTTTTGCGGCGGCGGCATTGGGCACCACCGGCCCCGCCTATACGGTGTCGACGGCCTGCACGTCGAGCGCCAAGGCATTCGCCTCCGCCCGCCGGTTGCTCGGCCTGAATCTGTGCGACGCCGTGGTCGTGGGCGGTGTGGATTCGCTGTGCGAGCTGACGCTGCAGGGCTTTGCCTCGCTGGAATCGACCAGCCCCGTGCGCACCAACCCGATGAGCCGCAATCGTGCCGGCATCAACATCGGCGAAGGTGCAGCGGTCTTTCTCATGACGCGCGAGCCTGGGCCAGTGCGCCTGGCGGGCGCGGGCGAATCAAGCGACGCCCACCACATCTCTGCGCCCGACCCCACCGGCGCCGGTGCTGAACGCGCCTTGCGTGCCGCGCTGGCCGATGCGGGCATCGACGCCAGCGCCATCGGCTACGTCAACCTGCACGCCACCGCCACACGCAAGAACGACGAGATGGAAGCGCATCTCATGGCGCGCGTGTTTGCACACGGCGTGCCGACCAGTGGCACCAAACCGCTGACCGGTCACACGCTGGGCGCGGCTGGCGCGACCGAACTTGGCTTTGCGTGGCTCACCCTCGCGCACGAGGGCACACCCTTGCCGCGCCACCTGTGGGATGGCGAAGTCGACCCCGCGCTGCCCACGCTCGACTTGATCGAAGATGACCGCCGCCTGGGCGCCGGCCAGTATGTGATGAGTAACTCGTTTGCGTTCGGCGGCAGCAACGCCAGCCTGATCCTGGGCCGAGGATAAGCATGCGCGCCGACTTTCCTATTGCGCCTATCGAATCCATCGTGCCCCATCGCGGCACCATGCTGCTGCTCGCGGGCGTGGACGAATGGGATGACGAATCCGTGGCCGCTGTGGCTCATGTCGACCCCGCTGCCTGGTATGCCGACGCAGCCGGCAACATGCCGGCGTGGATCGGCATCGAACTGATGGCGCAGGCGATTGCCGCGCACGTTGGCTTGCTCTCTACGCGTGACGGCAAACTGGCGCGGCCTGGCGTGCTGCTCGGCTCGCGCAAGTACGAAGCCAGCGTGCCGGCTTTCACGCACGGACAACCGTTGCGCGTGCACGCGCGCGAGGTGCTGCGCGGTGACGAGGGCCACGGCGCGTACGAGTGCACAATCAGCGCCGATGGACCGACGCTGGCCAAGGCCGTCATCAAGGTGTACCAGCCGACCGATTTTCAAGCATTCATCGAAGGGAGTTTCACAGCATGAGCCGCCGTGTTCTTGTGACGGGCGCCAGCCGCGGCATCGGCCGCGCCATCGCCTACCAGTTGGCGTCGGACGGGTTCGACGTTTCCGTGCATTGCCGCAGCGGCCGCAACGAGGCCGAAGCCGTCGTCGCTGGCATTCAGGCGCAGGGCGGTACGGCACGCGTGCTGCAGTTTGATGTGCGCGACCGCAACGCCTGCCGTACGCAGTTGGAAGCTGACGTGGAAGCGCACGGCGCCTACTACGGCATCGTCCTGTGCGCGGGCGTCACGCGCGACGCTGCCTTCCCCGCCTTGACGGACGAAGACTGGGACATCGTGCTGGAAACCGGCCTGGACGGCTTCTACAACGTAGTGCACCCGCTCACCATGCCGATGGTGCGGGCGCGCAAGGGCGGGCGCATCGTCACCATCGCGTCCGTGTCGGGCGTGATGGGCAACCGTGGGCAGGTCAACTACAGCGCCGCCAAGGCCGGGTTGATTGGCGCGACCAAGGCGCTGGCGGTGGAACTGGCGTCGCGCAACATCACCGTGAACTGCGTGGCACCGGGGCTGATCGAGACCGAAATGCTGTCGCACATGGAGCACCTGGACCACGCACTGCAGACCGTGCCGATGAACCGCGTCGGGCAGCCGGCGGAGGTGGCTTCGGTGGTGGGCTTCCTGATGTCGGATGCAGCGTCGTACGTCACCCGGCAAGTGATCGGCGTCAACGGCGGGATCGTCTGATGAAGCGCGTTGTTGTGACCGGCATGGGCGGCGTCACCGCCCTGGGCTCCGAGTGGAGCGACATCCAATCGGCCATCGAACAAGGCCGCAACGCCGTGCGCCGCATGCCGGAGTGGGACTACTTCGACACCCTGCACGCGCGCCTGGCCGCCCCGCTGCCTTCCTTCACCACGCCTGCGGACTACCCACGCAAGAAGACGCGCTCGATGGGGCCGGTGTCGGTGTACGCCGTACGCGCAAGCGAAATGGCACTGGCCGATGCCGGACTCACCGGCGACACCTCCATCGCCGATGGCCGCATGGGCGTGGCGTACGGCTCGTCGTCCGGCTCGGTGCAGCCGATCCGCGCGTTCGGCAGCATGCTCGATACGGGTTCGATGCAGGGCGTGACCTCCAACAGCTACGTGCAGATGATGCCGCACACCACGGCCGTCAATGTCGCGCTGTTCTGGGACTTGAAGGGCCGCATCATCCCCACCTCGTGTGCGTGCGCATCGGGCAGCCAGGCGATCGGTTATGCGTACGAAGCCATCGCCACCGGCAAGCAGACGCTGATGCTGGCCGGCGGTGCGGAGGAGCTGTCCGCACCGGCCGTGGCGGTGTTCGACACGCTCTACGCCACCAGCACGCGCAATGACGAACCGCACCTCACGCCGCGCCCGTTCGACAAGGCGCGCGACGGTCTGGTGGTGGGCGAAGGCGCAGCCACGCTGGTGCTCGAAGATTACGACCACGCTGTCGCACGCGGCGCGCGCATCCATGCGGAGGTGGTCGGCTTCGGCTGCAACTCCGACGGCGCGCACATGACGCAGCCCACCGCCGCCACCATGAGCCATGCGATGCGCCTCGCGCTGCAAGACGCCGGCCTCTCGCAAGACGCCATCGGCTACGTCAACGCGCACGGTACCTCCACCGATCTGGGCGACGTGGCCGAAAGCCAGGCCACCGCCGAGGTGTTCCGCCCCACGATGCCGATCAGCTCGCTCAAGAGCTACATCGGCCATACGCTGGGCGCGTGTGGCGCCATCGAAGCGTGGTGGACCATCGAGATGATGAAGCGCAACTGGTTTGCACCCACGCTCAATCTGGAGAATGTGGACCCGGCGTGTGCGCCGCTGGACTACATCGCCGGCAGCGCACGCGAGCTGCATGTCGACTACGTGATGAGCAACAACTTTGCGTTCGGCGGCATCAACACGTCGTTGATCTTCAAGCGCGCCAACTGATGCACGGCCGCCGATTGTCCCCGTCATCGCGCACTGCCAGAGCGTCCGAACGCGTGGTCGTCACGGGCCTTGGCATCGTGAGCTGCCTGGGGAATACGCTCGACGCGGTATCCGCCGCGCTGCGCGACGGGCGCTCAGGGCTCATGCACATTCCCGGCTGGCAAGCGTTGGGGCTGTCGTGCCAAGTGGCGGGTTTGGCGTCTGTGCACGACGAACCCCCGTTTGCGCGCAAATTCGAGCGCTTTATGGGCGAGACCGCTCGCATGGCGTGCCACGCCGCGCGCAAGGCCGTTGAGGATGCCGGGCTCGACATGGCGGCACTGCAATCGCCGCGCGCCGGCCTGGTCGCGGGTTCGGGCAGCGGCGCATTGGCCGCGTACGACACCGCGCTGGACGCCGTACGCGCACGCGGCGTGGAGCGCGCCTCGCCCTATATCGTGCCGCAGGTGATGAGCAGCACGGTGTCGGCCAACCTCGCGCAGGTGTTCGGGCTGGGCGGCATCAGCTATTCGCCGTCATCCGCGTGCACCACGTCAGCCCTGGCGATCGGGCAGGCAGCGCATTGGATTCAATCGGGCCAGCAAGACATCATGCTCGCCGGTGGCGCGGAAGAACTGCACGACAGCTACGCATTGTTCTTCGATGCCATGGGAGCGCTCTCACGGGCGCCGGGTGACATGCCGCAGCGGGCCTCACGCCCCTACGACACAGCACGCGATGGCTTCGTGCTGGGCTCGGGCGCGGGGATGCTGGTGCTGGAGTCGCTCACGCATGCGCGGGCACGCGGTGCACGCATCTATGCCGAGCTGACCGGCTTCGGGCAGAGCACCGATGTGGGCTCCATGGTGTCGCCCCGCGCGCCCGGCATTGCCCGCGCCATCCAGGCAGCGGTGGACGAAGCCGGCGCGCCGCTCGACTACATCAACACCCACGGCCCCTCCACGCCATCGGGCGATGTGGAAGAAGTGCTGGCCCTGCAAGCCGTGTTCGGCGCGGAAGTGCCGGCGTTCTCGTCCACCAAGGGGCTCACCGGGCATCCACCGGGCGCAGCAGGCGCACACGAAGCCATCTATACCTTGCTGATGATGCGCGACGGCTTTGTCGCGGGCTCGGTCGGCATTGAAACGCCCGACCCGGCGGTGATGGGCCTGCCGCTGGTACAGAAGACGCGCCCGGCACACATCGAGCGCGCACTGTCCATTTCCTTCGGCTTCGGTGGCAGTTGCGCCGGGCTGATGTTTGACGCCAACGCCGCCAGCATCGGCCGCGATGGCGATTTTTCAACGCAACAACAAGAACAGGAGTGCTCTCGATGAAGACCCAACTGCTGCTGGCTGCCGGCGCACTGGCCATGCTCGCCCAGGCGGCCCACGCCGGCACCGAGGTGAAGACGTATCCGATCCAGCCGGTGCTGCAATCGCAGCAATTCGCACCCGGGGTCGCCTTGTACTTTGGTGATCAGCCGCACCCGGCCGTGGTGACCCAGCTGGGCGAAGTCACCAAGTCGTCGCACCCGCCGCGCAAGACCGCCACCGAAGTCGAAATCTGCAACGCCACGCTGGCCGATGCCCTGCGCCAACTGACCAACGCTGCGCACGACCGTGGCGCCAACGCTGTCATCAACATCAAGACCTGGTTCCACTCGACCGTGAGCAAAGACGCGAACAACTACACCTGCGGCGTCAGCGGCGTGTCGGCCGCGCTGCGCGTGAGCGGCGAGCTGGTGACGATCGAGTCTGCCAAGTAATCCACCGTCAAGCTGTTGTCAGTCCCTTCCCCAACTGCAATACAACAACAAGGAGTCTGGAATGAAACGTCACCTGATGCTGGCTGCCCTGTGCGTCGCCACGATGAGCACCGCCGCCTTCGCCCGCAACGATGTCGAGACCTACTCGATCGATGCCGCGCTCAAGAGCCCAGGCTCGGAAAAGGTGGGCAGTGACATCGCATTGAGCTTTGCCGGCCAGAACCACGCGGCCGTAGTGAAGTCGATGGGCGAGATCGCCACCAACAAGAAGACCAACGGTGTCGGCCGCAGCGATGAAGCCGCTTGCCAGTACGTCTTCCTGTCGGCCGTGCTGGCCTTGCAGGAACGCGCCCGCGAGATGGGTGGCAACGCGGTCATCAACATCAAGAGCAACTACAAGAACAACCTGACCGCCAGCGCGACGGAGTTCACGTGCGGCTCAGGCGCACTCATGTCAGGCGTGGCCCTGAAGGGCGAAGTCGTGACACTCGGGAAAGCCGAGCCCGCCACGAACGCAACGCCTACCAAGAAAGCGTCGCACAAGAAATAAGATACCCGTGCACGCTGCCCGCCGAGCACATCAGTCGGCGGGCTTGGTAGCGGCGACGTTGACCAGCGTCTCGCGCCGCTTGCCCGGCTTGGGATGATGCAGGCCCAGGCGCTCGAACAGGCCGAAATCCGTGGCGCGGCTCCACCACAGATACGGCAGCGAAACGTTGCGCTGATCAAACGCGAAACCACCGGCACGCAGCATCTGCAGATAACCGTCGGCGCTCTTTTGCACTTCCATGGGATGCCGGAACAGCAAGCGGATCACCCAGGATTTGATGTACGCATCGGTCGATTCGGCGAACAGCAGCACGCCGCCCGGTTTCAATATGCGGCGGAATTCAGCCAGCGCACGTTCCTGCTCAACGAGATGATGAAAGGTCTGGTGGCAGAAGACGATGTCGGCGCAGGCATCAGGCAGCGGCAGTGCCGCGCAGTCGCCGTGCATGACATCGACAGGCGTGCCGATAGCGTGACCTGCCTTGCGAGCCGCATCCAGCGACGGCGCATGGCAATCCACACCAACAATGCGCTGCGGGGCAAACGCCTGCTCCAGCAGCCGGAACGAAATCCCTTGGCCGCAACCCACATCCACCAGCACAGGTGCCTCGGGCAACGGCGTGGTGATCAGCCGCTTGAGGTCATTGATGGCGACGCGCAGCACATGGTGCTCCCACGTATACGTGCGCAGGAACCAGACACCAAATGCGGTTTCCGGCACAAACGAATGAATATGCGCAGGCGTTGAAGTGGTTTCCATGGATGAACGATGTGGCTCGCAAAATGAGCGCGGGTATAAGGCTGGCGCATTGTACCGACAATGAATGCCAGTTTCCAAAGCGAACCGGAAGACGTAAGCTCGCGCGTTATCCAGGGCCGCGGCCAAACAGACAGCGATATTCACAACCAATAATGCACTCCACCCCTCAAGCAATCGAACAGCACGAACACGTTGACGTCGCCATCATCGGCGCAGGCCCATCGGGTGCCGTAGCTGCTGCGCTGCTGCGTCAGGCCGGCCGCAATGTGCTGGTGCTGGAGCGGCAACATTTTCCGCGCTTCTCCATTGGCGAAAGCCTGTTGCCGCAAAGCATGGCCTATCTGGAACAGGCAGGCATGCTGCAGGCCGTTGTCGAAGCCGGCTTTCAATACAAGAACGGTGCGTATTTCGTGCATGGCGATAAAACCGCGTCATTCGATTTTCGCGACAAGCACTCCGCTGGCTGGGGCACGACGTATCAGGTTGAACGGGCGGTATTCGACAACGTGTTGATTCAATGCGCCGCCCAGCAAGGTGCCGACGTGCGCTTCGGCCACACGGTGCGCGCCATGCAGCCAGGCGACGCCCCCGTGCTGGAAGTGGAGGATGAAGCCGGCCATGCCTACGCCGTACACGCCCGCTTCGTGTTGGACGCAAGCGGCTTTGGCCGCGTGCTGCCACGCCTGCTGAACCTCGAAGCGCCGACTGGCATGCCGACCCGCGCGGCACTGTTCTCACACGTGCGCGATGCGCTGCCCGCAGGCAGCACGGACCGCGACAAGATCTGCATTGCCGTGCACCCCGAGCGCCGCGACGTCTGGTACTGGATGATCCCGTTGGCCGGCGGCCGATCGTCGGTTGGCTGTGTGGCCGAAGCGGGCTTCCTCGATGTGCCCGAAGCCGAGCGCGAAGCCACGCTGCGCCGCCTGATCCAAGCCGAGCCGAACATCGCCGCGCTGATCGGCAATGCGCCGTTCCTGATGCCCGCGCGCCAGATCGGCGGGTATGCCGCGAACGTCGAGCGCCTGTATGGGCCAGGCTACGCGCTGCTCGGCAACGCAGGCGAATTCCTCGACCCGGTGTTCTCGTCAGGCGTGACGATTGCGCTACGCTCCGCCGATCTGGCCACGCGCACGCTGCTGCGCCAGCTCGACGGCGAAGCGGTCGATTGGCTGGCCGACTACGACAGGCCGCTGCGCAAAGGTGTCGACACCTTCCGCGCCTTCGTCGAGCGCTGGTACACGGGTGAGCTGCAGGACATCATCTTCCATCCGCGCCACTCGCCGGGGATCCGCCGCATGATCAGCGCGATCCTGGCCGGCTACGCGTGGGATGAAACGAACCCGTTCGTGGCCGATCCGGTGCGACGCCTCAATACGCTGCATGAAGTCTGCAAGCTCGAAGCGGCCTGATCGGCAAGCTGCTCCGAACGCCGCTTCGGAGTTTCGGCTCAAACGCGACATCGGCCGCCGGCTGGCGTCCCGATTTGCCCTGCGTTTTCACGTCGTGCTGATCGTGCTGTGGTCTTTGACGTGGGGCGTGGCGTGCAGCAAGACGCTGCATTGGGTGGGGCTGGATTCGCGCCCATGGCGGTATGCCGTGGCTACCGTGTGCGCCTGGCTGGCGATGCTCGTCGCCTTCAAGCTGTGGCTGCTTTACACGGGGTTCACGCAACGCCGCAAGGCGCAGCGCGCGGGTGCCGGTCATGACAGCGCCAACGATGGCGCCAGTCTCGACTTTGACTTCAGCCTGCCGCGCATCGGGGCAACGCAGGCCGGGCAGCAACCCGCATCGGCGACCACGGCGGCACGTTCAGCGGCGCTGGCGCTTCGGCCGACTTCGAACCCCTGGCGAGCGCCGGGGACACATCCTTACTGGGCGACGCCGGCAGCGTGGCAGACGGCCTGTCGTCGGCCGACGAGGCGCTACCCATCGTGCTGGTGATTGCGGTGGTGGTGGCGGCCGCAGCCGCGTGCCTTGGCGTGCTGACGTACTTCTACACGCAGGGGCCGATGCTGCTGTCGGAAGCCGCGTTCGAGGTATTGCTGGCGGGCGGGCTGCTTCGCTCCGTACGGCGGGCAGAGGATGGCGACTGGCTACGGACGGTCGTCGTCAAAACCGCTGTGCCGTGGCTCATCGTGCTGGGCTGCGCCATCGGCGTCGGGGTGGTGCTGCGCTGAGCAACACGCCTATCGGCGGCGCGACATGAGATCGTCCACCACCGGCACCACGGCCAGCAGCATCAGGATCGACGCCAGCGGAATGGTCGCCGCATAGCCCAGGTGCTTGAAGCCCAGGGCCCCCGTCACGCCGCCTACGAAAAACATCCCCAGCAGCGAGGCGAGCAGCCGCAGTTTGGGCCGGTTGGCGACCACGGTCGGCAGATGGGCGTGACCATGGTTCCAGTACAGCGCCTTGCCGATTTCGATACCGATATCGGTGGCCAGGCCCGTCACATGCGTGGTGCGGATCTCCGCCTTGGAAATCTTGGTGATGATGGCGTTCTGCAGCCCCATCAGGAAGCACAGCAGCGCCACGGTGGCCGGCACGAACACGACACGGTATTGCCCGAGCGACGTGCCCATCAACCCGAAGAGCAGCAGCAGCGCTGCCTCCAGCATGAGCGGCAGCGCGAACTCGCTCTGCGTGCTGCGCCGGCGGCCCCAGTTGACGAGTACGGCCGTACACGCCGCACCGCAGAGAAAGGCCAGCAGCGAGGCAAAGCCCGCCAGCACGAGCACCACGTCGCCCAGCACCAGGTCATCGGCCATCGCCGAGACGATGCCGGACATATGCGATGTGTATTGTTTGACGGCGAGGAATCCGCCCGCGTTGGCGGCGCCCGCCACGAAGGCAAGGGACTGCCCGAGGCGCCGGTTGGCATCCTCGGAACGTTCAGGGCTGGTTAGCCGACGGAGGTACTGGATGGGCATGGCCAATCCCGACGGTAGGTGAGCCGACATGATACGCCGCGCCCTCCTGCCGCCTGCCCCGGCAGATCAAGAATGGATGTACTGGAACAGCGACATGCCCTGCATGGCCGTGAACGTCTTCTGCGCGGCCTGCAGCGACACCTGCTGTTGCGAGAACTGCGAGATGGCGCTGGTGTAATCCACCGATTGCAGCTTGGAGATCTGCTCCTTCAACTGCTCGCCGTAGTTAGAGCCGCTGCTATTGAGCGTGGTGATCTGCGCTTGCTGCGTCCCGACCGTCACCTGCGCCTGCAGCGCGACCTGATAGGCATTGTCCAGGTTGCCCTGCGCGGTCTGCACGGCCTTCTGCAGGTTGGCAACATCAGTGGCCTGGGTGGCAGCGTTGATCGGCGTCGACAGCGCCGTGATCAGGTTTTCGTACGTCTTGAAGATGCTCTGGTTGGTGTTCGGGTTGGCCGGGTCCGTATTGGCAATGCGCACGAACACCGAATCGCCCGACACCGAATTCGGCATCGAAACGTTTTGCGACACCTGCACCGTGGGCGGCTGGCCCGTCCCCACGTATTGCACCGACCCGCCAGTGCTGACGAACGGATCGGTCGTGCCGTTGGCGCCACCAAACAGCGCCACGCCGGATGCATCGCGCTGGTTGGCCGTTGCCAGCAACTGTTGATACTGCTGCTTGACCTGCGCCAGCACGCCAATGCGCTGCGAATCCGTCATCAGCGACGTATTGGCGCCCACCAGCGTTTGCTTGCCTTGCTGCAGCGTGGTCACCAGGTTGGTGAGCGCGGAAGACACGTTGGTCAGCCGGGCGTCGGTGGCGTCGCGGTTGGTCTGGTACTGGTCGTTGGCGTCTTGCGTTTGCTGCAATTGCGCCATCTGGCCAAACGCGCTGGGGTTGTCGCCCGCGCTGTTGAGGGCGATGCCGCTCGAAATCTGCTGCTGCAGCGTCAGCAGGCTTGACTGCGTGTTCTGCATCGAGGCGCTGGACAGCGCGAAGAACTGGGCGGTACTGACTCGCATGATCGGTCCGGACGGAAGGCTTCTTTAGAGCGTTATCGGCAGATGGGCGTGATTCTTCAGCGGCGTATTGAATGCGCCCATCAGTGGTTCGCGATCGACAGCAGCGAATCGAACAGCGTATTGGCCGTCTGCATCACCTTGGCCGACGCCTGATAGGCCTGCTGGTACTTCATCAGGTTCATCGCCTCGTCGTCGAGGTTCACACCCGACACGGATTGCTGCTGCGACGTCGAACTCGCCAGCAGCGCCTTCTGCGACGTCAGGTTGGTGCTGGCCGTGTTGGCCTGCACGCCCACTTGCGTCACGAGCGTGTTCCACGCCGAGCCGATCGAGCTGGTGCCGCCGTCGAGCAGCGTGGCGTTGCGCAGCTTGGCCAGCGCGCTGGCGTTACCGTTGTCGGTGCTGTTGGCGGTGTTGGCCGCAATGTTGAAGGTATCGCCATTGCCCGGCGAGCCCGACAGCGTCATCTGCACGCCGTTGAACGAATAGGTAGCGCCCTGCACGTAGGGTGCTGTGCCGCCGCTGTACGTGGTGTTGGTGCCGTTCGCGTTGACCGTCACGCTGCCCGGGAAGCCCGACAACGAGCCGCCCACAGCGGAGCTATAGGTAAGCGTGACCGGCGAGGCGAGCGGCGAACCGGCATACGTGCTGTCCACGCCAAGCGAAGACACCGTGGCGCTGCCCGTATTGTTGCTGCCCTGCGTGAGCACCACCGGGGACGCTGCCGCCACGTTGTGGTAGTCGGTCGTCAGCGTCTGCATGGTGGATGCGGCGTTGGCCGTCGGGCGCACCAGGAACGAATCTCCGCTGTTCATGGTGCCCGACACGTTGAGCGTGACGCCGTCGATGGTGGTCGGCCAGCTCGTCACTGTCACGGAGGCGGAGCCGTCCGGGTAGTGCGAGACGGTGTAGGCGCCGCCCTGGTACTTGATCTGGTAGTCGTAGCCCAGCCCCGCATTGGCGTTGGTGATGCTGGCCGTGACGGTGGCGCTGCCGGTGTTGTTGGCGCTGGGCGCCACGCTGGGGCCCGCAACGGAGAACAAATCCGTGCCCATCTTGCCGTTGGCGTCCATGCCGAGCTTGTTCTGCGCGTTCACATCGGCCGACACGGCAGCGGCCAAGCGGCCGAGGCTATTCTGCGCCGGGATGAGCGTGTTGCGGCGGAAATCCATCAGTCCGCCCAGGGCGCCACCGCCGAGCTGGCTGTCGTCAATCGTGACGGTGCCGGCCGGGCTCTTGTAGCCCACCGACAGTTGCGTCGGGTCGTACTGCGACGGCACCGGCGTCAGCTGGTAGCTCTGGTTGCCCTGCACCAGCGCCTGGCCGTTGCCGACGTAGATGTTGTACTGGCCGTCGCCGGTCTGCACCACGCTCGCCTTGATCGACTGGTTGAGCGTCTGCACGAGTTGGTCACGCTGGTCGCGCAGGTCGTTGGCAGGCTGGCCGGTCGAGGCCTCCGCCTTGGTGATCTGGTCGTTCAGGGAGGCGATCTGCTGTGCGGTGCTGTTGACCGAGCTGATCTGCGTCTGCACCTGCGTGTTGACTTGGCCCGACAGCGCGTTCATCTGGCCGGAAATCGAATTGAAGCGTTGCTGCAGGCTAGCTGCCGCGTTCAGGAAGACCTGGCGTGCCGTCGTGCTCGACGGGTTGGATGCCAGGCTGTCGGCGCTGTTGAAGAAGCTGGTCAGCGCGGAGCTCAGCCCGCTATTGCTGTCCGACATGTACTTGCTCAGGCCGGAAACCAGGCTGTTGAGCTGGTCCGCCGCGCTAGTGGCCGCCTGGCCGCTCTGTACCTGGGCGGTCAGAAACTGGTCGTAGATGCGCTTGACGGTCGTGACGTTGGCACCCTGCCCCAGATAGCCGACGCCGGCGTACATCGGAATGTTTTCCGTCTGCACGGCTTCCTGGCGTGAATAGCCGGGCGTGTTGGCGTTGGCAATGTTGTTGCCGGTCACCTGCAGGTTGATATCGGCAACCCGCAGGCCGGTGGCGCCAATGTTCAAGAGGGAGCTGCTCATGGTTGTCTCAGTGCGGGCGGCACGGTGCCGCCGAGATGGAGCCTAGAAACAACATCGGCCGGTCAAGCGCAAACTTGAGCCGGCCGATGCGTTGAAATATGGCGACTAACGCACTTCAAGCGATCTGCTTGAGCACCGCCATGATCTTGTGGGCGTAGTTCGGGTCGGTGGCGTAGCCAGCGCGCTGCAAGCCCTTGGCGAACGACGCCGCATCGTTGCCGTTGCCCGCCGCCACGACGTTGCTGTAGCGCGGGTTGTTGGCCAACAGGTTGGCGTAGTCCTTGAATGCCTCGGCGTACGAGCTGTAGGCGCGGAACTTCTCCTTGACCTTGTGGGCGACACCGCCGATGTACTCGGTGGTCATCACCTCGGCGGTCTTGCCCGTCCAGGAGCCGCCGGCCTTGATGCCGAACAGGTTGTACGTGTTCGAGCCGTCCTTGGCCTTGATTTCACGGCGGCCCCAGCCGGATTCCAGCGCGGCGTGGCCAATCATGAAGTTGGCCGGAATGCCGGTTTCCTGCGCCGCTTGCGAAGCGTGGCCGATCAGCTTGTTGTAGAAGCTGGCCATGCGGTTACCGCCAGACTCGGATGCCACGGTCGACAAATCCACATCGGCCAGGGCGTTGGCGGACTTGCTTTCAGCTTCCGCCTGTTTGCGCAGAGCCGCCAAAGCGCGCTGCACACGTTCTTCCAGGCCGGGACGCGGCACGGTGCTGATGCCCGAGCCATCGTCTTCGGTGCCCGTTGCAGCCGTCGCCGCAATGCTATTGAGGGACGACCGGGCGATGGCCTTGGCGGCATCCGTGGCAGACCCGGCAGCGCCCGGCAAGGCGGTGTTGGTGGCGGTGGTGTTCGACAAGGCGGTGTTCACCGGCGTGGTGGACGCATCCGGGTTCACGCGGTTGACCTGGCGAAGCATCTGCTTGAGCAACTGGTCCGCCACGCCCACGCCACGCGCGGCCATGGTCTGCGAGAGCTGCTGATCCAGCATCGACGTGTACATCTTGCTCGATGACGAATCGAATGGCCCGTTCTGCGGCGATGCATCGCGCATCTGCTTGAGCATCATGTTCACGAAGATCGCGTCGAACTGCTTGGCGACGGTCTTGGTGGCGCCGGTCGGGTCGGTGCGCGCGGTCCGCTTGAGCGACTCGAAACCCTTGGAATCGAGCGCCAGGCGGCTGGTGAGGTCGGAGGGGTTCATCGTCATTGCAGCATCCCCGGCATCAAATAATTTCCAGATCGGCGCGCAGCGCATTGGCTGCCTTCATCGCCTGCAGGATCGAGATCAAGTCTTGCGGGTTGGCGCCAATCGCGTTGATGGCCTTGACCACGTCCGCCAGGTTGGTGCCGCCCTTCACGTTGATGAGGCTGCCGCCCTGCTGCTTGACTTCGATGTTCGAGCGCGCGCCCGCCACCGTCTGCCCTTGCGAGAACGGCGCCGGCTGGCTCACCACCGGCTCGGTGCTGATGGTGACAGACAGATTGCCGTGTGCCACTGCACAGGGTTCGAGCTTGACCAGCTGATTCATCACCACCGAGCCCGTGCGGGCGTTGACCACCACGCGTGCCGCGGCCAGGGCCGGCGTCACCTCGATGTTCTGCAGCTTGGCGACAAACCCCACACGGTCCGACGCCAGCGCCGGTGCACGTACGTTGATGGTGCGGCCGTCCGCAGCCTGCGCCGTATCCGCGCCAAACTGCTTGTTGATGGCGGTCACGATGTTCTGCACGGTGCCGAAATCCGTCGTGCCGGTGTCGAGCTGAATGCCACCGGCCTCACCCACCGAGGCCTGCACCGCGCGCTCCACCGTGGCACCGTTGGCGATGCGGCCCGCGCCGAGCTGGTTGATCTGCACCTTGCTGCCATTGGCCGATGCGCCTGCACCCCCAATCACCACGTTGCCCTGCGCCAATGCGTAAAGCTGGCCGTCCACGCCCTTGAGCGGCGTGAGCAGGAGCGTGCCGCCGCGCAGGCTCTTGGCGTTACCGATGGACGACACCGTCACGTCGATGGTCTGGCCCGGCCGCACAAACGCGGGCAGCGTGGCCGTTACCACCACGGCGGCGGTGTTCTTGAGCTGGATGCTCGCGCCGGCCGGCACGTTGATGCCGAACTGCGTGAGCATGTTGTTGAAGCTCTGGACGGTGAACGGCGTTTGCGTGGTCTGGTCGCCGCTGCCATCCAGACCAACGACAAGGCCGTAGCCGATGAGCGCGTTGTCACGCACGCCGGCAATGGTGGTCAGATCCTTGATGCGGTCGGCGTGGGCGGTGCCCACCATTGCGCTCAGTGCCACCAGGGCCAAGCCGATGATTCGATGCAAAGTCATGGCAGCCCCTTCAGAACGGCGACACGGTCAGGAAAAAGCGCGACAGCCAACCCATCTGCTGGGCTTCGGCCACATAGCCCGTGCCGCGATATTCCATGCGTGCGTCGGCCACCTGGGTCGACAGCACAGTATTTTGGTTGTTGACGGTGGTCGGGTTGACCACGCCAGAGAACTTGATCGACTCGGTGCCCTGGCCCACCGCCATCTGCTTCTCGCCGCTGACGACGAGGTTGCCGTTGGAGAGCACCTCCACCACGGTCACGGTGATCGTGGCGGTGAAGTTGTTCTGCGCGCCGTTGGCGCCCTTGCTGTCGAACTTGTTCGCGTCGCTGGCCGACACGCCCAGCAAAGACAGCACGCCGGCGTTCATGCCTGCCAAGGTCGGCACCGAAGCACTCATGCTGCCCGAGCGGTTGACGCTGCCGGAAGTCTGCTTGCTGGCCGCCGTGTTTTCGGTGATCACGATGGTGATGGTGTCGCCCACCATATGCGCACGGCGGTCTTCGAACATGCCGCGAAAGCCACCGCTGCCCGATGCCACTTCCTGGTAGATCGCCCCATTCTGGCGCGGCGCCATGACAGGCATGGGCGGGCGCGCCGTGGTCGGACCCTGCACGATCGGGGCCGGCGGCGGCAGCATGCCGCACGCCGTAGCGAGCAGAGCGGCCGTGCTGAGCACAGCCAACCGAAGCGTCCGCACGACGCGGCCGTCGTGCTGAACATGTTGGAGCGAGGTGACCGGGGGGGTTTGCATCGCGTGACTTCCTTAAAGCAGCGCTGCGCAACTCAAAGTTGCGACAGCTTCTCCAGCATCTGGTCGGACGTCTGCACCGACTTGCTGTTGATCTCGTACGCGCGCTGCGTCTGGATCATGTTGACCATCTCTTCCACCACGTTCACGTTGGACGTTTCCACGTAGTTCTGGTTGAGCGCGCCGATACCGTTGGAGCCCGGGTTGGCCAGGTTGGCCGTGCCCGATGCTTCGGTTTCTGCGTAGAGGTTTTCACCCATGCTGCGCAGGCCGGCCGGGTTGATGAAGTTGGCCAGCTGGAACGTGCCCACCTGCGTGCTGTTGACCGAGCCCGGCGTGGTGACCGTCACAATGCCGTCCTTGCCAATGGAGAGGCTGGTGGCGTTTTGCGGCACGGTAATGGCCGGCTGCACCGGGTAACCGGCCGCCGTCACCAGTTGGCCTTGCGCGTTGACCTGGAAGCTGCCGTCACGCGTGTAGGCCAGCGTGCCGTCGGGCATCTGCACCTGGAAGAAGCCGTTGCCATTGATGGCCACGTCGGTCGCGTTGCCGGTCTGCTGCAGGTTGCCCTGCGTGTGCAGGCGTTCGGTGGCGACGATGCGCACGCCCGTGCCGATCTGCATGCCCGAGGGCAGCGTGGTCTGTTGCGACGACTGCGCACCCGGCTCACGCACGTTCTGGTACAGCAAGTCTTCGAACACGGCGCGCGAGCGCTTGAAGCCCGTCGTGTTGACGTTCGCCAGGTTGTTGGAGATGACGTCCAGCTGCGATTGCTGGGCATCCATCCCGGTTTTGGAAATCCACAGGGAGCGAATCATGTTCGAGTCCTTGGTTGATTCAGTTACGCGCCGGCCGATCAGGCGTGGCGCAGCAGTTCATTGGCCGATTGGGCGTTCGAGTCGCTCGTGTGCAGCGACTTCATCTGCATTTCGAGCTGGCGGGAGATTTCAATCATGTTGACCAGCGAGTCGGTCAGATTGACGTTGCTGCCCTCCAGCGCACCGCCCGTAATGCGCACCTTTTCGTCGACGGCGGCGTCCTGGCCGTCGCGCTGGCGGAACAGGCCATCTGCACCGCGGTCGATGTTGGACGGCTCGATGCTCACCAGCTTCAGACGGCCGAGCGCCACGGGTGGCGTGCGGTTGTCGGCGCTGATCGCGTTGACGGTGCCGTCCTTGGCAAACTGCACCGTGGTGTCAGGCGGCAACGTGATCGGGCCACCGTCACCCAGCACGGGCTGGCCGGAGAGCGTCTGGATCGTGCCGTCGGGCCCCACCTGGAACGTGCCGGCGCGGGTGTAGGCCTCGCTGCCATCCGGCGTTTGCACGGCAAAGAAGCCTTGTCCATCGATGGCCACGTCCAGGCTGCGGCCGGTGGTTTCGATCGGGCCGGGCGTGAGGTCCGTGCCGATGGCCGACGCCATCACATAGCTGCGCGTGGGCGAACCGTCGCCCTGCACGCCCACCGTATGGAACGCGTCGATCTGGGCCTTGAAACCCGTCGTGCTGGCGTTGGCGAGGTTGTTGGCGCTGGCAGCCTGTTGGTCGAACAGGTGCTTTACGCCAGTCATCGACACGTAGATCGAACGATCCATGTTGGTGGGCTCCTGCTATGGCTTAACGCATGCTGACCAAGGTCTGGAGGATGGTGTCCTCCGTCTTGATGGTCTGCGCATTGGCCTGGTACGAACGCTGGGCCACGATCATGTTGACCAGCTCCTGGCTCAGGTCCACGTTGGATTGCTCCACCGCCGACGATTGCAGCAGACCAAACGAACCCATGCCCGGCGTGCCGAGGTTGGGCGCGCCCGAATTGGACGTTTCCACCCACTGGTTGCCGCCGATGCTTTGCAGACCCGAGGGCGCCTTGAAGTTGGCCATGGCGATCTGGCCCAGCGTGGCCGTGCGGCCATTGGAATAGCGCGCGGTGATCGTGCCGTCGGTGCCGACGGCGTAGCTCGCCAGGCGACCGGTGGCGTAGCCGTCTTGCGAGACGCCCGGGGCCGTGTCGTTATAGCCGCCGCCGTATTGCGTGGTGCCCGTAAAGTCCATGCTGGCAATGCTCATGCCGCCAAACGCCACGGCAACCTTGCTGGGCGAAGTCGTCAACTGGCCGCTGGTGTTGAACGTGAGCGAGGTCACCGGGTTGCCGCCGCTGGGGTTGTTGCCGTCAACCTGCGAGTAGACGTCCCAGCCGGTGGCAGTGCGCACGTAGTAGTTGGTCAGCATGTGCGCCGTGCCCGTACCGTCGTACACCTGCTCCGACACGGAGTGGTTGAACGTGGCCGAGTTGGTGGCCGAGAACGGCGTGGTGGTCGGCGCGGTGGCGGCTGCGTCCAGGTTGACGCCAAACGCGGTGTTGGTCGTGGCAAGCGGCGCCAGATCGTTCACCGGAATCTTCAGGTTGGTCAGCACCGCGGTGTTGACCTTGCCCGTGGAGTCCACGCCATAGCCGGTCAGGTTCTGGCCGGTGGCGGTGATGATGAAACCGTTCTTGTCGGTCTGGAACTGGCCATTACGCGTGTACGACACCTGGCCGCTGCTCGAATCGACGGTGCGATAGAAGCCGGTGCCATTGATGGCGATGTCCAGCGGGTTGCCGGTAATGGTCACGTTGCCCTGCGTGAACGACTGCGACACGTTGGTCACGCTCACGCCCTGGCCGATCTGCGTGTCAGCCGCGCCAACCAGCGAGCGTGCATACACGTCGCCAAATTCGGCGGTTGCCTTCTTGAAGCCGACGGTGTTGGCGTTGGCAACGTTGTTGCCGATCACGTCGAGGTTTTTGGAGGCGGCGTCGAGACCGCTCAGGCCTTGCTGGAATCCCATTGTGTTCTCCCGAGGAAGTATGGAAGCGGTGTTCGCCGCGTTATTGGATGGTGGAGATGTCAGACAGCTTGGCCGTATTGCCCGAGGCCAGTTGCAGCTGCGTCGTCCCGTTGGTAATGGTCACGCCCGTCACCTTGTCGGCGCCCGTGGCGTTGGCCGTGGTGGTCTTGCCACCCAGCGTGGCAGAGACCGAAATCGTGTACGTACCGTCGGCCATCGTCGTGCCGCTGTCGTTCTTGCCGTTCCAGGCGTAGTTGCCGGTGCCCGGTGCCATCTGGCCCAGGTCGACGGAGCGCACGGTATTGCCGCGTGCATCCTTGATGGTGACCACCACGTCGTCGGCGCCGTTGGGCACCGCAATGCCGAAGTTGGCCGTGCCGGACGCCAGCGTGAGCGACGACGTCGGCACCTGCACGCTGCGCCCGATCAGCGATGACGCTTGCGTAGCGGCGTTCTGCGTGGCCATGTTCGACATCGTGGTGTTCAACTGCTGGATGCCGTTGACGGTGTTGATCTGCGCCAACTGCGAGGTCATCTGCGAGTTGTCCATCGGGTTGAGCGGATCCTGGTTCTTCAGCTGCGCGACCAGCAGCTGCATGAACGTGTTCTGCAGATCGGTGCCGCTGGTGATGGCAAGTTGGTTGCCGGTGCTCGTGGTGCTACTGGTGTTGCTGGTTGCGCTGACGGTCATGTTGGTCTCTCGCTAGAACGGGCGCCGCTTACTGGCCCAGGGTCAGGGCCTTGGAGGCCATCGTCTTGGTGGTGTTGGCGACTTCCACGTTGGCCTGGTACGAGCGCGAGGCGGAAATCATGTTGACCATTTCTTCGACCGGGTCCACGTTCGGCATGGTCACGTAGCCATCGGCATCGGCCAGCGGATTGCCCGGCTGGTGCATGCGCTTCATGGGCGTGACGGTGTCTTCCACCACGCGGTCGACCGACACGCCGGTCGCATAGGCATCGCCGTCGGTCTGCTGAGCGGGCGTGAATACCACCTGCTTGGCGCGGTAGGCCGTGCCGTCCGGGCCGGTCACGCTTTCGGCGTTGGCCAGGTTGGAGGCCACTACGTTCATGCGCTTGGACTGCGCGGTGAGCGCGCTGCCAGCCACATCCATCACCTTGAATAGCGACATGTTGGTTCCGCTGTCTTCTGAATACTGTACCCAGCGCAATTGCCGGGTCTGATCTGCCGTTGTGAGGGCGCGCTCCGAGCCAGATCTGCCTGGCCCGGGGCGCCACATCACTCCCGCCCCTCTTTCTCGCCGCGCCTGGCTGCTGCGCGGTCGTCTTGCTCTTTATGTCGTGCTAGCTGTTCTGAATCGCCGCCAGCATCGACTTGATCTTCTGCGTCACGATGCTCAGGTCGGCCTCGTAACGCACCGTGTTGTCGGCAAAGCGCATGCGCTCGCCGTCCATGTCCACCGTGTTGCCGTCAATCGACGGCTGCTGCGACGTGCGGTACTGCACCTCACCCTGCAGCGCCTTGGCCTGCTGCGACAGCGACGCCTGCATCGGCGTCACATCGCCCGCCGGAGCGCCGGTGGTGGTCAGATGGCCTGCCGCCGTTGCCGTCATCGGCAGGCTGTTGCCGCTTTGCTGGCCGACCGCGTTCTGCAGCGCCGACTGAAAGTCAAAGTCGCGCGCCTTGTAGTTCGGCGTATCGGCGTTGGCGATGTTCGAAGCCAGAAGCTGGTGCCGCTGCGAACGCAGCCGCAGCGCCTGCTCCTGAAAACCGAACAACTGATCCAGCTTGTCGACCATGTCTGTATTCCTTGCCCGCGGCGCCCTGTTGCTGGCGCGCCCGCCAGGTTTATGTTTCCAAATTCCGTTGGGGTGGAGACTGCGGCACCGGCGGCCCCTTCAAAACCGCCGATGCCGGCTCCAAAACCGCTTGTTACCGCGTGCTGCTGAGTTGCCGTCATGCACCTCAGTGGAAAAGGACTGTCTGCGAGCCCTGCGGCCATCAAGAACACGGCCACCGGGGCAGGTCACGCGAGACACAACAGACACCGCGCAACGCCAGGGACTTCACCACGTTGCAAAGTCTAGGGGGCGGTGCGCAAGTGCATTCGTCCGAATAAGGGGGGGATTGGCCGACATTTCCGCATTTGGCGCTCGCACGCGCGTGGCTACACTTCACCGGACTTTTGATGGAGGCTTGCCATGCCACAGCGGTTTGCACGCAGCGCGCACTACCCGACACCCGCCGTTCTCCGGCGCGAGCGGGCCGTCGCCATGCCATTGGCGGCGCGCCAGCGCAAGCTGCTGTTGATGCTGGCATTGGGCGTGCTCGCCACCCTGGCACACCCGATCCTGGCCCGCGCCCAAAGCATGATGCGCGTGGGTTACGCGCCGGCGGCTGCGGCCCCGCCGATGTCGGCGCAGCCCGCCACGACCATCCAGGGCCCGAACGCCATCCAGATGCAGATTCAGCAGCAGCTGCAATCGCAACTGGACATCCTGGGCGGCACCAACGACGCCGGCGCCCCGCGCGCCTCGGTAGAAGTCGGCCCCGTCGACCCGCGCATCGCCAACCAGCCGTGTGATCAGATCGACCTGATGCTGCCCGCCGCTAACCGCCTGCGCGGCCGTATACAAGTAGGCGTGCGTTGCCGTTCGCCGCACGCCTGGGCGGCGTGGGTGCCGGCCACCATCCAGATCACCGGAACGTATTACGTGGCTGCGCACCAGTTGGCGCCCGGCAAGACGCTCGACATGGGTGACCTTGAGGCGCGCACGGGTGATTTGTCTGCGCTGCCGCCCTCCGTCGTGCAGCAACCCGCAGACGTCGTCGGCCGCGTGCTCGTCACCAGCGTGGCGCCCAACCAGCCATTGCGCGCCGAAAGCCTGCGCTTGCCCATTGCCGTGCAAGCCGGCCAGACCGTCAAACTCGTCGCCGACGGGGGCGGCTTTCAAGTCACAAGCGACGGGCGGGCGCTGAACCAGGCGGCCATCGGCCAAGTGGCGCAGGTGCGCACCGCCAACGGCAACGTTATTTCTGGGATCGCGCAGTCGGTTGGCGTGGTCGCCGTTCAGTTTTGAGCACGGTTTGATGCGAGCCGATCACTTTCACAGTGTGATGTGCAATCGCTTGCCGCCGCTAAAGTTTGGACCGGGGTTGGCCGATATGGGTGTTAGGATGAACGCGCTCTTCGGAGACACCCGTGAAAATCAACCATATTGTCAACAACGCGCCCGCCGTGGTGCCGGCCAAGGACGCTACGTCCGGGTCGACCCGCGCCACGAGCACACCGTCGGCCAGCAGCACGGCCGCGGGCTCGACGCGCCACAGTGGCGACACCCCGTCGCTATCGGTTCAACAAGTCTCGCGCCAAGTGGGCAGTGGCGACTTCGACGCCGCGCGTGTCGAGCAGATTCGCGCCGCCATCAAGAACGGCACGCTGAAGATGGACGCCGGCAAGATCGCCGATGCGGCACTTTCCGACGCGCAGTCGCTGCTCTCGACGCAAACCAAGAAAGCCTGACCGGGCCGACGGGACACGTCCCGCGCCTGTCCCTCGTTTTTGATGACGCCGCTGGCCCGCATGGGCCGATCGCGGCGGGGTGGCGCTCAGCCCTTGCAGGCCGGCGGCTGCCCAAGCTCCCCATGCTTATAGGTCGCCACCATGGATAACACGCTGCTGATCCGCACCCTTGCCGACGAGCAGGAACTGCTGCGCGCCGCCACCCAAACCCTGGAAGCCGAAAGCCAGGCGTTGCGCGATGGCGACATGGTCGAGCTCGAACGCATTACCCAGACCAAACAGAAGCAGCTCACCGCGCTGGGCGAAGCTGACCGTGAACGCCGCCTCTGGTGGGCACAGCACGGCGGCGCCGATCCGTACGGGCTGGTCAAATACCTGCGCTCGGATGAAACCGCCAGCCGCCTGTTCGACGAGAACCTCGCCCTGGCCCGCACCCTGCGCCAGCGCAATATCGACAACGGCACCCTGATCGACCTGCGCCTGCGTGCCACGCAGAATGCGCTGTCCGTCCTGCACGCTGCCAATAATGGCGGCGGCACGCCCTACGGCCGCGATGGCAAGCAGCCGCTGTCGATGCCGCGCTTCTCGGTCGTCGCGCAGTAACCCTAGGCGGCACTTGCCGCCACCCTCCCCGCCTGTCCTACGCTACCGCAGACGCCAATTTCGCCCCGAGTCAATGGGCGTGAAGTGGGGCTAGCTGCTGCCGCTCGATCCTGATATCTATACCGGTCTAGCACACATCCGATCGGGGTAAACAAAAAGGTTTACATCCCATTGATGGGTGCAACAAGCATGCTGGGGATTTATTCTGCGGATTTTAGCGGGGTATATCCTCCGCGCCTGGCGACATAAACAAGAAAACCGGAAGGAAATTGCGCCTGAATGGCGTAGCAAGGTTTTGGCCCGGCGGCACCGCATTGCGGTGACCACCGGTTGAACGGGGAAACATACCGAAACCGCGCGCCATTGCATTTCCACCCGCCACGTCTGTATGTGTTTGGATCGCGCCGATCCAAACGGACGGGGCTACGGCTGATTCCGGTCATGGGCAAACAACCATAACCAGACAGGCGGCGCAGTGAAATCAATCGTAGTAGAGGCACACCCCTTGGTGCGTGCCGGTGCGACTCACGTTCTGCAGTCCTTGCCGGCCATTTCCGAGGTCGTCAGCGTCGAGCCGGACGAGGCCCTTTTTGAAAACCTTGCGGCGCATGCGGACGCCGAACTGGCCCTGATCGGCCTGCCCATTCCGGGCATCGACGATCTGCCAGCCCTTTCCCGGTTGCTGCAACAGCCGCATCCGAGACATATTGCCGTGCTGGGTGAAACCGACTCAGCGGCGCACGTGCGTGCGCTCATGCAATTGAATATTTCTGCCTATCTGCTCAAAAGCTATTCCGGCAAATTGATTGCGGCGGCATTGGAATTGGTATTGGCAGGGGGTCGTTATGTGCCCGCTTCCATTGTGTTGGCCCGCTCCGAATCCACGGCAGCTGGGGCATCCAATGGGCATGACGATTCCGCATTACTGGGGCTCACCCAGCGGCAATATGAAATTCTCGTGTTGCTCTCGCGCGGGCACCCCGTCAAAACCATCAGCCGCATGCTCAGCATTTCGGAGGCCACAGCCAAGGCGCATATCAATGCGCTGTATCGCCGGCTGGAAGTTCGCAGCCGAACGGAGGCCGTGTTCGTCGCCACCCAGCGTGGCGCCATGCTGTTGAATTCACCGCAACTGGTTGAGCCTCCCGTGCGCTTGGCGCGCACCGGCTAACCACTGCCGGTTGCCTTTGCACCACAAAAAAACGGCGCC
The DNA here is from genome assembly GCA_966433195.1 of uncultured Ralstonia sp. Classification (GTDB taxonomy): domain Bacteria; phylum Pseudomonadota; class Gammaproteobacteria; order Burkholderiales; family Burkholderiaceae; genus Ralstonia. The sequence goes on from CBJMVH010000001.1 coordinate 116,369, forward strand.
CGACTCATCGGACGCCGTTGGCAACGCACGCCCACGCTGTCGACACGCGGGCGATGACAAGGAAAAAAACCCGCCGATACCAAAGGTACCGGCGGCAGTCCATCAGAAGTGGTATTCGGCACGCACCATCGGCGTTTTTGCCAGTGAGCCCGGCACCGATGCCGGGTTGCCGAACTTGTTGCGCCAGTATTGATACTCAATGCCCACGCGCAGCGTGTTCTTGCCTAGATGCAAAGGCGTGCCCAGGTCGTACATCAGCATGGCGTCGATATTCAGCTCCGGTGCGGTGCCGCCGCCAAATTCGTTGTTGCCCTTGGCCGCGATGTAGTTGGCATACCCCTCAAACGACAGCCCGGTTGAACCAATGGGGATGCCCCATGCCGCATTGAGCATCGGGTGCGCCTTGTAGTGGTAGCGGCTCGTGACCCCGACCGGCTCGTTGCTCTCCCACAGCATCAGCAGGCTGATGTTCAGGAAACCCGGCACATCCATCATCACCGTCGGGCCGACCACCAGCATGCGTTTCTTCGACGCGTAGCCGGGGTCGTTCTTGGTGTTCCAGTCAAAGCCGGCGGTCAGGCCATAGCCGCGAATCGGCCCGGCGCTGAGGTTCTTGTCGAGTACCTTGCCGATATCGAGCGTGTGGCGATACACGACATACGCTTCCTGCGCGTTGGCGTCCTTGCTGTCCGATTGCAGGAAATCGACGTTCAGGTAGTTCGTGCCGTACTTGTATCCGCTGGCGTGCGTGAAGTTGAAAATGTTCTTGTGAATGCCGTCCCCCACAAACGGCTCTGCGAACTGGGTGCCGTAGCGATAGCCGATTGAGGTGTCGCTCCATTCCACCGCCCCTGCATCTGCCGCCCCCATCGACAGCGCCGCTGCCGTCAAGGCACACGCTGCGAATTTGCCTGCCGCCGTCTTCTTATGTGTTGTCATAGTGTTTGATTTCCCCCAAGTAGTGAATGACAAAAAAGAATCCATCTGCATTCGTCCCGCCCTTCTGCTTCAGATCGGTTTGGGCGAATGTCTGGCCAGATCGCGCCTTGGCAGGCATCAATCTGATCAACCCGTGTCACGCGGCCATGGCCATGATTCACGGTTTGCGTGGATTGCTTCGCGGGGAAGGCGGCTCAACCCGCCCCGCACAATCGGGGCGAGTCAATGCAACAGCCGTGCCAGTGCAGCACGACGGCGTCACAACACGGCAAATGGGCTCTTTGATGACAAAGCGGCGCAGCGTAGCTTGACTACCCCTGGCAGACAAGTCCCCGCACAGGGGTATGTGGCGCCGTTTCTGCACCGTGCTGGCGCAGTGCCGGTTCAGTCGTTCTGGAGCACGCGGATGTCGACCTCGCGGGTGTAGCGCTCGGGCGAGAAATCGCAATACGTGAGGGAGATCGGCACGTCGGCGCCGCTATAGCCGATGCGGCGCACGCGCACCAGCGGTACACCGGGCGCGACGTCCAACTGGGCCGCCTGGTGGGCATCGGCCACGCAGGCCAGGGGTGCCTCGCGCGAACGCGCGATGGTGAGGTTGGCGCGCTGGAACACCTGCACGAACAGGCGATCTTCAAAGTCGCGCGCCTCCAGCATGGCGGCCAGCCGGGAGGTCAGCCAGGTCCGCAGCAGCATGATCGGTTGACCGCCCACCTGCGCGCGGCGCTCAACAAAGGCCACCTGCGCGCCCACCTCCAGACCCAGCGCAGTGGCGACGGTTTCATCGGCCTGCTCCAGGCGGAACACACTCACCGTATAGACGGCGCCCGGCACGTACTCCAGCGCGGCGTCGGACTGACCAGGCGCGTACAGCACCGAGCGATGCGGCCCCACACGATCAAGCACCACACTGCGTTGCCCGCGCGAGCGCTTGAGAAGCCCACGTGCCGCCAATTCATTGAGCGTGCGGCGCGCAGTCAGCCGCGATACGCCGTAGCGCTGGGCGACTTCGTTCTCGCTGGGCGCAACGCTGCCGGCCGGCAACGCACCGTGCAGGATGTCGAGCCGGATGCGATCGGCCAGTTCAAGGTATTTGGGCAGGCGAGGCGTCATGCCGTCGTTATACAGAACGTTGATCGCACGCGCCAATGAAAACGGCCCACCGTATGGTGGGCCATCCGTGCTTGACGCGCGCTGGGCGCGGTCAGCCCAATCAGGCGATCAGGAACTTGTCGCGGTTCTTGCCGATCCAGGCCGGCGCGCGGCCGCGACCCGACCACGTGGCACCCGTCTTCGGATCACGGTACTTGGCCGGTACCGGTGCCTTGGAACCGGCACGGCGGCCGCGGCGCGGCGCCAGGCCCAGATCCTCAGCCGACAGGCCATATTCGGCAACCGTCTGGCGCACTTGCTGGATCACGGTTTCCAGTTCCTTGGCGCGAGCGGTTTCAATCTGCTCCTCCAACTTGGCCTTTTGTGCAATCAATTCCTTGTATGTCGCCATATGCGCTCCCGGTAAAGTCTGGTGTGGATCAGATATTAGATCAATTGTATTCATAACTGAAATGAAATTTCAACATGCTTAGGCCCACAACTCAAGGGGCCATCAAGCGTACGGCTTCACGCCAAATCAATTCAGGCACATCGACTGCTAAGCATTGCGCCCGAAACCAGATTGATGCATCGGATTAGTACGACATCATGCAAGGGCATCAAACCGATGCAACACCGCATTTCATCAGTGCAATCACCATAGCAAGGGCGGATGGGTCCCGCAATTCCGGCAACGCGGGCTGCGTCAGGAATGCCATTGTTTTGCATTGCTGCAATACCGAATACAGGCAAGCGGGCCACCACATCAAAAGGTCTTTGCACGCCCGCCTCATGCCAATTTGCGGCCAGCGAAAGAACCATTCAACGCAGCACCTCTTTGCCGGGAGTGGCATGCAGCAATGCTGAAGCCCACCCTTGCCGCGCGACTTTCACTCGCTGCCTCTATTTCTTGGCCTGCTGGCATGTACCGTGTTTTCGACCGCGACCCATTTCTTTCCGAAACGTTCAATCGAATGTCTCGGCGCCGATGTGGTCGTGGCAATGGGCATGTGCGTATGGGTATGAGTCATTGGATTGGCGCGCACGCAGCGCGGGGTTGAACGGCATTTCGCTTCGACAGAAAAAGCGCGCCGATAGAGCCGAATCCGCATCTGCAGCAAACGATTCAACGCCCGGCGTTTTAAGCCGCCCATTGCGACCCGGGCCAAGTGCCGCCGATCAAATCGACTCCCAATGTGTTGTATCGACCACAAACTAACAATTTGCGCGACTCGCAACTTTTGCGCATCATGAGCGGCATTGCCCCGCCTTTTGCCGGCTAGCATTCGCCGCGCGGCGCACGGTTTGCGTGGGGGCAATCTCCTGGGCAACACCTCGGTTGGAGCGTGGGATGCAAGACGAACTTTCCTACCCGCTGTCGGCGCAAAGCCTGCCCGTTCCGCTCTATGTCGTCCTGGAGGGCCGCATCGTGTACGCCAATGCGGCAGGTGTATGCATGGTGCGCGCGCTGTCAGCCGATCAACTGCTCGGCGAGCCCTTTTCGCGCTTCTTCCTGGATGTGCCGGCCTGGCTTGACGCGCCCGGGCACGCAGAAGCGGACACCGACGCCCCCCCGCCAAATGCCATGTCAGCGGCGCAACTCACTTCGCTCATTTCCGTGGGTGCTGCGAGCAAACCCGTGGCGGTGCGGCTAACCGTCACGCCAACGCGCTTTGATGGTCTGCCCGCGCAGCAAGTCGTCGTGCACGGGCTGCCCCTTCCGCTCGACGCCCAACTGCCCGGCAAGGCGGGCGAGCGCTTGCTGAGCGCAGAGGCGATTGGCGCGGCGCTACCGCATGAACATCTCGACCATCTGCTTTCCACACTGCCGTCCGCCGCATCGTTGGGGGAACGGCTACATGCCGCGCTGCGCGCGCTTGAAGCAGCGCTACCCAGCGCGCTATGCGTGGTGGTGCGCGTGGTATCCGGACGGGCGCGCATCTACGGCACGCAGGCTGCGCGCGCGCAATTGACCCACCGCGAGCAAGCCCCCGGGCAAAACGACCCAGATATCGAACTCTCACGCATCGCGCCGTTGCTGAACGATCTGGCGCCTATTGAACTGATTCGCCTGCCGAATGCGCCCGCAGCCGTGCGTGAAACCCTCACGCGCGCGCTTGGCACTGCACTGCCCACATGGCTGTGCCGCATTCCCGCTCAGCAAGGTGGCGCAGCGCTGGGCGATGACCTGCTGTGCCTGTTCTATGCCGCGCCCAACGCCACCTCGGCGGACGATGCCGCCGTGCACCACGCGTGCGGCAGCATCGTCGGCGCGCTGGCCAAACTGCTGCGCCTGGAAACCGAGTACCGCCAGGCGCGTGAATTGCGCGATCAGTATCGGCTGGTCGTCAATCATCTGAGCGAGGGCGTGCTGACGCTGTCCACCGACGGCCGCGTGCTGTCGTACAACCGCAGCGCGGCGGAAATCCTGCGGCTGTCGGGCACATCGTGGAAAGGCCGGCCGCGCATGGCACTGAGCGACATGGTGCTCGGCGAAGATGGCGCGATTCTGCCGCGCGCCGCGTGGCCCACCACGCTGGCCGCACGCACCGGCCGCGCCATCAGCAACGTGGTGGTGGGTGTACCTGCCGCCAACGGACAGATCGTGTGGCTGCGCGAGTCGGTGCTGCCGATGTTTTCGCCGGACAGCGCCTCGCCGCATGCGGTGCTCGTCATCTTCAGCGACATCACCGCCGAGCGCTCGACGGTGGAGCAGCTGCGTTTGCTCGAGACCAAGGACTCGCTGACCGGACTGCCCAATCGCGCGGCCTTCATCGAACGGCTGGATGCGCGCCTGACGCTGCCATCCACCGGACAAGCCGCGCTGCTGTATATCGGTCTAGACCACTTCAAGACCGTGAACGAAGCGATGGGCCACCACATCGGCAATCAGGTGTTGAACCTGGCGGCGCAACGCATCCGCGCCGAGGCCGGGCAGCGCGCCCTGGTGGCACGCCTGGGTGGCGACCAGTTCTGCGTCGCCATCGACGATCCGGATGTGGCCGATACGCTGAGCCAGCGAGCGCTGGAAACGCTGGCCAAACCCTTTACCGGCGGCGACCGTGAGGTGCACCTGTCCGCCAGCATTGGCGTGGCGGTGTTTCCGGAAGACGGCGTCGACGCGGCCACGCTGGTCAGCCATGCAGAAGCCGCCATGTACCGCGCCAAGGAAAACGGCCGCAACCGTGTCGCGCGTTACTCGCGGGCGCTCGAAACGCAAATGCTGCGCCGCTTCACGCTCAACGAGCGCATGCGGCGCGCGCTGGCACGCGGCCAAGTGCGGCTGGTGTATCAACCCAAATATGCGCTCGCCTCGGGCGAACTCGTGGCCGTGGAAGCCCTCATGCGGTGGTCGGATCCAGAGCTTGGCGCGGTCTCACCCACCGAGTTCATCGCCGTGGCGGAAGAATCGGGTTACATCCTCGAACTCGGCCGCTGGGCGCTCATGCAGGCGTGCGCGCAAGGGCAAGCGTGGGAGCGCAATTTCGGTTTCACCGGGCGCATCTCCGTGAATGTCTCCGCGCGCCAGTGCGACGCGGGCGTGATCGAGCGCGATGTGGATGAAGCGCTCGAAGCGTCGGGCCTGACACCGTCGCGGCTGGAGCTGGAGTTGACCGAGAGCGTGCTGCTGGCCGACCGATTATCCACCCAGCGCCTGCTGATGAGTCTGACCGCGCGGGGCGTGCGCATCTCGCTCGACGATTTCGGCATCGGCTTTTCGTCGTTGTCGTATCTGCGCAGCCTGCCGATCCACAACATCAAGATCGATCGCTCGTTCATCAGCGGCGTGCCGGCCGTGGCCGACTGCGTGGCACTGACCAAGACCATCATCGCGATGGCCCGTGCACTGAACATGACTGTGACGGCCGAGGGCGTGGAAACACCCGAGCAATCGGCCTTCCTGGCGGCGCATGCATGCGATGAAGTGCAGGGCTTCCTGTTCGGCCGACCGCTGGAGGTGCCAGCCATCGACACGTTGCTGCGTGCGCACAGCCGCGCGCAGGCGTAAAAAAAAACGGCCCCGGCGTTGACAACGCGGGACCGTTCTTTGGGTGAAGCGTGATCAGCGCGTCGACACGTTGCCCACCAGACCACCCAGTGCCGCGCCGCCCAGGGTTGCCCCAGGGCCACCAATGAGGGCCGCCCCAGCCAAGCCACCCACGCCCGCGCCGATAGCGGTATTGCGTTGACGCGCCGTCATGTCGGCGCACCCCGTGGCCGTCAACAGCGTTGCGCCGGCCAGCAGAATCGTCAGTACCCGAGCCATGTTGTTCTCCTTCAATGATCGGTTGCGACCCGTGATCGCATGCCGAAAGTCTGGTCAACGGAGGGCGGCTGTGCTGTATCAGGTTGTAATCAAACGTTGCACGGCGGTCTGTTTTGAAGCGGTGTTCACGAATACGCCGTGTGCCGAATTCGCGAGCAACACCGACCAGAAGCCGTCGCCACGCGGGTCGGATGCGGTTTCCCACAGACTTATCCACATGTTCTGTGCATAACCCGTCATGGCATGGAACCCCGGCATAACAAAGGGCTTGACGGTTTTCGGCAAACGTGCCGACCCCGTAGGAGCGTGCCTGCCGCCCGGAAGTTATCCACAGCCCGGTGTCCGTTACATCGTGCAACAACTCCTTGTGCATCAAGCGGTTGCGTCGATTTTTGGATGCGGTTTGGGTGGTGCTGTGGACAACCTGGGTGTGTCCATATGGGGCGTGTGAAACGATCGATTAGTTGCGGATACAGCGCTTGGTTAGTTCCGGATACAAGCTGCGACGGCGACCCGCAAAGCCTTACGGGGCAAGGCGTATCCGGAACCAATCGATGGTCGAAAAAATGCGAGATCAAGCTGTTGCTGCGACGCAGCATTTGAACGCCAACCTCTTTGCTGTTCTCCCTCTCGAGACCAACTCAATCGGTTGGCGGCTGGATCAATTGCGGGTACGGGAGCCTGGGATGCACCCGCTTCGCATGGAAGCGTCGCGGCATTCTTATGCCTCTGGAAGCAGTTCAGCGCTTTCCGGAGGTGAACTCTTGGCGATGGAAACAATGAGGGACCGCTCCTGGCCGATAACGGTCTCCATGACGCTCGCAATTCGGTAGCCGTTCCTGCGGATACCGAATTGCCGTGCAAGGTGCCTTGATCGCTGCTGGTCGAATCAAACTTACGGCATGCGAATACTTAGCCGATTGGCGATCCTACAAGGAGCAGAAGTAGCGGTCGCAAAGTCAGCAGCAAGGAGAATTGGCTCTAGCCGGCGCGGACTGCCGCTTTGATGGATGAAGCAATCTCGTCTTCGCTGCGGCCGCCATTGATTTCTGGCCCATTACCGAAGACGAAATGCGGAACCGACCGAACGCCCGCAGCGGCGGATCTGGCGGCCTCCATCTCGACCCGCTTGTGTTGCGTCATGTCCAAAGCGATGGCGCGAGCCTCTGCGTGATCGAACCCATTGTCGATAGCGATGTCTGCGAGCACATCGACATCCGCAATGTTCTTTGCACTGAGGAAGTAGGCCTCAGTGATCGCTACCGCGAGACGATGCTGTGTGCCGCGCTCTGCTGCGGCTTGAATGAGCGCATGAGCTGCCTGGGTCGGATAGGCGTAAAGCTGGTGCCTGAGGTCCAGATTCAGCCTGGAGGCCCGAGCAGCGGCCTCGGGTCTGGCGAAGGCGGCACTGGGGTCGGTGATGCCGTAACGAGAGCGAAGCAGATCGGGAATGAACAGGTCCAGAGGACGGCGTATCCGGCAAAAGCAGCACCGGATGATGGTGAATGTCCGCCTTCAGCTCGGGGAAGCGTTCTGCAAGAACCTTGTCGAGCCGGTGCTGGCCGACAAGGCACCAGGGGCAGGTGATCTCGGTATAGAGGTCGATTTTCAGCATGGTGCCTCCGTCGTTCGTCTGCTGTTTGCGATACCGGGAGCTGTCGTGTCTGCCACCTGGTCCGCGTACCAATCGGCGTCTACCTTGCTATCCACTGGCTCACCCGTGAGGTTCGGAAATCTCGCCAGCGTCCGATCCAGATCGGTGCAGGTGTTCAAGCTGGCTGGGCCAGCAAGGATTGCAGCGTTTTGCCCGCCGTAGCGATAGCCGCCTCAGCCGCTTCGGGGCCATAGGCTGTCCCCTCGATACGCAGTTGCTCAATATCGGTCATGCCGAGGAAGCCGAGCAAATGCTTCAGATAGCCGCTCTGAAAATCCATGGGTGCGAACGGACCCTGGGAGAAGACGCCGCCGCTGGCCGTAACCAGATAGACCTTCTTGCCCCTCACGAGACCCTCAATGCCATCGCCGCCGTACTTGAAGGTCACGCCCGGCCAGGTCACGTAGTCGAACCATGCCTTCAACTGCGTCGGTGGGCCAAAGTTGATCATGGCCGAACCAATGACGAGGATGTCTGCGGCTGCCAGCTCCGCGATCAGTGTCTCGGCCAGCTTCACGGCCTCGACTTGCGCAGGGGTGCGCGACTCAGGCGGCGTCACGCGGCCAGCGACGTAGCCGTCAGCAATGTGCGGAAGCGGATCGACCGACAAGTCGCGAACCGTCAGGGTGCTGCCCGGACGCTGGTCGACAAGTTGCCGGGCTAGGTCGGCGGCGAACCGCGTGGACAGGCCGTCGGCACCGCGCGGGCTGGACGTAATCAATAGGATGTGGCTCATACAAGCTCCCGTGGGCTAAAATCAGAACTAGGTAACCTTTATGAACCTGATTACCTTTGCATAGTTAGGATCGTATGGTTCCTATCTGATCCCCACAAGAAGGCACATGTATGTCACTGAGTCACCCCGATGTACCTAGCTCTCCTAGCCCGAACGAGCGCGACTGCGAGGCGACGCGGAAGATCCTTGATCGCGTTGCCGACAAGTGGAGCCTGTACGTCATCACCACGCTGCAGGGGGGATCTCGGCGCTTCAATGAGCTCAAGCGAGAGATCGACGGAATCTCACAGCGCATGCTGACGCTGACTCTGCGTGGGCTGGAGCGCGACGGCTTGGTCACGCGGACGGTGTTTCCAACCATCCCTCCGCGCGTCGACTACGAACTTACGGACCTGGGTCGGACGCTCCTGGAGCCGGTGATGGCGCTGGTCGCCTGGGCGGACAAGAACACGCCAGCGATTGCGGAAGCGCAGATGCGCTTTGACGCAGAACCCAAGCCAGAGCAGACCACGATCCAAGGTGTCGTGTATCAGCGGCTGTAATCGGCCGCACGCAATGGCCACTAAGAAGCTGTTGCGAAATTACCCATAGGGCCTGTTAACTTCTTCGATCGGGTGTTAGCTTCCTGTCTTGTCAGGGTGGTACCCGACGTCCTGTACGTAGGTGAGGGAAAGCTACTGACATCCGCCGGCAGTGCTGCCGGACTCGATATGTGTCTGCATTTGGTACGCAGCGATTTCGGCACCCAGATCGCCACTCGGGTTGCACAACGGTTGGCTCTTTCAACGCATCGAGCCGGCAATCATGTCCAGTACGTTGCCCGCCCAGTTCCCGCTCGCTCCGGAATGGCGATCGGCGCGTTGCTGGATCGCGTACGAGCCAATTGATCGTATCGCTGGACAATGACACGACTCGCATCGGACGCTGGCGTCAGTGTGCGAGGTCTTCATCGGCACTTTCGGGAGGCAACCGGTCTCGCTCCAGGCAAGTGGTTGGTTGTCGAGCGTATCGTCCGTGCTCGTGAGTTGCTGGAGGAAACCACGTTGTCGATCGAGGAAATCTCGATGGAGGTCGGCTTTGGAAGCGCATCAACGCTACACGCGCATTTTCGTAGGCGACTGGGCCTGGTACCTTCGGCGTTTCGTGAGAATGTTGCGGATCAGGATGAGTGAGTGCGCGTTTTTCCGAGACGAACATCCGCTTCACTTTGCGGCTTCGCCTCCATCTCCGCCCCCCCTTCTGCAGATCCTCCGGCGTCAACAGCACGCGGCATTCTCAATCGACAACGCCTTTCACAAACACCTTAGGAAAGCACCGCAGGGAGGACGTTGTCAGCGCGGTACGGTCAGATTCGTTGAATCCGTATCGACCGCAACCGGAACTCGCCTTTGTCCTTCGTGAAAGTGAACTGTGGCGCCACGAAGATCCAATCGTATGGCCCCTGCTCGCACAGCGAGGGCGTCCAGACGAGATCTGCTGACAGCACCGGCCCAATGCTGTATCGCATTCGCTTCGAAACGTCGGCCAGCGCAGCGCCGACTCGTACCCCGTTGGGCATGGCAACACGCGGGCCTGTCGCAACAACCGTCTCCACTTCCTGTGTCGAAACCTTCAGATCCAGCCACAGATCTCTGTCGTCTCTCCACACGATAGGCGCCCGCTGTCCCGGGAACAGCCCATTTCCTGATTCGGAAAGGCTGGCCGAGAGCCTGGTCAACCGCTGCCCGCCCGTCGCGATAGTGGACGCCGCCTATCGAAAGAGCCTGTTGAGGGAAACAGTATTCGCGGGTTCCTTGGTCTGCAGCTTTCGCCTCTGGAGTTGCGCATAGCGCTACGAGGCAACCGATAGCGAAGACTGCGGGCCAGAGTCTGGTTGAAGCGTGCTCTACCATCTCGATCGCCCATCAAGCGACTCACGGCAACGCGCCCACCTGCTTCAGCACGGCGCGCGCAATTTCCTGACGCTTTGGTAAAACCTCCGGCGTCGGCAGATCAAGGTTGATCGCGAACACGTAAGTGTCGTCGCCGCGCGTCACCCAGCCCACCCACCAGCCGACTTCGACCTGGCCCGGCACCGTTACCCATCCGGTCTTGGCTCGCAACGTATATTCTGGCGTCTTCTCGACAGTCAGGATGTCATCGAGCAGGTCGTAGCTGCGTGCGGAGATCATCGGTACCCTGCGTGCCGCCACTTCGCGCAGAAACTCGACTTGCTGATACGCGGTGATCTTGAGATGGTTGTTCAGCCAGAACCAGTCCACCGGACCTTCGACGTCCTCATTGCCGAAGTGCGCCGCTTCAAGGTACTTGCGATACTGGGCCGAGCCGATGTGCCGCGCGAGCGCCTGATAGGCGGGTATGCACGAGTTCTTCAGCGCCATACGCATCGACATGTCGCTGTCGCACACCGGTGGCAGGAACGGCTTGCCATTGTGCATGATGACCTTGCCGTCCCAAGGCAGCATGTCATGGTCCACGTCGGCCACAGCGCTGGTTTCGAGCGCAATCAGTGAATTGAATATCTTGAACGTCGAGGCTGGCGAAAAGGCGGTTGCCGCCCGTTCAGGGTTGTAGGTCAGCGTGCGCTGCTGCCGCACGTCGTAGACGACCATCGTGCCATCGACACCGGCGGTATCGAACAATGCTTTGGCGTCGATCGTCGATTCAGTGAGGGCATGGGCAGCTAGGGGAAGCAGCAGGCAGAGCGCAGCGATCAGGCGCACAAGTTTGTGTCGCATATCTAAGCATTCAATTGGAGGTTGGACTTCGTCATGCTGACGGCTGCCAATCCGGGCCCGGATCGGTTGGCGGAGCATAGGCCTCAGCACTTCGGACGCCAACTGCGCCTGCCGTAACACGCGTAACGGTGCGGCCGTGGCCGCCGTGCGCAGGCAGACCCCGTTGAGGCGCGGACAAGAAGAAAAGCTTAGAGTCTGTCTCGAAACAATTCATGTAGTGCTTTAGCCTGCTCCAGCAAATCAGTGAACAAGCAAGGGACAGGAAGGCTTCGTGGATAGCATGTCGTTCGTAACGAATCTTCAGGCGTCTGAACGAGTGGAGCCAAGCAATCGTGCGCTCCACGACCCAGCGCGTCTTGCCGAGTCCACTGCCGTGAGACGTCGTCGGAATACATGCGATGCCTGAACCATCATGACGAGGGTGCAAAAACAGCGACGACGACGCTGGCTTGTTGATCCGTATCAAGCACCGGGCCAGTACAAGCACGAACATTCAGCATGCGGTCTGGTTGACTATGGAGGGCCGCGCAATCACATCGCGAGCCGATGAGCAGAACGGCCGCCGTTATGCGAAGGTGAGCACTTGAATGACAGTTTGAAGCCACCGCAACCGAGGTTCTCGCTCTGGTACGCCGTCATTGTCGCGTTGAGCATGCTGGCGTTCCAAACGCTGTTCGTGTCCGATCAGGTTGACTCCCTCCCCTACAGCGATTTCAAGCTCCTGTTGCATGCGGGCAAGGTTAAAGACATCGCCATTGGCGAGCAGGACATCACGGGCACCTTCACAACGGACGGTATCGAGGCGTTGCTGACGAAGCAGCAGGTCGATGTCATCCGCCGCACAGGAAAGGGCGAGCATCCTTTCCAGACGCTACGCGTGACCGACCCAGCGCTTGTGCAAGAGCTGGAGGCAGCTAAGGTGCGCTTTGTCGGCCGCCCAGATAACAAGTGGTTAGGCACGCTCCTGTCGTGGGTCGTGCCTGGGCTGCTGTTCTTCGCCGTCTGGAGTTTCCTGATCAGGCGCATGGGCGGAGCTGCGGCCGGTGGGCTGATGGAGATCGGAAAGAGTAAGGCCAAGGTCTACATGCAGAAGCAAACCGGCGTGACCTTTGCGGATGTTGCCGGCATCGACGAAGCCAAGGACGAGCTCTCGGAAATCGTGAGCTTTCTGAAAGAGCCGCTACGGTATCAGCTTCTGGGCGGCAGAATTCCCAAGGGTGTGTTGCTGGTGGGTGCACCCGGCACCGGCAAGACCTTGCTTGCCAAGGCAGTTGCGGGCGAAGCAGCGGTCCCCTTCTTCAGCATGAGCGGATCAGATTTTGTCGAGATGTTCGTTGGGGTAGGTGCGGCGCGCGTGCGGGACTTGTTCAGCCAGGCCGAATCCATGGCGCCGTGCATCATTTTCATCGATGAGCTCGATGCCTTGGGCAAGACGCGTGCGTTCAACCTGGTGGGTGGCAACGAAGAACGCGAGCAGACCCTGAACCAGCTTCTGGTCGAGATGGATGGCTTTGACAGCAACAAGGGCGTCATCATCATGGCCGCGACGAATCGCCCTGAGATTCTCGACCCTGCCCTGCTGCGGCCCGGCCGGTTTGACCGCCATATCGCCCTGGATCGCCCGGACCTTAAGGGGCGTGAGCAGATTCTCAAGGTACACGCCAAGAACGTCACGCTGAAGTCCGATGTCGACCTGAGCAAGATCGCCGCACGGACGCCGGGTTTTGCTGGTGCCGACCTGGCCAACCTTGTCAACGAAGCGGCACTCCTGGCCGCGCGCGAGGGCAAATCCGCCGTAGAGACCGTCGACTTTGACGAGGCACTGGACCGCATTGTGGGCGGCCTGGAGAAGAAGAACCGCGTGATGAACACCAAGGAGAAGGAGACGATCGCCTACCACGAAGCGGGGCACGCCATCGTGGCGGAGCACCGGCCCCTGGCCGACCGCGTGTCCAAGGTTTCCATCATCCCAAGAGGCATCGCCGCCCTAGGCTACACGCAGCAGACGCCGACGGAGGACCGCTATCTGCTCAAGCACAGCGAGTTGCTGGACCGGCTCGACGTGCTGCTGGGCGGCTACATTGCCGAGCAGATCGTGTACAACGACGTATCGACCGGTGCGCAGAATGATCTGCAGCGCGCGACTGACATGGCGCGCCAGATGATCACCCAGTTTGGCATGAGCGAACAGCTCGGGCTGGCCACCTACGAGCAGACACCCAATCCGCTGCTCGCCGGGGCAGGCCTGATGCAGCGCGAGCGCAAGGAATATAGCGAAGACACCGCTCAGTTGATCGATGCGGAAGTGCGCAAGGTGTTGTCTGACGCCAGTGCACGCGTAACCGCCACACTTGAAGGCCAGCGCTCCAAACTGGAAGCACTGTCGCGCATGTTGTTGGAGAAGGAGGTGGTCGACCGCCACGACTTGGACATGATCCTGGCAGGCAACGTGACGCCCATCCTGCCCCCGAAATCCGACCCGGGCGCCTCGACCGGCGCGGCAGCGCAACTACCCGCGACAAAGCCGCATTGACCGATAGACCCCACCGTAGCAGTGCCGCGCTCAGTGGCTCAGTTGCTCGATGGCTGAGGTTTCGTCCAGATGGATCAGTGCGTCAAATTGAGCCCCGATGGCGGCATCGAAGTAGTGCGAAGCGTACTCCGTTTTCGGTAAATACAGGACACCGATTGCGCGCTCCAGCAGAGGCTCACGGAACACGTCATGCGCCGTATCGCCAAGCGGTAGGAGGAACCGATCCAGCCCGGTGCTGTGGAACAAGTGTTCCCAGCTATCTGGCCGGGCTGGCCGGACCCACTTCCGCTCCGGTTCACCACCCCACTCCGATGCTGCGCACACGTGTCCCGTATACGTGGTGAAGCCGAGAAGCAATGCGGCGTCGCCCTCCTTTTCCCGCACGAGTTGCCCGAGGTTCCACTCACGCCGGTTGGCGGACTCCGTTGCCCGTGCGTCACCCACATGCGAGTTGTGCGCCCAGACAACGACGCGTCCCGCACCGCCACGGCGCTGCCGATAGGCCGCCACGCTTAGTAGCGTCTGCGCCATGTGCGCATCGCGCAGATTCCACGTGTTGACGCGCTGCCCGAATGACTCGCGGTAATACGCCTCGGCGTTGACTACAACGAGGGCGTTCTGCTCGGCAAAGAAATGCGAGTCCATGGCGGTGATGCCGTCTTGTTCGACCAGCCTGGCCTCACTCGCCCGAAGCCGACGAAGTTGCTCGATCACCTCACGTTGCGCGGGCAATCTCAGGCCCGCCGCCGCTTCATAGCCGTACGTCATTGGCTCCCGCACATGGTCCAGGGCCGCATAGTGCATGCGCGCCACTGCGGCTTGATCCGGGTCCGTTTGCTGAAGGTATTCGATGACGGCCTCGGCTGACCGATACAGGCTGTACAAATCTAAACCATAGACGCCGACACGTTCTGAGGCGGTGAGAACCGCGTTGTGCTCACGCAGCCACCCGATGAAGTCGAGCATTTCCTGATTGCGCCACATCCATGCAGGAAACCGGTGAAAATCGCCCAGGGCCTGGGCAGCGGTGTCCGTGCCCTCGCCTTGCACGTAACGGTTGATTCGCCACACATCTGGCCAATCGCCTTCGATGGCGACGGCGTCAAAGCCGCCTTGTGCGATGAGCTGCCGCGTGATGTCTGCGCGTGTCAGGTAGAACTCGCGTGTTCCGTGTGTCGCCTCCCCCAATAGAACGTAGCGCCTGTCGTGTGCCATCTCCAGCAGGCGGTCATAGTCGGTGGCGCTGCCCGTGAGGCGGCTGGCCACAGCACGTACACCAAGGAATGGCGTGAGAGGTGCAGACATGGGCGGTGGACTCCACAGGATGCAGCGGTGGTGTTTGCAGTCTATGCGGCACCACCGCACGTTGATTGCGCTATCGCAAGCGTCGGGCCACTCGGCAGTGGTCATGACGATTCAATGCTTCGGGCCGCGGTTGTCGATACGCGTTGACCCGCATCAAGCACCGTCCCAACCATTTGCCCAATATGAATCAGTGGGGCTCGTCGCGTTTACGGTGTGACGCTCCCCTTCCTGCGGAGGCAGCGAATGAAGGCGCAATTGGTAAAGCGGTTGACCATTGCCCTAGCGCTCCTGCTGCTGATTGGTATAGCGGGCCAAATGAACGGGCCCTGATAGGAGCCAACATGAAACAACGTTCTCAATCCGAACGCGTGCGGCCTGCACGCTGGAGCCCATTTGCCGTTGAGCCGATTCACAATCGGTATCGGCAACCCGACAAGGCTCCGGCAGCAAGCTGCTGCCCAGTTTGCGGTGCCGTCTTTATCAAAGGCCGCTGGCAGTGGCGCAACCCGCCGCCCGGCGCGGCCACATTGATCTGCACGGCATGCCAGCGTGCCGCCGATCAAACGCCTGCAGCGAGGATCCATCTTTCAGGGGAGTTCGAGGCTGCCCATCGTGAAGACATTCTTACGCTTGCCCGCCACCGTGAGGTTGATCTGCGGGCGGATCATCCAATGGAGCGCATCATGGCCGTCCAGAGCACGGCCGATGGCACCGACATCTTGACGACGGGGTTCCATCTGGCGCGCGACATCGGCCACGCGATCCACCATGCATTCCACGGACGGCTGACGTTCGACTATGGCAATGCCGAAACCGAACTCCACGTGAAGTGGAGCCGGTAATACGAAGGGGCGTTGCAAAACGCCCCCAATCTGCAGTCCAGTACCAATCATCGTCAGTACAGAAGATATGTCGCTCGCTGCGAAAGGAAGGCATCAACCTGTGCAATGTAAGCACGCTCGATAGCATCTAGGGAAACGCTGTCACGCAGCATTGCCCAGACCGTCGCCGACCCAACAGACGTACGGATGGCCTCCAGCTTGAAATGCTCCGGATAGCGTTGCGACAGCACGCGGGCCAACGCCAAGCCAATGCGACCTGGGTGCCTTAATGATGACGCCCGGTGGATCTCCACCCCCGAACACAAGCGCCCGTGATATGGCCCCTCCGCGGGAACAAAATGGATGGGCGTATACGTTGCGTCGGTATCCAGAGCGTTGAGTTCTCGCGCCACGGCAGTGCCGTCCATCCAAGGAGCACCAACCATGCCAAACGGTGCCGATGTACCCCTGCCTACGCTGACGCTCGCTCCCTCGATCAACCCCACATCCGGGTACCGTTCCACAGCTGCGAAATCACGCAGGTTTGGCGAAGGCGGAACCCAACCCAGCCCGGTGTCGGCAAAACGCATCACACGGCCGTACTGCTCCATGGTTACAACATGCAACGCTGCGCCGATGTGCAGGTGGTCGTTCAAGAGTCTGGCGAGCTCACCCATCGTCATGCCGTGCACAAGCGGCAAAGGCACGTAGTTCGTCAATGAGCGGTCTGCCGTGTCCGATACCGGCCCGCCAACGAGATCGCCACCTAGCGGGTTGGGCCGATCCAGCACCAGCACCGGAATATGGGCTTCCGCCGCGGCCTCCAGCGTCGCGCCCAGGGTTGCAAGATAGGTAAAGAAGCGTACGCCCGCGTCCTGAAGGTCGAACACCAGCACATCGACATCAGACAGCGCGCTGCGTGGTATGCCCTTGTTGTGGCCATAAACGCTATGGACGACCACGTTGGAACGCGTGTCGATCGCGTCGCCAAAAGGCGCGTCGAGATCCGTTCCGATACCATGCTCCGGCGCAAAGATGGTACTTAACCGTACACCCGGCGCCTGGGCAAGTACGTCGATCGTGCGCCGCCCCTGCGCATCGAAGCCACTGCGGTTCGTGACCAGGCCGACCCGCTTTCCAACAAGCGGGGCAAAGCCGTTGCTCTCCAACACGTCGATCCCTGATCGCACGGGACCGGCCGCCATGGGTAAGCGCTGGCCGGCGCTGGTCACCGCCTCAGCCATGGTGGGCGCGCGTCGGGCAATCTGATCGCCAGAAAGCAGCGGTGCCGTGCTCGAAACCAGATTCAGCACGGCCTCACGCAGTGGCTTGGCGTCCCCCCGCTCATCCGGATATAGGCGGCTCGTCAGCACGATGACGAATCGGCGCGTGACCAAGTCGATCCATAAGCCAGTGCCGGTGTAGCCCAAGTGTTGCAGGAGCCCGGCGCGCGGTGCGCGATAGCGGTTGGGAATCATCGGCGCCTGGATTTCCCATCCCAGAGTGCGCGCTGCGTCAACCGCCGCGGAACTGTCCGGCGTCAACAGTTTGGCAACGCTGTCCGGCTGCAAGATAAGGCGCCCCTCGAAGCGGCCGCCGTTGAGAAGCATCCTGGCAAACCGCGCAAGATCATCTGCTGTAGAGAACAGGCCTGCATTGCCGGATACGCCACCCAGTGCAGCAGCCGTCGGGTCATGCACCTTGCCGCGAAGCCACGCCCCATGGCGAATGACGGTTGGAGCAATACGTCCGATCAGCTTGCTGCCCGGTCGAAACCCGGTATCGTGCATGCCGAGCGGTCGAAAGATATTCCGCTCACACCACGCATCCAGCCCAGTTCCACTCACGCGCCGGACGATCTCGCCCAGGGCGACATAGTTTAGATCGCTGTAAATGACGCGGCGCCCTGGTTCCTCAATCGTCGGCATCATTCCGATTGCACGAAGCACCGTCGCGCGGCTCCGGAATTCCGACTGAGCGGTCAGCCCAGGAGGCAGGCCCGACGTGTGGTTGAGCAACTGACGCACCGTGATGCGCGTCTCCCCTCCCCGCTCAAAGGCTGGCCAGTAACGGCTGGCGGGCGCGTCCAGCTCCACGCTTCCGCGTTCCACCAGTTGCATGACCGCCGTAGCGGCCGCCACCGCTTTGGTGAGTGATGCCAGATCGAAGATCGTGTCCTCGGTCATCGGCTCGGCGGTGGGGCCAATGGTTCGCTGACCCAGTGCGATACGCTCACGTACGCCGTTTGCATCACCGATCAGGACGACCGCCCCGACCACCTTGGCATCGGCAATCTGCGCGGCCACCACGGCTTCGAGCTCGCTCATGGGGAGCGGCTTGCCCAACGGCGCAGGATCATCTTCGGCACGCTCAGCATGCACGATGTGCACCCAACTGAACAGCACCATAGCAAGCACCGCAACTATCGCGGCAAATTGGCGGGGGCGTAGCGATTGCGTGCGTTCCATAGCATCCATCCGTTAGTGCCCTCCGCATCGGCTGCCTCCACCTGGGCGCGGATCATTTCGGCGTTGAACTCACGATGGTCAAAGGCGTAGTCACGGAACGCCTGAAGCCAAGGCCGGAACCTCACGCCTGGCAAACCAGTGCGCCGCTTTGCTTCGGCCAAGGAACGCGAGACGATTTCGCCGGGGTTTTCGGTGGGTTTTCTGCAGCCCGGCAAGCCCCATGTGAAACCGGAGGGATAGAGCATGGGCGAGATGTAGTCGACCACAGCGCCGAGCGTATCGATCTGCTGGCCAATCGCTGTGTCGTCGGCGTTCCAGCAAACGTAGCCGAAAATGTCGGCGGCCAGGTAGACGTTGTATGCGCGCAGCCGTTCGCGCGCCCGGGCAAGAAAGCCTGTGACGGCCGCCACCCGGTGGGCTTGCGTGTTGGGTTGATGAAACTGCAAGCCATTGGCGTCTGGAAAGCGTAGATAGTCGAACTGGATTTCGTCGAATCCGAGCTTGGCCGCCTCTTCCGCTACATCAAGCGAGCTGCCCCACGCCGCTTCGACGCTGGGATCCATCCATCGTTGGTTTTCTCGGTCACGCCAGACCTCTCCGGCATGATCTCGGACAGCCCATTCCGGGTGCGCCGCGGCTAGGCGGTCGTCCTTGAACACAACGATGCGGGCGATCAAATACAGGCCACGTGCATGGAGTTGCCGAATGAGGGCGGCAAATTGATTGGCGCGAGCCGGGCTATTGCCCTGTTCCCGAGCGGCACCCACCGCCACACGAGCGACGCTTGGATAAGGCGTGTCCCCCCTATCGCCCTTCATGTCGATCACGAGGGCGTTGATGGCGGTTTCACCTTGAAGCGCAACGGCGGCGTCGCGCAAGACGCGGCTGGATACGCCTTGCACGGACAGATAGACGGCCTTGGGCTTGATCTGCCGGAGCGGAATCTCAAATGCGGTGTCCTGAGCGTCAAGTACGTGCTCAGCACGTGCATACCCGGGGGCACGAACGCTGACGGTTGCGTGTGCCTCTACGGCGGACGGAGGAATGGTGACCACCCCAGCCGCATCGGTCGTCCGACTTTCGCCCTCGACAAAGGTGATTGCACCTTTTACGGGGGTGTGGCTGTGCGCGTCGACCACCCTTAACTCGGCGGCGCCGGCGATTGCCGCACAACCCAGCCACACCGCAGCAAGCCAAAGGCACAGGCGGCTACTCATGATTGACCTCGGCTGCCTTGAGAATGGCCGTCATGCATCGCGCTCCGCAACTGTCGGTGATCAGGTATCGAGGCAGTGCCATTGCGGGTTGACTCGGCCGCACGGCCCGCGCATCCAGCGTAAACCCGGCGGTGTAGCCCTCCTCGCGCGCCATGTGCTCAAGCTGCGGATCGTGAATCCCAAACGGCCATGCCAGCAAACGCACGGGTGCGCCAATTTCCGTTTCAATCCGCGTCTTCGCGCGCCGCAGTTGGTCACGGGCGAACTGTGCGAAGTCATCTGCGCTGCGGTGCGCCCGTTCGACCCGGAAGTTCGGGTGCCAGTAGGTGTGAGACTGCACGTCAAACTGACCGGTGCTCGCCAGCTCACGCAGCTGCGCCCAAGTCATCGCGTATGTGGCGCTCGAGATGGCAGATGGGTACACAAACAGCGTCACGGGGATACCTCGGCCACGCAAAGCCGGCCGCAGCGTGTCGTACACAGACCGATGGCCGTCGTCTACCGTGATGGCAACAGCCTTCGCCGGCAACGCTTCGTTCTTGCCCTCGTGCCACCTGAGGATGTCTGCCAGCGGCACGATGCGATAGCCGGCTGCGTCGATCGCGTGCAGATGCGCCTCGAATGTCTGCATCCGGACCGTCATGCTGCTATCCAGCGTCGGTGCAAACCGGTGATAGACAAGCACCACCACGTGGTGCTCCACGACGGGCATATCGGCGTTGGCACCGGGAAACGCGGCCATCAGCAACGCGCAGCACCACGAGAAGACCAAGGAGTTCATCAACCGATGCTCCGGTGGGATGGACGCTGCACGCCCCCCTATTCCAAACAGCCCTATGATTCGCGTGGCGTGCCGCGTAACCAATGCCAGAGCAGCAGCCCACTGCCCGCCATACCGCCCAGATGCGCAAAGTGTGCGACATCGCGCTCGGTTCCGCTCACGCCAAGTGTCAGCTCAATCACCGCATATAGCGTCGCAAATACCCAGGCCGGCATGGGGATCGGCGGAATCAACAGAATGATCGTGCGATTGGGAAACAGGACGGCGTAGGCGAGAAGCAATCCAAACACCCCGCCGGAAGCGCCAATGACCGGGCCCGCAGGCAGGACACCCAAGACCGTGCAAGCGATCTGCGCAAACGCTGCGCTCAAGATGCTGGACACATAAAGCAGCCACGTGCGGCGGGTACCCACAGCGCGCTCCACGTCACGCCCAAACATATAGAGGCCGAACATGTTGAGCGCTAGGTGCACACCATTTGCGTGCAGGAAGGCGTATGTCAGCGGTTGCCACGGCATGAATGCCCCCTCCATCTCGCGCACGGACATGACGGGGGGCCACAGCGCGAAGGTGCGCAGCAACGCGTCGCCGGCGAAGACCTCCGCAACGAACACCACCACATTGACGAGGATGAGCAACCGGATCATGAAGTCGCCTCTGTTCTTTGCTCACGATACGGCTGCATGCGTTTGCGGGGTTGATCTCGCGCAAGCCAGTTCGCCAGCGTGTCGAGGTCTGCAAAATCATGTCTTTGCTTGATGTGTGGCAAAACGCCGGTGCTCCAAGATGGAACGATAGGTACGTAGCTCTTGGAGGATGTCCCATGCACCTGGCCGCTTTCTATCCGAACCAGGCGAACCATGCCATCGCCGCGATCTTCGACGAGATTGCCGACTTGCTAGAGGTTGAGGAGGCGAACCCGTTTCGGGTACGCGCCTACCGCAACGCCGCACGCGTGGTTGAAGGTTTAACGGAAGGCGTTGACGCCATGCTGGCACGCGGCGAGGACCTGACCGTACTGCCCGGAGTCGGAATCGATCTTGCGGCAAAGATGCGCGAGATCGTCGAAACGGGAACCTGCTCCATGCTCGCTCGCGTGCGCACTGAGGTTCCGCCGTATGTGGTCCAGCTTCTCCAGTTGCCAGGCCTGGGGCCAAAGCGTGCGCGTACCCTGCAGCACGAACTGGGGATCACCTCACTTGATGAACTGGCCCAAGCTGCCACTGCGCACCGCATCCGCGAACTGCATGGCTTTGGCGCTAAAAGTGAAGCGCGATTGCTTGAGGCGCTCACCGCGCGACTGGCGCGCGATCGCCGCTACGGCTTGGCGGTCGCCAAGCCATGTGCCGACGCACTGACGCAATACATGCTGGCAAGCGGGCTGGTCAAGCAGCTCGTCGTGGCGGGCAGTTATCGAAGGGGACGAGATACCGTCGGCGATCTTGACCTGCTCATCACGGGCAAGAATCGCGCACAGCTTGTTGAGCACTTCGTGCACTACAACCAGATTGCCAACCGGATCTCAGCCGGGCCAACCCGCGCCAGCGTCATTTTGAAGAACGGCATGCAGGTGGACCTGCGCGTGGTACGGCCCGACGCCTTCGGCGCTGCGCTGGTGTATTTCACCGGCTCGAAATCCCACAACATCGCGCTGCGTAAACTCGCGCAGACGCAAGGGTTGAAGATCAACGAGTACGGTGTTTTCCGAGGAAAGGAGCGCGTTGCTGGCCAGACCGAGGCATCGGTCTACCGGGCAGTCGGGTTGCCCTGGATTTGCCCCGAGCTACGCGAAGACCACGGGGAGATTGAAGCCGCGCGTTCAGGCTCGCTTCTGTCCCTCCTCCAGCAGAGCGACCTCAAGGGCGACCTTCATGTCCACACCTCGGCCAGCGATGGCACCGCAAGTCTCGAAACCATGGCGGCACAGGCGCACCTGCTCGGTTATCAATACCTGGCAGTGACCGACCATTCGCCGCGCATCGCGGTGGCACATGGGCTGACGGCAGAACGCCTGGCTGCGCAAGCCGATGCCATTGACCGCTTCAATGCGGAACACGAAGGGTGGCCTATGCTGCTCAAGGGGGTTGAAGTCGACATTCTGGAGGACGGGTCGCTGGATCTGCCCGACACGGTACTGGGGCGCCTCGATCTTGTCGTGGGAGCCATCCACAGCCACTTCAGCCTGCCGGTGGATCAGCAGACATCCCGTATCCTTCGCGCCATCGACCACCCGCACTTCAGCATCCTTGCTCACCCGCTGGGGCGATTGATCGGCGAGCGCAACGCCTGCAACGTTGACCTGAAGCGTGTCCTGACAGCCATCGCGCAACGCGGTTGCTACATTGAAGCCAATGCACAGCCCACGCGCCTGGACCTGTCCGATTTTGGATGCCGCCAGGCCAAGGCGGAAGGCGTGCTCGTGAGCATTGCCTCAGATGCGCACAGCCCAGCGGATCTTGCGAACCTGTCGCTCGGCGTTACACAAGCCCGCCGCGCCTGGCTCAGCCAGGCAGATGTGCTCAATACGCGCCCTCTCAACGCCCTGCTCCCGCTACTGAAGCGGACCATGTAGCTCCCAGTCAACACGCTTGGGCGCTGGATCCGTGCTTTCTGATCCTAGTCAACGGGCTGGATACCGCGCGATCGAAAATAAATGTTCAGCCATCCGCACCGCAAACCGACAAATCGGAGCCTGATCATGAGTCTGCCCATCGACATCTCGTTTCAGGGTGTTCCACATTCCAAAGCCGTTGAAGAGGCCGTGGTGACCTACGCAAGCCGCTTGACACGGATTCGTGACGACATCGTGCGCTGCCGGGTCAGTCTCGCTATGGGAGCGAAGCATCAACATCACGGTAAGCCGTTCGACGTGCACGTCCACGTGTTCACCCCGCACCAGACACACGTTTCTACCAATACCTCCAACGAAGACGCATACGTTGCCCTTCACGAGGCGTTCACGCATGTGGAGCGAATGCTCGCGGAAGCCAATGGCAAACGTCGGAAACAGTTCTGACGGGTCGCCGTCACTCAACCGCACTACTGCATGTGCAAGCCACCGTTCACAGCCAGGTTGGCACCAGTGATGTAAGCGGCGTCTTCACTGCACAAGAACGCCACCAAGGCCGCCACCTCTTCCGGCCGTCCGAGGCGGCCCACCGGAATCTGCGGAAGAATGCGTTGTTGCATGACGTCGGTAGGAATATCGCGCGTCATCCGCGTGGCGAGATAACCGGGTGAGATCGTGTTGACAGTCACGCCCTTGGCGGCACATTCGAGCGCCAGCGCCTTGGTGAACCCGTGTATGCCAGCCTTGGCCGCGGCGTAGTTGGTCTGGCCGAATGCGCCTTTCGATCCATTGACTGACGAGATATTGACAATACGGCCCCAGCCGCGCTCCAGCATGCCCTCGTACAGCGGCTTGGTCATGTTGAAGACAGAGTCGAGATCCGTGGCCAGCACGTTCCGCCAGGCATCCAGCGTCATGCGCTTGAAGGTCATGTCCTGCGTGATACCGGCGTTGTTCACCAGTATGTCGACGGGGCCCACGATCGATAGCACATCCGATACGCATCGCTGACAGGCGTCATAGTCAGCCACATCGACTGCGAAGGTCTGGAACAGCCGCCCTCGCGCGTGCTGTTCCGCCAGCCAGGCAGCCACGTGCGTATTGCGCGCAGAATGCGTGACCACGACCCGGTGTCCCTGCGCAAGCAGTCGGATGGCAATGGCTTCACCCAAGCCCCCCATGCCGCCGGTGATGAGCGCGATGTGGTGTGCTGTCATGACCCCCTCATCGCGCAATCGTCGGGCGTGCACCGCTGCGAGAGCAGCCACGCTTGCAAAGCAGCCACTCGTCTGCGCCGGGCTCGATACGCAGACGCACGACGGCATCCACAGGCTGCCTGCCCGCTTGAACGTTCAGGGTCTGCATTGCGCCACGATACATCGCCGTCATCTGGTAGCGCCCACGAGGCAAGCGCATATACAACAGGGGCCCTTCCGTGCGCACACGCAAGCGCAGCTTCCCGCGGTCATCCACGACGGAAATCTCCACGTCCGAGAGCGCCTCCCCCGTCTTGGCTGACACCACGTTCAGCCGTACATTGAATCGACCGGCCATCGCATGCATGGTGTCGCGCTCATCGCGCCCCACGCCACCTGACACATAGGCAATCTCGTTCTGGAATCGGATCTCTGGTGCGGCAGTAGCAACAGACCCCGCTGCGATGGCGATTAGAGACAACGCGCCAAGAAGGTGTCGCCATAACGCACGACTCGTTCGATTCATCACAGACCTCATCACGAAACTGCTGGCCATCCGACCGTTTGCGCCAGCACCGGAATCTCGTCTTCATTGAGCGACAAGGCTTCCGCCAGAAGACGTTGGTTGAGCCAGCCACGTACCACGCATCCCAGCCCGGCCGATGCACAGTACAGCGATACGTTTTGTGAGATGGCCCCTGCCGCTACACCGGCAAAGGTTTCACGCAACGTTTCCGGCATCTGGTCTGCACGCGCGTGGTTGACCACGTACACCAGGTCCAGCGGTGCCGCGCCCACAAAATCCTGGTAGCCAGTGAGGTTGCGTGCATCTACGGCATGCTTGAGCCGCAACCGGTGAGGTGCCGGCTCATATTGGTAGACGCCTTCAGGCAAGGCGACGTAGACGTCGATCTCGTTCAGACCATGTGCTGAAGGCGCGGTGCGCCCGCCTGTTTCCGGGCGGTTGATGCCGTCCGCAGCCCATAGCAGTTCGCTCAGTAGCTGGAGTGACAACGGCGTCGGTGCGAAAGCCCGCACGCTCCGGCGCTTGGCCAGTGCCGCCATCAACGAGGTACCGCCGTCCCGAAGAGGCTCCGTTAGGGCGATGGTTGCTGGTGAAGTATGGGCCGTTGGTTGCGGCAGTATGCATAGCACAGGGTCATAAGACGGGAGCATCGCCTCACTCATGGCATCCACCTCGCAATCTTGTGATCACCATCGCATCGCTCGCTGCCTGCAACGCTATTTTTGGCTTGTCAGCCAATGCGATCATTACAAGGCCTTGGCAGACGAGTGCGTTGACGGAATCCGCCCAAGGGACCGAGTGACTTCATGCTAGGCAAGTGTCCTCCGTGTGCGTTGATCTGCGTCATGGCAAATGGCACTGGTCAAGTGATCTCGATTCTCGCTCGCTGGCATAGGCAAGAAAATGCCTTGAAACAATGCACCGGCGCAGGGTGGCTCGGCGCACGTCTGCCAATTTGCGCCATATCAACGCGCCCCACCCAAGAGTTCCTACGCTGCATACGAATTCCTCTATTCGTACGCGTATAGGCGTGCTCCTAGCCGGACGCCACAGGAGACCACCATGCAGCAACCATCAGATATGACCTGCAATCTTGCGTGCGCCGCCATGCACGACTTGAGCCGCACCGTAGAGTTTTTCCTCGACGCGCAACTCGAATTGACCCGATTTCGCCTCAAGCTCGCCGAAGCCGCGCTAGAAGATGTGCGGGCGATGGAACATGAACTGAACGGAATGCACGACTGGCCATCACTGGCTTCTGCGCAAAGCACGTTCATGAAAATGCAATCGACCCACAGTGCTACCGCGCTGAAGACGTGGGCTGAGTTCATGAACAAATTTCAGGCGGCCTATTTGCGCCAGTTGACGGAATGGACCCAGCAAATGGAACGGCCGGAAGGGCAAACATCTTCCTCTCAGCTTTTCGCTGCGTCGGCGGATTCATTGCGCGCCTTCTTTGACAGCTTCAACGTCATGGGCCTTCCCGATTCCGAGACAAAGAAACGGGTGCCGGCGCGCCCCGCTGCCGGCAAGGTTCAACAAACCGCCTGATCTGCACATGGAGGCTCCCATCATGCGAGTCCAAGACGTCTATTCACACAACGCGGTACACATTCCACTCTCCTGCACGCTCCAAGAAGCGGCACAGCAGATGCGCCAGAAACATGTCGGTGCGCTGGTGGTGACGGAAAATACGCCCTCCGGACCCCGTGCGATCGGCGTGGTGACAGACCGCGACATGGTGCTCGACGCGGTGGCGGTTGGCGTTGACCCATCACAGACTTGCGTGGCCGATGTGATGAGCCGGGGAATTGTTAACGTGCCGCTCGACGCAAGCCTGAGCGATGCGCTGCAGGAGATGCTATCCACTGGCGTCCGACGTGTTGGCGTAACGTCCGATGGCGCACTAGTCGGCGTGCTTTCCCTGGACGATGTGCTCAGCGCGATGGCCACCGAATGGAGCCTGATCGCTCGCCTCGTGCATAACGAGCGCGAGCGCGAGATGACTGGTAGCGTTCAACCATCGCTGAGCGTTTGAGGAGACCTTCTCCATGAGCGCCGAGCCGCTTTCTCTTAGCATGGATATCGTCGCAGATGACGCTGTGCTGGAAGGCACCTTAGACTGCCCCGGCAACGCGGTCGGACTGGTCATCTTCGCGCACGGAAGCGGCAGTTCACGGTTCAGCCCGCGCAATCGATATGTGGCCGATCAACTCCACGCCTCAGGATTGGGCACCCTGCTGTTCGATCTCCTGAGCGCCGAAGAAGCAGCAAACGCATCTTGCCGCTTTGACATCAACCTGCTTGCACGGCGCCTGCGCACAGCCACCCATGCAGTGGGCAGCATCGCGCGCGAACGTAAGCTGCGCCTTGGATATTTCGGAGCTAGCACGGGAGCCGCCGCCGCAATCCAGGCAGCAGCTGACTCGGATGACACGTATCCGATCGATGCGGTGGTCAGCCGTGGTGGTCGCCCGGATCTTGCCGGCCAACATGCGCTGCGCAGACTGGCCTGTCCAACCCTACTGATTGTCGGTGCAGCTGATCTGGACGTTCTCGACCTCAATCGGCAAGCCCTGAGCCAGATGCACTGTGAAAAGGCCCTGGAGACGGTGCCCCGTGCAACACACCTTTTTGAAGAGGCTGGCGCGCTTGAGCAGGTGGCCGCGTTGGCACGAGCATGGTTTGTCCGCCATCTCAGTAGAGCCAAACAGCCACACCAACACGCGAGGTAGCCCCGTGCGATTCAAAGATCGATTGGATGCAGGCCGCTCATTAGCGCTGGCGTTGGACAAGTATGGGGGCACGAACCCGCTGGTGTTGGCCATTCCACGCGGTGCGGTGCCCATGGGCGCGCTCATCGCGACCGCGCTGGGCGGACAACTCGATGTGGTGCTGGTCCGAAAACTTGGCGCACCGTTCAACCCCGAACTTGCGGTGGGTGCCGTCGAGGAAGGTGGCTGGAGATACATCGCACCGTACGCCGAACGCATCGGTGCAGATACGACGTACCTTGAGCAGGAGGCCGCCGAGCAGATGGAGGTTATCCGACGCCGCCGCGCGCTCTATACCCCTAAGCGTGGGCCCTATGACGTGGAGGGGCGCGTCGTTATCGTGGTCGACGATGGGCTGGCGACAGGCGCCTCCATGAAAGCAGCGCTCCACGCCATACGCCAACGTCATCCACAACGGCTCGTCTGTGCGGTCCCTGTGGCGGCACCGGATAGCCTGGACGACATTCGTCCGCTGGCTGATGAGATCGTTTGCCTCTACGCGCCGGAGGGTTTTCGTGCGGTCGGCATGTACTACACGGATTTTCCTCAAGTCGAGGATGCAGAAGTTCGTGCAGCGCTGGAGCATCAGGGGCCGATGCGTGTGTATCGGCAATAGCGATTCTGGGATACAGATCTTAAATATGTCGCACGGCAGCACTGAGTCCCGCAGTAGATGCTCTACAAAGTATCGTCGTCAGAAAAGAGATGATGACGTATTGCGTAGCGCACCAGCGAGGCTTCGCTGGAGAGTTGAAGCTTGTCCATCAGTCGCATCTTGTAGGTACTGACGGTTTTGGCGCTAACGCACAGGCTTGTGGCGATTTCAGTCAGCGGTTCGCCATGCACTAGCCGACGATAGACCTCCATTTCACGGTCGGACAGTCGCGTGTGGGCAGCTTCCTCGTCGGGCCCGCCCAGACTATGGGCCAGCTTCTCAGCAACGGGTGGGCTGACGTATGTGCCGCCATGCGCCACCTTCTTCAATGCGGAGACCAGCTCTGTTGCTGCGCTTTCCTTCGTCAGATAGCCTGCCGCCCCTGCGCGGAAGGCCCGCGCCACGTACTGCTCTTCGGCGTGCATGGTTAGCACAAGCACACGCACTCTAGGATGATCGTCACTCAACTGGCGTAGCAATTCCAGCCCGCTACGCCCCGGCATCGAGAGGTCAAGCACGATCACCTGCGGGCTATGATCACGCACCAGTTGGAGGACCTGCGTACCGTCCGACGCTTCGCAGGCAATTTCGAAATCCCCAGCCTGCTCCAGGATATGGCGGACCCCATCGCGCATCACAGCATGGTCGTCAGCGATCATCACGCGAATCATCACCTGGCCTCCTCGGAAGCTTCTGGAACCGCCGGAAAGCACACACTTAATCGCCCCCCCCTCTGATGTGTGCGTGATCGTCGCTAGCCCGCCCAGCAGCCGTGCCCGTTCGCGGATACCGAGCAACCCCAACGGCTTGCGTTCGCCCGCCGCTGGAGGTGCTCCGTTCCAGCCATTCCCATCGTCTTGAATGGACAATTCCAACACCTCGTCTTGCGGAGAAAACGAGATGTCTGCGCGGGTTGCATCTGCATGGCGTACGACATTGTTGAGCGCCTCTTGTACGATCCGGAAGACCGAAATGGCTGCTCGTTCTGGCAACGTGATCTCTTGTGCATGCACGCTCACGACCAAGCCGAAGCGTTGTTGAAAATTCTTGGCTATCCATTCGATGGAGGGCACAAGGCCCAACTCGTCGAGCAATGGCGGCCGAAGATCCGCGGAGATCTGCCGCACGGCTGCAATCGTTTCATCG
Organism: uncultured Ralstonia sp.; assembly: GCA_966433195.1. GTDB lineage: Bacteria > Pseudomonadota > Gammaproteobacteria > Burkholderiales > Burkholderiaceae > Ralstonia. Next base: position 145,786 of record CBJMVH010000001.1, read on the forward strand.
ATCACATGCTGCATCGCCTGAGTCTGGTCGACCTGCGCCTGGTGGCCTCCTTCGGCCTGCAGATTCGCCGCAAGCAGCGAAATATCCATTTTGAGTGCGCTCAGACGTTGGCCAAGATCATCGTGCAATTCGCGGGCAATGCGATGCCGCTCCTCTTCTCGCGTGGCGAGAATGCTGTCTGACAGATGCTGCAACTCTTCTTGTGATCGACGCAGTGCCGCTTCCGCCCGGACGCGCTCCGTGGTGTCCCGCAACATCACGGTGAAGAGCGTGCCGCCGTTCACTTCGATCTGTGAAATCGACGCCTCGATTGGAAATTCCCGCCCGTCCGTATGCAAGGCGAATAGCGGGCGCTGTTTTCCCATCAGTCGTTCCGACACGCCCGTCAGTCCAAAGCGCCGCACATGAGCTTCGTGCGCGGCACGAAACCGTTCGGGAATGAAGTCCGACAGCGGGCGACCAATGGCATTGCAGGCGGGGCACCCGAATAGGGTTTCGGCCATGGGATTGAACAGCACGATCCGCTGAACGTCGTCAACCGAAATGATGGCTTCCATGGAGGAGCGAATGATGCCGGCCAACCGCGCTTCGCTTTTCTCAAGGTAAGCAAGGTCGCGCGCCACAGCGGCTCGCTGCACCCGTAATCGCAGCCAAAAAAACACCAGTGCCCCAACCACTGCAATGCTTGCCGAGGCCAACAAAGTAAACGCGGCAACCCCAGCTTGGAGCGGTAACGCCATGTTGATGACCGACGCTGCCAGTAGCAGAATAGCCAGCACGCCTGCGACCAGTTCTGCAGAGGTGGATTGCGACTGCGAAAGGCGTGTGCGCGCCTCCTTTAAGGATTGACTGTCGTGCTCAATCACCGGACATCGCCAAAAGTGGGCCGTGATGCAAACAACATAGTCGATCCCTGAAACGGGAGGTACTAGCCGTGTGATTGAGACGACCCCGATTTGGCAAAACGCGGGGGAACCTCGCCAGCAGCGCCGGCGACCATCACACCCGCGGTGCAACCACGCAGAAAGACGGCGCGGTCGGCTCCACGCCTCTTCATTGCCTTGAAGGCTTGTGTCAAGGCATCCGTCCGCAGCAACACCGGCTTCGCCAATTGCTGGCTGAAGAGATCGTGCGTGAGTCTGGGGGCATGCTGCCGGTCGCAGGGCTGGCTACCTCGCCCACCTTAGATTTCGTCAGCAAAACGACTGCCCCCCTCACACCAAAGGGCTAGCCATCCACTGATGGACTGGGCTGGGAACTCCAACTGCCTGGCGTCACCATGTAGCTGCAACTCATGGTCGCGAGGTCTCTTGGTAACACTGAGCGATCTCGACGGCACTACCGAGTTCCGTACCAGCATGGGCTAAAGTTGCCGCCGCGGCAGCCATACCGTATCGAAATGCCTCGCGCATATCAGCGTTCCGGTTAAGTGCCCAGACCATTCCACCAACGAAGCTATCACCCGCGCCAACGGTACTGCGGACCAACGTCGCAATGGCAGGCGCACGTAGAACTCCTTCCCGGGTGACGAGCATGGCGCCACCCGCGCCAAGCGTGAGCACAACGACATGCGCATGCACCTTGCCAACCATTTCCTGCGCAACCCGCATGCAATCCGCCTCCGTCTCCAATGCGAGCCCAGTCAGTTGTCGAAGCTCGTTGATACTCGGCTTGACCAGGTATGGCGCATGCGGCATTGCAATACGCAGTGCTGGCCCCGACGTGTCGAGAACAACGCGGATGCCGCGCGCCTTGGCCTTGCGAATAGCGCGCGCATAGAAATCCTCGGGAACCCCAGGCGGCAAGCTTCCGCTTAGCACCAGGTACTGCGGTGTCGGCTGGAGTGCTTCAAGGCGGTCCAAGCAGCGTTGCCACTCTGCTTCAGAGACGACTGGCCCGGGCATCACGAATCGGAACTCGCGATGGGTGGAGCGCTCCATCACCGAGAAATTCTCGCGGGTTTCCCCTTCTATCTGAAGCGGTTCAAACGGCAGCCCTTCCGCCGACAAGAGCGCCCCCAACTGCTCGCCCACTGGCCCGCTGGCTAGGTAGAGGGCCAGGCAGTCACCGCCTAAGCGATGAATGGTCCGAGCTACATTGATTCCTCCACCGCCCGGATCCATGCGGACGGGGGCACAGCGCATCTTGTGCGTATCGGTCACGCACTCGACCGACGTAGCGATGTCGATCGCTGGGTTGACGGTAAGTGTGACAATCTCCGGCATTGCTGGCCTCCAGTGGCGACGCCAGTGGATACGAAAGGCATCTCGTCCATCATCCATCCCCTCCCGCTCTGCAGCCGAGCGGTGTTTGAGCTGGCAAAAAGCCGATGTCGCTCATCATGACGGGCCAGGGTTCCCGTGATCAGTCTCTTCGCCTGTTTACCCGTACCGCAGTCACCTTATATTCCGGCGCATGCACCAACCGGTCTCGCACGGGGGATGTCAATCGGTTAATCAGTAGATCGGCGCGGTGAAAGCTGCAGAACAAGTGTCCAACTTGCATCGCATCGCTGATATGCAGTGGCAGGGTCGCGGCGCCGTAACGGCTAGACACCTCGATCGCATCACCTTCACTCAAACCATGCCGTACTGCATCCTCTGGAGCCATATCCAGCGTGTCAGATGGCCGCAGCGCTGCATTGGGTGTGCGGTAGCTCATCGTGCCGGCGTTGAAATGCTGTAGCACGCGGCCGGTGGTCAGAAGGTAGGGGTAATCGTTGTCTGGCTGCTCAGGCGTAGGCACATACGCGACCGGTACCAGAGCGGCGGTCTTGCTACCAAAAAAATGCTCTTGATGGAGCACGGCCGTTCCGGGGTGGGTTGTATCCGGGCACGGCCAGCGCAGGTCTTCATGCTCCAGGCGCGAGTATGCCAAGCCGGCGCCCTCTGGCCAGAGCGAACGCACCTCATCCCAGATCTGCTGGGGACCTTCAAACTCGAAACCCTTTGGCTTGCCCATGTGGCCAGCAAGCGCCTGGATGATCCACCAATCCGAACGTGCCTGCCCGGGAGCCGTCGTGACAGCGCGCACACGCTGTACGCGTCGATCCGAGTTCATGAAGGTGCCGTCTTTCTCGAAGGCCGATGCCGCCGGCAGAAACACCGTACCGAACGCCGCGGCAGTTTGGCTGACAAACAGATCCTGCACGATCACCAGATCCAATGCAGCAAGCGCAGCAGCGGTTGCGGCTGTATTGGCCAACGAGAGATAGACGTCGTAGCCAATCACCCACAGTGCCTTGAGCCTGCCCGCCTGAGCCGCGTCCATCATCTCCAAGGCATCGAGCCCGCGACTTGCAGGCAGTTTGGCACCCCACACTTGTTCAAAGCGAGTTCCCGCCTGGCTAATTGACTGGGCACCCGTCAGCGTAACGGGGTCGCATCCCATCTGTGCCGCCCCCTGTACGTTGTTTTGGCCACGCAACGGATTGATGCCACTGCCCGGCCGACCGAGGTTGCCCGTCAGCAGTGCCAGGTTGATGAGCGCCATCACCCCTTCGCTGCCCTGCAGGTGTTCGGTGACGCCCAGGCCATGGAAACACATGGCGGGTCGACCTTTGGCGTAGATTCGGGCGGCGGCACGAATGTCCGGCGCTGGAACTCCGCACAGCTCGGCAACGCACTCCGGAGAATAGTCAGCGACATGCGCAGCGAAGGTATCGAAGCCGCTGACCCTCTCAGACAGAAACATGCGATCAACCCACCCTTCCTCAATAATCACGGCCGCCAACGCATTGAACAGCGGCACGTTGCAGCCCATGCGCACGGGCAGATGCACGTCGGCCAACTCCGCCAGTTCTGTGCGGCGCGGATCAATAACGACAAGCTGCGCCCCCTTTAGCACCGCCTGTTTAATGCGCGCTCCGACCACGGGATGGTTTTCGGTCGGGTTCGCGCCGCAGATCAGGAAGGCGCTCGCGTGCTCAATATCATCGAAGGTGTTGGTGGCTGCGCCAATGCCGAGCATCGTCTTCAGGGCCTTCGCACTGGGGGTATGGCAAACGCGTGCACAGCAATCGACGTTGTGCGTACCGAGAACAACACGAGCGAATTTCTGCGCGAGATAGTTCTCCTCATTGGTGGCGCGCGACGATGCGAGTACACCAATGGCATCCGGCCCATGCTTGGCGATGATGTCTTGCAACCGTGAAGCCGTGAAGGCGAGCGCCTCGTTCCAGTCCACCGCGTGCCACCGTCCATGCTGCCGCAGCATTGGTTGAGTCACTCGGTCCGGGGCGTGGTTGTAGTCAAACGCATACCGCCCCTTGAGACACAGGTGCCCCCGGTTCAGCGGGCTGTCGGCGGGGCGTACGGCTACGACGCGCCCTCCGGCCGTCCCGACTTCCATCTGGCAGCCGACGCCGCAATACGCGCACGTCGTACGTGTCCAAGCAGCAGGCTGAACGTCGGACCGTTTGTCAAACAAGGCGCCACTGGGACAACTGTCTACGCAAGCACCGCAACTGACACAGCCCGCAGTGAGCAACGTGGGCCCCTTGCCAATTGCAATGCGCGTCGTATCGCTGCGCCCCGTCACCTCCCAGATGAACTGGCCTTGCACCTCTTCGCAGATGCGTACACAGCGCTCGCAATAGATGCATCGCTCCATGCCCACGCCAAGGTAAGGATGGCTGTCATCCTTGAAGAGTCCGTCCTCTTGCTCGCCTCCGGGGGATATCCCATATCCAGCCAGCAGACGTTGAAACGGGTGCATCGGCTCAGCGGCATATGCCGTTCCCGGATAGCGCGCGGCGATGAGTTCCAAGTTTGTGCGGCACAGTGTGTCGAGCGCATGGCTACGCGTCTGCACGACCATTCCTTCGGCCACTTCGGTCGTGCAACTCGCAACGGGCCGCTGTTGACCCTGTACCTCCACCAGGCACAGACGGCACGCGCCAGAAGGCGCCAAGCGCTTGTCGTGGCACAGGTGCGGAACTGCCTTACCCGCCACCGAGAGAGCATCGATCAGAAAAGAGCCTTGCGTAGCCTCCCATGGAGCGCCGTCGATTGTCAGTCGAACCATGCTTGCAGCTCCGATGGGTAATGGCGTCGTACCGACTGGACAAACTCAGCCAGCCCGCGGCCGTGTCCGCAAAGGCTGGTTGCCGCCAAGGCTTCAACCAAGCGGCCGAAACGCTCCCCATCGATTGGCATACGGTTGGCTGCCTCCTCCGCCATCGCCGCCAGAACAGGCGTACCGAGGTGACACGGCGTGCATTTTCCGCAAGACTCACGTGCGCCAAAGCGCAAGACCTGCGCCACGATGTGCGGGATGGATGTATCGTCAGCAAATGCAATGACGCCGCCATGCCCGACGGCACAATCGATAGCCTGCATTTCTTCGTAGCCGAGCCGGGTATCCAGCAATGTTGGCGGCACAATGCCGGCCAGCGGCCCGCCTATCATCAGCCCCTTCAACCGGCCACGGCGCAAACCGTGGCCGAGTTGCTCGACGACATCGGCCAGACGGATGCCGAATTCGACCTCATAGAGCCCAGGGCGGAGAAACAGCGAATTCAGAGACAGCAACTTGGTGCCACGGCTATTGGAAAAACCGAGGGCGGCGTAGGCGGCGGCGCCATGGGTCACGATCCAGGGAATTGCGCACAAGGTCTCAACGTTGTGTACCAGCGTGGGCGCACCAAATAGCCCATGGTCGGTGATTTGCGGAGGCCGCGGCCGTACTTCCGGACGGTGACCTTCTAGCGCGTTCAGCAGTGAAGTCTCTTCTCCACAAATGTAGGCACCCTGCCCTACGGCCAGTTCGAGTTCGAATGTCGGCCCGAGCCAGCCAGCCGCACGCGCCTGTTCCAATGCATGCGACACCACTCGCACCGCCTCTGGGTACTCCTTGCGGATGTAGATGTAGCCGCGTCGCGCGCCTACAGCGTGTGCAGCAATCGCGGTGGCCTCAATGAGGCGAAACGGATCGTCCTCCAGCAGGAGGCGGTCCGAAAATGCCCCCGGATCACCTTCGTCCGCGTTGACGACGACATACTTGGTTTTGCCGTATGCCTTGGCAACGGCTTGCCATTTGATGCCTGCGGGGAATGCGGCACCGCCTCGCCCTCGCAATCGAGACTCCCCCACCATGTTGAGCAGCGTTTGCGGCGCCATCTGCCGGGCTGTTTCGAGCGCGCCGCTGCCGGTGCGATAGGTCAGCAGATCGCGCACGCCGCCACGCAACACGTTGCCCAACAGAACGGCCTTGCCCGCATGCTGGCCGACGTATGGCCGCATATCGTGTACGCCGTCACTTGGTGCGTCATAGCATTTTCCAAGGCAGTAGAGCACCGGTGACTGCGTGGCTGCTCTCTGCCAAAGGTCAAGCCTATCTGCGCGAGCGGCAAAACACGCCAAGCCAGAACAAGCGCATTCGCTTATTGCCGTGTGCTCAAGGTGATAGAAGCCGCGTGGGGCTGCATGCCGCGGCCTTGGTGTCGCCGTCAGCTCGTCCTCTGCAGCGGCCGCGGGTGCACCTCCGCTGACCTGTGTCGCGTCCATGCGCCGCTTGTGCCGATACAGGCGCTTGCGCAGCACGTCTCGGAGCATTGGCTTCATCTTCGTGGCCGTAACGGAAGAACAAATTCATTGTTGGTCGCCCGTGCCAACTCAGCTTGATGCCAGTCAAGACGTCAATTGATACCAAGACGTTGAATGGCGCGGGGTGGCCAGCGGATCTGTTCACGCAACGTCGCGATCGTTTGCGTGATCGCCAGTGAAACGTAATGCAATCTCCAAAGCGGAACGCCACCTCGCCGGCATAGATGGGTTGACCCCCATCAAGATGTTGTTCGCGTCCGCGTCCAGAATGATTTCTCCCAGAACCTCGACAGGAGAAAGCATCATGGCTGAATCCGATACCAAGCTTCCCGTGAAAACCGGCGCGGAAGCTTCCACCAAACACCCGGGCGCGCTGCAGCCCTGGCGAGCGTTCGACAACCTACGGCAGGAGGTAGCGCGTGCCTTCGATGATTTCGACCGCGGCTTCCATCTCTTTCCCTTTCATCGTGCGGCGCCCGATATCGAGCCCTTCTGGCGACGTGAGTGGGCTTTGACGTCAGTACCGGCCGTAGACGTTGTCGAGACCGACGCGGCTTACGAGATCAAGGCTGATCTGCCAGGCATGGAAGAGAAGGATGTCGAGGTGAAGCTCGCCAACGGCGGCTTGACCATCAAAGGCGAAAAGCAGGGAGAAACGGAGGAGAAACAGAAAGACTACTACCTGCATGAGCGCCACTTTGGGGCGTTTGAGCGTTCATTCCGGATGCCGGATGGCGTGGACGCGGACAAGATCCAGGCTAGCTTCAAGAACGGGGTACTGACGGTGACGCTTCCCAAGACGGAAGCAGCACAAGCCGCCCCAAAGAAGATCCCCGTAAACGGGGGCTGATATCTGAAAAGCGACCGCTTGCGTATCGCGTGCGGTTGCGGGCACGGGGCTACCTGCTTCCGTGAACGAAGCTGCGCGCTCTCGAGCATCCCATCCAATGGGAGTTCACCATGACAGCCAGGACCCTCGTCTTCCATCAAGCCGCACGCAGGATGATGCTCAACGGCATCGACCTGCTGGCCAGGGCCGTCAAGGTGACGCTCGGCCCTGGCGGTCGCAACGTCATCATCGAACGGCCTGGCGCCACGCCGATGGTCGCAAACTCTGGTGTTGTTGTGGCGCGTTCCATTTCGTTGCGTGAGCCTTTTGCCGATATGGGCGCCCGATTGCTGTGTGAGGCAGCAGCACGTACCAGCGAGGTCGCAGGTGACGGCACAACCACGGCCACGACATTGGCACACGCCATCGTGGCCGAGGGCGTGAAATACGTAGAAGCCGGACATGATCCGATGCAGCTCAGACGCGGCATTGAGGCAGCCGGCGCCGTTGTTGTGCAGCAGCTCCACGATATGGCTCGGCCATGCGCCACTGTTGACGAAATGCGGCAGATCGCCACGATTTCTGCCAGCGGAGACCAAACTGTGGGCTCGCTCGTGGCGCGTGCGGTTGAACAGATCGGCAAGGACGGCGCCATCAGCGTGGAAGATGGCTCCAAGCTTGAAGACTTGCTCGAGATTGCAAAGGGCGCGCGCGTAGACCACGGCTTTCTTTCTCCGTTCTTTGCAACGAAAGAAAGCCGGGCCGTCGTGCTGGAGGCACCATGGATCCTGCTATGCGATACGACGATCAGCGCGGTCGCACAGTTGCTGCCCGTGCTTGAATTGGTGTCCGGCACCGGTAAGCCGTTGCTGGTCATTGCAAACGACATAGAAGGCGAAGCGCTGGCCACGCTCGTCGTTAACAACCTACGTGGCACGCTTAAGAGTTGTGCCATTCGCTCACCGGGTTTTGGCGAGTCTCGCACGGAGCAGTTGGCCGACCTTGCAGCGCTGACGGGTGCGACCGTCATCTCTTCGCAGACTGGGGTTTCGCTGGAGCACGCAACGCTCGATCACCTTGGCCAGGTACACCGCACGGAAACCACCAAAGATGCGACCACCCTCATTGCTGGCGATACCGTAAAGACCGAGGTCGAACGGCGCATCGAGCAGTTGAGGGCCCAGCTCAACGACGCAAAGACGGACTACGACCGTGAACAGCTTCAGCGCCGGCTTGCGCGCCTGAGCGGCGGCGTTGCCGTCATCAAGGTGGGGGCCGCAACTGAAGCGGCATTGCACGAGCGCAAGAACCGTTTTCAGGATGCGCTTCACGCTACTCGTGCCGCTGTTGAGGAAGGCATTGTGCCTGGCGGTGGCGTTGCATTGCTCCGCGCGCGCGCCGCCATCGACGTATGGGTCGCACCCAACGCCGAGCAGCACGCAGGCGCCCGTATCGTGCATACCGCACTAGCTGCACCCATGCTGCAGGTCGCAGCCAACGCTGGCGCCGACGCGCAGGCAGTCGTCCATCAAGTCCTCTCAGGTGAGGGATCGCACGGCTACGATGCGGCGTCCGATCGCTACGGCGACATGCTGGAGCTGGGCGTGGTCGACCCGGTCAAGGTGGTGCGCACTGCATTGCAGAACGCGGTCTCCATCGCAGCCTTGTTGTTGACCACGGATTGCATGATCGCCGACATGCGCGATGACTCTGTGGACCAGCCTGGCGAAATTTCAAGCTCGGCAATGTTCAATGCTGGATACGCCTAGCCAGGGCACCGCAACTGGCGGCTCACCGTGGTCCCACAGGAGGAGCCGTCAAGCTTTGCTCCCGATCAAACGAGCTTCCAGGCCGTCTCCTAGAGTCATAGCAAGACACATCGATACATCGGCCTTGCCATGGTCGCTACCCCATTCGTCCATCACCAGTTCGTACACGCCGCGCCCGTTCATCGCGTCAACGAGAACGTGTTGGCGAATGCGTTTGTACCGGAGGCCAGCGCCTGCCGGCTCTCTGATCCGGCGCTTGCCGTTCTAGCAAGGACGGCCGCCAACTGGTTCACTCCGTTGCTGGCGAACCGCCTGCAAGTCAGCGCGCTACATGGGCGCATTCGACTGGATGGGCACGTCTGCAATGGCCGCCCGCTAGGTTTCCTGAAGGCGACCCTCCTCCGTGTGCCCGGTGTCGTGGGCTTGGACATGATGGTTACCGTGGATCCCGTCATGAATCCGTTGCAGGCGTATCCCGTTGGCCCGCAGCGTCTGCGCGCCGGTTAACCGCGGGCCCGGAATCATGCGTACAACATACTTTTGCGCGACCGGTTGCCCGTGCCCGCATATCGGCGTCGACCCCACGTGCCCTGAGTCCGTGGATGAAATCCTCCGCGCGTATGCTGTGCTTTTTTGGTTCAACCTCTATCTCAGGTGCCCCGACTTCCCCGCCGCTGATGGCATGTTTCCGCGACAGCCTGACATACGCCAGAGGTATCTGACGGTACATGCAAAGGTCTTTACACACTGGGCGACAGCGGCTAATCGCATGGGCATCACCACCGCACGATTCCGTGATGTCTGTGCGAGCGTGCGGGCGGCCTGGCTCGGAGCGGACGACCCATTGCGCGCGTGCCGCTCACGGGCCGACGTACTCTCAGTTCATCCAGAGCTAGACCTCGACTAAAGCCGATTGGCCTACTCAACAAAAGCAAGTCGGTCGCCCTTCCAATGCCGGCAACACCGAGAGCACGTCATCTGAACCCGTGTCGGGCCTGAAGATCGTGATGCCCTTGAGCTTTAACTGCCATGCCTGAAAGAGCAGTGCCGCAACCTCGGCGCAGGAAGCGCTGGATGGAACAAGGACTGTCTTCGAAATCGATGCATCAATGATCGGTTGCAGCGTCGCCACCATACGCAAGTGGTCGAAAGCATCGATCTGTCCTGCGGTGACAAAGTACTCTGGCAACGTTGCGCGCTGTCCATGCAACGCCCGGAAAAGCCGGTAGGCGCGGTTCTCAATGCGGTAAAGCAGCGGAGCGCGGTGCTCAGTACGCGCGCGACGCTGGTACACCCAATCGAACGCCGGTTCGATGCCACTGGAGCAGTTATCTCCGAACGCCAGGCTTACGCTACCGGTGGGCGCCACAGACAGGAGGTGGCTGTTGCGCAGTCCATGCTTTGCGATCGCTTCGCGCACGGCCTGCGGTAGCGTGGCGCAGAAATGCCCGGATGCGAGGCTGCGCTCCTGGCAGAACAGCGGGTAAGGTCCGCGCTCACGTGCCAGATCGGCGGAAGCTGCGTAGGCGTTATCGCGTAAGCAACGCCCGATCTGAGCCGCCATACTGCGCGCCTTCGGAGCATCGTAGGGCAGGCACATCATTGTGAGAGCGTCGGCAAGACCGGTCACGCCTACGCCGATCCTACGTTTGGCATGCGCTTCTTGCGTGTGCTCGGGCAACGGCCAGCGCGTGATGTCGACCGCGTTGTCGAGCATTCGGACTTGAATGCGCACCGCTCGGCTCAAGCCGACGAAATCGAACATCGGCTCGCCACCCATTCCAAACGGCCACTGCACCCACCTGGACAGGTCAATGGGGCCCAGAGCCGAACCGCGTCGGGTCTCACACCCCGCGCTTCTTGAGGCCGTCGGTGAGAATCTTCGTTACCGTGCCGAACATGGCGTCAATTTGCGCTGTGTCTGCCCGCAGGCTGTCAGTGCGCCACATCAGACTCAATACGCCATTCATCATGGCCCATAAGGTGGTGGAAGTGAGTTCAGGATCGAACCCGCTGTCGATGACCGCCTCGTCAATGCCTCGACGGATCAAGGCGCTCAATTTGGCGTTTTGCTCCCGGATCAAGTTTGCGATCCGCGTCAGCGCCTCGGGCTCGTTCGGCGGCTCGACCAGGATACGAAACTGGTGCGGGCGTTCCCTGGCGAAGTTGGTGTAGGCAGCTGCCACCGCGTACAAGCGGTCTTCCACCCCGCCCGGGCAGGCATATGCGGCGTCCATGTATTGCCGATTCTCTTCCAGCGCGCGCTCGGCCACGGCGATCAGCAGCGCTGAGAGCCCGCCGACCCGGTTGTACACGGTCTGTACCGCCACGTCGGCACGTGTTGCGACCGCGTCAAGGGTGACCGCGTCGCGCCCCCCTTCCGCCAGCAGAGTCTCCGCCGCTTCCAGGATCGACAGTCGGGTCGCCTTGGCCTTGCGCTGCGTTCGAGTCTCTTTTTCTGGGCTAGCTTTTTTCTTCTCTATTGGATTGACTTCCATTTTTGGAACCTATTACACTTATTGTAAGCAGTTACAAGTTTGTTGATGACTACAAATATTCTCATACATCGACATATCGGAGGAGCAATGAGGCGACGAGCGAACATAGAGTTCTCTTCTGGCAGGCTAGGAGAGCGGTGCCGGGGCTGGCTTTATGAACCGCAAGGAAGCGGGCCTTTCCCCATCATTGTCATGGCGCACGGCCTGGGCGGGATCAAGGAGATGCGCTTGGACGCGTTTGCCGAACGCTTTTCCGACGCCGGCTACGCATGCCTGGTCTTCGATTACCGTAATTTCGGGGCGAGCGAGGGGTCTCCCAGGCAGTTGTTGGACATCGGCCAACAGTTGGAAGACTGGTCCGGCGCCATTACCTTTGCACGGCAGCAGCCCAACCTGATGCGCGACAAGGTTGTCCTTTGGGGTACCTCCTTCGGCGGCGGCCATGTCATTGCCTCCGCCGCGCGCGACCAGAACGTGGCCGCTGCCATTGCCCAATGCCCCTTCACCGACGGCATCGCCTCTGCCCTAGCGATGGATCTGTGCAGCAGCTTCAAGGTGACGGCGATGGCCATGGTCGACATGCTGCGCGGTTTAGTTGGCATGACACCTTTGATGGTGGCCACGTCGGGCCCACCACATTCCGCTGCGCTCATGACCGCGCCCGACGCCCATGGCGGCTATCTGGCCCTGGTGCCGAGCGGAGTGTCCTTCCGCAACCACGTCGCAGCACGCTTCGCGCTGAACATCCTGCGCTACCGTCCCGGCCGCCGGGCGGCAAAAGTGTCTTGCCCGATTCTGTTCTGCATCTGCGAGACCGACTCTGTCGCGCCCCCCGGGCCAACTCAGCGCTATGCCAGGAAGGCGCCGTGCGGCGAAATCCGCCTGTATCAGGCCGGTCATTTCGACATCTACGTCGGCGAAGCCTTCGAACGGGTGGTAGCCGATCAGCTCCATTTTCTCAAGCGCCATATCTCCCTGAAGGGATGAGCCATGTCGAAAAAGGAGACTGCATGATGACTTACGACTTGAACGACAAGGTGGTGCTGATCACCGGCGCGGCGGGCGGCATCGGCGCTGCGACCGCACGCGAACTCTATGCCCTCGGTGCGAGTTTGGTGCTGACTGATATGCAGCAAACCGCTGTGGATGAACTTGCAAAAGAGTTCACCCCATCTCGGGTGCTGCCTCTGGCGCTTGACGTCACCAACGCCGCGGCAACGAAGGCTGTCATCCAGCAGACGGTCCAACGTTTCGGACGCCTGGATGTGGCTTTTGCCAACGCCGGCATTTCGTGGCGTAGCGGCGCCTCAACCATTGCCAATTGCGACGAGGCCGAGTTCGAAAAAATCGTGGAAGTGGATTTGCTTGGCGTCTGGCGCACGGTTCGCGCGGCGCTGCCCGAGATCGTTCGCAACAAGGGCCAAGTCCTTGTCACGTCATCCGCATACGCTTTTGTCAATGGCATGGCGAATGCACCTTATGCCGCATCGAAGGCAGGGGTGGAAATGCTCACCCGGTGCTTGAGAGCAGAGCTCGCATATACGGGCGCAACGGCCAGCGTCGTGTACCCCGGCTGGACGGCCACGGCCATCGCCAAGGTTGCCTTCGGCGGAAATGCAACCGTGACAAAAATGAATGAGGTTGGATTTCCAGGGTGGCTGCGTCGGGCTATTCCTCCCGAGCAGGTAGCCCGTGCGGTCGCGAAAGGTGTGCAGTATCGCAAGCCTCGAATCTACGCGCCATGGCGGTGGGTACCATTCTCACTCTTCCGCGGCATCTTCGGTGTGCTGACCGATGCCATGCTGAGTCGAAACAAAGAAATGCACGCTCTAATCCAGCAACTCGAGGCCGAATCAAGGCACGGATGAACCATGTCGAAATACGATTTGACTAATCGAGTGGTGGCCATTACCGGCTCCACTGGCGGCTTGGGATCCGCACTCGCGGCGGCCCTGCGAACCAAGGGCGCCCGCCTCGCATTGTTCGACCTGGACTTGGCCCAGGTCGAGGCACAAGCAAAGACCTTGGGCGACGTCTCCCGAGCCCGCGGCTGGGCCACCAACGTGCGCAGCATGGAGAGCCTGGAGGCAGCCATGGCGGAAGCCGCGGCGCATTTTGGCAATGTCGACGTGGTCATCGCCAACGCAGGCATCGACACCGTGGCGCCCCTGGCTACGCTCAACCCGGAGGCATTCGAACGCGTCATCGACATCAACCTCAACGGCGTCTGGCGCACCTTCCGCGCCGGGTTGCCCTACGTGCAGAAGCGGCAGGGCTACCTCATGGGTATTTCGTCGATGGCTGCCTTCGTCCATTCGCCGCTCCAGGCGTCCTACACCGCCAGCAAGGCAGGCGTTTGGGCCCTGTGCGATAGCGTGCGGCTGGAGTTGCAGCATCTGGGGGTCAGCGTCGGCAGCGTGCATCCGACCTTTTTCCCCACACCGATGATGGACGACGTCGTGGCCGATCCGGCGGGCCGTGCCTTGTGGGGCGGAAATGACAAAGGCCTATGGAAAATGGTTTCGCGCGAATCCGTCGTGCGCGACATTGTCGCCGGCATCGAGCGGCGCGCGGACATGGTGGTCGTCCCCAAGCGAAATACCCTCATCGCAAAAGCGCCCGGACTCTTCCGGCGCTTTATCGAGCGCGCCGGGTTCCGTGGCAAAGACATCCAGCAAGCCATCAAGCTGGCATCGTCAACCGGATGGAACTTGCCCGCAGAAAGTCATGGCGGTCATCCCGGCAATGTTAACGCATCGATGAGCCCCGCTACGCGCAGCAGCGTTGGATAAATCGGGGTTGAATTGAAGAGGCCTCAGCGCGCCACACACTCCGCCCTGTTCTCCCCGGGAGCCAATCTACTGGCCAAAACCTCCAGTCAGTAATCGTGAAATTTATGCCGGGGTAGAAGGGAACAAGTGGGGCCGACGAACTGATTGGCACCGCATCGAACGGGGGCTCCATGAAATTCGCCATCCTCACCAGCAATCTCTCCAGCTTTGCGTACGTGACGGCTTGCCTGCCAGCGTACGTGACGTGCGTGAGATTCGACGATGCATTGGCGCTGTTGCGCGCTCGACGCACCGAGGTGTTCGATTTGTTGATGATCGACGCCCCACTATTCAGTACGGCGGGCCAGCGGGTGCTGTCCTGGTGCGAGTGCAACGCCGATATGCGGTGGCCAACGCTGGTGTTCGGCAACTTTGTCGAGCGCGAAGAAATGTTGGGCGTTTTTGACAGCGCTATCAGCGACTTGATCACCGGTCACTTCACTGCTGACGAGTTGTATGTCCGTGTACGCCGCATTCTGCGCGCCGCGCGCGGGACCCAGCAGGCTGAGTCCGGCACCGTGCAGGTGGTGGGACCCTACTGCTTGTGCCGGCTCACCCGAACGGTGACGTTGCACGGCACGCCCATCCGCTTGACCGCCCGCGAATTTGCCACAGCCTGGCTGATGTTCTCTTCGTCTGGCGCATTCCTGTCACGTCAGCAGATCGCATCCGCAGTATGGGGAGCGGACGCCTGCGTTGCCCGGCGCTCGATCGAACAGCACGTCTACAAGCTGCGCAAGAAGCTGTGCTTCGGCGAGGTCAACGCCGGCCCAGTTTCTGTCGAAGATCCATGTACGCACCTCAGGCAAAAACGACGGCACGTCCGAAGGTCCCATCCTTACGCTTGAGCCCAAATGGTAATCGCTCGGTAGTTCCGTAAAAACGTATTCCGCTTGTAACGCAACCATTGCGAATCTTCGAATGGGTTCGGTAACCTTTCGTGGGCATGAATCAGCCTGTACTTATCGGTGGGAGGTCACTCCTTGGTCGAGAACGGCAGTACAGCCGCGTTATAAAGATTGGCACCGCTGGTCCGCTCCTTCCTGAGCAGGGCTCTCATGTACTTGCTCAGGTAGACCACCCGTTTGAGCTCATCGTCGCGCATCCGGCCATACTTTGCGAGAACCTTCCTGATGGCCGCCTCGTCTGATGCCGAAAACGTCTCGGCCGGTTCAGCCGCAAGAAGATCGGGCTGGATGGGAAGGGAAAGCAATGCCTTGCTGCCAACAGATCGAACATGGACACCGGGAACTAGCTGCGGCAACTTCGCCAAATGCAGATCTACGAAATATGGACCGTCCTTTTGTCTGACGACGTACGCATTCGTCAAGCGCTCCCCGGTCTCTTCGAGTGCGGCAAGCTCTGCTAGGAAGCAAAGCTTGTGAAGCGCGAAGTAGCTGAGTCCAGCGGGACTACCCTGCAAGACTCGTTGAGCAACCTGCCCGAGTTTTATAGCGTCAGGCCGCGGCTTTGTGCTGCCAGGCCTCTTGCGTGGCTTCTTAAGCCTACGCAGAGTTTCAGCGACAAACTGGTAATCGCTAAGCTGGTTCGCGAAGCTCCGGTGCACCATCGCCCGCTGCCCCGGGTGATACACCGGAATCAGCGACCGGCGCATCCAGGAATTGTTGGTTCTCACGTGATCCCGGAGAGAAAACGAGTGTGCCTCGAGCTCGCCGCACGCCTTCAACGCCACAGCGCCAAGCGTGACCACGATTGAAGGATCTAGTATCTCGACGGTTTCTCGCAGAAACGGTGCACAGTTTGCAATTTCGGTAGAGGTGGGCGTCGCGTTGTTGCCTCGCTCGTCCTTCGGGTTGCATAGCACCGCGTTCGTTACGAATACCTCGTAGCGGCTGATCCCCACCTGTTCGATGAGTTTCTCAAAGTTGTGCCCAGACTTGTCTCCGTGAAAGGGCAGATGCGAGCCATCGGCTCCCAATCGTCCTGGAGCTTCACCAACGAACATGAGCGGAGCATCAAGGGGGCCACAGCCAGGTCCGAGAACCCGTGCGCTCTCGGCCATCCGAGGGCACTTCCGGCATGCCGTGACCCGGCGTACCAAGTCAAGAAACTTGGCTTCCTTATCGTTGCTGGACATCGTTGATCAATGAGCGAAGCTGCTGCTGGGAGCAGTCAAAATAGGCGTGAACTGAATGGCAGACAAGCTCTCCCGGATGCTTGTTCGTGGCCGCACAAATAAACTGTAGCAATCGCCCTAAGCCAACGAAGTTGCCCAGCACTTTGTTGAAGAAGTCGTGGTTGCGGTATACCACGACAAGGTCCAGGGTATCGTCAGCATTCCACAGAATTTCGGCAAACTGCCAGCATGGTCCGCCTCGCGTTCGGGGCGCATCTATGGCAGGTGATGAAAGATGAAACACCAAGCCAGTCGTGTTACGTTGGGGCCAGGTATTCAGCTTCTCGATGGCGCGCTCGAGCTGATTGACGCCATCCGGAGGAAAACGGATGAGTCGCTCGAAATAGGTGCCCCACGCGTGCCGCCCACCCTGCCATCGATGAGGGCGATCATGGACTCGTAGGTAATGAGCATAGAAGTGTTGGCGTGTCGCCATTCGCTCGTAGGTCCGCTGTGGAAACAGCGTATTGGCCACATCTCGAGCGTCGTCTGCTCCGGCCTTGAAGCGGGCTGGAGAATGCTGTAGCAACCACTCGTCCCTTATTTCACATGGCCGCGTAATGGTGGTGAGCAGGTTACTGGCTTGACCTCGCGCCCCCTGCAGCAGCATGCAGCCGGCGCGCCAAGCTTCGAGCGCGGTAGCGCCTTCGACAACGGAAACAGTCATGTGCGACGCCCCTTGCTGCCGGCAGCTCGATAGGTCAGGCGTTGCCGGTCCAGATCTACTGTTACATCACCGCCGCCATTCTTCTTCAGCTCCTTGAAGACTGCGTAGCCCTGACAAATCGCCTGTTGCCACTGCTTTGCGGTACAAGCGCGAACCTCCAAGCCGGTCACCATGCGGCGAATGGTCTTCAGTAGCCCAATGTCAATGGAACTGCGGTCTGAATACCATCCGCGTTCTTCGGCCTGATTGAACACGATAATCGAAACCGCCTCTTCGATGATGGCTGCACGTGCCCCATCCTCTACCTCATCGATCTTCGACTTTGACTTGCGCTTGCACTTGAGCAACGCGCGGCACACCGGAGACCAGCCAAGTACCGCCGCATATGCAAGATGGAAAACATCGTGGTAACGATAGCCGTCGTCTTCATGAGCGTTGTCAGTTAGCGCATCGCCAATGACGACGTCATTCACGGACACTTTGACATGCAGACCGCGCTCTAGGGGCTTCTCGTAGAAGTTGACGACGAACCGTCGAGGCAGTCGCTCGTCAGCAGGGAAATCGTTGTCAAAAACATTGACACTTCCGACCGAATAGAGGGATTCCGCCTTCTCCGCATTCGCTTGGGCGATTTCCTCCAGCGGTATGTCATACAGCGAAGCCAAACTGGTGAGATACCAGAGGAGATCCCCAAACTCCTCTCGAAGCTCCGATCGAAAGAGGGGGTTGTCCTTTTGCAGCAACAGCTTCTTCATCATGCTGTGAAGGTCGCCGACCTCACCTACCAACCCCATGAGAGAGACGGCTCTTGATGGCCGCTCGTTAGTTCGCTCGACCATAGCTTGGTACTCGCTGAACTTCGACATCGAGGGGCGGGCGGCCTTGGGAGACCTCCCTTGGGTTCTCTTGATGGACGCTTTGCTCGGCATTTCCTCCCCCCAGAGTGAATTTGCCTTCAATTGGCCCCACAAGCCATCATTTGCGCCGCTCGCGGGCGCTTTCTAATATGGTTGGACCCGGCAGGGCCTACGTTCGCGGCTAGCATGCTGATTATTGCGATCGATGTACCGCGGCCAGATGTCTTCTCGTCGGCCAACCATTTTACCCTCTTCCACCGATAATCCGCTACCTAGCTGGATTACCTAGCGCCCCAGACGAAACGATCATCTTAATCGGCCCGGCGCGAGACTTCAGATATCGCCACGGGTGACGATATTGCATAGTTTCATACCAAAAATATCCTCCGATGACCAACAAGATTTCTGAAGGCAGGCACGACAACGGAAGCCAATCTAAACCGCAGGCCGGGGATTCCAAAAATCAGGCGCCGGCCATATGGCTCACCCCTACTGGAGTTTCACTTCTCATTTTGATGTTGTCTGTTCTGGCCTACTTTATCGGAGTAGTCCACTTGGACATCTACCTCGGGCTCTACGGCATAGATTGGAAGCTGTTTCCGCTGGACAAGCCCGACTACATATACGAGGGTGCAGTAACGGTCATGCACTCCATCCTGCTCAGCTTGGAGGCGATCAGCAAGAAATGGGCTGCCGTTGGTGCAGCCATGCTATTTGGTCTGATTACAGCACTAGTCGTCGTAGCATTCGAGCGATTGAAAGAAAGAGAAGCTCAAATAGCGAACGACCGCAAGAAGAAGCTAAGCCCGTTGCATCGAGATCTCATATTCACAGCAATTACGACGCTGGGAATGCCGCCGCTCTTCTTCTTTCCAATTCTGCTGCTGGGCATCCCATTGGTTCTGCCCGAGGCCATCGGGGAGGCAATCGCCCGACGAGACTTCGCTCAGGACGCAGCCCTCATCGCGAAGGGGTGCAAGCCGCAAAAGCAGCCTCAATGCTTCGAACTGGTGGAGTCCGGCAAGGTGCTAGTCTCCGGCATACTGCTGCATGCGACCAAGGATCGGGTGCTCATTCATGATGGGAAAGGTGCCGCAGTTTGGCCGCTTGAGAAGCGGGAACTTGTGCCCTATCAACCCAAGGAGCAAGCCGAAGTTGGAACACAAGGAACGCCGTCATGAACAATCCCGCCGAAAACATCGCACACAGCACCAGCCATTCCCCCGTTTAGGGTCGGAGCGTACACAGGTTGCGCAAACTTGCCAGGGGGCGTGAACGCCCGCCGGAATGGCGAGCCGGCCTTCGCTTCAGCCGCGCCAGGTCGCTAACCCGCGGCCGATAAAAATTTTTCGCGAATAAGCCTTGGGAAAAGAGCCTCCATTCCTGTGGGGGTTTCTCGATAGCTGCGTACCCCAGGCCCCTGGGCGGCCCCAGAAATGGGGGATTTCAAGCCCCCATGCTCATCACGCGAACCTATACCTGATGGTCTGGGCTGGTTTTGAGCGCGCAGCCAACCTGGGCGGTCGCAGTATCCGAAACTAATCAATACCTCACACGCCGACGCTGCGAGCGCAAAGTACCCAATCTCTGGCGCTGTCGAGGTACCAATGCCCGCCCCCCAAAGCCACTAGACAAGCCAATATCCGGAACTAATCGAGAACGTGTATCCGTAACTAATCGATCACCTCACGTGAAACGATCGATGAGTTGCGGATACAGCGCTTGATCAGTTCTGGATACAAGCTGCGACGGCGATCTTCGTCAAACTCGGAATCGAATCGAGATCGGCCATCGGACAACTAGTGGCTCGGATTCAGTCAACGGAGCCTATATCTGAGCGCCGCAATGCTCCGGATTGCCGATTGGGTGGGCGCCGACGTGTAGCGCAGCCTGCAAATGGTCTTGCACCCCTGGCGGACTGTGCTGACGTCGGCTCCACGGAGCTGCACTCAGCTCACGCCTTCAGCGGGCTCAGTGGCAGCCCATGCAGGCAGCCGAGCCCCAGATGTCGCCGCCCGAAGACGATTGCATATCCGAAGCGCCGCCACCTTGCTGACTGGCCATGTCGGCGGCCTGAGCGTACGACGATTGCGCAAAGATGGTGCTGGTCAAAGCAAGCACCAAGCAGCAGATCACGTTCTTCATGATTTTTCCTGTTTAAGACATTGAACAAAATAAGAGAATCTCCGCCGGAACCGCCATGCGGGAGCAGCCCTTCGGCACAACGGGTCAGGCAAATATTCTAAGTTGGTGCAAATTTATTAATTACGGCAGCGGCGAAAAGATACAGCCGCACCCGAAAAAAGCATTATCGACACTGCAATCATGCCCTCGATCAATCTATTATCAAGCATAAAGTAAGCGGCATCTCGGCGCTACGAGGCGGAATTTCGCATCTGTCTTGATATATTCGGAAATCGCGCCCGCGCCTTCGGCAACCTGGATTAAATTCCTACCTGACCAGCCAGTTATTGGGTCATTTGATTTATTTAACCAGGACTTTAGCATGAGCATTTTTAGCAAGATTTCGAACGCACTCACCGGCCACCACGTTTCCCATCCGCCGAAGATTGCGGGCGGCCCCGACAAGCTTCCGAATCAAAACCTGGAGAATGCAACTCACAAGATGGATGCATTCTTCTCAAGCCTCGCCCATAAGATCAAGACGACGGCTGACGATATTGCGGGCAGCGCGAAAGTACAGAAGCACTAAGACCTTCTCTGTACTTTTTTAATGGCCGAGGGACGCCCGAGAACTTGAAAAGTGACGGTGCGTCGCCTCGCCATCTTTATTTTGGGAAAGAAAATGGCTATTGAAGCTCGGCAGCAGCTTTGAGCAATGTCGGCTTCCCACTCGTCAGCTGCATAGCATCGCCATACCGGAGGCGTTGCAATTAATCAGCCCTGCAAAACAAAGGTGTAATGCAGCCGCGGTTGCCTAAACGCACGCGCAAAGGCGGGATCATCCCGCCCATCCCGGCACGGTGCTCTACCGCCGTGCGCATATGACATGGTGCGCCAGGAGACGGGCCCCTTTGGATTGGCGCACCGCACGTTCTCCAGCGCCATCAAACAGCGGCGCTGGGCGTTCAGTAGTTGTAGAGCATGCCTCGGCCCGACATGAACAGGCGACCGTAGACGCTGGTGTCCGCGACAATCCGCGAGACGCCTCCGTAGCGATGGTTGTCATCGTCGATACGGACCCACGTTGCGCCCTTGTCATCGGAGCGATACACAGCGTCCTTGCCGTTGACCGTTCCCACCAGATAGACCGCTGCCGTATAAGCGGCGCCCGTTGCAGGCACACCCAGGGCGACCTTGATGGCCCCATGTACGTTGGTGGGCTCCGCACCCACGGTTGCCATGCCGGTCAGCTTTGTCCACGTGGCCCCGGAATCGACGGAATGCCACAGATTGTTGGCGTCGGCCAGCCAGAGGTCTCCCTCGGCAAAGGGGTTGACCGCCAAGTCAGTGACATTGAAGCCGTTGGGCGCCCAGGTCTGTGCGCTCGCGCTAAAGGTGTGCCCGCCGTCGGTGGAGTAATAGAACTTGCCGGAATTGGAGGGGTACCACCAGTTGCCACCATGCTCGTAAGCGTAGACCTTGCGCGGGTTCTTCCGGTCAGCCGCCATGTGATACGCAACCACGGGAGCCGGCAGGTTGGTGGCCGTCCACGTGGCGCCGCTGTCGGTGGTGTAGTACGGCACCGCACCGGCGATTGCCCAGATCACATTGGCGCCATCCGCTGTGACGGCTACGCTGGATTGATCACCCGAGTGGGTCGCCGCCACTGGAGGCACGCTCGCAAAGTTCGTCCAGCTGGCGCCGGAGTCGGCCGAATAGGCCCCCTTGGAGGTACCGAACGTTCCGACTGCGGCGATGTAGGCCGGATTGTTCCAGGCCATGTCGATACCGGTTCCGTTGCCTCCCCGCCCGAGGGGCGGCGACGCACCGAGGTTCGGCGATCGCGTCGCGGCCGCGGTCAACGACGTGTGGACGTAGAGGCCGGTATCCCCTTGCCCACTGGCAAGTACATAGGATGCCCCCGGCGGCGGCGCGACCATCGCGAGGTTCACCATTTCCTCGATCCCGTTCACGTCGAAAGTCCAGTGCGGTGTTGACGAGGAGAACGCATCGCGCGTCGACCACACGCCGCCGCCAGTCACATAAGACACATGATCGGGATTGAAGGGGTCGATCTGGAGATCGTCTGTCCAGCCCCAATACTCCGGCGCGGAAGCCCCTGTCGTGCCACTTGCGTCATGGAAGTTGTGGGTTCCGTTCAGATCGCCTGACCGGCCAAATTCGCTCCACGTCTGCCCACCATCGGCCGAGCGCATGGCAACCTGCACCCATGCCGAGTCGCCCCATGTGCCCGACACGCCAAACGCGATCTTTGTCGTCGCACCGCTGCCCTGCACCGAAACGCCACCGATACCGCCGTAGTACTGGCCCTCGCCAGAAGCGATCAACTTGGTCCACGTCGAGCCGCCGTCAAACTTGTAAAGCATGGACGGTGCACCGCTGCCCGGGCCCGAGCCGGTCGTGAACGGCACATACAGCATGCCGTCCGCTGCACGGGCCAGATGCGGAATATGTAGCTGGTTGCTGGCGATGGCGGTCGTCACAGCAGTCGGAAGCGATACCCCCGACCACGTCGCACCGCCATCGGTCGATTTGTAGAGGTACGAGCCGAGCCCTGCCAGGCCCTTGTAGTCAGGCGCCACACCCACGTAGATCGTTGGGGTGGCGTTGCCCGTCGGCGTAAAGCCTGTGGTCGGAACAGTGGCATCCAGCACGACGAACTCGACGCCAATAGGGCTGCCCTGGTTGGCGTTGGAGATATCAGTTGCGTTCATGACGTAGGACGACAGGGACGTGACCTGGCTCCAATGGATGCCGGTGTCTGTACTTTTCCAAAGCCCCGCCGTGCGAGACGCATAGAACATCGTCGATGGGCGATTGGGGTCAACCACCAGCCGCTCACCGATCGCTCGGCCTTGGTTGTTTGAGCCAACGGGGAAAGGCAGCGTCACGTAGTTCCACGTGTTGCCCCGGTTGGACGAGTAATAGAAACGCCCATTCCCAGACGATACGTACATGCCTGCCGTCATGTAGACCGCATCAGGATTTGACGGATTTACAGCCAGGCTTTCGACACCTACGTAGCCGCCATCAAGGCGACTGAAGCCATCGGTCATTGCGGTCCAGCTGGCGGCGGTGTTGTCCCAGCGGTAGGCACCGGCGACGTCTGTTCTCGCATAGCGCAGGTTGGCCACGGTGGGGTGGTAGACCAACCCTGGCACGTAGCCGCCGCCGCCCATCTTGACGTTGGCCCAACCAGTGGACGGAGCCACAGACGCCGTCGAGCCAGAGGTGTTGCCCCCGCCCGACGACGTGCCGCCAGAACCGTCTGTTGGCGTTGCTCCCGCGCCGGGCGAGGTCGAACTCGTGCCCGTTGAGAGCGCGCTTGTTGTGGCATCACTGCCGCCACCACCGCACGCACCCAGCAGCAAGGCGGCGGAAATGGTCGCGAAGAATTGTTTGCTTGTCAGCAACATGGTGGTTTTCACGATAAAGAGAGACAAGGGCAGCCCGCGAGCGAGTGCCATGACTTGCGATAACGCGCAAGGCGGCGGAGGGCTCCGCCGCTAGCGACTCACTGCGCTGTCTGGGCAGCGCTCAGCGCGCCGCGGTCGATTCGGAAAGGCAGTACGGGCCGTTAGGTCAAAGCGTCGTTCGTGCGGCCCGCCCTGAAGACCCTCGTTCGGATCGTGAAGTGGCTATGCCAATCGTTTGCCCCGGAGCCCGCCAGCGGGGCTCGTGATACGTGTTTGTTGTTCATACACCCTCCCAACTTCTTGTTGTCGTCAAATCTGCGGCGCTGACACAGCGACCAGCCCCCAACGGAAGTGGGGTGCATCGTTTGCATGTGTCGTATCCCACGCCACCTTTGTGCGTGTCAAGCAGCGGGCGTGCAGGCTGAGATTATTTGAGAATTTTGGCGCGTACGCCCGGACTCTGTGAGCGGCCATACGTGTTCAGCAGGAGTTTCGTACCGCCATTGACGCCGGTGTAAGTGGGACGTCCAGCCTCAGGGCCGCCTTGCTCGCGGCGGTTGCCGAACAACACCACCTCCGGCACGACGGTGCCAGCACGCCTTCGTCGCTCCATCACGGGGGTGTGCGTTCTGACGGGACAACGGTCCATCGAAAAAGAACGTGTCGAAGCCGCAACGCACCATTTCCGATCTGGAAAGCGCGCGATCTTGACCACACGAAACCATATTTATACTATACCGTTCAGTTTAGTTTATGTGCCACGAGTACTCAGGAACCTGTCATGCGCCCGATCCCATCTGCTATACCCCCGTTTCTCGCCGCGCTTGCGGCAGCGTCCCTACTTGCTGCGTGCGGCAAGCCGCCCGGTGGACCGCCCCCGGCGGAAGGCACGCCAACCATGGGCGTGATGACTGTGCAGTCCCAGCGCGTGGCACTCAGTACAGAGTTGCCCGGCCGCACCGTTCCGTTTCTGATTGCGGATGTGCGCCCGCAGGTCAACGGCATCATCAAGGCACGCAAGTTCCGTGAAGGCAGCGACGTCAAGGCCGGTGAGCCGCTCTACCAGATCGACCCCGCCACTTATCAGGCCACGTACGACAGCAATGTGGCCGCGCTGGCGAAGGCGCAAGCCAACCTCAAGACCACGCGCCTGAAAGCCGAGCGCTACAAGGAGCTCGTGGCCATCCAGGCCGTCAGCCAGCAGGACTACGACGATGCCGCGGCCGCACTGGCCCAAGGCGAAGCCGATGTGGCAGCCGCCCGCGCCAACGTGGAGACCAGCCGTATCAACGTGGCTTATGCGCGCGTGGATGCGCCTATCTCCGGGCGCATCGGTAAATCAAGCGTGACGCCCGGCGCCCTGGTGACGGCAAACCAGACCACCGCCATGGCCACGATTCAGCAACTCGACCCCATCTACGTCGATGTGACCCAGCCTAGCGCCGCACTACTGCGCCTGAAGCAAGCCATGGCGCGCGGCGACCTACAAAAGGCTGGCGCCAATGCGGCCACTGTGCGGTTGCAGTTGGAAGACGGCAGCACCTATCCGCTGGAAGGCAAGCTCGAATTTTCCGATGTCACGGTCGACCAGAACACCGGCTCGGTGACCCTGCGCGCCGTGTTCCCCAACCCGAATGCCGTGCTGCTCCCTGGCATGTACGTGCGTGCGGTGCTAGCCGAAGGCGTAAAGGATGAGGCCGTGCTCGTACCACAGCAGGCCGTGGCACGCGACAGCACCGGCAAGCCCTTCGCCTATGTGGTGGGAGCCGACCACAAGCTGCAGCGGCGTGCCCTGGAAACCGACCGCACCGTCGGCGACCAATGGCTCGTACGCACCGGCCTACGCGTGGGCGATCAACTCGTGGTGGATGGTTTGCCGCGTGCCGTGCCCGGCGCGGAGGTCAAGACAACGCCGTGGACAACCAAGGCGCCCGCACCGGCGACCGCCAAGCCGGCGACCGTGGCCGCCAACTGATCCGGGACACCACCATGGCACGCTTCTTTATCGACCGCCCCATCTTTGCGTGGGTGTTGGCCATCATCGTGATGCTGGCGGGTGCGATGGCCATCGCCACGTTGCCCATCGCGCAGTATCCGAGCATCGCCCCGCCGGCCGTGTCCATTACGGCCACATACCCGGGGGCATCGGCCAAAACGCTGGAAGACACCGTCACCCAGATCATCGAGCAAAAGATGAAGGGGCTGGACCACCTCAGCTACATGGCGTCCACCAGCGAGTCTTCTGGCACCGCCACCATTACGCTGACGTTCGAAAACGGCACGGACCCGGATACCGCTCAGGTGCAAGTGCAGAACAAGCTCGCGCTGGCTACACCGCTGTTGCCGCAGGAGGTGCAACAGCAAGGCGTGCAGGTCGCCAAATCCGCCACGAACTTCCTGAACGTGCTGGCCTTCACTTCAGAAGACGGCAGCATGAACGGCTCCGATCTGTCTGACTATGTCGCCGCCAACGTGCAGGACGCCATCAGCCGGGTGGAGGGCGTGGGTGACACGACGCTGTTCGGCTCGCAGTACGCCATGCGCATCTGGCTGGATCCCAACAGGTTGTCCAACTTCAGCCTGACGCCGCTGGATGTAAAGAACGCCATTCAGGCGCAAAACGCGCAGATCTCTGCCGGACAACTGGGTGCCATGCCGGCCTCGGCAGGCCAGCAGATCAACGCAACCATCACCTCGCAAACGCGCCTCAAGACTGTCGAAGAATTCGGCAGCATCCTGCTGCGCACGCAGACCGATGGTTCGCAGGTGCGCCTGCGAGACGTCGCGCGTATTGAGCTGGGCAGCGAGAACTACAACACGGTTGGGCGCTACAACGGCAAGCCGGCCGCCGGCCTGGCGATCAAGCTGGCGACGGGCGCCAACGCACTCGATACCGTCAAGGCGGTCGACGCCCGCGTGACAGAGCTGGAGCGCTTCTTCCCGCCAGGCATGAAGGTGCAGAAGCCATACGACACCACGCCATTCGTGCGCATCTCGATTGAAGAGGTAGTGCGCACACTGGTTGAGGCCATCGTGCTGGTGTTCCTGGTGATGTATCTGTTCCTGCAGAACTTTCGCGCCACGCTGATCCCCACCATCGCGGTGCCGGTGGTGTTGCTGGGCACGTTTGGCGTGCTGGCTGCGTGCGGTTTCACCATCAACACGCTGACCATGTTTGCCATGGTGCTTGCCATCGGCCTGTTGGTCGACGATGCCATCGTGGTGGTGGAGAACGTCGAGCGTGTGATGAGTGAGGAAGGCCTCTCACCGAAGGAGGCAACGCGAAAGTCGATGGGGCAGATCACGGGCGCGCTGGTCGGCGTTGCACTCGTGCTGGCTGCTGTGTTCGTGCCGATGGCCTTCTTCAAGGGCTCGACCGGCGTGATCTACCGCCAGTTCTCGATCACCATCGTGTCGGCGATGACGCTGTCGGTGCTTGTGGCGCTGGTGCTCACGCCGGCCCTGTGTGCCACCCTGCTCAAACCCATTGAGAAGGGGCACACCCAGGCCACCACCGGATTCTTCGGCTGGTTCAATCGGACATTTGACCGCGGCAATCAGCGGTATCAGGGCATCGTGCGCCACATGCTGGGCAAGGGCTGGCGCTACATGGTGGTCTACGGCGTGTTGTTGGCGATGGTGGTGGTTGGCTTCATGAAGCTGCCCGTCGGTTTCCTGCCGGACGAAGACCAGGGCACGCTATTCGTCCTGGCGCAACTGCCTCCGGGCGCAACCAACGCGCGCACCGAAGATGTGCTACGCCAAGTGGAACACCACTTCCTGGTCGACCAGAAGGAGGCGGTTTCAGGCGTGTTCTCCGTGGCGGGTTTCAGCTTTGCCGGCAGCG
Organism: uncultured Ralstonia sp.; assembly: GCA_966433195.1. Classification (GTDB taxonomy): domain Bacteria; phylum Pseudomonadota; class Gammaproteobacteria; order Burkholderiales; family Burkholderiaceae; genus Ralstonia. Next base: position 173,327 of record CBJMVH010000001.1, read on the forward strand.
GCCAGAACATGGGCTTTGCCTTCGTCAAGCTGCGCCCGTGGAACGAGCGCAAGGGCGAGGCGCTCAGCGTCAACGGTGTCGTGGATAAGGCGTTCGGCTTCTTTGCCACGCTGCGCGATGCCCGGGTGTTCGCTTTTGCACCGCCCGCCGTGGCAGAACTGGGCAACGCCACCGGCTTTGACCTGATGCTGCAAGACCGTGCCAACCTCGGCCACGACGCGCTGATGCAGGCCCGTAATCAACTGCTCGGTACGCTATCCAAAGACCCACGCCTGGTGGCCGTACGCCCCAACGGGCAGGAAGACACGCCCGAGTTTCAACTGAAGATCGATGCCCACAAGGCCGAAACGCTCGGTGTCTCCATCTCCGACATCAACACCACCCTCGCCACAGCTTGGGGCAGTAGCTACGTGAACGACTTCATCGACCGGGGCCGCGTCAAGAAAGTCATGCTGCAGGCCGACGCACCCTACCGCATGAACCCGGGCGACATCGACAAGTGGTACGTGCGCAATAGCGCCGGCACCATGGTCCCGTTCACGGCGTTCGCCAAGGTCGACTGGACGTCGGGTTCTCCGCGCCTGGAGCGCTACAACGGCGTGCCATCCATGGAAATCCTGGGGATGGCCATGCCGGGCAAAGCCTCCAGTGGCGAAGCACTGGCCATCGTTGAAGATGCCGTCGCCAAACTGCCGGCCGGCATTGGCTATTCGTGGACGGGCCTGTCGATGCAAGAGAAGGCCTCCACTGGGCAAACCACCCTGCTCTACACGCTGTCGATTCTGATCGTGTTCCTGTGTCTGGCCGCGCTGTACGAAAGCTGGGCGATCCCCTTCTCAGTAATCATGGTGGTGCCGCTGGGCGTATTCGGTGCGCTGCTGGGTGCCGTGCTCACCTGGAAAATGAACGACGTGTATTTCCAGGTTGGCCTGCTGACCACCATCGGACTGGCGTGCAAGAACGCCATCCTCATCGTTGAATTCGCCAAGGAGCTCAACGAGCACGGCAAGAGCCTGGTCGATGCCGCCATGGCCGCGGTGCGCATGCGCCTGAGGCCAATTCTGATGACGTCCCTGGCGTTCATCCTTGGTGTGGTGCCAATGGTGACGGGCACGGGCGCTGGCGCCGGTGCGCAGCACGCGCTCGGTGTCGCGGTCATCGGCGGCATGTTGTCCGGCACAGTGCTCGCCATCTTTTTCGTGCCGCTGTTCTTTGTGCTGGTGCGGGGGCTGTTCAAGGGCGGGCCGGCTACGGCGCCCGTTCATGCCCAACCGGCCGACGCCGCTGCCTCGTAAGGACGTTCCAGATGATCCGCTTTCCGTTTTCCTCCACGCTGCTCCCCTTGGCCGCCATGCTGACCGGTTGCACCCTCATGCCAGCCTACCAACAGCCGGCCTCCCCTGTGCCCACCGCCTTTGCCGATGTCGCCACTGCAACGCCTTCTGCAGACAGCGCCGCTGGCGAGACTGCCTCGCCGGTAGCCCAGATCGGCTGGCGCCAAGTCTTTACCGATCCACAGTTGCAACGGGTCATTGAGCTGTCATTGGCGAATAACCGGGATCTGCGCGTCGCCGTGCTTAATATCGAGAAAGCCCGCGCCCAGTATCGCGTGCAGGATGCAGCGCTGTTCCCATCCGTCAAGGCCAGTGGCAGTGAAAGTGCCAGCCGCACACCAGCCGACCTCTCGGGCATCGGGCAACCGCTCGTGGCACACAGCTACAGTGCCACGCTCGGCTTCAGCGCCTACGAGCTGGACTTCTTCGGGCGCGTACGCAGCCTCAGCGCGCAGGCGCTGGAGCAGTACCTTTCCACCGCAGAGGCGCGTCGCAGCAGCCAGATCAGCCTGATTGCAGAGGTCGCCACTGCGTACCTGACGCTCGCCGCAGACCAGGACCAACTCAAGTTAGCGCAGGACACCCTTGCCAGCCAAAGCAACACTTACCAGCTCAACCAGCGCAGTTACGAACTGGGCACCGCATCCAAGCTAACGCTGCGCCAGTCGCAGACCAGCGTGGACAGCGCCCGCGTGGACGTGGAGCGCTACACGGCGCAGGTCGCGCAGGACCGCAACGCGCTGGTGCTGCTCGTCGGTACCGATGTGCCCGCCGAGCTACTGCCCAAATCGCTGCCCGATACATCGGCGGCTGCCGGCAGCGTACTGGCCACCATTCCGCCGGGCTTGTCGTCCGACCTGCTACAGCGACGGCCTGACATCTTGCAGGCCGAGCATGATTTGAAGGCGGCCAATGCCAACATCGGTGCGGCACGGGCGGCGTTCTTCCCCAGCATCAGTCTCACGGCGTCGGCGGGCACCTCCAGCGCCAGCCTGGGAAGCCTGTTCAAGGCCGGCTCCGGAGCGTGGAGCTTCGGGCCGCAGATCTCGCTGCCCATCTTTGACGGCGGAGCCAACCGCGCCAATCTGGACATCGCCAAGACAAGCCGCGACATTGCCGTCGCGCAGTACGAGAAGGCCATCCAGACAGCATTCCGCGAAGTGTCCGATGCGCTGGCGCAGCGCAGCACGCTGGGTCGGCAACTCGAAGCGCAGCAATCGCTCGTAGACGCCACAGCCGAGAGCTACGTCCTTGCCACCGCACGCTTCAAGCGCGGCGTCGACAGTTACCTCAACGTGCTGGATGCCCAGCGCTCGCTCTATACGGCGCAGCAAAACCTGATCAGCACACGCCTGTCGCGCTTCACCAACCTGGCAACGTTCTACAAGACGCTTGGCGGCGGCTGGGTAGAGAACACCGGTACGCCCGAAGCGGCTGCAGCCGCTGCACCACGGGCCTCCGGCGTCTGAGGCATCGCGTCAATGGCGAGACGAACCGCCGCTGGCGCAGCGCAGACCCGCCAGCGCGTGATCGATGCAGCCATTGCAGTGTTCTGCCAGCACGGTGTTCATGCCGCCACCCTGGAAGATGTTGCCGTGCAAGCAGGCGTCACACGCGGAGCGGTGTACGGGCATTTCGGCGGCAAGCCGGCGCTTGTGGCAGCCGTTCTTGGCGGCCTGCGCTGGCCGTTGGAACTCGGCGACGATCTGTGGGGCTATGCCGTGCATCCACGGCCCTTGCAGTACCTTCATGCACAACTGCATGCACAGTTGACGCAATCCGCGCAGGACAGCAAGCAGTGGCCAGTGTTGCGCCTTGTTCTGCGGCAAGCGGATTGCGCCCCCTGGCCTCAGCCAGCGATCGACCACATCGCTCGCATCAAGGCGCGCGCCATCGCAAACCTAGGCTACGTGATGCGCGCCGCATGCAAGCGCAATCAACTCCGTGCCGACATGACACCGGAGGCTGCCGCACGCTGCCTGCATGCCGTTGGCATCGGACTATTGTGGCAGCACGCCGGCACGGTTTCCGATGGTGTGCACATTGATATCCAGCCATGTCTGCGCGCGTTCTTTGACGGCATAGAGAACACCCATCAGACCGCGCCTCGGGAAGCCGGCTGACGCTGGTCTTTGCACCATTGCGGCGTGGTCGATGGCATACACTCTCGTTTTCGCTGCGGTGATGCGGCACAGGATCAGGAAAACATGCATGCGCAAAAAGACAGAAGAGAAACGGCAAGCCATTGTTGACGCCGCTTTTCGCGTGTTCATGGAGGTCGGCTTCGATCAGGCCTCGATGTCAGATATCGCGGCCCGCTCGGGCGCATCCAAGGCGACGCTGTACAACTATTTCAGCTCAAAAGAAGAGATGTTCGCGGAGATCATGAGCGGCACCGCCGCCGACGAGATTCGCGACGCCTTTGCGCAGTTGAAAGCGACTGGTCCGATCGCCGACACGCTTATCGTGTTTGGCGAGCACTACCTGAATGCCATCTTGCAGCCGTCGATTCTTGCGATCCGCCGTCTGGCCATCGGCGAAGGCAACCGATCCGACCTCGGGTGCGCCTTCTATGAACGCGGCCCCAAGATCGGCTGGGGTATGTTGACCGAGTTCATCGCCGAGGCCATGGAAGCCGGCAAGCTAAAGCGTGCCAACCCGGACGTCGCCGCAGCGCATCTACATGCGCTGTATGAGGCGGAATGCGTGGAACTGTGCCTGTTCGGTGTACCTGTCGACATCAGCCGCGCCCGCATATCAGAGATCATCGCGCGTGCAGTCGCCGTGTTCATGGCGGCATATGGAACCCCAAAATCCGGAACCAGAGCCAAACCAGGGCGATCGGCACAAACCAAAGAAACACGCACTCAGGCCGATTGAATCGCCCTGCCCTAAAAGACGGTTTCAAAACGCCCAAAAGGGACAGGTTTCAATGAAGGCCGGCTGCCACCTCGCGATGGGAACCTACGGCTTGCGTGCGCCGGGTCCAATGCCAAGTGCTGCGAAGAATGCAGCGGTTTGATCATCGTTGAAGTCGGGCACAAAGCGGAAGGCCAGGATCTGCCCACCGGCAACGCGAACAACGTCGGTACCAATTACCCGCTCTACCCCGGCCTTGGCGGTCAAGGTGCTGCGTAGTTCAACGCGCGCTTGCACGGTGTCTCCATGCAACTCAGTCGAAATTTCGTTCAAGCGACCGTGGGCGGCCACGACCGTGGTACGGATGTAATGCGCCAGGCAAGCTTTGTTATCCATTGCCGGTGTGCATCCGACAAAATCCGAGCGCTCGACATGCTCTGAAATCAAAGCGCCAACGGCCTCCATATCCGCGGCATTTGCCGCCCGGACATAGCGCTGAAATGTCTCCAGCGGACCGCTCTGGGCCATCGCAATGCGGCAAGCTCCACTTGTAGCCAAGGCAAGCAATGCAACGGCAACTGACAAGCGTTTCATGGGCACTCCCGTGTGGAAAATAGAAATCAAACGTGTGGAGATTGTCAGCCGCACCCGAAAATACGGTCGAGCATGGCTTGCACAGAGCCGTCGCTGCAAAACCCTGCGGCTTGTGCGTTTGGCGTTATGAGCTCGGGGTAAGCGCCAAACAACGCTTGAACTCGAGGTTGTGGTTCGAATGACACCCGCGCCAACCGCTCTCTGCCAAAGCGTTCTCCCAATGCCTCGAGCACATCATGGATCGAGCACCGCAGCACGGGCAGCACGACTGGGCTATGCGACGCGTGCGGCGAGCTCATGCGACCGGCGTGAAGGAGGTTGTCGACGCACCGCTGTCGACTCATCCACCACGCTGTCGCCGACGCGGATACTGGTAGCGTGATCGGAGCAGCGTCCCGGATCGCCCAGAACAGGTTGCTCATAAAGGCCGACACCAATCCGGACGGTGCTGGTGGGCGGGCCACCACACCGGGCAAGCGCAAAGAACATCCATCGAGCTCGCCGCGGCGCGTGGCGTCCGACACCAGCATTTCGCCAATCAGCTTGTGCGTCCCATAGGACGTAACAGGGCGTGCCGGGCTGCTCTCGTCCATCGCACTGGGCAGTGCATGGCCGTAGACGGCGATACTGCTCGCGAAGACGAACCTCGGCGGATTTCTCGCGCGCCGACAAACATCGATGAGCTGCTGTGTGCCGTCGAGGTTCACCCGGCGGCCAAGCTCGTAGTTCTGTTCGGCCGCGCCCCCCGGCACGCTGGCGAGGTGGTACACCACATCCACGGGCACGGCCGTCGCCGCTTGCAGCAATGCGGCGTCAGTGAGATCCCCTTCGATGACGCGCACCCGCGGATCGCCAATCTGCCCCACCGCTACGTCGAGCAAGGTCAGACGCGTCACGCTATCCCGCGTTTCAGAATCCGTGCTGTCCAACAGTCTGCGGACCAGCTCGCTGCCAACGAATCCGCCGGCGCCCGTGACAAGAATATGCATGGCTGCTTCTCGTTGCGACCAGCGGTTAATCGATCGTCGCACGCACGACACGTTGGTCGATCACCCCAAATGGGCCGGACGGCTCGGACGCCAGTTTTGCCTCCATGCGCACTCGGTCTCCGAACTTCATGAAGGCGGTTGTGATGCTGCCTTCATCGATCAACTCAATGACGCGCCGCTCGGAAATGCAGGCCGAGCCCGCTGCGCGACTTGCATTCGATACGGTGCCGGACCCGATGATGGTGCCCGCCGACAACCGGCGCGTACGGGCCGCATGCGCGATGAGTTCGCCAAAGCTGAAGTTCATTTCGCTGCCGCACGGATGCCCGAACCACCGGCCATTCCATTCAACGTGCAGTGGCAATTGCACACGACCATCGCGCCAATATGCGCCCAGCTCGTCTGGCGTGACGGCGACCGGCGCAAAGCTGGTCGAAGGCTTGGCTTGCAGGAAGCCAAAACCACTCTTCATTTCACGCGGGCCGAACGTACGCAGGCTCCAATCGTTGATCTGTACGATAAGACGGACGTGCGCCAATGCCCGCGCTGCGTCCACGCCCATGGGTACACGACCCACAATGACCCCGAATTCGCCTTCGAAATCGATGCCATCCGCCTCGCTTGGAAGCGGAACATCGTGCATTGGGCCGAGCATGTCGTCACTGGCGCCCTGGTACATCACCGGCACGGTCTCGAAGTCCGGAATGGGCGGCGTATTGAACGCGCGCTCCATCAGCCGGCCGTGGTTCAGGAAGGCGGAGCCATCACACCATTGCGGCGCGCGCGGCAACGGAGCCAAGCAAGCCGCTGCCTCGAACGGGAACGCATCGGCGAGCGTACCGGCGTTGAGCGCGTCGTAGTGCGCTTGCAATGCAGGCGCCACGTCGTCCCAGCGCTCGAGTGCGTCGATGAGCGACCGGGCAATGTGGGCGACATCCACGGCGTGGTGCAGGTCGCGCGACACGAGTACCAGCCGTCCGTCGGCCGCTGTATGCGCAAGTGTGGCGAACTTCATGCTTCCTCCTGCCGCGCCCGCAATGCCTGGGCGATGGTCGGCTCATAAGCGCCGTCGATCAGCACAAACAGCATTCGGCAGGGCCGGTTGGAGCGGTTGGCCCAGGCATGATTGGTACCCCGCTGAATGACGACGCTGCCGGGCCTGAGCGCGACTTCTGAATCATCGAGCACCAACGTCACCTCGCCGTCAATCACAACGCCGTAGTCCACGGACTCCGTGCGGTGCATGAGCGGGTGCGGAGAATCCGCGCGAACGGTCGAAGCGTGCACGTCCCCAATCTGGCCGAAAGCGGACTGCATTCTGGTGGCGCCACGCGCGAGAAATTCCGAGGTATCCGGCGGAATATCGACAAAGCGGAACCGCGTGCCCTGGGCCGGTGGCGGCAACATCAACGCTCCAAGCGTCGGGTCCGGGCCGTTATCGACGGGCGCGGGGGCACCGCACGTGCTCCACACCTCGTGGAACACCGTGCCCGGTATTGCGTCGATCTCCACCACATGTGGCAACGGCCCTTGCGAAACGAGGACGGCCCGGCCGTCGGCATCATGGCCGGTCACGATGCGTTCAATGCTTGGCAGGCTCATGCCGCCTCCTTGTCCACGTCGAAGATGGCGACTGCCCGCGTCCAGCCGGCTGAGGCGCCACGAATCTTGTGTGGGAAGCAACTGATGAAAAAGCCGTGCGACGGCAATGCCTCCAGGTTGTGCAGCTTCTCAAGATGGCAGTAGCCTATGTCGCGCCCAGCCTTGTGCCCTTCCCAGATCAACGAGGTGTCGCCTGTTTCAGCGATCTTCTTGGCGGTGTAGGAGAACGGCGCATCCCAACTCCAGGCATCGGTGCCGGTCAGGCGCACGCCGCGCTCGAGCAGATACATGGTCGCCTCGTAGCCCATGCCGCAACCGGCGTTGAGGTAGTCCGGATGTCCGTAGCGCGAACCTGCGCGGGTGTTCACCACGACGATGTCGAGCGGTTGCAAGGCATGCCCGATGCGCGCCAGTTCGGCCGCCACCTCCGCGGCCGTCACGACGTAACCATCCGGAAGGTGCCGAAAATCGAGCTTCACCCCCGGCTGGAAACACCATTCCAGCGGAACTTCATCAATCGTGATGGACGGCTTGGCATGCCCCAGCCTGGCGTCCATGGTCGAATGGAAATGCCACGGCGCATCAAGATGGGTACCACTGTGGGTGGTGAGCGTCACCCACTCGGCGGCAGCAGCCTCGCCATCCGGGTAGTCTTCCGGCTTGGTGCCCGGCAGCATCGCCATGAATTCGGGCAAGGTGTCGGCGTGCTTCTGATAGGTGATCTTCGGCGCGAGGGGCGGCGGATCGGACAGCACGTCGTTCTCCAGGTAGATGGAAAGATCAACAAAGCGGCGCATCGGCTTCATGCGGAAACTCCTGCAGATATGGTGTTGCGACCCAGGCGTGCGAAGCATCCGATTGCCGCCGCTGCCGTCAGAACCGTGGCCATGCCAAGGCTCTCGTAGCCGAGAAACTTGACCAGCGTGCCACCGACGATTGGGCCGATGGCAGCGCCCGTCATCAGCATGGCCGGCGTAGCCGCCACGGCACGGCCGGTGGCATCCATGCGGGCCAGCACGCCAAACGCGAAGGTGTGTGTGAAGATCATCACGGCGGCAAACACGGCGGTTGCTGCCGCATATGGGGCAAATGTGGAACTGTTGGTAATCACAAGCGCAAGCATTGCCTGCACCAGCGGCCCGGTCATCACCACACGCCTTGCGGGCACATGCAACTCCATCAGGGCGGCCAGTGGCGCCGGCAACAGGTTGACCAACCCCAGCGCGATCAGTACAGAGGTCACCGCTGCCAGGCCGAAGCCGTGGTCCACGCCAATGCGCTGGACAAAGCTGAAAACCATGGCCTGCGTCAATCCCATGCACCCCACACCGACCATGCCGCTCCAGACCTCAGGGGCAAGACGTGTCTCGGTGCCTGAGATTGCGCGCTGCTGCCTTTGGTCGCGCGGAAACGCCAGCCCGCACAGTGCAGCCGCCACGGCCATGACGCCCGCAAACACGTTGAAGAGCGCCGGCCCGCCATGCGCGGCCACCACCCCCGGCGTCAGACCAAGAAACGCAATGGCAAAGCAGCCCAGTGCCACACCGGCCGCCGCAAAGAGCCGATGCGGATTGCGGCTGCGGCCAATGGTGCCGTGTGTCAGGCTCAGACTGCACCCTACTGATAAGCCCGCCCCAGCATGCAGGCCCGCCATGGCGCCATAGCTGTCGCCCCAAACCGTCATGCCAAGGAAAGCCAGCGCTGCCAGCCCAAAGCCGGCAGACGCTGCGACGCGCCCCGGCAACCGGTTCAAGCGCGATGCGAAATACACGCTGCTCGCAACGGCACCCGCCAGAAACAACGTAACAAGAGCGCCCGCTTGCTGCGCATCGAGGTGGTAGCTGCCGATCAACGTGCCAACCCACACGGGCAGGGCCACCAGATCGACCATGCCGGCGCAATGCGCTGCGAGCAATGCCAGGGTCCCTGGGCGGCTGATGGAGACGCCGCCTCGCTCCGCGCGCGCGAGGCCGCCTGTCTGAAGATTCGATTCCATGGGGCGCTTCTCCATGTCAGATGTCTTGCGCCAGGCTCATCAGCGTGTCGCGCATGATGCTGGCGTGCTCTGCCTTGTCTCCGCCGGCAATCTCGATCTCGCCCAGGCGGCCGGAGTTTTCCACCACCATGCGACAGCGATCCCAGCGGCGGTTCTGGAAGGCCTCAAGCGCGGCATCGAGCGTGGCCCCTCGGTGAAGCTCTTCCGCCAGCACGATGGCATCTTCCAGCCCGATGCCCGCGCCCGCCGCCATGTGGGGCGTCGTGGCATGCACGGTATCGCCGATCAGCACGACGCGCCCACTGAACCACGGGCGCGGCATCAACAGCCGTTCGAGCGGTCGATAGTTGATAAGCGACCCGGCTGAAATCTGCCCGCGAATGGTCTGCATCAGCGGCGCGGAGAACGGTGCGAGCAAGTCCGAGAGCATTTGCGGCCAATGCTGCGGGTCCACGTAGTCGTTCGTCGGGCGGTCTTCCGTTACGAACAGGTACATCTCGCCGTGCGAAACGGGGTTGACGCCTGCCTTGACCTTCTGTCCGAGCCACATGGTGGCGCACGTGATATCTGCGGGGCGCGGCACGACGGCCCGCCATACGCCTTGGCCGCTGTATTGCGGCTTCGGTGCGTCGGGAAACACCGCTTCACGCACCTTCGAGTACAGCCCGTCGGCGCCGATCACGAGGTCGTAGTTGCCCTGCGAGCCATCCGTGAAGACAACCTTCACGCCGTCAGCGCGCGGGTCGATCGTCGAGAACGTACAACCCAGGCGCACGTTGATACCCGCGGCGACCGTGGCCCTGGCCAAAATGTCCGCCAGTACCGGCCGCATGATCGCCCCGCCGCCGGGCACGTCAGGGCCAGCCACGCGGGGGGTGGGCAATTGGCCCAACGCTTGGCCGCTGGCCGTGAACAGGTTGACGCCATCGCCGCAATAGCCGCGCTCTCGAACTGCGTCCAGCACGCCAATGGTTTTCAGCGCGCGCAGCGTGGGGCCGCCGATGCTGATGCCTGCTCCATAGGCTCGCCAGTGTGGGTCGATCTCAACCAGATCGACCTGCATGCCGACCTTGGCGCACTGAATAGCGGCGGCCATGCCTGAAAAGCCGCCTCCGATCACGAGTATCTTCTGGGCTGGGGATGTCATTGTGGTGTCTCCTTGTTGTTTGGCGTCAGGATCACGGTGCCGTCTTCAGCGACCTCGATGTCAACGCGCTCCAGCTTTTGTCCAAGGCACGGGCCAAGCACGCACACGCCGGAAGCGATTTCAAATTGCGCGCCATGCGCATGGCAGACGATGCGGGTGCCGTCGCCGTTCAGATAGGCATCTTTGCGCCATGCCATGGGCGCTCCACTCTGGTGTGGACAGGCGTTGCGGTAAGCGTGAAGCGTTGTGCCCTGCCGGACCACAAATATGGAGTCCTGGCCGGCGCCTTGCGGGTCAAACCCGCGGGCACGGCCATCAGGAAGCTCGACCAAGCGGCACAGCACCACACGGTTGCACGCAGACACAGCGCTACTCCACACGATGTTCGGATTGCGCAGCCTTAGGCGGGGGCGGCCCACCGGGCGCCCACTTCTCGCGGTGCTGGAACAGGAACAGTTGCGAGGTGTCTGCGCCCATCGGCGCTTCCCGCGCAACCCAATCGGCGTCGTGCAGGTCCATGTCGGCGTCATATTCCACGTGACACCCCAACGGACTGTTGAAGTACCAGAACCAGTTGGAGCCGAAGCGGTGACGCCCAGGACCCCAGAACGATTGATAGCCCTTTTCTACCAGCCGCGTGCCGGCCTGCATGACCTCGGTCGGGCCACCAAGGTGGAAAGTGAAGTGTTCGCAGCCCTTCATGAACGGCGGCGTCTGGATCATGAACAACGTATGGTGATCCTGCGTGCCGGATGGCCGGAGGAACGGGCCGACACCGAGAAAGCGGTCCGTGCAGACAAAACCGAGCCGCTCGACATAGAACGCTTCTGCCTTTGCGACGTCCGGCACGAAATAGACCACGTGCGACAGTGTGCGCGGCACCACCACGGCATCGGCATCGACGCCCACGGTGTTGGCGGGGCGCTGTGCTGGTGCGCCCGGCGCATTGACGCGCTCTGCATGCAGCTCCAGCGGGCGGCGGATCGTCAACTGGAACGCCAGCGCAAAGCCGGCGTCGTCCACGCTGTGGATCGATCCGTCTGCATGCCGCTCAACCGGCCTGTCCTTCTGCAGCTCCGTGGCAATGGCTTCCAGTGTTTGTTCGTCAGCCACACCGTAGACGGTCTGTCGCAGAAAGCTCGCCGTGCCGAGCGACGGCGGCAGCGACGCGTCATCCTTGTGTGCAATGCAGATGCACGTTCCGTCCAGCGCTTCGAATCGGCCTCCACTGTCCGTTACGTCAACCGGCTTGAGGCCGTAGTCAGTCAGATATTGCGCGCATGCGGCAACATCATCCACGCCAAACAGCAGCGCATCGGGTCCGATGATGTTCATGGGTGTCCTATGGTTGGTGGAATGGGTCAATTGAAATCAAGGTGCTGTTCGGCCGCCCAACGTTTCTGCAACCCAATCGGCGATGTAGGCCCCGGCGTTGGCAGAGTTGTCGAAACTGCTGTGCTGCACACCGCCCTCGCGCTCCGTGAAGATCTTCAGCTCTCGCTTGGGGCTGTTGACGAGCTGCTCGTACGTACGGTGTGCCCACTGCACGGGAATCTGCGAATCCTTCTCGCCGTGCGTGACTAGGAACGGAACACGAATGCGTTCAAGTACGCCATCCAGATGCACGTTCTCAGCAATGCGCATGAAGTCGTCCATGTCGCGAGCGCCCCATACCCAGCGGACGTGGTCCCAGTAGTGCGGGACGGGAAAGCTGCCCTCGCGGGCCAGACGCTTCTTCTGCACGTCGCGCCAGTCGTGGTTGGCACCCCATACGACCCCGCATGCGAAACGAGGCTCGAATGCCACCGCGCGGGGACAGTAGTAGCCGCCCAGCGAGACGCCCTCTAAACCGATTCGTCTGCCATCAATGTCGTCGCGCGTCTCCAGCCAGTCGACAACCTTGCTGGCCCATACCTCGGTGTTGTAGACGGCGTGCATGTTGTGCAATCGCAGTGCCTCGCCCGTCCCCGGCTGGTCAACCACGAGCGAGGCCACACCGCGACGCGCAAGCCACTGCGGCAGCCCGACGCGGTATTTCATCTCCTTGGTCGAATCCAACCCGTTGATCTGTACGAGAATCGGTGCCCGTCCGCTCACGCCCTGCGCGCGGACGTAGAGCGCGCTGAGATGCGCGTTGCCGTATGGAATCTCCACGCGCTCGCAGTTCTCGCCCGTGGCCGCAATACTCTTGGCAAACACGTCCAAGGAGCGCTGGTACAGCGCCAGCCGCCCTTCTGCGCCATGCGCCTGCAGGCGCTCGCCCGTGAGGTAGTACGTTGCAGCACGGTTGTACTTGTCGCCGGCCGACAGCACCCTCCCTCGTGCCTCATCTTCGGCGGCGAGTTCGCAAAGCTTGTCCGCCATACGCGACCACGTTTCACGAAATGCACGCGTGCCGGCGGCGTCTGGCTGTTTGGCCGCCTCCTGCAGCGGTGCGCACATCTCTTCGATTTCACCGATGCGCGCACCCATTTCGATGGCGAGGTTGACCGACAGATTCCAGACGTAGTTGGTGGGAAAGTAGCGAAACATCCTGATTCCTTTTCTGCGTTTCAGATGCCGTTGCCAGGGCCAGGCGGCTTGGCCCATAGCGGAATGGCGACGTTCAGCCAAATGCTGCTGCTCTTTGCGGTATTGGCGGCATACACGCCCTGCTGATAATTGAGGTTGATGCTGATAGGGCCGGCGTCGTACGCGATCGACGGGCCGATGCCGAAGCTGCGAGCGCGGTTGCCGGCAATGGCCGCGCCGTTGACCTTGTCGTCGGTGAACTGGTTCAGGTAGCCGCCCACCACGCCGACCTTCCACTTGCCGAAATTCCAGCCTGCAGTGAAATCCGCTGCGTAAGCAGTGCCGGAGCGGTACCCGGTATCGCCGTTCTCACGGTTGATGAGCAGCCGATTCGTGATGCCGACGTCGATGCCGTCCGGCACGTTGTAGCGAACAGCAAATACGGGCTGTATCGACGTATAGCCCACCGCAACGCTTGGTCGCGTCGGGCTATATGAGCCAGTGGCTAGGGCGAAATCCAGGCCCGTAACAACGGCAAGGCTTGGCGTGACCGACCATTTGAGAATGACGGGAGACACCGTGATGTTCGACAGGCCGCCATGCCGCTCGCTCTGACCCGCAACATCCGTATGCAACGACACAACGGGCACGACGAGCTGCGAGTAGACATTGGCACCGAATACCGTGACGGGATACGAGGCCAGCAGGCGTGTCGTGACCACAGGCGCCGAAGAGCGGAAGGGAATCGGCAGCTTTTCGCCGTTGTTCCCATACAGCCCATTCGCAAAGGTGTAGCTGAATTGCTCAAGCACGAACAACCCGGGGATAGGTGGCATGGCAGCGATGCTCGTGCCAGCAGCGCCTACTGGATAGGGTGAAACGCCTCCTTCCAGGGCATGGGCGGCTTGCGGTGCCCATGCAGCCAGCGTGACGCTACCTGCGGCAGTGCACGCCGCAACCAGTCGTTTGCTCATGTGGTCTCCTCACGTGCGGCACCTCGTGTCGGGTGCCGCTTTTGTCGTTGAATGCGCGCGATGCGACGATCAATGCCGCGCGACTGTTGACGTTTTTGATCCGGCCCCTGGACTGCTGATCGGTGCTGTGCCGGAACGGGGTTTAGATTAAGATCGCCGCGAGAATCGCTCAAATTGAACGTTTCCATCCGCCGTATCGATGCCGTGAATACTTACAGGGAAAACCCTTGGCGGCGCATTAAGCTGCACGGCGTTCTTTGCATGTCAGCGGAAGGCCTTAAACGGAGACGGCCGCATGCGCTTCAACAAACTTGATTTGAATTTGCTCGTCGCGCTCGACGCGCTGCTGCGCGAGCAGAGCATCAGCCGAGCCGCGGAGAAACTTCACCTCAGCCAGTCCGCCATGAGCAACGCACTGGCACGACTGCGCGAGTACTTCGACGACGATCTGCTCGCCCAAGTTGGCAGAAGGATGGAACTGACGCCGCGTGCCGAAGGCTTGAAGGACCCCGTGCGCGACATTCTCGTGCGCGTTGACGCAACGGTCGCCGCCCAGCCCGAGTTCATCCCGGCACAGTCCACTCGACGCTTCCGGTTGCTGGTTTCCGACTACACAATGCTCACGCTCATCCCACATCTGGTCTCGCTTGCCTATCAACAAGCGCCGGGCGTGAGCTTTGAGCTGCGTCCGCAGGTAGCGGATCCACAACGCGCCCTCGAACGAGGGGAAGCCGATCTGCTGATTATTCCGAAGGCGTATTGCTCGTCCGAGCACCCCGCGGAAGTTGTGCTGCAAGAGACTTTCTGTTGTGTGCTTTGGAACCAAAGCCGCCTTGCCCACGGCGAACTCACAGCAGAGCGCTACATGGCTGCAGGTCATGTCGTCGTAGAACCGTGGGAGGCACGCTCGGCACTGGAAGACTGGTCAATGCAGCGACTGGGCCTCATTCGGCGCATCGAGACCACTACCTACAGCTTCCTTGCCCCGGCATATCTGTTGGTTGGTACCGATCGGCTCGCCACCATGCATAGCCGGCTGGCCCACCAGGCGGCCCGGAGCCTGCCCATCACGATTCGTCCGCTGCCCGTTCCCGTGCCAGTCATGGAGCAGACCGCGCAGTGGCACCAGCATCGCACGTCCGATCCTGGGTTGCGTTGGCTGCGCGGGCTTCTTAGCGAAGCTGTCGCGGCGATGGATGCGTCGTAGGTCTTTGCCAGGGCCGCTGCCATTCGCGGCCTATTCAGATTGAGAGAATCATGCCGTAGTCTCTATTTCACAGCGGGACTGCTTCTTAGGGGCAAAAAGCTCTCTCTACTCTTGCCCCTGCGCGAACTGCGCCGGAGTCATGTGCATCATCGGGACCCACCCGGACGTCGGCGCGCGAGCCTGCTAGGTCACGGACGGCACCGACAGCGGTGTCACCGCTAAGCGCCTGGTCTAGGTAGGCGCGCGCGTGTGCGTGTCCACGTACCCCGCAAGCGGTGGCACATCCGCGATTGATATCGCTGTTGTCGTAGCAAACCGATAGCCGCGCCGACTGCAAGTTGGCGCACGGCGCAAAGGCGGTCTCGCAACTTTGTCCGAAACGCTGTAGACCGGCCTTGTTGGCTTGGCCAGAGCTCGTGCGCTGTTGAAGCCGTGCGCATCCGGGGCTTTCGTTGTCAACCCTGCTGGGCGGCCTGCACAGACATTGCTCATCGTTTTCCTTGGCTCGCTTGCAGCACGGCAAGCCCAACCGCAGATCGGGATTCAACACCGAGCTTGTCGAAAATGCGGCCCACATGAATCCGCACCGTCCAATAGCTGATGTTGAGCGCTAGGGCAATCTGCTTGTCCGACATACCTTGCAGCATGAGGTGGCACACTTCGCCTTCGCGCAACGTCATGTCGAACTGCTGCAGGAACCAAGCAGCCGAGCCCACAGAGCGCGCCAACAGATATATGGTGCATTGCGTTCGCCCGCTGCCCATATCTCGTGTTCGTTCCGAGCAGAGCGAGAAGCCGTTCCACTCCATGTCGTTCGATAAGCCGGCGTCTGCCAGGTAGAGCAAGTCGAACAACGCTCGCCGTTCATCCGTGTGCAAGCAAGCCAACAGCGAACGCGCTTTGTGATTCGGCAGTGGTGGAGCGCACGGGCCCAATAGAAAGGCCGGTGTGGACGGTCCCACAGCGTCCCGCATCCGGGCTGCCTGGCGCAACCGGTGGGCATTGATGAGGTAGGGCTGAAGCAGGTCCAGCAGCGTTTGCTCCCGTGGGCCAAAACGCTTCTGTGAATCGCTGGTACCAAATCGGTAATCCAGCAGCGTGCCGCGACCATCCTCCAGGTACATGCTGATGCCAGGATAAGTTTGGTAGCGCGACAGAAAATCGGAGAAATATTCCGTGCGCCGCAGTGCACGTCGATCCATCAGGCTCTCGATGACGATGGGCCCGGGCTGACACCGAAGCAATGGTGAAATCGGGTCAATGGCATGGAAATGCTGCCGATAATCGGCGTGCATGCGATCGTCGCGGCCCCAGCCACCGGGCTCTTCCAACGTGCGGCCGCCGTCTCGCCAGACAAGATGCCCCACGACATCGGCATGCAGCAGGCCACAAAGCTCCGCCACAACCTCAGGCCGATGTACCAAACTCTCAGTCGAAGCGTCTTGCAGACGCGCCACCACTTTTAGTAGCGCGCGCATGTCATTAGTGGATAGCCGCATGTAGTTGGAATCGCGCTATTTGGCTAAACGATTTGGTCCCGTACATTGCCCACTGGGTTGGAGGGAAAGGACGATTGTCAGGGAACGGCTCCTTATAAGGGACTGTTGGAGACGCCACAGTCATCACAACCTTGATGATCGTTGAGGCACTGTGTCGACGCGTGTTCAACTGTGCTTGAGTACGATCTTTCCTGGCACTCCTGACGCAACAGCGTTCTGCGCCGTGCCAATTTGCTCCAGCGGTAGTATCTGCGCAATAGGGACCACCAGCACACCGCGTGCAGCAGCATCGAGTACGGCATCCAAGGTCGCTGCGTCCGTGCGGTGGTAAAGCTCATGAATGGTCACGCGGTTGTCCGCATTGGCGCCCTCGGGCACCGGAACAATGCTCGCAACCTGTCCGCCGTCCCGGACATGCGCGATCGCGTTGAGCGCTACCGGTGCCGCTGCACTGATCGCGAAATCGAACGTGCGGGCGGTCGGCGCGGCTGTGATATCGACGGCTTCGCCGGCCAGCTCGCGGCCTTCGTCCATACGGGCCGACTTCACACCCGCTACCGGCTTGGCGCCAAGCTGCTGGAGATATTGGATCGCTGCGCGCCCCACTGCGCCCAGCGCACCCGAGACCAGCACGCGATCGCCTGCCTTCACGCCCAACGCGTCCACTGTCTGACGCCCGGTGAGCCCTGCCTTCACCAGTGCGGCGCCCTGTTCGAAGCTCAGCGCAGCCGGCAGCTTGGCAACCGAGGTTGCGGCCACCACCCCATATTCGGCATGCGCGCCCTTGCCATTGGCCGGAAAGTCGGCAACGACACGATCGCCCACAGTCAGCCCCGTCACACCCTCACCCAATTCCGCGATGGTACCGGCGGCGTCTCCACCGAGCACGGCCGGAAAGGCCAGCGGGATGTACTGCGCCATGAAGCCCTGTCGAAGAATCAAATCAAACGGATTTACCGCCGACGCCGCAATCTTCATCAGGACTTCCCCTGGTCCCGGCTCCGGCACCGGGATCTCTTCAATTGCGAATTGATCAATACCGCCGTAAGACTTCAAAAGCGCTGCCTTCATTGCTCATCTCCAAAAGAATAGGTGGCCCGCCGCTACCCGGGCTGGCACGGACGCTGTGTGTACGTCGGGAAACTACGTTGTTGAGGACACTGGATTGCCAAAGCGAAAGCTCGACGTGGTCAGGCCACCGGCAAAGTCCGTCTGGTGATAGATCGTCGTACCGGACTCGCTCCACGCGGCACCCACGGCAACCATGAGCGGAATCAAGTGGTCTTCAGTCGGATGCGCGTCACGTGCACAAGGTGCCCGCTCCCAGCCGATCAGGCGCGCAGCACGTTCGGCGGGCGACACCTGCACCAGCGTCTGCTGCAGCCACGCATCGAATTGCCGCGATGGTTCGTGCCCGCCCGTGCCACGGGCGGCGCGCAGATTGTGGTAGCTCATCCCACTGCCCACAATCAGCACACCCTCGTCGCGCAAAGGCGCAAGCGCCTTACCCAAGCGCAGATGCAGCGCCGGATCGAGCCCCGCTTCGAGCGACAACTGGACTACCGGCAGATCTTCGTGTGGATAGAGTGGTTTCATGACGCTGAAGGTGCCGTGATCAAAACCCCTGGTGCGATCAAGCCTGGCGGCGATGCCCTCCGCCTGCAGCAGTTTGCGCACGCGCGCAGCGAGCTTGGGTGAACCCGGCGCGCCATGTTTGATGTGGTACAGGTACTCGGGAAAGCCGTAGTAGTCGTAGACCATGCCGGGATGATCGCCAGACGAGATGGCGAAGCCCGCCTCCTGCCAGTGGCCCGAGATCATCAGAACGGCCTTGACCGCACCACCCAGTTCAGCGCGCATCTCCACGAGCGAGCGTTCGAGTTCGTCAAAGTTGCGACGGAAATCACCCGTCATAAAAGGCCAAGGGCCTCCGCCATGGCTGATGAAAAAGGTAGGAAGGCGAGATTCGGTCACGGGCGTCCTCTTTGCTGTGTTGCCATATCGGATGGCGTGTACAGCAGCATCAGCGTTTTCTATCTGGCGATCAATTAGCGTAGAGTTGTCGGATCATTTCCTCAATGTTGATGATCCGATGGACACGATGACGAGCCTGCGCGTGTTTTGCATGGTGGCGGAGCTCAAGAGTTTTGCCGCAGCCGCCAAACGGCTAGACCTTTCGCCGGCCATGGCTAGCAAGCATGTGATGCATCTGGAAAACCGGCTGGGCAACCGCTTGCTCAACCGGACAAGCCGCCGCGTCAGCCTGACGGAAGCCGGCGCGCTCTACTTCAACCAGGCGCGGCAGATGCTGGAAGGGCTGGATGAAGTGGAGGCCGCCATCAGCAATGTCACGGTCACGCCGCGCGGCACGCTCAAACTGAGCGCGCCCGTTTGGGTTGCTACGCCGCGCTTCATGGACATGCTGGCGGGCTACCACCAGCGCTACCCTGACGTGTGTCTCGATATGGACCTGAGCGGTCGGATCGTGAATCTCGTAGATGAAGGTTTCGACCTCGCCCTGCGTGCGACCACGCCGGACCGACTCGACCCCGGCCTCGTCGCTCGTCCGCTGCTGCAGATTGCGTTCAGCCTGGTGGCATCGCCCGGATACCTGAAACGGACGGCCCGCCCCAAAACCATCGCCGAACTCAACGGCCACGCGTTACTTCGCTACAGCGGCGTTGGCACCCATGACAGTGTCACGCTGGATACCCCAAAAGGGCGGCAAACGATCACGTTCCGCACCGTCATGCAAAGCGAAAACGAGACGCTTCTTCACCTGGCAGCGCTGGCGGATATGGGCATGGTCTTTCTGCCGACGTGGATGGTGCAGACCGATATTGCGCAAGGACGGCTTAAGCCGATTTTTCCTGATGTGCTCAACTTCAGCACGACACTGAATGCGGTGTATCCGAGCCGCAAATACCTGTCGGCCAAAGTACGCACCTTTATCGATTTCCTGGCGTCACAGGACTCCGGTGGGGTCTCTGTTTAGATCGACTTACAGAATAGGCATCGCAATGCGTTGCTGGACAGGCGGACAAGTTGTGCTCCACACCGCCAAGGCCAGGGACTCCACGCAGATCCGGATCATCAAGCGGTTCTGAAAGGCGCCCCTCAGCAGGCGCGGCACCGGGCAGTGACAACTGTCGCCCGAGTCGCCGCCGCCCCTGCGGCCCGTTGGATCATCACTGTCACCGCAGAAATGAGGTGATGCAGAAGCGGACGCGCAGCACAGCTCACACGTCAAACCGCACGCCCTGGGCAAGCTGCAGCGTGTTGCTGTAGTTGATCGTGTTGGTGGCGCGGCGCATGTAGCCTTTCCATGCATCCGAGCCGGATTCACGCCCGCCGCCGGTCTCTTTCTCGCCGCCAAAGGCGCCCCCGATCTCTGCGCCGGAAGTCCCGATATTGACGTTCGCGATGCCGCAGTCGCTGCCCGCCGCACTGAGGAAGGTTTCCGCCTCCTGCAGGTCGCGCGTGAAGATGGCGGACGACAAGCCTTGCGGCACACCGTTCTGCAGTGCAACGGCCTGGTCAAAATGCCGATACGTCAGCACGTAGAGGATGGGGGCGAAGGTCTCGTGCTGCATGACGGCGGTCTGCGCGGGCATGCGCACCAGTGCCGGCGTGACATAGAACGCCTGGTCGCCCAGCTCAGGACAGGCGCGCGTGCCGCCAAAGACCGTGCCGCCTTCAGCGCGCGCCTGAGCCAGGGCAGATTGCATCGCTTCATAAGCCGCGCCGTCGATGAGCGGCCCAACCAGCGTATCGGCTTGCAGAGGGTTGCCGACTGCTACCGACGCGTAGATGCGCTGCAGGCGGTCCACCAGCGTATCGGCCACGCTCTCGTGCACGATCAGCCGACGCAACGTCGTGCACCGCTGGCCAGCGGTACCCACGGCGGCAAAGGTGATGGCGCGCACGGCAAGTTCCAGGTCCGCGCTGGGGGCAACGATCATGGCGTTGTTGCCACCCAGTTCCAGAATGGCGCGGCCAAAGCGACTTGCCACCAATTGACCGACCGTGCGGCCCATGCGCGTGCTGCCCGTGGCGCTGACCACCGGCACCTTTTCCGAACATGCCAGCACCTCGCCAACCTCGCGGCCGCCGATCAGCAGTTCATGCAAACCGGCCGGCGCCACACCGGGGTGCGTGCGCTCAAACGCCGCCATCGCCTGCTGCAGCAGGGCGTGGCAGGCCATGGCCGTCAGCGGGGTCTTCTCCGACGGTTTCCAGATCACGCTGTCGCCGCACACAAACGCCAGCGCGCTGTTCCACGCCCACACCGCCACCGGAAAGTTGAATGCAGAGATCACCCCTACCGGCCCCGCCGGATGCCACGTCTCCATCATGCGGTGGCCGGCGCGTTCCGAGGCGATCGTCAAGCCGTAAAGCTGGCGCGACAGCCCGACCGCAAAGTCGCAGATGTCGATCATCTCCTGCACCTCACCCAGCCCCTCGGAGAGGATCTTGCCCGCCTCCAGCGTGACGAGCCTGCCGAGCGTCTCTTTGTGCTCGCGCAACTGCACGCCCAGCAGGCGCACCAGCTCACCACGCACGGGCGCCGGCACCATGCGCCACTTCAGGAATGCCGCATGGGCGCGGTCGATGGCGGCAGCCGCGTCATGCTCGCTGACGAACGCCACGGTTCCGATCACAGAACCGTCGATGGGCGAGGTGACCGCATGGCCTTGCGCCACCTCGGCCTGTGCATGAATGGAAAGCGAAGTGAGCAGGTCAGAAGTGTTCATGATGCCGGTGAGGTGGTTGAGGCTCGCCCACGTCACCGCGGCGAGCCGGAGTTTCCAGCGTAGTGGATTCAGCGTTCGACCGTCTTGTTCCAGCGCGAGCTCCACGCCGGGCGCTGGGCGTTGATCACGTCCCAGTCCATGACCACCGCCGTGCGTGCGTAGTCGACTGCATGCTTGATCAGCACATCGGTGTCGGCAGGCAGCGGCGTCTTGGGGTTGGCCGGGATGCTGCCACCGCCTTGCAACGCCTTGGCCTGCGCACCTGGCGACAGCAGGAACGCGGCCAGCTTCTGCGCAAGCGCCGGTTCATCGTTCCTGGCGATCACGCATTCCATGGTGTTCAACGCCACCGCACCCTCCTTGGGTTGCGCGTATTCCACCGGCAGCCCCTTGCCCTTGAGCACCATCACCTGCGTGGGGGTGGATGGGAACAGCCCCGCCTCGCCAGTCTGGACCATCTCCGAAAGTTTGGCGGAATTGGCGACGTACTCGCCCACGTTGGCACCCACGCCGGTCTTCCATGCCTTGAAGCCCGGTTCCACATTGCTTTCGGTACCGCCGTTGAGCCGGTTCACCATCAGGAACGCATGCAGCCCAAACGTGGACGACGGCAGCGACTGGAAGATGACCTTGCCCTTGAACTTCGGGTCAGCCAGGTCCTGCCACGAAGTGGGCGCGGCCCAGCCCTTCTCCTTGAACATCTTCGTGTTGTAGGCCAGCCCCGTCATGCCGATGCTCACGGCCGCTGCCATGTTGCCCTTGATGCGGCCGGTGGCCGGGATGTCCTTGAGCTCGGGGCTATCGGCCAGCTTGTCGCACAGGCCCATGCTGATGGCGCGGTACATCACCCCGTCGTCCAGGAAGATGATGTGCATCTGCGGCTTGTCCTTGCTGGCCTGCACCTTGGCCAGGATGTCGGACGACGTGCCGGGCACCACCACCACCTTCACGTTGTTTTCTTTCTCGAAGGCCGGAAAGACGTGGTCAACATAGGTGCGCTCCATCACGCCGCCGTTCATACCAACGTACAAGGTCTTGCTCTGCGCCGCCGCGCTGGGCAGATACATCAATGCCCCCAGCGCAATGCCGCAACCCACCACCAACTGCATGCCGATGCGGTTTCCCTGTTTCATGAGCCATTCTCCTAAGAGTCGTGAAAAGAGGGCTCGGCGTGCTTGGCACCAAGCCTGGTTGGTTGAAAGCGTGCAATGGAAAACGCATCGATTGGCGTGGAGGTGGTGCCGTCGCGCACCAGTTCTGCCAGCACTTCGCCCACGGCCGGGCCAATCTGGAAACCCGCCCCGGCAAAGCCAAATGCGTGGAACAAGCCTGGGGTGGTTCGGCTTGGCCCCAACACAGGTTCGCGATCCGGCAGGTAGCCTTCGGTGCCGCTCCACGTGCGGATGATGTGCGCATTGCGCAGCGCCGGAAACAACGCCACCGCCTGCTCCAGCACCGAGAAGATCGCGCTGCGGCCCGAGCGCGCGCGCGTGTCATCCAGCGCATAGCCGCGCGCACCGCCGATCACGCAATTGCCCCGCCGGACCTGCCGGCCATACAACCCGCCCCCTTCCACGCCGACATTGACGTTCATGAACAGCGGCAGCGGCTCGGTGACGGTCATGGCCGGATGGGCGCTGATCATCGGGACGTCCTCGCCAAACATGCGCGCGATGTCGTTGGCCCAGGCACCCGCGCAGTTCAGCAGCACACGCGAATGCACTTCCAGGCCACCACGTGTGCGTAGCCGGAAGCCGTTGTCGTCGCGGGCGATTTCTTCCACCGGCTCGCCTTCAATGATCTGCGCGCCCTCCAAGCGGGCCGCCCGCGCAAACGCCGGGGACACCAGCCGCGGATTGGCATGGCCATCCTCCGGGCACAGCGACGCCCCGACCGCAATGTCGCCCAGCCACGGGTAGGCGCTGCGCAGTTGTGCACGGCTCAGCAGTTGCAGGCCCAGGTCGAAATCGCGCGTACGGTCTCGATAGGCTTCGAGCGACGCCATGTCCTGTTCGCTGCGCGCGACTTTGAGATGCCCGGAGCGCTCGTATTCACCATCGATACCGATGGTCTGCTGCAACTGCCCCCAGATGCGATGCGCGCGTTGCGACAGGGGCAGTTGCGCCAACGACCGCCCTTGCCGGCGCACGCCCCCGTAGTTCACACCGCTGGAGCGCGAGCCGCACGTGTCGCGCTCGAGCAGCGTCACGGCAATCCCCATGCGCGTGAGCGCCAGCGCCGCCGATGCCCCCACAATGCCGCCACCCACAATCGCGACGGTGGTGTCCAGCTTGACCACGCTCATGATTGCATCGCCTCCTCCGGGTGCAGAAAGGCGATCGGCTTGATGGGCGCCTGCGCGCGCAGCCGCCCCACCTCAGCAATGTCCTTGGACACGGTCTGAGCAAGAATCTCGCACGCGGCAGCGCCGCACATGCGCCCCTGGCATCGACCCATGCCGACGCGGGTGAAGGCCTTGGCCCGGTTGATCTCGCTCAGGCCATTGCGCTGGATGGCGGTGCGGAACTCGCCAACGGTGATCTCCTCGCAACGGCATAGGAGCAATGTGTCGTCGCAGGTGCTGGCCCAGTCTTCGGGAAACGGAAACGCCTGCTCCAGCGCAAGCCGAAAGCCGGCAATGCGGGCGAGTGCGCTTTCCAGGGTCGCCACACGTTCTGCCGAAACCGGCTTGCCGCAGTCTTCGAGAATGGCCAGCGCAGCCCGCTCCCCAGACAACTCAGCAGCGTCCGCCCCCAGGATCCCGGCGCCGTCTCCGGCAAGGTACGCGCCGGCCACGCTGCTGCGCCGCGCGGCGTCCACCTGGGGCACGTAGGCGCGGTTGAGCGGATCAAACACGAATGCGCAGCCGAGCAGATCAGCAAGTTGGCTTTCCGGGCGCAACGCATAGCCAAAGCCCACGGCATCGCAGGGCAGGCTGTGCTGCACGTCGCCCTCTTTCCAGTGGATGCGCTCGACACGGTCCGCGCCCTCTACCGAGGCGATGCGGACACCGGTGCGGACGGGCACGCCGGCCAAGCGCAAGCGCGTACGGTAATAGACGCCCTTGGCCAGCAGCGCCGGCAACCGCAGCATGCTGGGGGCCACCTTCACCTGCTGGCGCAGCGGCGTGGTGTCGAGTACCGCCGCCACCCGCACCCCCGCTTTCATATATTGATACGCCACCAGATAGAGCAACGGCCCGGTGCCGGCAAACACCACGCGCTCACCAATCGCGCAGGCCTGGTACTTCAGCGCGATCTGCGCGGCGCCCAGCGTAAAGACTCCCGGCATGGTCCAACCCGGAAACGGCAAAACCCGATCCGTGGCGCCCGTGGCGACAATGAGGTGCGTGTAGGGAACCCGCTCCGGGCGCCCATCGTGGATGGCGTCCACCACGCCGTCCTCCGCATTCCAGACCAACCGGCCCGGGCGATAGTCCAGTTGGCCAAGCATGTCGCGCATGGCTGCGTGTACGCTGGTGGCGCGCTTCGCTTCAAAGCCATAGAGCGTGCTGGGCGAACGTGTGAACCCGGGAGGCTGCTGGCGATAGATCTGCCCGCCCCAGGCCGGCGCTTCATCGAGCACCGTTGGCTGCAGGCCATGGGCAACCAGCGTCTGGGCCGCACGAATACCAGCCGGCCCCGCCCCGATGATGACGACTTGCGCTATTGCCTTCACGTGTGCCGTCATGCGCGCTCACTCCCGCCGGTGACGATGCGCATGCCCTCGCGCGCCATGGTGGAACACGCGCGCAGGCGCTCGCCGGCTTCCGTGCTGACCCAGCAGTCCTGGCACGCACCCATCAGGCAAAACCCGGCACGCGGGGTGGACGAAAAATCCGCATGCCTGAGCACACTGCGCTGGCTGAGCACGGCAGTCAGCACGGTATCGCCTTCCAGCGCGCGAGCCGGTACGCCGTCGATCGTGAACGCGATCACGCGTCGGCCGGTTTCCGCAACGCGGCACAACAGCGCGCCGGGCGCTTTCTTTGCACCTGAGTCTGTCGTCATTTGCTGCCCACCAGAACCTTGTCCAGGCCGTAGATGCGGTCGATCAGCAGCATGCCGACGCTGGTGATCAGGATCATCAGCGCAGAGACCGCGGCCATCATCGGGTCGATCGATTCCGTGGCGTACATGTAGATGCGCACGGGCAGCGTCACCGTGGAAGGGGCCGTCACGAACACCGACATGGTCACTTCATCAAAGCTGTTGATGAAGGCCAGCAGCCAGCCGCCCGCCACGCCGGGCAGGATGAGTGGCAACGTGACGCGCAGGAACACCACCGTGTTGGATGCCCCGAGCGACTGCGCCGCGTGTTCCGCGCTGAAGTCCATGCCCGCCACCGAGGCAATCACCAGCCGCAGGATGTACGGCGTGATCACCACCACATGCGCCAGCACCAGCCACGCAAAACTGCCGGTGGCGCCCATCAGCGCAAACAGGCGCAGCAAGGCGATCCCCAGCACCAGATGCGGAATGATGATGGGCGAGAGCAGCATGCCGTTGATGAAGTCCCGCCCGCGAAACCGGTAGCGCGTAAGCGCAATGCCTGCGGGCAACGCCAGCGCCGTGGCAATGGAGGCCGAGAGCAACGCCAGCTGCACGCTGTTGTAGAACGCCTGCATGAAATCCGGATGCGCAAACACCGCCTTGAACCAGCGCAGCGAAAACGCCGTGGTGGGAATCTGCATGGTGTTCTCGGGCGTAAACGCCACCAAGCAGACAATCACCAGCGGCGCCAGCATGAACGCCACCACCAGGGTGTGAAACGCAAGGGCGATCGGTCCGTTCTTCGACATGGCTTACCCCAGCGTCTTCTTGTACCGGCGTTCCACCAGCCGGTTGTACGACATCATGATGATGAGGTTGGCCGCCAGCAGCGTGAGCGCAATGGCTGCCCCCAGCGGCCAGTTCAGCTCGCTCAGGAATTCGTCATAGACCAGCGTGGCGACCATCTTGAGGCGCCGGCCACCCAGCAGACCCGGAATGGCAAACGAGCTTGCGCTCAGGCCAAACACAATCAGGCTGCCGGAGAGCACCCCGGGCAAGATCTGCGGCAGCACGATGCGACGCATCACCGTGGCCTGCGATGCACCCAGCGACAAGGCCGCCTGCTGCGTGGAAGGGTCCAGCTTCTGCAGCGATGTCCACGCCGGGATCACCATGAAGGGCAACATCACGTGCACCAGCCCGACCACGATGGCCGTCTGTGTGTAGAGCAGCTTTACGGGTTCAAAGCCCAGCCGGATGATCGCCTGATTGATCAGCCCTTCCGGCCCCAATAGCAGGCTCCAGCCGAATGCGCGCACGACCACCGACACCAGCAACGGCGCCAGAATCACCAGCAGGAAAATGGAACGCCACGGCGCGCGCATGCGGCTGAGCACATAGGCTTCCGGCACGCCGATCAACGCGCACAGCACCGTCGTCACCAGCGCCAGCCAAAAGGTGCGCAGGAAGATGCCGGCGTAGTAGTCGTCCGTAAAGATGGAGGCGTAGTGCAACACGGTGGCCGTCTGCTGGATGCCCGTTGCCGGGTCAAAGCCCTGAAAGGACAGCACCGTCACCAGCAGCAGCGGTAACAGCAGCAGCATGGCAAACAACGCGGTCACCGGCGTGGCCAGCAGGATGGGCGTGCCGGCCCATCGGCGCACGGGGCGCGGGTTCATGCCACGGCCTCTGCGGGCGGCGCGGTGGCGGCGCAGGCGTCGTCCCCCACCAGGCGCAATTGCTCGTCGGCCCACAGCAGGCCAATCACATCGCCTTCTGCAGGCATGGGCGCGCCGTTGTTGGGCTGGACGACATTCAACGTGCCGATGCCCGTGTCAATGGTGAACAACCACTGGCTGCCGAGGAAGAAGCGTGCATTGACCGTACCGCTGATGCGGCCCGCATCGCGCGGCGCCAGGGCGATCTTCTCCGGCCGCAGGCACACGCGCACCTCGGCGCCCACCTTGTGACTGGTCGTGGCGAAGTGGAACTTCAGCGGCCCCACGGACACGAATGCGCCCGCGCCGTTGAGTGCCTCCACGCGGCCCTCCAGCACATTGGCCTTGCCGACGAACTTGGAGATGAATTCCGAGCGCGGATATTCGTACAGGCGATAGGGCGCCCCCGCCTGCGTGATGCGCCCGTTTTCCATCACCACCACACGATCGCTGATGGACATCGCCTCGGCCTGGTCATGCGTCACCATGATGGTGGTGATGCCGAGATGCCGCTGGATGGAACGGATTTCAAACTGCATGTCCTCGCGCAGCTTGGCGTCGAGGTTGGAGAGCGGCTCGTCCAGCAGCAACACCGATGGGCGAATCACCAGCGCGCGTGCCAGGGCTACCCGCTGGCGCTGCCCGCCGGACAACTCGCGCGGATAGCGCTGCGCATGCTCGTGCAGCTTCACGAGGGCCAAGGCTTCATCTACGCGCTGCGCGATCTCGCCCTTTGACACCTTGCGCATTTCCAGGCCAAAGGCCACGTTCTGCGCCACCGTCATGTGCGGGAACAGCGCGTACGTCTGGAACACGATGCCAAGGCCACGCCGGCTGGGCGCCATGTGGGTGATGTCTTTGCCGGCCAGCAGGATGGTGCCCTTCGTCACCTCGGCAAAACCGGCGATCATCTGCAAGGTCGTTGTCTTGCCGCAGCCCGAGGGGCCGAGCAGCGAGACAAATTCGCCCTGCTCAATGCTGAGGTCGATGTCGGAGACGACGGTGAGCCTGCCGTAGGTTTTGGTAATGCCTCTTAGCTGCAGGAATGACATGCGCGCTCCTTACAACAACCGACCATCGGAAAACCTGGCGCCGGCGGGCAACCGCTCCGCTCGCCGTTGACGATTCAGTCTACTACACTGGATTCCACCAGCCAAACTGAACGGCCGCATAAATTCCTTTCAACGGTACATACATCGACTATGATTCCGTCTACCGGAATACCAAGAGAAAGTATGGCAAGCCGATTCCGGACACCGGAATGATTCCTAAGGCCGCGCGGGTATGCCCTGATACAGCAGCCGACCGCCTCCAACGCCCGGAATACCGAGCACATCCATTCAACGTTTTTTCCGCCATGCAGACCCCCATGACGCTCACCGACGACAGCAAGGCCAGCGTGCTCGACAAGGTGTTCGCGCTGATGCGCGCGCTGGCCCGCGCGCCCGCCGAGGGCAGCAAGATCACGCAGCTCGCGCAGGACACGGGCGTGAGCCAAGGCACGGCGCACCGCCTGATGCGCGCGCTGGTGGAGCAAGGTGTGGTGGAGCAAGACAGCGCATCGAAGCGATACCGGTTGGGGCTGGAACTCTTTCGGATGGCCAGCACCGCCGGCAGCGCGGCCACGCTGCGCGAGATTTTCCGGCCCGCGTTGCTGCGGCTCTCGGGCACGCTCAAAGACACCATCTTCCTGCTCGTGCGCAGCCACTACGACGCCGTGTGCATCGACCGCAGCGACGGGCCCTACCCGATCCGCTCATTCACCGGCGACATTGGCGGCAGCATCGCGCTGGGGGTGGGCCAAGGCAGCCTGGCGATCCTTGCATCGTTACCGCCGGCCGAGCAGGACGAGGTCATCCGCTTCAACCTGCCGAGATTGAAGGAATATCGCCCCATCGATGAAGTCTTCTTGCGCACCGAGATTGCCCGCGCGCGCGAACTCGGCTATGTAGCCACGCAAACCGGCTTGATTGAAGGCATGGCCGGCCTGGCTGTGCCGGTATTCGACGCGAGCCGACGGCCCGTGGCAGCCCTGAGCGTGGGCACCATCGCAGACAGGCTGACACCCGAACGGCTGCCTGTGGTCGCAGCCATGTTGAATAAGGAAGCCGATGCGCTGGGGCCGTTGATCAACCCGTTCGACCCGACCGTGCGGCGCCCCGCGAATTCATTTATCAGTTAGGCGAAGCGCTGTCAGATCAGCCCGCCAAATCCGCCGGTGTATCGACATCACGCAGAATGCCGGCATCGTCCACGTTGATGCGGACGAGCGCGGCCGGATCGATCAGGCGCCGCGCCCCTTCGTCGCCATCGAGCGACGTGAGCCCGGTGAAAAAGTTAGCGCCAAAACCGGTCGGGTGTCCACGCTGGCCCGCGCAAAAGGGTGCGACGCAATGGGCGGCGTCCACAGCTTGCGCAACCTGCACGATGGTTTCTGGGGCAATCCACGGCATGTCGGCCAACGCGATGATCCAGCCGCTCGCGTCCGGGCGCGCCGCCACACCGGCAGCCAGGCTTGCGCCCATGCCGCGTGCGGCGCCGGAACAGCGAAGCACTTGGCACCCAGTATCCGTCAGCAATGCGGCCAACTGGTCAACCTGCGCGCCATGCGTGGCAGCGGCAGGCACCACCGCCACCACATCGCCCAACGCCTGCTTCAGGTGCCGCGCCGCCTGCACGGCCACGGGTGTGCCTGCTGTTGGACCATCGGGCAGTGGCGCCAGCAGCTTGTTGGCCACGCCGGCCGGATCAAACCGGCTGCCGCGGCCCGCGGCCAGCAAGACGCCCACCACCGGCCGCTGCGCCATCAAACCACCTCGGTCTTGAGCGTGACTTCCACGTTGTTGCGCGTGGCATTCGAGTACGGACACACCTCATGCGCCTTGGCAACCAGCGCTTCGGCATCGCTCTGCGACAAACCGCTGATGCGCGCCGTCAGGCCGACCTTCAGGCCGAAGCCGCCTTCCGGCCGCGTGCCAATGCCCACATCGCAGTGGATCTCGATGTTGCTCGGGTTGAGCTTGAGCACGCTCTTGGCGACAAAGTCGCACGCCGAGCCAAAGCACGCGGCATAGCCGGCCGCAAACAAGTCTTCCGGCGTGGTGGTGTTGGGCTTGCCGGGCCCGCCCATGGATTTCGGCACCGACAGGTCATGCGAGACCTGGCCGTCTTCCGTCTGTGTGTGGCCGTTGCGGCCGCCGGTGGCTTTGGCGTGCGCGGTGTAGAGGATGTTCAATGCCATAACGTGCTCCTTCAGTCGGTGAACAACGCATTCCCGGACGCAAGATTTGGTCCGCTGAACAACAAGGCCGGCACACATTGCTGCATGCCGGCCCGCATCCCATCACGCTATCGTGACAACTACACCGTATCGAACGGCAGCTTGCGCAACCGCTTGCCCGTGAGGGCAAACACCGCGTTGGCCACGGCCGGTGCAATCGGTGGCGTGCCGGGTTCACCCAGGCCGGTCGGGTTGTCTTCCGACGGCACGAAGAACACGTTCACCGGCGGCGCGTCCGGCATGCGCACGGGCGGGAAGTCGGTGAAGTTGCTGTTCTTGGTGGCACCGTTTTCAATCTCGATGGCAAAGCCCGGTTGAATCATCGCCAGACCGAACACACAGGCACCCTGGATCTGTGCCTCGGCGCCCATCGGGTTGACCACGCGGTTGGCATGCACGCCAGCGGTGACGCGATGCACGCGCGGCCTGCCCTGGTCGACCGACACCTCCACCACATACGCCACCACCGAGTCGAACGATTCATGCACGGCCACGCCCCAAGCCTGGCCCTTGGGCAGCTTGCGCTTGCCGTAGCCCGACTTGTCGACGGCCAGTTGCAGCGCCGCGCGATGGCGCTCGTGCTCCTTGCCCGTAAAGCGCGCCATGCGGAAGGCCACCGGGTCCTGCTTGGCAGCGTGCGCCACCTCGTCGACCATCGTTTCCATCACGTAGGCCGTATGCGTATGCCCCACGGAGCGCCACCACAGCACCGGCACATTTACGTCGGGGTGGTGCACCGTCAGTTGCATCGGGAAGCCGTACGTGTTCTCGGCCACGCCCTCGACCATCGTCTCGTCCACACCGTTCTTGACCAGGAAGCCCTCGAACGGCGTGCCCTTGATGATGGACTGGCCAACGATCACGTGGTCCCAGCCGACGACCTTGCCGCTGGGATCCACGCCCACGCTGACGCGGTGCAGATGCATCGGGCGGTAGTAGCCACCACGGATATCGTCTTCGCGGCTCCAGATCACCTTGACGGGGCCGTTGTGGCCCGCCGAGGCGTAGGCCTTGGCCACATTGGCCGCTTCGGCCAGATAGTCCGACGTCGGCACCGCGCGCCGGCCGAAACCGCCACCGGCCATCATCGTGTTCAGCTCGATTTTGTCGGGCGATACGCCCAGCACCTTGGCAATGGCGCCTTGGTCGATGGTCTGGAACTGCGAGCCGACCCACACCTTTGCGCCGCTGATCTTGCCGCCATCTTTCTGCACATCGATCGTGCAGTTCAGCGGCTCCATCGGCGCATGCGCGAGGTAGGGGAATTCGTAGTCGGCCTGGATGCGTGTGGCCGCCGATTGGATCGCGCTCACATCGGCGGCCTTGGCCACCGTGCCGGGCTGGCCAGCGAGCTTTTTGTATTCCGTCATCAGCGCAGGGGTGGACACGGTCGATCCGGCGTCTTCCCACGTGACCTGCAGCGCGTCGCGGCCCATCTTGGCTGGCCAGTAGCCGTCGGCAATGACTGCCACGCCCGTGCCGCCCCGGTCCGTCGGAATCTGCAGCACATCGACCACGCCCTTCACACCCTTGGCAGCCGCCACGTCGTACTTGGCCACCTTACCGCCAAAGCGCGGCGGACGCGCGAGCACGGCCACCTTCATGTTTGGCAGGCGCGTATCCAAACCAAACTTGAGCGAGCTATCGAGCTTGGCGCGCGCATCCAGGCGCGGTGTCGGCTTGCCGACAATGCGGAACTGCGACGGGTTCTTCAGCGTGACCTGCGCCGGCACCGGCAACGCCATCGCCGCTTGCGCGAGTTCACCGTACGTGGCGCGGTGGCTGCCCGACGTGACCACGCCGTTGGCCGTATGGCACGTCGACGGATCGACCTTCCAGCGCTCGGCCGCAGCGGAAATCAACATCGCACGCGCACGCGCCCCCAGCTCGCGGTATTGCTGGAACGAGTGGTTCAGCGCGGTCGAGCCGCCCGTCATCTGAATGCCGAAACCCGGGTCTTTGTACGGATCGGCCGCCGGAGCGAGCATGCCGCGCACGTTGCGCCAATCCAGGTCGAGTTCTTCAGCCAGCGCCATCGGCAGCGCCGTATGCACGCCCTGGCCGAATTCGAGCCGGTTCACCGCCACCGTCACGGTGTTGTCCGGCGCAATGATGATGAACGCCTGCGGCGCCGAAGGCGGCTTGGCCTTCGCGTCTTGCGCGCCGGCCAGCGCCGGGGCAATACCCAGTGCCAGCCCGCCGCCTGCCAGCGTCGACAGTTTCAGAAAGCTGCGGCGATCCAGCGTCGCCACGGCGGCGTCCGCCGACGCCGGCTGATGTTGCGCGCCGCCACCGGCCAGCGCTTCCAGATTTCGAATACGCATCGTGAGTTCTCCGGTGGGGCTCAGGCCAACGTTTTCGCGGCGTCGTGAATCGCCGCGCGAATCCGCTGATACGTTGCGCAGCGGCACAGGTTGCCGGCCATCGCAGCGTCGATGTCCGCGTCCGTCGGCTTCTTCTTGGTGCGCAGCAGACCCACCGCGCTCATCATCTGGCCGCTCTGGCAGTAGCCGCATTGCGCTACGTCGTGCTTGACCCACGCATCGAGCACCGCCTTGCCGACCTTGTCATCGGCAATGTGTTCAGACGTCGTGATCTGCTGGCCCACCACCGCGGAGATCGGCAGCACGCAGCTCCGGGTGGGCTGACCGTTCAGATGCACCGTGCAGGCACCGCACGATGCAACGCCGCAGCCGAATTTCGTGCCGGTCAAGCCGAGGTTGTCGCGCAACGCCCAGAGCAGCGGCGTCGACGGATCAGCATCAACTTCCACCGGTTTGCCGTTGATGTTCAACGTGACCATTGTGGGGTTCTCCTTGTGGGGCGTGAGAGGGGTCTTACCGTTATAAGGCCTTGGATATAGCGGGCCGGCGGCATGGACGGGGTGTATTAAAGCAGGTTCGGTTGGGTTTTGCTGGCGGCGGCTTCACATGGCGCCCCGCCGCGGAACCGTCCGAATTCGGACCAGGCAGCTTGACAACGTCTGCCATCTCCCAGCATCATCGACAAATGCATTCTCAGCAGACCACCCTCCTCACCGCTCAAGCCCGCACCTTCTCGTGCGTGCGCGGTCTGCTATCCGCATCCCTATCTCTACTACGCGTGTAAGCGCGTAGACCTCTCTTTCCCCCTCGTTCCGGTGTTTGACCGGTCCGTGCCGTAACAGGCCACGGGCCTTCTGTGTGGCGCAGTCCGTGCGCCGAATCGTTGGAGCCAACCATGTCCGCCCCGATCCTGCTCTCGCTACGACTACCGCTCGGTGCCCAGACCACGCGCCCGTGGCTGTCTGGCCGCCACACCAACACTGCTCACCCGGCCACGCCGGACGCCGCCAGCGCGGACGTCCCCACCGTACTGAACACCCGTAAGCGATCTCGATCTCATAGGACGCACACACCATGTTGAAGAACCCCGCCACCAAATACCGCCCCTTCCCTGCGATCGCCCTCGCCGATCGTACCTGGCCCAACAAGACCATCACCCGTGCCCCGATCTGGATGAGCACGGACCTGCGCGATGGCAACCAGGCCCTGTTCGAGCCCATGAACGCCGAGCGCAAGATGCGCATGTTCAAGATGCTCGTGCAGATCGGCTTCAAGGAAATCGAAGCCGCGTTCCCCGCCGCATCCCAGACCGATTTCGATTTTGTGCGTGAGCTGATCGAAGGCGGACACATCCCCGACGACGTCACCATCGAAGTCCTCACGCAGGCGCGTGAAGACCTGATCCGCCGCACGATGGAATCGCTGCGCGGTGCGAAGAAAGCCATCATCCACGTCTACAACGCAACTGCGCCGGTATTCCGCCGCACGGTGTTCAACACCGACCGCGAAGGCGTGAAGCAAATTGCCGTGCAAAGCGCCAAGCTCATCCGCGACATTGCGGAGACCATGCCCGAGACGCAGTGGACGTATCAGTACAGCCCGGAAGTCTTCAGCGGCACGGAGCTGGAATTTGCGCTGGAAGTCTGCAACGCCGTCACAGAGGTGTGGGAGCCGACACCCGAGCACAAGATCATCTTCAACCTGCCAGCCACGGTGGAGATGGCCACGCCAAACATCTACGCCGACCAGATCGAGTGGATGCACCGCAATCTGGCACGCCGCGATTCGATCATCCTCTCCGTGCATCCGCACAATGACCGCGGCACTGCCGTGGCAGCGGCCGAGCTGGCCGTGATGGCCGGCGCCGACCGTGTGGAAGGATGCCTGTTCGGCAATGGCGAGCGCACCGGCAACGTCGACTTGGTCACGCTCGCGCTGAACTTGTATTCGCAGGGTGTCAATCCGGAGCTGGATTTCTCGCACATCAATGACGTGGCACGGACGTGTGAAGACTGCACGCAGCTGCCGGTGCATCCGCGCCACCCGTATGTGGGCGATCTGGTGTTCACCGCGTTCTCGGGCTCGCACCAGGATGCGATCAAGAAGGGCTTTGCAGTGCAGAAGCCCGACGCGCTGTGGGAAATGCCCTACCTGCCGATCGACCCCGCTGATGTGGGCCGCACGTACGATTCGATCATTCGCGTGAACAGCCAGTCGGGCAAGGGCGGCATCGCGTATCTGCTGGAATCGGGCTACGGCGTGGCGATGCCGCGTCGCTTGCAGGTGGAGTTCAGCAGCACCGTGCAGAAGCTGACCGATGCAAGCGGCCGCGAAGCCACCGGCGCCGACATCTGG
Organism: uncultured Ralstonia sp.; assembly: GCA_966433195.1. GTDB lineage: Bacteria > Pseudomonadota > Gammaproteobacteria > Burkholderiales > Burkholderiaceae > Ralstonia. The sequence goes on from CBJMVH010000001.1 coordinate 208,462, forward strand.
GCGCTGTTCCAGCAGACCTACCTGCGAGGCGATGGCGCCATCGGCTATGTGTCGCACCGCCTGACCGAGCAGGAAGACGGCAGCCAGCACATCCGCCTGGTCGTCAACATTGCGGACCACGAGCACATTTGCGAAGGCACCGGTAATGGGCCGCTCGATGCGCTGGTGCACGCCCTGTCGCACGTGCTGACGGCGCCCGTATCGATCCACCACTACGAAGAGCGAGCGCTCGGTCAAGGCGCAAACGCCGATGCCATTGCCTTTGCAGAAATGGCCGCGCCGGGCGTGGCAGGCAGCGTGTTCGGCGTGGGCGTGGATGCCAACCTGACGACGGCGTCGATTCGCGCGGTGGTGGGTGGCGTGAACCGCCTGATCGCGCGTGCCGGCAAGGGCATGCTGCGTCGCGGGAATGCCGGGGCAACGGTCGCCTGAGGTCAGAATCGGCTCAGGTTCACCTCACGCAGCGGAGCGCCAGTTGCTAAATTGAATGGATGCGGCCCGGGAAGCGCTCGGGCCCATTCCTTCCGAAACGCAACCGCGTGCCATCCACTGCCACAGGAGAACCGACATGACCACTCGTCCGACCGCGAAAGACAATGCCAAGCGTTTTGCCAGTGTGATTCAGGCGTTGCAGGCTTGCGAAACCGCTTGCAATCATTGCGCGACGGAAAGCAGTAAAAACGGCCACGCGGCAGCCATGATGCGCTGCATCAACGTGTGTACGGATTGCGCGCAATATTGCGGCATCACGCGCGCCTTTCTGGAACGCAACAGCGAATTCGCTGAACTGCTGCTGGAAGACTGCGCCGAGATCTGCAACCAGTGCGCGGAAGAATGCGATCATCACGGCCAAGGCCATTGCAGCGCTTGTGCCGCAGCGTGCCGCGCCTGCATGGACGCCTGCCTGAAGGTCGCCGGTGTGGAAGAGGCCACCGCCGAGCCGACCGTCTTCTGACTCTCCTTCAACGCGTATGAAAATTGGCGAGCTCGCCCAGCGCACGGGCATCAGTATTGAAACCATTCGCTTCTATGAAGCGCAGGGCCTGCTGCCCCCGCCGGCGCGCGCCGCCAATAATTACCGCGTCTATACACCCCAGCATGCCGAGCAGCTGGCCTTCATCGCGAAGTGCCGGTCGCTCGACATGGCGCATACGGAAATCCGCCGGCTGCTCGAACTGCAGGCCAACCCGCAGGCCTCGTGCGAAGAGATCAACAAGCTGCTGGACGAACACCTGCGCCACGTCGAGGCCCGCATTGCCGAGTTGACGGACCTCCGGCAACAGATCGAAGCCATTGGCCAGCGCTGCACGACGGCGGCTTCGGTGGCCGAATGCGGCGTGCTGCAATCGCTGCATGAGGAGCCGGCACCGGCCCCCAGCCACGCGCATAACCACGACCACGGCGATGCCGAACACTCGCATCGGCATATTCGCGGCGTGCATCGCTGACTCCTTCTATCCCGCGCCGGACACGTCACTTTGACGTGCGCATTGACGTGCGATACTCGCCGCATTTCACACACGTGGGTGGGGCGGATGAGGACGAAACCGGCAATCCAATTTCTGCATCGGCAACGCACGGCGCTGGGCGCCGCTGCGCTGGCCGCGACGGCTACTGCGCATGCGGCCACGCCTTCGCGCATCAGCGAGGTCACGCTGTACCCGGACAGCGCGACGGTGGTGCGCACGGCCGCCGTTGCGGCGGGCGCTCGCAGCATTGAACTGACCTGCCTGCCGACGACGTTCGACGCGGACAGCCTGCGCGTGGAAGCGGATAGCACCATTCGCGTGGGCGATATCCGCGTAGAAACCGTGCCCAGCGAAGGCAGTGGCTGCGCAAAAACGGCCTTGGAAACGCAGATCCAAACCCTTCAAGATCAACGTGCGGCCCTCGGCGTGCAGCTTCAGGCCAATGCCCTGTCGGCCAGCTATCTAAAGGCGGTGAGCGAAAACACCGGTGGCAATGGTCACGCACCCACCACGGATTTCTCCAAGCTCGGCCGCGCCACCGAAGCCCTGGCGCGCAACGCGCAGGAAGTCTTCACACGTCAAGAGCAACTGCAGAAACGCGACAGAGAGTTGAAGGCGCAACTGGAGGCCCTGCAACAGACGCATGGTGCCGGCGCGACGACATTGCGTACAGCGCGGATTGCCGTGTCGGCACCGCGCGGGGGCGAACTGCGGATCACCTATCAGACCTCGCGCGCCGGTTGGCGGCCGGCGTATCAGGCGAGCGTGGATTCGGTACGCGCGAACGTCATCGTTGAACGACAGGCCACCCTCGCGCAATCGACCGGAGAGGATTGGCGTGGCGTACGGCTGCGCTTGTCGACCGGTCAGCCGCGCACTGCACCGCGCGGGCCCGAGCCGTATGCGTGGCAGCTGAGTATCCAGCAACCGCCATCCGCACCGCCGGTCGCGCCTGCACCGATGCTTGCGCGGCCAGCCGCTCCAGCCGCGGAACCAAAGGAAGCTTCACGCTGGGGGCTGAGGGGCGCAACCGACGACGCCCCGCTATTCGATGTCACTGCCGTCCAGACCGCATTTGCCACCGAGTTTGAGCTGCCGGGCAACGTCGAGCTGCCGTCCGACGCGCAGAAGGTGACATACACCTTGGCCACCGAAACGCTGCCGGCCAAGCTGGCCGCACGCAGCACGCCGCGCATGGATACGGCGGCCTATCTCATTGCGACGGTGGATCGCCCCCAGGGCATTTGGCCTGCAGGCAACATGCAGTTGCGCCGTGACGGCGCCGTGGTTGGCACCACGCATTGGAATCCGGCAGGCGCCGATCAGAAGCTCACGCTGCCCTTTGGCCGCGATGATCTTGTCACCGTGGTGGTGGAAACGCCCAAGACCTTCCAGCGCAGTGTCGGGCTGCTCGACAACCGCAACGAGCGTCAGCTTGCAGCGCTATACACGGTGCGCAACCGGCACCGTGACGCCATCGACGTGCAGATCCTGGAAGCCACGCCGGTCAGCCAGTCCGACGACATCAAGGTGCGCACCACGTTCTCGCCAGAACCCGCCAAGCGCGACTGGGAACATCGCCCGGGCGTGATCGCGTGGGAGCAGACGATTCCTGCTGGCGAAAGCGCCCGCTTCTCCGCGGATTACCTCATCACTTATCCGAAGGACGCGCGCGTAAGCGGCTTGCGCTAAGCGCGCTCCTCGCACGCGCGTTGAGGTTGACCGTCAAACGCGCGTGCGCATCACCCGCAACCCGTTGAACACCACCAGCAGGCTCGCGCCTACATCGGCAAAGATGGCCATCCACAGCGTGGCATCGCCCATCACGGCCAGCGCCAGGAACACTGCCTTGATGCCCAGCGCCAACACGATGTTCTGACGCAGCACGGCCACCGTGCGGCGGCTGATGTGAATGAAGCTGGCGAGCTTGCGCGGGTCATCGTCCATGATGGCGACATCAGCCGCTTCCAGTGCCGTGGCAGTGCCGGCGGCGCCCATGGCGAAGCCGATGTCGGCGCGTGCCAGGGCCGGGGCGTCGTTGATGCCATCCCCCACCATGCCGACAAAACCGTGTTGTGCAGCGAGCTCCGCCACCACGCGTTGCTTGTCGGCGGGAAGCTGTTCGGCGTGGACGCTATCGATGCCGACCGCTTTGGCGATGGCCTGCGCGGCGCGGCGGTCATCGCCGGTAATCATGACGGGCTGCACGCCCAGCGCACGCAGATCGGCAATGGCTGCTGCGCTCTCCGCGCGCTCGCGATCTCGCACGCCGAAGAGCGCCACGGCGCCATTCGGATCACATAGCGTGACGGCGGACATGCCCTCGGCTTGCAGCCCTTCGGCGGCAGCACGCCACGCTGCGGTATCGAAGCCGCGTTCTGCGACAAGCGCTGCATTGCCCAGGTGCCAGCGCATGCCCTCGAGCGTGCCGGCCACACCGCGGCCCGGCAGCACCGATACATCCTCCACCGCAGCCGCTTGCACCGCGCCGTGCGCCATAGCCGCCTGCACGATGGCCACAGCGATCGGGTGCGTGGTGTTGGCGTCCAACGCAGCGGCCACGGCGAGCGGGCGCAGGAAGACACCGTCCGCCGCCGGCTGTAGGTCGGACACATCGCGGCGCGTGCCATCCGGCAGCACCACCGTATCCAGCACGGGGCGACCCGCCGTGAGCGTGCCCGTCTTGTCCAGCGCCAGCGCGCGTAGGCGTCGGCCGCTCTCCAGATAGACACCGCCCTTGACGACGATGCCGCGCCGTGCGGCGGCAGCCAAACCGCTCACCACCGTGACCGGCGTGGAAATCACCAGCGCGCACGGGCAGGCGATCACCAGCAGCACCAGCGCGCGATATGTCCACGCGAGCCAGCCATCGGCCGTGATCAGCGGCCCGATGACGGCAACTGCCAGCGCCAGCAACATCATCGCGGGCGTATAGATGGACGAGAACTTGTCGACAAAGCGCTGCGTGGGCGCACGCTGCGATTGCGCTTCCTGGATCGCCCCGGCAATGCGCGCGAGCGTGCTATTAGCTGCCACTGCGGTGGCCTCGGCTTCCACGACGCCGTCGGTGACGATGGTGCCGGCGAGGATGGTGTCGCCGAGGGCTTTCTCCACCGGCAGGCTCTCGCCGGTGACAGGCGATTCGTCGAGCGCGGCGCGGCCACTGACGATACGTGCATCAACCGGGACGCGGCTGCCCGTGCGCACGCGCAAGCGCGCGCCAATGGCAACGGTATCGACGGCCACATCACGCCAGCCGCCCTCGCCATCGGCCAACTCGGCGGTGTCGGGCGCAATGGCGGTGAGGGCGCGCACGGCGTCGCGGGCACGCACCAAGGCGCGCGCTTCAATCGCTTCGGCCACGGCAAACAGGAAGATCACCATCGCGGCTTCGGCCCACTTGCCGATCAGCAGCGCGCCGATCACAGCCACCGCCATCAGAAAGTTGATGTTGAACGTGAACGCACGCAGGGCGATCCAGCCCTTGCGCAGCGTCGGCCCGCCGGCCAATGCAATGGATGCCAGCGCCAAGGCCAGCACCGGCAGGGCATGATCCCCAAGCGACCACGCGATGGCCTCGGCGCCAAATGCAGCCACGCCGCCGGCACCGAGCAACCACGTGCGGCGCGAGATGCCGGTGGGCGCCGGTGCCGCCGCAGCTGAGCGATCGCGTTCCTCCAGCACCTCGCCGTCCATGCCGATGGCGCGCAGCGCTTCCAGGAACGGCGTCACGTCGTCGACAGTGTGGTGGATGGTGAGGTGGCGCTCCAGCAGGTTGAAATCCAGGGCGACCACGCCGTCGGCATTACCCAGCTTGGCGCGGATCATGCGCTCTTCTGTCGGGCAGTCCATCTGCTCGATGCGGACTGTGGTGCGCCCCTTGGCGCGAGCCAGCGTCTCGGCATCAATCGGCGCGACGGCTCCATGTTCATGACCGTGGTCGTGGTTGTGATCGTGGTCATGCGCGTCGTGGGCGGTGTCCTTCGCAGCCGGATGACTGTGGCCGCAGCAGCCACCACAACCGGAGCTTTCCGGCTTGGCGGCGTGATCGTGGACAGGCAGGGTGGAGGCGAGATCAGGTTTCATGCCTCCATTCAAAACCCTGAAGAAGCTTCAGGGTCAAGCCCACCGGCTCCATGCGACTTTTGGACCTCTTATCGGATTATCAGCACAATCCATCCAAATATTCTGTTTTACAGGCAGATCGCGAGCTTCTACAGTCTCCGGGCAAATCCCGCCAACAGGGATACCGAATCCAAAACTCGGAGGAGACCATGCTCGCACTGCTCGGGCTGCTGACCATCGTCGCGCTGTTTGTCGTCATCCTGACGAAGCGCATGTCGCCGCTGGTTGCGCTCATCGCCATTCCCGTTATCGCCGCGCTCATTGGCGGCTTCGGGCTCAATACCAGCAAGTTCATCATCGGCGGCATCAAAGACGTTGCGCCGGTGGCGGGCATGTTCATCTTCGCCATCCTGTACTTCGGCATCGTCACGGATGCCGGCATGCTCGATCCGATCATCGACCGCATCCTGCGCACGGTGGGCAGCCGCCCGCCGCGCATCGTGGTGGGCTCGGCGCTGCTGGCGCTGCTGATTCACCTGGATGGCTCCGGCGCGGTGGCGTTCCTGATCACCATTCCGGCCATGCTGCCGTTGTACGACCGGCTCGGTATGGACCGCCGCATCCTGGCGTGCGTGACGTCGATGGCGTGCGGTGTGAACTTCCTGCCATGGACGGGGCCGATGATCCGCGCCTCGGCCTCGCTGCACATGCCGGTGACGGATATCTTCAACCCGCTGATCCCCGTGCAGATTGCGGGGCTCATCTTCGTATTCGTGTGCGCGTGGCTGTTGGGCAAGCGTGAAGAGAAGCGCCTCGGTCTTGCCAATCACGACGGTGCCGCGCACGTGGTCTCGCGCCCGCTAACGGATGCAGAACAAGCGCTGCGCCGCCCGAAGAACTTCTGGATCAACCTCATCCTCACGGTGGTGGTGATGGGCGTGATGGTGAGCGGCAAGATCGACCCGGTGGTGATGTTCATGATCGGCGTGGTCGCTGCGCTGCTCATCAACTACCCGAACGTGGATCAACAACGCCAGCGCGTGGACGCCCACGCCAAGGCCGCGCTGATGATGGCGAGCATCCTGCTGGCGGCGGGCGTGTTCACCGGCATCATGAGCAAGTCCGGCATGTTGACGGCGATGGCGAAGACGGCAGTGGACTTCATTCCGCCCGCCATGGCGCACCACATTCCGGTGGTGCTGGGTGTGCTGTCGATGCCGCTGTCGCTGCTGTTCGATCCGGATTCGTTCTACTTTGGCGTGCTGCCCGTGGTGGCTGAAGCATCGAAGATGCTCGGCGTCGCTCCGGCGCATGTGGCGCAGGCTGCCGTGCTCGGCCAAATGACGACGGGCTTCCCGGTGAGCCCGCTCACGCCCGCAACCTTCCTCGTGGTCGGCCTGTGCGGCATCGAGCTGGCGGACCACCAGAAATTCTCGATCCCCTTCCTGTTCGGCGCCTCGCTGCTGATGACCGCAGTGGCCGTGGTGCTGGGCGTGCTTCCGTGGTGATGGCATGAAGAACGCGTTGAAGACATTGCGCATCGGCGGCGGCGCCGGTTATTCGGGCGACCGTATCGAACCGGCGCTCGAACTCGCAGAGCACGGCGACATCGACGTGCTGATGTTCGAATGCCTGGCTGAGCGCACCATCGCGCTCGCCCAGCAAGTGCGCCGTAAAGACCCGTCGCATGGCTACGACCCGCTGCTTGAAGCACGCATGCGCGCCGTGCTGCCGGCATGCTCGGCACGCGGCATCCGCATCGTCACCAACATGGGCGCGGCCAACCCGCTCGCCGCGGCCGAGCGCACGCGCGACATCGCTCGTGAACTGGGCCTGAAGCTGCGCGTGGCGGCCGTCACCGGCGACGATGTCTTCGACCTGCTGCAAGCGCGCGGCCACGATTTCACGTTGATGGACGGCGGCGCGCCGGTCGCCTCGCTCGGCGCACGCATGGTGTCGGCCAACGCCTACCTTGGCGCGCAAGGCATCGTCGATGCGCTAGCGCAGGGTGCGGACGTGGTCATCACCGGGCGCGTGGCCGATCCGGCGCTGGCGCTCGGGCCGCTCATCCACGCGTTCGGCTGGCGCATGGACGACTGGCACCGGCTCGGCTGTGGCACGCTGGCCGGGCACCTGCTCGAATGCGCGGGGCAGATCACGGGCGGTTACTTTGCCGACCCGGGCATCAAAGACGTGCCTGGTCTCGCACGCCTCGGCTTCCCGATTGGCGAGGTCGGCGAAGACGGCTCGGTGCTCATCACCAAGGTGGCCACGGCTGGTGGGCTCGTCACCGAGGCGACGTGCAAGGAACAACTGCTGTACGAAATCCACGACCCGGCGCGCTACCTCACGCCCGACGTCGTGGCCGATTTCTCCGGCGTACGCGTGCGTACCGACGGCAAGGATCGCGTCGTCATTGAAGGCGCAACCGGCACGCCGCGCACGAATCAGTTGAAGGTCTCGATCGGCTATCTCGACAGCTATATCGGCGAAGGCCAGATCAGCTATGCCGGCCCCAACGCCGTCGCGCGCGGCAGGCTGGCGCTCGACATCGTGCGCGAGCGGCTGGCGCTCATGGGCGTGCAAATGACGGAGACGCGCTTCGAGCTGATCGGTGTGGACGCGCTGCACGGCGCTACGCTTTCACGCACCGATGCTGAACCGTACGAGGTGCGCGTGCGCGTCGCCGCCCGTACTGAGTCGATGGCCGAAGCCATCCGCATCGGCAACGAGGTCGAAACGCTATTGACGTGCGGGCCCTCCGGCGGTGGTGGCGCCGCCAAGAGCGCACGCGAAATCATCGCCGTGGCATCGACGTTGATTCCGGCTGAGCTTGCCCCGCACAGCGTGCAGATTCTGGAGAGCTGACATGACACGCATCCGTATCCTTCGCGACCTCGCCCACGCGCGCGCAGGCGACAAGGGCGACATCTCGTGCATTTCCGTCATCGCGCACTGTGCAGAAGACTTTGCCGCGCTCGAACAACACGTGACAGCCGAACGCGTACGCGCGCACTTTGCTGAACTCCTCCACGGCAATGTCGAACGCTATGTGCTGCCGCAACTCGGTGCGCTGAACTTCGTGCTGCACGGCGCGCTGGCCGGTGGCGTGACGCGCTCGCTAGCGCTGGATGCGCATGGCAAATCGCTCTCCAGCGCGCTCCTTACACTGGAGATTCCAGGCTAAGCTGGCGACCTATCCGTCGGCATGTCCATGAATCTTTCTGTCAAACAACTCCGTGCCTTTGCCGCGCTGCGCGAGCACAAGAACTTCACGCAGGCGGCGCAGACCTGCCACCTGTCGCAATCGGCCTTCAGTGCGCTGATCCAGAACCTGGAGGCCGATGCCGGCGTGCGCCTGTTCGACCGCAACACACGCCATGTTGAGCTCACGCCCGAAGGGGAAGCCTTTGCTGAATCGGCCCTGCGCTTGCTGGCCGATTTCGAGGCGACGTTTGCGGAGTTGCGCGACCGTGCCGCGGCACGCACCGGCCGCGTGACAGTCGCCGCGCTACCGTCCATTGCCGCAGGCATCTTGCCCGGGGTGCTGGCCGAATTCTCTGAGCAGCATCCGGGCATTCAGCTGGCCCTGCACGACCAGTTGTCCGACCCGTGCATCGACATGGTCAGGCGCGGTGCGGCAGACTTTGCCATCGCGGCCATGGGCGCCGACATGGCGGGGCTCAGTGCACAGCCGTTCTGCGCGGACGACTTCCACCTTGTCTGCCATCGCACCCATCTGCTCGCGACTCAGCCATCAGTCGACATCAGCGATCTGGTGGACGTGCCGTTCATCCACCTCGCGCGCAACACGAGCATCCGGCAGTACCTCGACGCAGCATTGCACCCCACCAAATTGCGCAGCGGCATGGAGGTGGAGCATCTGGCCACGGCGGCCGCGCTGGTGGCGGCCAACCTCGGCATCAGCGTGATTCCAACGCTGGCGTTGTTCCAGTTTCGCTTGGCCGACCTAGTGGTACGACCGCTGCCGCTGCCGGGCCTAGTGCGCACGCTGTATGTGATCCGGCGCGATGGACGCAGCCTCTCCGTCGCGGCGCAAGCGTTGCTCGATCTGCTGCTGGCGCACCCCGCGCATACCAGCGCATAACCGGTATGACCAGCGCGGTTCGACACGGCGCGATTTGACAGGGCGCAAGCCGGCATCATCCCGGGTGCTGCATGCCCAACTTGCGCTGCTACAGTGAGGCCATTCCCATTCCAATGTTGCGGAGCGCCCATGCATCAACGCATTCTTGCCGCCTTTGATGGCACCCACGAAGCCCACCTGGCGGTCGAAGAAGCCGCCGCCCTGGCCCGCGCGTTTCAGGGTCGGGTGCGCGTGGTCTGGGCCATTGGCTCGCCCGCCATGCCGGAATCGCGCGAAATCTACAGCGTCGACAAACTGCGCGAAGACGCGCACCGCACCGCCAGCGCATCCCTCGTTGAACTGCAGCGCCAACTCGACGCGAGCGGCACCACCGCCGAAACCGGCATCCTGATGCTCGACGCCACCGACGACGACATCGGCAGCGCGCTCGAGCACGAAGCCGTGCGCTGGCAGGCAGACACCATCGTCGTCGGCTCGCAGGGCAAGCACGGGCTCGCGCGCATCCTGCTGGGCAGCGTGGCCGAGCGCACGGTCAAGCTGTCGCACCGCACCGTCATCGTGGTACGTGCACCGCACCCGGAACACGCTGCCGGTTGACGCCACCTGAAGTCGAGCCCCTCCACTATGCAACTTGTTGCATAGATTCGAACGGCTGTGCTATGTTGCCCCTCACGCTAATGCAATCCGTTGCACTATCTGCTCAGGAGCCAGCATGTCGCAGCCGATTCCCAATACTCTGAACCCCGCCGCCCAAGCCACGCTCGACGCCTGGCATGCCATGGTGGAGAACAACACGATGGACGACCTCGATGGCCTGTTCGCCGAGGATGTCGTCTTCCGCTCGCCCGTGGCGCACACGCCGTATCCAGGCCGCCGGGCCACCACGCTGGTGCTTCGCACGGTCAACACCGTCTTTGAAGATTTCCAATATCACCGCAGCTTCGCGACGGATGACGGCGCGAGCGTGGTGCTCGAATTCAGCGCCAACGTGAGCGGCAAAGCGCTCAAGGGCATCGACATGATCCGCTTCAATGCCGACGGCAAGATCGTCGAGTTCGAAGTCATGGTCCGCCCGGCCACCGGCCTGCAAGCACTCGGCGCCGCCATGGGCGCCAAGCTGGGCGACAAGGTTGGCCTGCTCAAAGCCGGCGCCTGACCCCCTTCCGATTTCATTCCCATACCAAGACCAACGGAGACCGCCATGTCGCTGCCCCCGATCCTGCAAAACCGCCTGTCCGTGCCTGTGGTGGGCTCGCCACTGTTCATCATCTCCAACCCTGACCTCGTGATCGCGCAGTGCAAAGCGGGCGTGGTCGGTTCGTTCCCGGCGCTCAATGCGCGCCCGGCCGAACTGCTGGAAACCTGGCTGCAGCGCATCACCACCGAGCTGGCCGAATACGACGCGCAGCATCCGGACAAGCCGTCGGCGCCGTTTGCCGTCAACCAGATCGTGCACAAGTCGAACGACCGCCTGGAGCACGACCTGGAACTGTGCGTGAAGTACAAGGTGCCCATCGTCATCACCTCGTTGGGCGCGCGTGAAGACGTGAACCAAGCGGTGCACAGCTACGGCGGCATCGTGCTGCATGACGTGATCAACAACAAGTTCGCCAAGAAGGCGATCGAGAAAGGCGCAGATGGCCTAATCGCTGTGGCGGCGGGCGCCGGTGGCCACGCGGGCACGACGTCGCCGTTTGCGCTCATTCACGAGATTCGTGAATGGTTTGACGGCCCGCTGCTGCTCTCCGGCGCCATCGCCAACGGCAATGCCATCCTGGCGGCGCTGGCGGCCGGTGCAGACCTGGCCTATGTAGGCTCAGCCTTCATCGCCACCGAAGAAGCCAACGCGATCGAAGGCTACAAGCAGGCCATCGTGGAATCCACCGCCAGCGACATCGTCTACACGAACCTGTTCACCGGTGTGCACGGCAACTACCTGCGCAAGAGCATCGAAAGCGCGGGCCTGGACCCGGAAGCCCTGCCGGAATCCGACCCGAGCAAGATGAATTTCGGCTCGGGCGGCGGCGCCAAGGCCAAGGCGTGGAAGGACATCTGGGGCGCCGGCCAGGGCGTGGGCGCGGTCAAGCGCGTGGTGCCGGCGGCGGAACTCGTCAAGCGCTTTGCCGAGGAGTTTGAGGTGGCGCGCCGTCGCCTGAACCACATCGAAGCGCTGCGCGCCCCGGCCGCAGACAAGGCGACGGCCTAAGCCATATTGAGTCTTAAGCCGTCACAGAGGCTGGCTCCAGCAACGGCAGCACATCATCTGCCCACGCGAGCCAGCCTTCTTCGTAAACGATGCCGCGTTGGAGCACGGCGAGTTGCAATCGCTTCGCGCGCGTAAGGTCAGCGCCGGAAAAATCCCGCTGCTCGATCTCGCGGAAGGTGTTCAGGCGCGCGCGGTGCTGCTCGATCAGGCGCTGCATCTCATCGGCAAAACCCAGCGGGCCGATCACCGCTTCGGCGCGCAGCTTCACCAGCACTTCTTCGCGGTTATCCGACGAGACGGTCGGCTCCAGCACCCAGCGCGCGAGTTCTTCGCGGCCCGGCGGCAGCACGGTGTAGGTCTTCTTGCGGCCGTCTTCCTCTTCTTCCACGCTCACCCACCCGGCTTCGGCCATGCGGCCAAGCTCCCGGTAGATCTGCTGGTGCGTGGCGCTCCAGAAATAGCCCATGGACTTGTCAAAGCGGCGGGCGAGTTCGTAGCCGGATGAAGGTTTTTCAAGCAGGGAAGTGAGAAGCGCGTGCTGGATCGACATAAGCAGGAAGTGACATCGGCCTTGGTTTGCCATCATACCGAGCAATCACCCCGAAATGAGGCGAAGCTCGGATCGATGCGCGCTCAGCGCTGGGCGCCCGAATCGGTGACCGCGCTATAGACCAGCGTACGCAACTGCCGGCGCACCGGGTACGCAGACGACGGCAAGACCTGCGTGAGGAACAGTCCGATCAGGTCTTCCTTCGGGTCTACCCAGAAGAAGGTGCCGGCCGCGCCGCCCCAGAAGAAGTCGCCGGTGCTGCCGGGGATGAGCGTGGCTGGCTGCGATATCGTGGTCGCAAAGCCCAGGCCAAACCCAACGCCGTCGTAGGCCGCCTCGCTGAACATCGAGCGCGGCGACAGGGTCGATATGTCGACGCCGCCCGGCAGATGATTCGCCGTCATCAGTGCCAGCGTTTTCGGGCTGAGCAAGCGCACGCCGTCGAGCTCGCCGCCCTGCAGCAGCATGCGCGCGAAGCGCAAGTAGTCCGCCGCAGTGGAAACGAGCCCGCCGCCGCCCGAAACAAAGCTGGGGGGCTTCAGGTAGACGCTGGTACGTGGGTCATCCTGCAAGATCGGTTGATCCGATACCGTCGTCGAACCGAGCGCCCCGACGGCGTAGCAGGCGCAGAAGCGCGATGCCTTGTCTTCCGGCACGTAGAACGCCGTGTCGACCATCCCCAGCGGATCCAAGATCCGTTCCTTCAGGAAGGTCTCAAACGGCATGCCGCTGATCTTGCCGACGAGGTAGCCGAGCACGTCGGTGGACACCGAATAGTTCCATGCCTCGCCCGGTGAGAACTCCAGCGGCAGACCGGCCAGCTTTTCGACCATCTCGTCCAGCGTTCCGTTGAGGTCGGCACCGCCCAGCTTCAGCTGCCGATACGCTGCGTCGACATTCGTATTCTGGTGAAAGCCGTACGTCAGACCGGAGGTGTGGCGCAGCAGATCGACCATGCGCATCGGCCGCGTGGTCGGGCGCGTCTGAAAACCCGCCATGAAGCCGCCGGTAAACACCCCCAGGTTCTTCCAGGCGGGGATGAACTTGCTGACGGGGTCATCCAATGCGACCTTGCATTCCTCCACCAGCATCATGAACGCCACCGAGGTGATCGGCTTGGTCATCGAGTAGATGCGGAAGATCGAATCTTCGGCCAGCGGCACCTGACGCTCGCGGTCGGCCCACCCTTGCACGGCATTCAGGACACGCTCGCCGTGCCGCCACACCTGCGTGAGGGCGCCGGGCAGCTTGCCGGTCGCCACATAGTCGTCATGGATGAAACGATCGACCCGCTGGAGCCGTTCGCGAGACATTCCCTGCGTTTGCCTACCGTGCTGTTCCATCCCCGTCTCCTTGCATTCTCCACACTTCGATTTGGCGTGCGGCAGGCCGACCACGCCTGCCGTTCTGGCGACATTGTGGCAGGTGCCGCTCCGCCGTGACTGTGCTTCAATGCAGTTCGCCTGCAACACCGCCTCAACATGAAGCGCTTTGACGATCTCTACCTCTTCACGCGCGTGGTGGAAGCCGGTGGCTTTTCTGCCGCCGAGCGCGCCACGGGTATCCCAAAATCGCGCCTGAGCCGACGCATTGCCGAGTTGGAAACGCAGCTCGGCACGCGCCTGCTGCAGCGCTCGAGTCATCGCGTATCGGTCACGCCCGTGGGCGAGGCGGTGTATCGGCATGCGCGGGACATGGCCGATGCGTCGGCTGCCATTGAAGCGCTGGCGGGCGCTGCACGCAGTGAACCGGCGGGGGTGCTGCGCGTGGGCACCTCGCCCTTGCTGGCGGAAACGCTGGTCGCCGGCTGGCTGGCGGAGTTTGCCGATGCCCACCCGAAGCTGCGCATTGAGCTGGATCTGTCCAACAACTATGTCGACCTGATCGAGCAGCGCATTGATGTGGCCATCCGCGCCGCCACGGGGCCGCTGCCCTCGCGTGATGTGGTGGCGCGTCCTCTGGCGGTGTCGCCACGCGTGCTGGTGGGCAGCCCCGCGTTGATCGCGCGCGTGGGCGAGCCCGCCACGCCAGCTGCGCTCGAAGATTTGCCCTGCCTGGGCCAAGGCACGCTCACCCGCAGCCGCGACTGGGTGTTGCACGACCGGCAAGGTCACCGGCTGGCACTGCCGATTCGGCCGCGTTTTGCCAGCGACAACATCCTCGCCTTGCGCGAAGCGGCCATCGCCGGCTTGGGCTTTGCCGTGCTCCCCCAACACTGCTGCCACGCGGCGTTGCTTGAAGGCCGCTTGCGCACGGCACTGCCAGGTTGGACGCCCGAGCCGGCAGACCTGCACGCGCTGTACCCATCGCGCGCCGGCGTACCGCCATCGGTGAAGGCGCTCATCGCGTTCCTGCGCGAGCGGTTCGCGCAGGAACCGACCATGAAGGCGCATGGCTGACTCGCTCTGCGAAACCGATAAAGCTTCGCTTATGCAGTTACATGAAATTTTTCCATGGCATGCATCCCGATTCGTCATGCAAAACGGGCGCGGAAGACTACCCCACCTCGCGCCAACGATCTAAAGCGCCGCGATTTCCGCCTGCGTCAGCACACCGTGATAGATCCGGAAATCGTCGATCAAGCCGTTGAAGTACGGATCGTTCGCGTATCGCGAGCGGCCGAGCCAGTTCTGGTTGGTGGTGCTCATGCGGAACGGGGCGGTGGTCATCGTCGTGTTGCTGCCAACGGCGACGCCGTTGACGTAGAGCGTGGCGATCGCTCCGGCCAGCGTCACCGCGACATGCACCCATTGTCTGGCGGGCAGCCCCGCGGACGTGGTGAAGCCTTGTTCCCCAACGCCGTTGTTGGTGGTGATGGCGAAGCGCAAAGCGCCGGTGTTGGTGCCCGGCGTAAGGTACATGTAGCGACCCATGCTCGCACCGAAATCGAAGATGCGCTGCCAGGCATTGCCGCCGTTCCAGTACACCCAGCACGCGATGGTGCAGTCGGCTAGGTCGGTCAGCAGGTCGTCGGGCAGGCTGACATAGGCGTTGCTGCCGTTCAGCGACACAGCGCTACCGATTTTGCCCGCGCCCCATGCGCCGTTCACGAGCACGGCGTTGTGCAAGTTGCCGCTGCTATCCGCCGCCTGCGCTCCGCTGCCTTCATCGAAGGCGAGGTGGGTATGCAGTTGCACGGCGGTGATCGCCTTCGCTTCGTTGGACATCGCGGTCTCACCGCTGGGCATCGTCGCCGTCACCACGTAGTAGTACGTTCCTGCAGCGGGAGCGTGATCGGTATAAGTGCGCGGATCGACGATGCCGATAGCGAGTGTGGTGTAAGGGCCGCCCTTGGTGGTGCTGCGCTTGACGGTGTAGCTCGTCGCATAGGCCGTGCCCCACCACGACAGCACCACGTTGCCGCCAGTGACGTAGGCAGTCAGGCCGCTGGGCGGCACGCCGGAGGCGATGGGATCGCGCGTAAAGGTCAGCGTACCGTAGCCGAGCTCGTCGCCTACCGAAGCCCCTTCCGGCTGGGTCGCCAGCATATATTGGCCCGTGTAGGGCGCGGACAGCCCTTTGCGGTTAGCGTAGTGATGATAGAGCGATGCCCAGCCGATACGCCGCGCGCCCTGCGTACCGACGGCAAACGCAGTGTCGGGCGCGCCGCCGTTGGTGTAGGGGGCGAACGGCACCGCATACAACGCCCCCGTTGCGGGGTCGGTCAGGTTGCCCTTGGAAACATATTCGGCACCGGCCAGCACGCGGTTGTTGTCAAATCCGTATAAGTCTTCGCCCTGATTCCAGGCGACTTCGCAGATGGTCGCAAGCAACGCCACACTCAGCGTGTTGTGGCCTTGATCGCGCCCGGATTCCTGCGTTTGCCCGAGATAGCCGGGGTGGATGTAGTTGACGGTGTTGAACACGCCGCCATTGCCAAGGCCCGTTTTGAAGTAGTTGATCCCGGCGTCGAACTTGGCGCGGTCGTCGCACAATACGGCGATGGAAAGGATGGAGGCCAGCCCGCATAGATCCCAGCTCGAATACACCGACAAGCTGCTGGGGTTGGTCAGCATGCCGCTGTTCATCGGGTAGAACACGTTGAGCATCATGCTCTGGAAGCGCGCAAAATCCGCCGCCGCCCAGCCCGGGTAGTCGCGCATCATCTCGCCCACATTGGCGAACTGGTATCCCTGCAATCCCGCCGCCAGAAAGCCGTCGTAGTGGCCGTCGCTCCAGCCGATCTTAGTCAGCGTAGAGGACCAGACATTCATGATCTGCACGGCTTTGTCGGCATAGTGCTGATCGCCCGAAATCTTCCAGCGCAAGGCACAGGCGTACGCGGCGGAGATATCGCTACACAACGCATAGACGTTGTCGCCATAGGGAGGGTCGCCGCGGTGCACGACGACTTGCGGGTTCGGGGTGTAACCAAGCTGGGAACGTCCGTCGGCGATTAACAAGTTCCAGCTATCGATCCAGGGCGATGCCTTGGCGGCCACTTTTTCCTTCATGCGGGCAAAGTCGGCCTGGGTGTGAAATCCCCCCGGATGCACAAACGTATTCTGCGAATTGGCCGGGGTGCCACTGCTACCGCTACCACCACTAACGCCACCACCGGCACTGCCACCGGCGGGGGCAGTACCACCTGCAGAGGCACTGCCCTCGGCACCGTCACCGACGCAAGCCGACAAGCCAAGTGCCAGCATGCCAAGTAGCATGGAACGGCGGGAAATCGCCTCACCTTCGGGCAACTTCAGCATGAGGGAATCGGGTTGGGATGGTGATAGTTTGTCCAAGTTCGCTCCACCAAGATCTACGACACGCTCAACAGTCGCGTCCAGTCCCTGGCCACTCTACCTACTTGGACCCGCACCAGCAGGCGCTGATGAGGTTAATTGAGCTTTGCGCACGCCGGCATCGCCGGCATGAGCTGCTGCTCGTGAAGCGCTACAAAGCGCGAGGAAGTCGAATGCTTCCCGCGCCTACTGGGCCGCCTAGTGGAATCGCTTGAGGGCGGCCACAAGGATGCGCTGGGTTGTCGGACCGTTATCGCGGTCAAGCTCAGACCAGTCGTTCCAGCGCCTGCGCAGCGATACGACGGGTGATGGCTTCAGCCGAATCTTCCGTCGCCAGTTGGCCGGCTTGGCCGGACCATAGGTTGATGAAGTCGCCCGAGCCCATCGGTTCCGTCTTCGCGCGCAAGGGTGCCAGCGCGCCGCCCGCTGTCGGGAAAGCCGGGGCGAACGCGCTCATTGGGCCGATCTCGCGCATCAGGCGGTTGACGATGCCGCGCGCCGGACGGCCGGTGAACAGGTTGGTCAGTGCGGTATCGGCATCGGTTGCACGCTTGAGTGCCGCGCGGTGGATGGCCGAGGTCTTCGCTTCAGGCGAAAGCATGTAGGCGGTGCCGATCTGCACAGCCGATGCACCGAGCGCCAGCGCCGCCACCAGGCCGCGCGCATCGCCAATCCCGCCGGCTGCGATGATCGGCACGCGCACCGCATCGGCCACCTGCGGCACCAGAGCAAACGTGCCGACCTGCGATTCAATGGTCTTGGCGAGAAACATGCCGCGATGGCCGCCTGCCTCGTTGCCCATGGCGATGATGGCATCCACGCCGCGCGCTTCCAGCCGGCGTGCTTCTTCCACCGTGGTGGCGGCGGAAATGACTTTCGCGCCAGTGGCCTTCACCCGCGACTGCAGTTCCGGCGCCGGCAAGCCAAAGTGAAAGCTCACCACCTCGGGCTTGAGTTCTTCCACCAGCGCGCAGGTGGTTTCATCAAACGGTGCACGGTTGGCAGCCGGTGCCTGCGCATTCGGGTCGATGCCGAATTCTGCGTAGTACGGCGCGAGATGGGCACGCCATTTGGCCTCGCGCTCCGGGTCGGGCTGCGGCGGCGTGTGGCAAAAGAAGTTCAGGTTGATGGGGCCACGCACGGCCGCACGAAACTGCTCAACCTGCTGGCGGATCTGCTCCGCATTGAGCATCGCGCACGGCAGTGACCCAAGGCCGCCGCCGCGTGCCACCGCAATCGCCAACTCCACGCCTGCCACGCCGGCCATCGGCCCCAGCACGATGGGCACGTCGATGTTGAACAGCTCCAGCACGCGGGCATCAGGCCATGCGCTCATGATCGTCTCCAGCAAAAGTCGAGATGCGTTCATGGTAATGCGGCGCATCACACGCAAGATCGCAGGCCGAGACACGGCGCTTTTCCTGTAACCTGAATAGCCATCCATATCAGTTACAGTCGACGCATTACTGTTGCTCCACTCGTTATGTCATCGCCTGATACGTCCGCACTGATTGCCGATCACCCCGTGCTCGACATGCTCAACACCGGGGCCACGGCGAATGGCGAGCCCCATGACACCTGGCAGACTGACCAGGACGTGTCGGACTGGCTCATCCGCACCGGCTGGTTGGCGCAACCGTTGGCTGGGCGCTATCCGGCCGGCGTATTGCTGGCGGTGGCGCGGCACCTGCGCGAGGTGATCCGCGTGTTGGTGGAGGCACGCAAAGCGGGTCGTGCCGCCAGCGCCGATGCACTCAACGTGTTCCTCCGCCAGGCACCCAGCCACCCCGTTCTGGTGTGGAGCGACAGCACACCACGCGTGGAACGCCTGCGCCCGACAGATTCGGTGGAACAGTGCCTCGCCCCGTTGGCCGAAGCGGCCGCGCTGTTGCTGGCCGAGGGTGATTTCGCGTTGATCCGCATGTGCGAACACCCTGATTGCACGCGCTGGTTTTACGACCGCACCAAGTCGCACAAGCGCCGCTGGTGCAGCATGGCGCTCTGCGGCAATCGACATAAAGTGGCGGAGTACCGCAAGCGCCAGCAGCGCTGAACCGCCATCGGCTGCGGCGTTCCAACATTGGAACGCGGCGTCGCAGTGGAGGCCGCTGCGCGCTCAGTGTCGGGTTCGTAACCTGTTCTCCCGAAACATTGGCATCCCTTCAGGAGAACAAGCATGTCGCCAACCCAATCCAACACGCCGGCGCGCCTTGCGGGCCGCAACGCCATCGTCACCGGCGGCTCGCGCGGCATTGGTGCCGCCGTGGCGCAACGCCTCGCCGCAGACGGCGCGCGGGTCGCCGTGGTCTACCGCAGCAACCGCGCTGAAGCCGAGGCTGTCGTCAACGCCATTCGCGCCAGCGCCGCAGAAGCGATTGCCGTGCAAGCCGACGTGGCAGACGCAACGTCGGTCAACGCCATGGTCAGCACCGTGCGCGAAGCCTTCGGCGCCATCGACATCGTCATCAACAACGCAGGCATTCTGGAAGGCCAGCCGGTCGGCAGCATCGACGCGGCCTCGTTTGATGCTCAGTTCCGGACCAACGCGCTGTCGGTCATTCTCGTCACGCAAGCCGTGTTGCCACACGTGCCCGCGCGCGGCGGCCACATCGTCAACGTATCGTCGAGCCTGGTGTATCGCCCGCGCGCAGGCCTGTCGGTGTATGCGGCAAGCAAGGCCGCAGTCGGCGCGTTGACCCACGCGTTTGCCGTAGAGCTGGGCCCACGCAACATCACCGTCAACGCCGTGGCACCGGCGCTCACACGCACCGACATGACTGCGCCCATCCCCGACGAGGTCAAAGCCCGCATGCGTGAATCCACCCCGCTAGGCCGCCTGGGCGAACCCGAAGACATCGCCGACGCCATCGCCTTCCTAGCGTCGGACGACGCCCGCTGGATCACCGGCCGCACCCTAATGGCAGACGGCGGCTTCATCTAAGCAGTCAGAAAAACCGGCCACACCGCCAACGCAAGCACGCAGACGGTGTGGCCGTACCCTGCCCTAGATGGCGCCTTGAATTTCTGTAAGCGGGCGGAAAAAAGACGGGAAACTGTTTGAGCGCAGCGAGTTTTTCCCGTCTCCGCCCGGTTACATAAATTCAAGGGGAAGTCGCCATCTCGGGCGCGCCTTTCTTTGCTTACTTTCTTTGGCAAGACAAAGAAAGTGAGTCGCCCCCGGCAGGGGGAGAAACAGGGGATGCACCACCAACATCCGCAAAGAAAGCCAGCACCACTTCCTACTCGGCCACCTGCTTCACCAACCGATAAAGAAACTCCCGCCCGTCATACAACCGAGCAATCTCAATCCGCTCATCCAGCCCATGCGTACGCAAGTCCGCCGGCTCGGTAAACAACCCCGACACCCCATACATCGGAATCCCCGCATTGCGCATAAAACGGCTATCGGTCGCCCCCGTGCTCATGGCAGGGATGACCGGCACGCCCCACATCTGCTGCGTCAGCGCCTCTACCGTCTTCACCAGCTCACCATTGAGCGGCGATGCCGGACTCGCCAGCGGCTTGTTGACATAGCGCACGCTGATCTTGTCATTGGCCAGCACTTGCTTGAGCTGGCGATCAATATCCGCCGGATCATCGTGCGGCAAGATCCGGCAATTCACGGTGGCCTTGGCGGACTGTGGCAGCGCGTTCTCGGCATGGCCGGCGTTGACCATGGTCGCCACACAGGTCGTGCGCAACTGCGCGTTATAGAACGGATTGGCCGACAGCCGATCAATGGCCGCCTGATCTGGCTTGCCGGTGCCCACGGCACGCATGTCTTCCGCCAACTGCCCCGTCGCCAGCGCCGAGCTACGCGCAAAGTAGGTCTGCGTCACGTCCGCCAGCTTGACGGGAAACTGATACGCCCCCAGCCGGTCCAGCGCTGCTGACAGGGCGTAGATCGGGTTCGTCTTGGTTGGCACCGAGCTGTGGCCGCCCACGTCGCGCACTTCCAGCTCATACGTCGTGTACATCTTTTCGGCCACCTGAATGCGGTGCAGCACCGGCTTGCCGTTGCGCAGCTCACCGCCACCGCCTTCGTTGATGCCGAATTCTGCCTTCACCAGTTCGGGCTTGTTGTTGACGATCCAGTACGCACCGTTGCTCGGCACGTCACCGCGTTCTTCATCCGTGGTGAGGGCGAGGATGATGTCGCGCGAGGGCTTGAAGCCTTCCTGCTTGAGCTGCCCCAGCACCGATACAAACGCCGAGGCCATCGCCTTGTCGTCAATCGCGCCGCGTGCGGTGAAGTAGCCATCGGTCTCTTGCAGCTTGAAGGGGTCGGTCTTCCAGTCTTCGCGCTTGGCCTCCACCACATCGATATGCGCGAGCAGCAAGACCGGCTTCTTGGCGCCCGTGCCTTTCCAGCGCAGCACCAGATTGCCCTTCTTCGGGAAGGGTTCGATCACCTGCATATCGGCGGCGGCAAAGCCTGCTTCACGCAAGCGCTTTTCCATGGCGTGCGCGGCCTTGGTGGTGTCGCCTGCCGAATGCGTCGTGTTGATCTCGACCAGCTCTTTGTAGATGTCGTGATAGCGCTGCTGCTCGGGTGTGAGCGTAGTGGGTGCGGGCTTGCTGGCAGGGATGGTTTGGGCAAGGGCGGGAACAAACGCGCCTGCGCTGCATACCACCACAGCAGCCGACACCACAGCCCGAACAGGAACACGACGACACTGGAAACGCATGACACCTCCGGATGATCGTTATGAGTGCACCGCATCAACACATAAAACAAAGCGGGGTCGACCCGAAGGCCGACCCCGCAGTGTAGCCCCGTGGCAGCCACTTCGCTGCCGGGGCAATCCATCCGGAACCGTGCGTTACATCGCCACGCGGAACACCGCCACAGCGCGGCGCAGTTCGTCCGCCTGCTCTTCCAGCGCTTGCGCAGCGGCGGCGGCTTCTTCCACCAGCGCGGCATTCTGCTGCGTCACGTCGTCCATCTGCGTCACGGCTTCGTTGATCTGCTCGATGCCGCTGCTCTGTTCTGCCGAGCCCGCGCTGATCTCGCCCATGATGTCGGTCACGCGCTTCACGGCCACGACGATCTCTTCCATCGTCTTGCCGGCACGCGCTACCAGGTTCGAGCCCGATTCCACGCGCGTGGCCGAGTCTTCGATCAGCGATTTGATTTCCTTCGCGGCACCCGCGCTGCGCTGTGCCAGCGTGCGCACTTCACCCGCCACCACCGCAAAGCCACGGCCCTGCTCACCGGCACGTGCGGCTTCCACCGCGGCGTTCAGCGCCAGGATGTTGGTCTGAAACGCGATGCCTTCAATCACCGCGATGATGTCGGTGATCTTGCGCGACGATTCGCTGATCTCGCCCATGGTCGTCACCACGTCCTGCACGACGGCACCGCCCTGCACCGCGATCTCCGATGCACTCACCGCCAGCGTGCTGGCTTGGCGCGCGTTGTCGGCGTTCTGCTTCACGATGCTCGTAAGCTCTTCCATGCTCGACGCGGTTTCTTCCAGCGAGCTGGCTTGCTCTTCCGTGCGTTGCGACAGGTTGGTGTTGCCTGCGGCGATCTGCTGCGTGGCCGAGGCGATCGACTCGCTGCCACGGCGCACCGTCACCACGGTTTCCTTCAGCTTGGCCTGCATCTGCTGCAAGCCTTCCATCAGCACGCCCATCTCGTCACGCGAGTGGATGCGCACATCGGTGGTGAGGTTGCCGCCGGCAATCTCGCGGAAGTGCACCAGCATCTCTTCCAGCGGGCGCGAGATGGCGCGCGACAGTACGAAATAGCAGCCAGCCGCCAACGCCAGGCCAATGGCAATGACGATACCGAACGTCCACAGCAGTCCGTGGAAGAAGGATTGCGATGCCGCGTAACCAGCCGCGGACATCTCTTCCTGAATCGCGTTCAGGCGGTCGGACTGTTCGGCATAGATGCGGAACAGCGTCGGGATTTTTTCCAATGCCAACACGCGTGCGGCGTCCTTATCGCCACGCCGGAGCGCTTCAATTGCACCGCCAATGCCATCCTTGATGATGAGGGTGCGCTGCTTCTCAGCCTCGCCCGCTACGCGCTCTTCTTCCGGGGTCGAGAACGGCAATGCCAGATAGGCCTTCCACGCTTTCTCGCTGTTCTGGATCTGCACGGCGACGCGTGCCAGTGCGTCCGCGCTCTTGGCGGAATCCGGGTCGAAGATGGCGCGATCCAAGGCGGTACGCGCCTGCGCCAGCTTGGATTCCGCCTGGCCCAGCGTGCGCGTGGACGGCAGGTTGTTGGAGAAGGTTTCCTTGAGCGCCGCATTCGAGCGCAGATTACCGACCAGCCCCAGCGCGCCGACGCCCGTCAGGAATACAGCCAGAACAAACAGCACCAGCGCCAGCCGTGCCTTGATGGAGAGCGTCTTCATATCCGTCGTGAGAAATGTGTGGGGCGTGAAGTGATTCCTCTGGGGGAATCGAATTCAACAAAACTAACGACAGATACGCATCAAACTTTAATTACGTTCCAAGGGTTTCCCCGGAGACCAAGGGCTGGTGCGCCTCTTGACTCACGCTTGCATGCGCACCATCAGGGCGTTATCGAGCGCCACGCCGCGCACCGTCACCGTCTGGCGTGCCATGACTGCGAAGCCGTTGCGGGCGAAAAACGGCTCGGCGCTCAAGCTCACGTGGGCCTGCACGCGCGCTATCCGGCGCTGCGCGGCCAGGTTCAAGATGTGGTTCATCAGGCTCTGGCCGACACCCTGACGCGCATGCGTTGCAGCAACGAAGAAGTGGTCGATATAGCCAGAGGCCTGCAGGTCGGCATAGCCCACGGGCTGTCCGCCGATCTCCGCCACGAAAGGCTGGATGCGACGGATACGCTCGGCCCATTGCTCGGCGTCGTAGTCGGTGGGCGCCCAGGCTTCGAGTTGCTCGGGGCGGTAGCGGCTGGCGGCGATACCGTGGACAGCGGAATGGAAGATGGCGTGAAGCGCGGGTTCTTCGCCCGCGCGAAAAGGGCGGATCAACACAATGCTGTTTGCGACGATCAACCGATTAAACCGAAAGATGGATGCCGGACATAAACAACTTGCCCGCCAGCCACAAACCGGTGGCAGAAATCACCACCAGAAAAAAGGCACCGAGAAACGAACTGTCCAAGACGTATTTGAAGACCGCCATGCAGACAAGCGGCGCGACAATCATCGCGACGGACCCGGCGACAAGCAAAGAGACATAACACGCCACCAAGGCAAGCACCAATGCCAGTGCAGAGCGCGGCAATGTCGCCCGGTCTGCGCCCACAGCTTGCGCGCCAAACCAGACGGGCACGGTGGCCACTGCCACAAACCCTGCCGCCCAAACCAAAGCCGGAAAACCGGAAATCTGAACCGCCGCCACGTAACCCCCTTTTTTATCGATGAATAGGCGCGGCGATTATGCCTGGGTTATCGCAAAAATAAATCGGCTCTTATTGCCCCGCATGCGGCAAATCCATCGAAGCCAGCACGTCCTTGATGTGCTGCGCCGCCTGTTGAGCGTTCTGCGCGGCAGGCACAGCCGGCTGCTGATCCGTCGACAGATTGCGCACGTGGTCATCAATGCTGATGCCGGTGCCCAGCGGCGCCAGCATCGCGGCCGATTCATGCATGGCCCATTGGAAGTCATTGAGGGGCGCATTGCGCGCGGCCTGCAAGCCAGTCGGGTTGGCTTCCATGGTGCGGGCGACAACGGGGTCGCGGTTGTCGTCGGGCGCGTTCAGTTCCAGCACCTGGCTGAGGTCGGGCGCGCCGGCATCGCGGGCGGTGAGCGGCGTCCGGATGTTGTAGCGCACGCGCAGCGTTTTGATGATGGCGGTGTGGTCGTACGGCTGCGCCACGGTTGAACGGAAGATCGTGCCCTTTGGAATCCACGGCGACACCACCACCGCCGGCACGCGCACACCCAACCGGTCAAATGCAAACAGCTGCCCCGGCTGCGGCGGGCTGGGGGGCACCACGGCGGGCGGTGGCACATGGTCGAAACAGCCGCCGTGCTCGTCAAAGGTGATGATGAGCATCGTTTGATGCCACTGGGGCGAGTTGCGCAGCGCGTTGTAGACCTGCGCGACGACCGCGTCGCCGTAGCCGACATCGTGCGGCGGATGCATGTCGTTGGGCCAGTCGAGATCGGCAAAGTAGCGCGGCTCGATAAAGCTGTACGAAGGCAGCTTGCCGTTGGACGCGTCGTCCAGAAAATCGTCGAACAGATGGAAGTGGTCCAGATGCAGCCACAGCCGCGTGAGCGTGAGCGACTGCGCGAAGTCGTGGTAGTACACGGCCCAGTCATCCGGCACCACGCCGTCGAGCACGTTGAACAGCGTCGGCATCAAATACGGAAAGTGCACCGGCGAATTGTTCGGATAGCCATGCGCGGTGCCGGTGTGTACGAAGAAGCGATTGGGCCATGTCTGGCACGGGGCGGAGGCAAACCACGCATCGCATACGGCGTAATTGCGCGCCAAGGTGCAAAGCGCCGGCACTTGGTCCGACGTGAAGAAATGCATGATGTCGCGCGGGTCACCACCGTTCTTGGCGTAGTTGGTGGTGAAGCCTTGCATGGTAGGCGTCTGCCCCAGCGGCATCTGCTGGCCGAAAAGCTGCTGATTGATGTCGGTGAAGAGCTCGCCCGGGTCGGGGTTGGGGAGCGTCATCACGTTGGGGGGTACCGGTGTCGTCCACACGCGGATGGGTTCGCCGCCGCCGTCGGGGTTGGTCTCGTTGCCGGAGAGGCCATCAAACTCGGCACTCTTGGAATACAGGGTACCGAACAGGTTGTCGAACGACCGGTTCTCCAACATCAGCACGACCACGTGCTGGATTGCGTTCAAGCCTGCCATGGTGGCCCCCTTGTTTCTGCTTGTGCCGATCACTGCCGGTCACTATAGGAAGAAACGAAGGGGATTGGCGCCCCTGCGATATGCCAATCAACGTACTGCCGGCAGCACACGCCACGCGATCAGCGCGCTGCCTGCCGCCACCAGCCACACCATTGGCCAAGACGACCACGCGAGCACATACGGCAGCCCCAACGACGTCACCCCAAGCGCGGTGAACGCCCCGGTGTTGCCCAGGCCCAGCGCCGTGCCGGCACGCTGCGCGCCGGCCATCGTGGCCATCTCGGTGTAGCCCACCCCATGCCATGCCGACACGCAGATGCCGCCCGCCACGATGGCCGCCACCAGCGCAACGCGCATGACCCCCAGGTCGATCGACAACGCCGCCGTCATCCATGTCACACCGGCCAGCACGACGAACAGCGCGACGCTCCACCGGGCGCACATCCGCAGATACGCGCGGCGATTGCCGTGGCGGTCGGTCCAGCGGCCGCTCCAGACGCGCATAACGGCGGCGCCGCCCTGCACTGCGGCCATGGTCAGGCTGAGCGTCAGCACGTTGGCGTGCGCAAAGTCGCGCAGAAACACCGTGGCGAACGCAACGACCGCCCCTTGCGGCACGCATAGCAGGCCGATGGCCAGGGCCATGCGCCACAACATCGGATCGCGCAACGGGCCAGGGCCTGTCGGCGCAAAGGTCTTGGCGGAGGCTTCGGGCGCAACGTCCGGCGCCTCATGCACCCACAGCCACGTCAGCACCGCCGTCAACAGACACGCTGCCGCCAATACGCCGTACACCGCAGCAAACCCCGCATGCGCGGCGAGGCTCGGCAGCACCAACGCACCAATCCCCCCGCCCAGCGGCACGGCAGTCTGGCGGATGCTCATGGCCAAACCGCGTTCGCCCTCCCGAAACCACCCCATGACCGCACGCCCGCTCGACCCGTTCACGCTGCCGCCCAGCAGGCCCACACTCAGCATGCCGGCCACCAGCCACGCCAACGGCGGCACATTGCCCTGCAGGGGCGCCACGCAGCCCGCCATCACGAGCAGCGCCAAGCCGGTCAACCCCAACCCCGCCAGCAGCACCGCGCGATCGCCCCAGCGGTCGGTCAGCAAGCCCCACGGCAACTCGCTGATCGCGATGCCCAACCCCAGCGCCCCAAGCGCTACGCCCAACTCCGCATTGCCCAGGTGATACGCCGAGCGAATGAACACGGCCGTCGTCGGAATGCCCGAAAACGCCGCCGAAAAGCTCGCATTGGCCGCCACGCCCACGCCCAACACCTTCCAGCGGTGATGGCGTGACATGGGCGTGGTTGCGGCCGGTAAACACACGGCTGTCGTCATGATGGTCTCTCCAGAAATGCGTTTGACAGGCGCAGTCTGGCGGAGCAACATCAGGCCTAAATGACGTTAATCCCTCATTTCAAGACATCATGCGCAGAATCGGCTTTCTGGTGTTTCCGGGCTGCAGCCTGCTCGATTTCACCGGCCCGCTAACGGCCTTTGACGTGGCGAACCGGCTGCATGCCGCCAACTCCGGGCAGCCGGCCTATCGGATCGACGTGCTGTCTGAAGCGGGCGCCCTGGTAGAAAGCGCCCCGGGCCTCGTCATGCAGACGCAGCCGCTGGATGACCCGGCCTTCGACACGCTCGTCATCTCGGGCGGCAACGGCCCGCGGGAGGATGCGTTCTCCCCGCGGCTGATCGCTTTCGTGCAGGAAGCGGCACAGCACTCGCGCCGCATGACGAGCGTGTGTTCCGGCGCGTTTGCGCTGGCGGCGGCCGGGCTGCTCGATGGCCGCCGCGCCACCACGCACTGGCGCATGGCGGCGCTGCTGCAGCGGCGTTATCCGCGCGTGCAGGTACAGAGCGACCACATCTTCATCCACGATGGGCCGGTGTGGACCTCGGCCGGCATTTCCTCGGGCATTGACCTTGCGCTAGCGTTGATCGAAGACGACCTGGGCGTCGACATCTCGCGCGCGGTGGCACGTGAGCTGGTGGTGTATCACCGGCGTCCGGGCGGGCAGTCGCAGTTCTCCGCGCTGCTGGAGCTGGACCCGGCATCGAGCCGCATCGCCCGCGCGCTGAGCTATGCGCGCGAGCATCTGCACGAAACACTCGATGTCGACCGGCTGGCCGACGTCGCGCACCTCAGCCGCCGCCAGTTCGATCGCGCCTTTGTGGCGGAGACGGGCCAAACGCCCGCCAAGGCCATCGAAAAGCTGCGTGCCGAGGCCGCCCGGCCACGCGTGGAAGCCGGGGATGAATCTCTGGAACAAGTCGCCCGCGCCGTCGGCTTTGCGGATCCGGAGCGCATGCGGCGTGCGTTCATCCGCGTGTTCGGGCAGCCGCCTCAGTCGGTGCGGCGCTCCGGCCGCTCGGGGCGTGCGGGCCATGCACGCGCGGTCGCATAACGCGTTACCCTCGCCGATTCACAAATCGCGCTTTGCGCCTCTTTGCGCCTGCCCTGATGCTCGCTGACGCCACCCTGCCCCTGCTCTACAGCTATCGCCGTTGCCCCTATGCCATGCGGGCCCGACTGGCGATGCTGCAGGCCCAGCGGCGTTTTCAGACCTACGAAATCGTCATGCGCGACAAGCCGGCAGACATGCTGGCGCTGTCGCCCAAGGGCACCGTGCCCGTGTTGCGCCTGCCCGATGGCACCGTGCTGGAAGAGAGCCTGGACATCATGCGCTGGGCGCTCGAGCAGCCGGACACCGATGGCTGGTGGCATCGCGCCCAATCCGACGACAACCTCGCGCTGCTGCGCGCGAACGATGGCGATTTCAAACGCCACCTCGATCGGTACAAATATCCGGATCGCTATCCGCAAGAAGCCGTGCCGCGTGAGACCGCCCGCGCGCAGGCGGTGGAAACCCTCCTGAGACCGTTGGAATCACGCTTGCAAAATCAACGCTATCTTGGCGGCTCGACACCGTGCGCAACTGACTTGGCGATCTTCCCGTTCGTGCGGCAGTTTGCAGCGGTAGAACCCGAGTGGTTTGCCAGCCAGCCGCTGCCGGCACTGCAAGCATGGTTGGCCGAATGGCTGGGCAGCCGGCTGTTTGAGGTCTGCATGACCAAGCAGCCGGTGCAGGCCATTGCCGCATTTCCCGAGTATCAGCCCCCCAACTGATGGAGACATGTCGACATGAACACCACACCGGATGCAGCACCCGACAGTACCGCCGCGCGCGTGGCGTTGTGGCGCGCCCTGCACGTGCAGATCGATGCTCCGCCGCACGTGCTGGAAGATACGGTCGGCCTGCAGCTGCTCGCGCCACCGGAAGGCTGGCAACAACGCGGGGACATGGACCCGCAGTTCACGCGGCCATTCCGGGCGTCGATCGTGGCGCGGGCGCGCTTCATTGAAGATCTCGTCATCGAACAGGCGGCGCAAGGCCTGAGCCAGTACGTCATTCTGGGTGCGGGCCTCGATAGCTTTGCGCAGCGCCGGCCCGACGTGGCGTCGCGCATGACCGTGTTCGAAGTCGATCCGCCCAACCCGCAGGCATGGAAGCGCCAACGTTTGGGGGAGCTGGGTTTTGGCACGCCGGATTGGCTGCGCTTCGTGCCAGTCGATTTTGAAGCGCGCGAGTCGTGGCAGGACGCGCTTGTCGCCGCCGGCTTTGATACCAGCAAGCCAGCCGTGGTGGTGTCTACCGGCGTGAGCATGTATCTAACCAAGGAAGCGAACGCCGCCACGTTGCGGCAAGTGGCATCGCTGGCGCCAGGCTCCATGTTCGCCATGACATTTCTGCTGCCGCTGGAAATGGCCGCCCCCGAAGTCCGCCCCGGCCTGGAGATGGCCGAGAAAGGCGCACGCGCCAGCGGCACGCCTTTCATCAGTTTCTTTACCCCGCCCGAAATGCTGGCGCTGGCGCGAGAAAACGGCTTTCGTGACGCGCAGCACATCTCGGCCGATGCCCTCACGCAGCGCTACTTTGCTGGCCGCGCCGACGGCCTGCGTCCACCTGCCAATGCGGAGGAGTTGCTGATCGCGACCGTGTAGCGCCTAGCGTTCACGCACCGGGCCCGGTAACGCCTTCAAGCCGATCCACAGCACGCCGATGACCATATTGACGGGCACGCTCAGCGCGCTGGGCACATAAAACAACGCCGATAGGCACGGCGTCTTGAGGGCCAGTTCCGCCACCCCGCCCAGCGCATAGAAGACCACGCCGCACCAGAGCCAACGCCGCATATAAGCCAGCAGCCAGTGTGCATGGGCCTGGTTGAAGCGCCACGCGGCGGAGCGTTCAAACAGGTTGCCGTGACTGGCATCCTTGAACAGCCAGCCGAAGAAGAAATAGCGATACAGCAGCGTGCGAAAGGCGAGCTCTTGCATGATGGCTCCCTCAACCAAGCCAGCTTCAGGCAAGCAAGTTTGGCTCCAAAATCGGCGGGGCGCCATGGTCTGCGCGTCCAAGTCGGCGATGGCGCACGCGCGCCGCTGCGCCTATCCTCACGAATCCACCAAGGAGGCCACGTATGAAGAAGAACACGCCGGACAACGCACCGCCCGCCGCCGAACGGATCGACGCGCGCATTGCCGAACTGAACGACTGGCGCGGCGAGATGCTCGCGCGGCTGCGTGCCGTCATCCTGGCGGCCGACCCAGGCGTGGTCGAGGAATGGAAATGGAGCGTGCCCGTGTGGTCGCACCACGGCATCCTCTGCACCGGCGAGGCCTACAAGCAGACGGTGAAGATGACGTTCGCAAAGGGCGCGTCCGTACCGGACCCGGCCGGCCTGTTCAATTCCAGCCTGGACGGCAACGTCCGCCGCGCGATCGATTTTCGCGAGGGCGACACGGTGAACGAGAAAGCGCTGAAGGCGCTCATCCAGGCGGCCATCGCCGTGAACAAGGGCAGCGCAAAACGCTGAGCCGCGCGCGTGGCGCCAGAGCGGCTAACATACGGCCCGCCTGAACAACACGGAGCCACTTCAGTGATTCAACCGACCCCCATCTTCAAGGACAACCTCGCCCAACTGCCCGCCATTGACGGCGTCGAGCGCATCGATCTGGTAGACGGCCAGGGTGCCGTGGTCGCCGACATCGAAAACAAGCCGGGCAAGCAAGGTTCGCTGGCGGTATACCACTACCTGCAGCAGGCCTTTGGCCAGCTCGATGCCAAGGCCGCGGAGCACGGCCTGGCCGTGTTTGCCGAGCACACCGCCGACGCACGCAACCGCCCGGGCGCGCATCCGAATGTCGACCGGCTGCTCGCCATCGCGGCGGGCGCGGAAGCGTTGCGTATCAACGTGGTCGCCAAGGGCTGATCGCGTTTTTGACGACGCAATGAACAAGGCCGGCGTGGTGCCGGCCTTTTTTATCGTGCCGCCATCATTCCGGCAGCGGTTGCAACGCCATCCCTCGATCCGCCCCTCAGCCATCCACAGGGTGGGTGGGCGTCTCCAGGTTGAGCTGGTAGAACGCGGCATCCAGCCAGCGGCCGAACTTGAAGCCGGCCTCTTTGATGGTGCCCGCGTGCACAAACCCCAGCCGGGTATGCAGGGCAACGCTGCCAGCGTTGGCCGCATCAATGCAGCCCACCAGCACATGCACCTGTGCCGCTTGCGCGCGCCGGATCAGTTCACGCAGCAGGCGTTCGCCCAGCCCGCGCCCACGGCAGGTGTGGTGCACGTACACGCTGTGCTCCACCGTGTACTTGTAAGCGGGAAACGCGCGGAACGTGCCCCAGCTTGCAAAGCCCAGCAGCCGGCCCGATGCATCCGCTGCCCCCACCACCGGAAATCCGCCTGCACGCTTGGCGGCAAACCACATCTGCATGGCCTGCGGCGGGCGGGGAACGTAGTCGTACAGCGCCGTGGAATTGACGATCGCCTCGTTGAGGATGTCGAGGATGGCCTGCGCGTGCTCTGCCTCGGTGCAGTCGATCAGGCGGATGTCGTCGCTTGGTTGAGGGGCGGGCATGCGGGGCTCCAAATGGGTAGGCGGCTTCGCGGCAGACGCGAATTCCATCTTAATGGATGCATTTTCCAGAAAACTGGACGCCGCCGTCAACCGCTGTGCCCCTGGTCTGCCGGCTAGCGCAACGCGCGCTGCGCCAGCCACCGCTTGTAGCGCCGCGTCTGGCAGGTGGTCGCCAACTGCTGCAACACCAGCGCCCGCAATGGCGAAACGTGCGGGTGCGTGCCACGTCCTTCGCTCAACCGTTTGAGCTGGAACTTGACGACCGCCATGTTGGCCAACGATCCCA
Source organism: uncultured Ralstonia sp. (assembly GCA_966433195.1). Classification (GTDB taxonomy): domain Bacteria; phylum Pseudomonadota; class Gammaproteobacteria; order Burkholderiales; family Burkholderiaceae; genus Ralstonia. Next base: position 240,653 of record CBJMVH010000001.1, read on the forward strand.
GCACCTTGTTCTTCCAGGTAATCGGGCGGAGCACCGGCGCGCTGTCCTTGCCGGCATGCCAATCGCGCGGCAAGTTCGGATCGATCGACAGCGCGGTGGCAATGCCCACCATGGCAATACCGCTGTCCACTACCTGCTCTGCCACCGCACGGCGGCGGATGCCGCCCGTCACCATCAACGGCATGCGGGCTACGGCCGCAATGTCGCGCGCAAATTCCAGGAAGTACGCCTCGCGCGCCAGCGTGCGGCCATCACGCGCTTGGCCCTGCATGGCCGGAGCTTCATAGCTGCCACCCGAGAGTTCCACCAAGTCCACACCCAGCGGGTTCAGCATCTCGACCACGCGCTTGGCGTCTTCGGGGCTGAAGCCGCCGCGCTGGAAATCCGCTGAATTGAGCTTGACCGCCACCACGAACTGCGCCGACACCGCACCACGCACGCTGCGCACGATGTCGAGCAGCAGACGCGCACGCTGCTCGATCGGGCCGCCCCACGCGTCCTGCCGTTTGTTGGTGATGGGCGAAAGAAACTGGCTCAGCAGATAGCCATGCGCCGCGTGAATCTGCACACCGGTAAAGCCGCTCTGCTCTGCCAATACGGCCGCGCGCACAAAGCGCTGCTGCACCTCGGCGATATCCGCTTCCGTCATCGCCCTGGGCACCGGAAACTGCTTGGACAGGGCGCCCAGATCCATGGGCACGGCAGACGGTGCCACGGTGGGCTGCCCCAACGCGGCCGGCATCTGGCGGCCGGGGTGGTTGAGTTGCATCCACACATGCGCCCCATTGGCCCGGGCAATCTGTGCCCAGCGGCGGAAGCGTTCGAGATGCGCATCGTCTTCCAGCACCACGCCGTTGGCGCCGGTCATGGCACGGTGGTCCACCATGACGTTGCCCGTGATGATCAGCCCCGCCTTGCCCTTGGCCCACGCTTCATACAGGCGCAGCAGCGCATCGGACGGCGCGTGGTCGGCATCGGCCATGTTCTCTTCCATGGCGGCTTTGGCCAGGCGATTGGGGATGACCGCGCCGTTAGGCAGCGTGAGCGGGGTGAAAAGCTTCATGGCCGTTTCCTCGTTTGACGATCCATGAACGTTAAGCTTAAAGTCAACTTTAATGTCAAGCCTCCTCGGAGCCATCCACATGAAGATCGGAGAACTCGCCCAGCAGAGTGGCGTTGCCGCCTCGCGCATCCGGTTTTACGAGGCCAGCGGCCTGCTCCAGCCCGCGCAGCGCCAAGCCAACGGCTACCGCGAATACGCGCCCGATACGTTGAAGCGCCTGGAGATCATCCTGTGCGCGCAGGCGGCTGGGTTCTCGCTGGACGAAATCCGCACCCTCCTGCCGCCCAAGCTGGACAACTGGCGACACGAAGACCTGCTCGCTGCACTGCGGCGCAAGATCGCTGAGATCGAACTGCTGGAGCAGCGGCTCGCGCAAAACAAACAGCAGTTGCTCGCGCTGGTCTACGAGATCGAGCACAAGGACGAAGGCGAAGATTGCGCAGACCGCGCCAAGCGCCTGCTGAACAAGGTGCACAAGGAGGCCGTGCAGCAGCTGCGCACCGAACCACCGACGCAGCGCACAAAAAAACGCGCCTGAGCCTTCGCGCTCAGGTGCCAGTTGACCTCCTGATTGCCAGCCATGGGCACGCGGCGTAGCATGGGCTGGCCCTTTTTCGGGAGGCAATCCATGTCTGCCCAGCACGAAGACAAGGTCCGCCAACACATGGCGGATGCGGTAGCCCTCGCACGCGAACGCGCACCCGATATTGCCGCGCTGTTCGAACCCTTTCTGCGGCACTACTACGGGCTGGCCGACCCCGAAGACGTGACCTCCCGCAGCGTGGCCGACCTGTACGGTGCGGCCATGGCGCACTGGCAACTGGGGCAGAAGTTCGTATCCGGCCAGCCGCGCGTGCGCGTCTACAACCCCACGCTGGAGCAGCACGGCTGGTACTGCGGCCACACGGTGGTCGAGATCGTCAACGACGACATGCCGTTCCTGTTCGACTCCGTGACCATGGAGATCAACCGGCAGGGGCTCGCGCTGCATTCCGCCTTCCACCCCGTCTATCGCGTGCAGCGCGATGCGGCTGGCATGCGCGTGGCGGTGGCTGCCGGTGGTGGCGCGCAACGCCCCACGGCCCTGGCCGGTGACATGCCCGACACACCCAGCGATGCCGACCACGAAACCCACGGCACCGCGCGCTTTGAATCCACCATCCATATCGAGGTCGACCGTTTCTCCGAGCCCGAGCGCATGCAAGCGCTGCACGACGGCCTGGTGCGCGTGCTGCGAGACGTGCGTGCCACGGTGGATGACTGGAAGCCCATGCAGGCCGCCGCACAAACCGCCATCGACGCACTGGCTGCGCGCGCCGCGCAGCCTTCCACCAGTGAGGTAGAACGCGCGGAGATTGCCGAAACGCAGGCCTTCCTCTCCTGGATGCTGGATCGGCATTTCACCTTCCTGGGCTATCGGGACTACGAGCTCATCACGCAAGACGACGGACACTACCTGCGCGGCATCCCCGGCACGGGCCTGGGCGTGCTGCGTGAAGCGCTGCGCGATGCCTCCACGTCAGACACCACGCGCCTGGCACCGGGCGCCGCCAAGTTCATCGACGCGCCCGAACCCATCTTCCTGACCAAGGCGAATTCCCGCGCGACCGTGCATCGCCCCGGGTATCTCGACTACGTCGGCATCAAGCTGTTCGACGCGCAAGGCCGCGTGTGTGGGCAGCGGCGGTTCCTGGGCATGTACACGTCGAACGTCTACATGGTGCCGGCTGAGGACATTCCGCTGGTGCGGCGCAAGGTGGCCGACGTCATCCGGCGCACCGGCTTTCTGCCGAACGGGCACCTGGCCAAGACGCTGGTCACGATCCTGGAGCAATACCCCCGCGACGAGCTGTTCCAGATGGACAGCGAAGCGCTGCACGACATCGCGCTTGGCATCTTGCGGTTGCAGGAACGCCAGCGCACGCGCCTGTTTGTGCGCCGCGACCCGTTTGACCGCTTTGTCTCGTGCCTCGTGTTCGTGCCGCGCGAGAAGTTCAATACCGACCTGCGCGTGCGCATCCAGAAACTGCTGCTGGACGCCTACCACGGCACGGCGGTGGAGTTCACGCCGCAGTTGTCCGAATCGATGCTCGCGCGCATTCATATCACCGTGCGCACGCAGCCGGGCGACGTGCCCGACGTGGACGTGACCGAGCTGGAGGCGCGCATCGTGCAGGCGGCACGGCGCTGGCAGGACGACCTGTCCGACGCGTTGCTGGCGCGCGGTGGCGAAGAGCGCGGCAACCGCCTGCTGCGCCGTTACGCCGATGCCTTTCCCGCCGGCTTCCGCGAAGACTACCCTGCGCGACTGGCCGTGCGCGACATCGAACTGATGGAGCCGCTGCTGGGCCAGGGCGCCGCCGCCAACCTGCTCACCATGCAGTTGTATCGGCCGCTTGAAGCGCCGCCGGGTGCGCTGCGCTTCAAGATCTACCGCGCGGGGCAGCCGACCTCGCTCTCGCACAGCCTGCCGATGCTTGAGCACCTGGGCGTGCGCGTGAACGAAGAGCGCCCGTACTGCATCGAGCCCGCCGACGCCGCACCCATCTGGATGCACGACTTCGGCATGGAGACCGTCGACGGCAGCGAGGTAGACCTCGACGAAGCCCGCGCGCGTTTTGAAGAAGCCTTTGCGCGCATCTGGAGCGGTGAGCTGGAGAACGATGATCTGAACCGCCTCGTGCTGCAGGCCGGTCTGACGTGGCGCGAGGTGCGCATCCTGCGAGCGTATGCGCGCTATATCCGCCAGATCGGCTCGACCTTCAGCAATGCGTATATGGAGAGCGCGCTGAACGGCAATCCATTGATCGCGCGGGCGCTAGTGCATCTGTTCCTGGTGCGCTTCGACCCGGCGCTGGACGCAGCTGAACGCACGCGCCGCAGTGACACGCTGCGCAAGCAGATCGAAGAAGCCCTCGAAGACGTGCCCAACCTGGATGAAGACCGCATCCTGCGCCAGTTCCTCGGCGTGCTGGAGGCGACGCTGCGCACGAACTACTTTCAGAGTGCCGGGCAGGATGGGCAACCCAAGCCGTATCTGTCCTTCAAGTTTGACCCCGCACGCGTGCCGGGCCTGCCCGAGCCCAAGCCGATGTTCGAGATCTGGGTGTATTCGCCGCGCGTGGAAGGCGTGCACCTGCGCGGTGGCAAGGTGGCGCGCGGTGGGCTGCGCTGGTCGGACCGGCGCGAAGACTTCCGCACCGAAGTTCTGGGGCTGGTGAAGGCGCAGATGGTGAAGAACACCGTCATCGTGCCGGTGGGCTCCAAGGGCGGCTTTGTCGTCAAGCAACCGCCACCCGCCACCGACCGCGATGCGTATCTGGCCGAAGGCGTGGCCTGCTACCAGACCTTCCTGCGCGGCTTGCTGGACTTGACCGACAACTACGTCGACGGCCGCCTCGTACCCCCGCCAGACGTGGTGCGCTACGACGAGGACGACCCTTATCTGGTCGTTGCCGCCGACAAGGGCACCGCCACGTTCTCGGACTACGCTAACGCCATCTCCGCGGAATACGGTTTCTGGCTGGGCGATGCGTTTGCCTCCGGTGGGTCCGTCGGCTACGACCACAAGAAGATGGCCATCACCGCGCGCGGCGCGTGGGAATCGGTCAAGCGGCACTTCAGCGAGATGGGTGTCGACACGCAGACGCAGGACTTCACCGTAGTCGGCGTGGGCGACATGTCGGGCGATGTCTTCGGCAACGGCATGCTGCTCTCGCGGCATATCCGGCTGCTGGCGGCGTTCGACCATCGGCATGTCTTTCTCGATCCATCGCCCGATGCGGCGACGAGCTTTGCCGAGCGCGAGCGGCTGTTCAACCTGCCGCGCTCCAGCTGGGCCGACTACGACCGGGCGCTGATCAGCCCCGGCGGCGGCGTGTTTCCGCGCACAGCCAAGGCGATTCCGCTGTCGCCCGAGGTGCGTGCCATGCTGGATGTGTCGGCCGCCGAGATGGCGCCGAATGACCTGCTGCACGCCATCCTCAAGGCGCCGGTGGACTTGCTCTACAACGGCGGCATCGGCACGTACATCAAGGCCAGCACCGAGACGCACGCACAGGTGGGCGACCGCGCCAACGACGGTCTGCGTGTGAACGGTGCGGAACTGCGCTGCAAGGTGGTAGCAGAAGGCGGCAACCTGGGCTGCACACAGCTCGGCCGCATCGAATACGCGCAGCGCGGCGGACGCATCAACACCGATGCCATCGACAACTCAGCCGGTGTCGATTGCTCCGACCACGAGGTCAACATCAAGATCCTGCTGGGCCTGGTGGTGGCCGACGGCGAGATGACGCTCAAGCAACGCAACACACTGCTGGCCGAGATGACCGACGAGGTGGGCACGCTCGTCTTGCACGACAACTACTACCAGACGCAGGCGTTGTCGCTCGCACGCACACGTGCCGCGCTATGGCTGGAACCCGAAGCGCGGCTGATGCGGCATCTGGAGCGCAACGGTCGCCTGAACCGGCCCATCGAGTTCCTGCCCGCCGATGAAGAGATCGACGCCCGGCGCGCGGCTGGCGGCGGCCTCACCACGCCCGAGCGTGCCGTGCTGATGGCCTACAGCAAGATGTGGCTGTACGACGTGCTGCTCGGCAGCGAACTGCCGGACGAGCCGTTCATTGCCGACGGCTTGCCGGGGTATTTTCCGCAGCCGCTGCAGTCGCGCTGTGCGACGGCCATCCCCCGGCACCCGCTGCGGCGGGAGATTCTGGCGACGATGCATGCCAACGCGCTCGTCAACCGTGCCGGCGTGACCTTCGTGCACCGCCTGGCCGAGGAAACCGGCGCCGAGCCACTGGCCGTAGTGTGGGCGAGCCTGGTGGCACGCGCCGTCTATCGGCTCGATGGTCTCTGGCGGGCGGTGGATGGGCTGGACGCCCAAGTGCCGCACGACACGCAGACCGCCCTGTTTACCGCGCTGGCGCAACTGCACGAACGCGCCACGCTGTGGTTCTTGCGGCGGCGCGTATCCGACGTGCCCGCCACGGTGGAGCGTTTCCGCGCCTCGGTGGATGCGCTGGCTTCAGACATCGATTCACTGCAGACGGAAGCGTCCATGCAGACTGCAGCGCAGCAACAGCAGGCGCTGGTCGATGCCGGAGTGCCTGATGCGCTGGCACGTGTTGCAACCGGCATTCCGGCACGTGTGTCGCTGCTCGATATTGCCGAGGTGGCCAGCGCGTGCCACTGCGATGCCAAGCTCGCAGCGCGCGTGTACTTCGCGCTGGATCAACCATTGAACTATGGCTGGCTGCAAGGCGGCGTTCTCGGGCTACCCTCGCAGACCCACTGGCAAATGCTGGCGCGCGCCACACTGCTGGAAGAACTCGGGCAACTGCGCCGCCGGTTGACAGGGTCCGTATTGCGCAACGCGCCTTCAGATGCCAGCGCGGAGGCGTTGGTGGAGACCTGGCAAGCCACCCGGCAAGAGGCATTGGCACGCTACAACCGCGTGATCGCCGACCAGATGGCGGCCGGCCCGGCCGATCTGGCGATGCTGTCGGTCGGCTTGAAAGCGCTGGCGGAAGTGGAGGCGTGACAGGGCTGACAGCGCCTCATATGCAGCGCTGTGCGCTCCCTAGCGGGCCCGCGCCAGCGCCGCGTTGACCTTGACGGCCGCTGTGTCATGCGAGAACGGCGGTTGCACCATGAACGCGTCCACCACGCCCGGCGCAAAAAACAGGCAGTACGTTGAACCACCGTACTGAAAGAAGCCAAGCTCCTCGCCCTTGTGCACGTGCTGCCCCGGCGTTACGTCAATCACGCACGACGACACCTCCGCCATGCCAACAAACACGCAGCCGATCGTGCCCATGGCCGGGTCATCGCACGCAATGGTGATGACCGCACGGGCGGCCATGGCGGTGCTGTAGCCCTGGGAATCGTTGAGCCCTTCCGGGTCCGTGCCCTCTGCCTCCACACACGAGTAATAGGTACCGTCCAGGTGGTAGGCCTCGACAATCGTGCCGCCCACGGGGGCATGCCAGCGATGGTAGTTGTAGGCGCTCAAGAACGCCTGGTACACGCAGCCCTCCACAAACTGCTGCGCGGTCTCGAGCTTGCCCGGCCCGAAGATGTCGCGCAGCGAATACGGCTGGGCCTTGATCCAGAACGCGTCTTCCAGGCGCGTGCCATGGCGGATGTTGTAGGGCGCGGCCTCGCATGCGCTCACGATCAGCTTTGGATCGTCCTCGCCTGCCACCGGCCGCTCGCCAGCACGAAAACGCCGCGTGAAGAAGTCATTCCACGAGGTAAATCCCCAGTACGGTTGCGTGGGATCGCACACGAACTGGTCCATGCCGATGCGCTTGACGGCTTCCGCGCAGAACCAGCCATCCGGCGGCTGCGCGTTCAGGTACGCGCGCGAGTGCGGGCCATTCAAAAAGCTGCCCCAGCCTTGCAGCACCGCCTTCAGCGCGGCATTGAAGCGGCCATCGCGAAACAGCGCATACCCCGACGGCATGCACATCAGCCAGTCGAGCAACGCATTCAGCGGACACACCACCAGGCTGGATTCGCTAAAGCGCGGCGCGCACGTGACAACGTGGTCGATCGCCAGTAGCAGTTCCGCCAGGTTGCTGTAACCGAGCACGTAGCCGTTGGCCTGCGCTTCTTCAATCGCGCGCGTCAAATGCATGCGCAAGATCGGGTCCGTGTCGATCAGGTGCGCGAGGGCCTGCACGGTGGCCGCGCCCGGAGCGCGACGTTGGCGCGCCAGCGCTTGTGCCACCAGCTCCTGCCGAAACGCGCCGAGCTTGGCTTCAGGCTCGGGCAGCCACCCGCCCAGGCGGCGGCGCCGCTCCAGTGGCACGGTCGATGGGGGTTTCAAATGTCGCTCCTTTCATGTCGGTCCAACACAATGCGGCCCGGTGCTCATGGCTGGCCCGCGCCGCCGGATGCGCCATACACCTGGCCCGTGACATAGCTCGATTCAGCGCTGGCCAGTTGCACGTACACCGTGGCGATCTCCGCAGGCTGGCCGGGTCGGCCCAGCGGCGTTTGTTCACCAAAGGCCTTGAGGTTGGCCTGCGTCTGCCCACCGCTGACCTGCAGCGGTGTCCAGAACGGCCCCGGCGCCACCGCGTTCACGCGGATGCCCCGCTTGGCCATCTGTTTGGCCAGTCCCTTTGTAAAGTTGGCGATGGCCGCCTTGGTACAGGCATAGTCGAGCAGGTTGATCGCCGGGTCGTACGCGTTGACCGACGCGGTATTGATGATGGCCGCGCCCGCCGGCATGTGCGGGATCGCCGCCTTGGTGATCCAGAACAGCGCATAGACGTTCGTCTTGAGCGTCCAGTCGAACTCGTCCGTGGTGATGTCGAGGATGGAGTCGTGGCTGTGCTGACGGGCGGCGTTGTTGACGAGAATATCGAGCCCACCGAGTGCGTCTGCCGCCTTGTCGACCAACGTTTTGCAGAACGCCTCATCGCGGATGTCGCCGGGCAGTGCCACGCCCTTGCGCCCGGCCGAGCGGATCAATTGGATGACCTCGCGCGCGTCTTCCTCTTCTTGCGGCAGGTAGTTGATCGCCACATCTGCGCCCTCGCGCGCAAAGGCAATGGCGGCGGCACGCCCGATGCCGGAATCGCCGCCGGTAATCAATGCACGCCGGCCTGCAAGCCGGCCGCTGCCGCGATAACTGCGCTCACCATGATCGGGCCGCGGCGTCATGCGGGACGCCAATCCGGGCCACGATTGAGACTGCTCCGGAAACGGCGGACGCGGATACAGGGCGCGCGGGTCGCGCACGCCGGCTTCACCCGCTGGGGGCGCGGTGGTTTGTGCGGTGGTTTGTGATAAAGCAGGTGCGGCGACCGCCGCAAACAGCCCCGCTGTTGCTCCCTGCATCACCTTGCGGCGTGTGTCAGAAAAATCGTCATCGGCCACGGTGCACGCTCCTGGGTTTTCACAGATGGCCGAGGAGCAAGCAAGCGCGGTTCCCACGGTTGGGCGCGCGGAGGGCGGCATGATTTCTGCGCCTTGCAGGTCTCCAGAAACGGATACGAATGCAGAGGCTGCAATGACTTCCAGCGAACCGAATTCCACCCAGCCCGCCCCAGGCGATGAAGCCGAACCGGGCACCACCGGCACCGGCGAGGCGGTGTGCCCTGACTGCAATGGCACAGGGCAGCGCAATGGCAACCCCTGCCCCACGTGCGAGGGCACTGGCAAGGTCATCCAGGGTATCGGGGGCGGCTAACTCTGCGCGAGCGGAAGGCGCCGCGCATGGCGCGGCTCGCGCGACGTTGCGCGAGCCTGTAGGCACAGATCAACAGTGCGGGACTCAACGGTGCTCCATCCCCTCCTGCTGCTCGTGTCGTTCATGTTCCTCGTGTTCTTCGTGTGCACGGCGCTTGATGGCGTCGCGATCGTGGTGCAGCTCGCGGCGTGCGTGCTGCAGTTCGCGGTGTTCGTCGTGGCGTTGCTCCATGCGTTCGGCATGTTCCATACGCTCGGCGTGTTCCGCGCGCTCGTGGTCACGGTCCATGTCGGGGCGCGGTGGCGCCGTGGGCTGGGCGAATGCGGTGCCGGCAACCGCGAACAGTGCGGCGATCAGTGCGGCTTGGGTTCTCATGGTGGCTCCTCTTGAGTTGTCTTTGGATACCAACTCGAGGCTTACAAGCGATCGCCAACGCAGTCGCATGCAAACCCGGAGTGGCATCTGCAACTCAGCAAAAACCTCGCCCCATTAGAACGCGGGGCAGGCTTGAGCCACTTGCCGTGTGCTTCCATTTGTATCGGCGCACACGGGCGTCACCCATTGCCTGGGCCAAGTGCCCAGACGACGCAAACAGCGCGTAAGGAAGGACAGTTCAGTGCGGCGCGGCAGCCACGCGGCGCGCTGCGGCGCGAACGTGGCCGGAAGCCTTGAGAAAGACATAACCCTGAAGCGTCACCCGGGCGTAGCAGTGGTCGGGGCCACGGCGTTCCAGTGTGACGAGTTGGCGCTCGATCAATGCCTCAACATCGGCGCGGTCCAGGTCCGCGGCTTCGGCACCCTCGTTGACCAAGAGCAGAACGGCAAATTCATGTGGACTCAGCACAGTTGTCTCCAGCTTTGTTTGTGTGTCGCGTGCGGCGCTTCGCGACGGAGGCTTGGTTCACTGACAGCATGAGCACTGCAAGACGGAAAGAGAGAGCAGACCAACGGACTCGCTTGCAGGAGAACCCAGCATAGGCAGGCGCGCGTCGGCAATCAAGACGACCGGGCGCCAGTTGGCGCAACAACGCGATGCGCGCCCCGGAGATTGCTGCCTAACAAGCGTTTGCTGTGCTGCGCCGTGCACTGCCGGCAACGATTGCGCAATGCATCAAGACGTTCCCTTAATCCTTATGCGTTAGCGCTGTGGGGTGGTGCAACGGTTTGCAATCGCACAGACAAAAAAAGCCCCGGTGACGCGCACACCGGGGCGGCGGGGGCCTGGAGTGGTTGGGCGGCCCTCTTTTCTCTGCGGCCGTTTATTGGTCGCTGGCGACGATGTTGGCGCGACGGCCAAAGCCGTGCAGCGGGTCGATGTACTCGGTGCGCTGCAGCGCGGCGTAGGGGTCTTCCAACTGGGCGTGCACCCCGAAGGCGTGTAGGCTGCGACGGCGCTCCGTGGAGCGGTCTGCTGCTTGCGTTGCAGCACGGCCATGCACGACCGCGCTCACGCCGCCATAGTGGCGCGCCATGCCGGGCCGCATGGCAAAGGACTGAGGAGGCGTTTGCGGATCCACCCAATCGTTGCGGCCCAGGCGGCCACGATAGCCAAAGCGATGAAAGCCCGCCGCCTCTGCCGTCACCTCGTCGACGGCCTTGGCCACAACGTGCGGCTGCGGCGGCTGTGGCGTTGGCAATTCGGCGGGCGCCATCGACGGCTCGGCGCGGTCACTGCGCTCCAGCACGATGACGTCGCGCGCGGCAAGCACCGGCTCCTCCGGGTCGTATTCCGGGCTGCGGACGAACGGCGTGGGCGACGTGGCGGTACCTTCCGGTGCAGGGCGGCCGGTCCATTCCTGCCACGAGCGCACATGCGTGATGTCGCCGTCGTCATCGTGATCGACCACCAGCAGGCGCGTGTTGCGCGGGCGTTGCCAGGCAGCCTGGCGGGCGCGCACGGCCGCGCGCGATGCCGCTGCCGTGGGCGTCAGCTTCGGCGCCTTGGCGCTGGCCATCTTGCGGCGGATGGCGCGATCCAGCCGCGACAGAACCATCCACACCACGAGTACCCCGCCCATGCCAGCGATGATGTTGCCGTACATGCGCAGTTGCTCGAACGGCAGGCCGCTTGGCCCCACGCTGCTGATCGAGTAGCCCACATACAACCCCAGCAGCCCCCAGATCGAGATCACCAGGATGGGCCGGAAGATGCGGAACCACAGCACGTGGTGCAGCGTGCCGACAATGCCTTTGTCGGAAAACGACTGCCGGATTGAATTGCGTGAAACGTCAATGACAAGCATGGTCATGGCGAATTCCCCTGTTGTTGTACGCCCCGGTCGGGGCTGGTCCAGCGAGCGCGCGCGCGCGTGCGTTGAAAGGCGACAGCCGGAAATCCGACCACCGTGGTGATGAGGTTGAGAATCCAGAACGCCACCGGGTACCAGACGGTATCGATGAAGTAGCGCAGGATGCCGTCGTCGTACCGGCGGTCGATAAAGCAGCCGATCAGCAGCTGCAGCACACACGTGATGAACAGCAGCGTGCCGTGCCAGCGCGGGAAGGCTTCCATGCGCCATTCGGGCGGCATGTCGATAAAGAACCCGGCCACCGACCACGTGATGACGAACAACATGTTGTACGCCCACACGACCGACAGCGCGTATTCAAAGAAGATCGGCCACATCATCGACTGCCGCAGGCTCAGCATGGCCGGCGCGTATTTGATGAGTGCCTGGATACCGCCCTTGGCCCAACGCAGCCGCTGCTTATACAGGCCTCGGAAGGTTTCCGGCATCAGGATCCACGACAGCGCACGCGGCTCGTAGCGGATGATCCAACCGCCCACCTGCAGCTTCCAGCTGATGTCGATGTCTTCCGTGAGCATGTCGTTGCTCCAGTAGCCCACGTCTTCAATGGCGTGCTTGCGGAACATCACCACCACGCCCGACACCGTCAGCAAACGTCCGTACACCTGCTGCGTACGCTTGATCAGCCCCACGATCGACGAGAACTCACCCACCTGCATGCGTCCGAGCAGTGTCGAACGCGTGCGGATGCGCGGGTTGCCGGTGACGGCCCCCACGGTCGGGTTCTCCATCAGGTGACGGATCATCCAGGCAATGGCATCCACGTCGAGAATTGAATCGCCATCGATGCACATCAGGTATTCGGCGTCCGTCACCTGGGCAGCGGTGGTGAGGCCAATCGCCTTGCCCTGGTTGGACGACTGGTGGATCACCAGCAGCTGCGGATACTGCGCGGCCAGCTCGTTCAGGCGCTCGCCAGTGCGGTCGGAACTGCCGTCATTGACGGCGATGATGTCGTAGTTGGGATACCGCATGCGCGCCAGGTGGCTGATCACCTCGCGCACGTTGGCCTCTTCGTTGTAGCAAGGCACGATGATCGACACCTTGGGGTAGCTCTTCACGCCCAGCAGCGCCAGCGGATGCTGGATGCGGCTGGTGCCGCGCTCCAGCAGGAAGTAATGCAGCAGCCCGCCGATCATCCAGAAATACGACATGAAGAACGGGTAGTAGAAGACGAAGCCGGAGATCCAGCGCTTGACCAGCAACGGGTCCATGTCAGCCTCCGGCCTTGTTGTTGGGCGAGGCTGACGCTTCGGTCGTCGCCGGCTTGCGGTCCTCACCAGCATTGGACGGCTGGCTCTGCGGCGCAATGCTGGTGCCAAGCTTTTCGACACTGCCCGTGTTGCCGCCCGGCGGCTTGCGCGTCTCGATGTACGTCTTGAGCGACATCACATCACGCAGCACCTCGGTATCGGGCCGGCCCGCGATGAAGTCATCCGGGTAGTAGCCGTAGTTGAGTGCCCCCGCTGCGCGCAGGCTGCGCATCTGGTCACGCAGTTCTTTGGTCGGGATGGGCTTGTCCTGGTTGCGCCAGTCCACGGCCTGCAGTTCGAAGATGGTCTTCTTCAGGCCGTCCTTGTGCTTGGCCACGGCGGCCGTCAGCGTCTTCATCCAGCCCTTCGGGTCCTTCGCTTCTTCCATGTAGGGCATCGCTTCAAGCGCCACGTAGTCGTACGCACCCAGAAAATCGTCGAAGTTCTGGGCCGTCCACTCTTCGGCCTTCGGGTCCAGCACGGGGGCCGCAAAGATGTTGCGCGCGGTCAGCATGTCGCGGCCGTTCTGGTAACCCTGCGCCACGGCGATCAGCTCTTTCGAGAAGGAGACCAGCGCAGCCGTCTTCGCCCGCGTCCACTTCCGCATCAGCTCAGGCGACTGGCGGATCTGGTTGATGTCGCCGGGCAGACCCATGGCCTCGTAGGCTTTGAGCGCAGCGGGGCTGGCGTCTTCATAGTCGTCCAGCACGCCATCGTCGTGGAACAGCACGCCGTCGATGATGGAGTTCTTGGCCAGGTCTTCGTAGATGTCGCGGATCATCTGGCGCGCTTGCGGATCAAACGGCGACAGGCGCGGCGGCTTGGTCGTGCCCGGCTTCTGCGGCGCACCCGGCAACGTCTGCACCAGATGGGTTGCCGCGGGGTTCGTGTCCGGCAGCTTGTACGACAGCATCGGCAGCCACGCGTACACCTCCACCTTCGCACGCGTCTTCAACTGCCACGACACGCGCGAGAATAGGTCCGCACGCATGGGCATGTGGCGGTTCGGAAAGTACACCGCGTCGACCGCCCCATTGCCCTTCGGGTCGGCAAACGCCTGCAGGTAGACCGCGCGCGGTGCGAGATCCTTGATGCGATCGACCAGCTTGCCGAGGTTGGCTTCCTGCTGCTTCGGGTCCGGGTCGTAGACGTAGTCCATGTCGACCTGCACCACACGCTGCACGGGGTTGATCTCCCCGTGGTGTGTCACCGGCTCCCGCAGCGATCGCTCGAGGTCGCCTGTGTTGGTGTCGTAGCCCATCAGGCTGCGGCGGATAGCGGTCAGCGGCACGTCTGGCGAGTTGGGACCAGGCTCGAGCGTGAGCATGTACTTCAGCCCCACGTTGGCGGCCTCCTGGTCCAGCATCTGGTTGTGGGCGCCGTAGGGCCACACCACCGTCTGCACCTTGGCCCCGGTGTTCTTCTGGATGAGGTCGATGCTGCGTTGCAAGTCATTGCGCACGCGCTTGCGGTATTCGTCGTCGGTCTCGTACCGGCCAAGCTTGGACAGATATTCGTGCGTACCTGCAGAGGGCAACTCGTTGCCTTGCGGGTTGCCCAGCACACCGTGGTGCATGTCGTGCGTGTGGGTGGCGAACTCCGCCAGGCCCGACGCCTGCATCTCGCGGATCTGGTTCCAGTTCATGAAGAAGTCGCGCGGAACGATCTGCTTGTCCGACAGCTTGATCTTGGCGCCCGGCGGGGCGTTGGTCCATTCCGTCACCAGACCGAACACGGCCGGGAAGCGGAACTGCTTGAGCAGCGGAAACACCTTTGTGTAGTGGCTCTCGTAGCCGTCGTCGAAGGTCAGCAGGATGGGCCGCTTGGGCAGCGGCTTGCCGCCCCGGCGCGCCTCGTCAATCTGCGCCAGCGTGACGGGGTGATAACCGTTGGCCTGGATCCAGCTGAACATGTTCGTCAGCATCTTGGTGTCAACGGCAAACGCATCGGGCAGCGTCTCGAAGCTTGCGCGCAGGTTGTCGCGAATATCGTGAAAACACAGCACGCGGAACGTCTTGCCGTCGTCCGGATCGGGCTTGGGCAGGAAATCCACCTGCAAGGCGGCAGCCGGACGCAGTGCCGCCAGGAAGGCCAACATCAGGGCCAACGCCATCCTCGGCGCCATCCAGGCAAAGAATCGTCGCAGTGACGGTTGTCGGGGAGCTTGCATGGGCATGAGTACGGTCAGAGCGGAATATTGAGGTTCAGGTACAGGAACTTGCGGTTCTCGGGCTGCCCGTCATAACGATGGCGGCCGAAGCCGATGCCGTAAGAGACCTGCGTCTTGCGGTTGATCTGCCACACGTGCTCCAGCCGCGCTTCGACCATGGGGCTGGTGCCGAACGACTGCTGGTTGTACATGCCGCCGGTCAGATACACGCGCTGGGTGAACGATTTGTCGGCATAGCGCCAGGGCGTCCATGACCAGATGGCGGTGGCCTGCCCGCTGTAGTCACGCGAGGGGCTGAAGTAGTTCAGGCCCGTCATGGTGTTGCTGCTCGTATCGGCACCCAGCAGCACACCGACCGTGTGCCGTGGCGACACGAACAACTGCTGGTAGAAGTTGGCGCCCCAGCGCTGGCGCAGGTTGTCGTCGGTGTAACGCGATACGCCGTACGTCAGTGATGCGTAGCGCGTTTCGTCCCACGTGTAGCGCACGTTGCCGCTGATGGTCTTGCCCGTCACGCCCACCTGGTAAGCCTTGTAGGGCACCTCCAGGTCGTCGTTGGTGACCATGCCCGAGACCTTCCAGTGATCGCTCGGGATCCACGTCGCGTCGAGCGTGCCGCCCGTCTTGCCGGCCGAGCCGACAGACTGGTGCACCTCGCCGTTCACCTCGACGCCCGTATCGAACCATTGCAGGCCGGCGCCATTACGCACGCGGCTTTGCGAGGTGCCATCAAAGTTCGCCCGGCCCGAGAAGTTGTGGAAGAACAGCCGGTAGTGATCGGCAAACGGGCCGCTGTAGGCCTTCGTGTCTACGCCAAACTCGTTGTTGGCGAACACCGAATTGCCCTTGTCTGCCGTCGACTGGATGACGAGCTGCGGGCTCTGGTACACGTCCAGATCCTTGCGCAGTGCATGCACCGAGCCGTTTTCAGGAAAGCGCTCGTCCAGTCCATTGGCGACGTCCTTGGCGGTCTTGAGGTCATCCACCGCCAGCGATGCGCGGCCATAGCCGGCCACCACGCTCAGGTCATCCGGGTGCTCGGCCAGCGCGGTCTTGTACATGTCGCGCGAGCGGTAGGGCTCGGCCTGCACCATCGCGCCGTCAGCACGTGCGCTCACGAGCGACGCGGCAAACGGTGCCTCGTGCCGCCACTTGTCCATCTCGGCAATGCCCTGGTGCGTGCGGCCCGTCAGCACCAGGTACTGCGCTTCCAGGCGTTTGACGCGCGAGTAATCGGGGTTGGGTGTACCGGCTTCCGGCGCCAGGCGCACGTATTCCGGGTTGTCGGCCTTCATCTTGTCGAGCAGCGCACGGGCTTCTTCAAAGCGACCCGTGTCGAGGTAAGCGTAGAACAGGCCTTCCTGCACATCGCCCGTTTCGATCTCGCCGGGGGTGGCGTCTTTCAGTGCCTGCGCGTAGGCGGCAGCGGCCTTGTCGGGCGTATCGAGGTACGCGTACGCGTCGCCCGCCGCCACGCGGGTGTAAGACGGAACCTTGCCCGCCTGCGACATCGCCTCATAACGCCGGACGGCATCCTTCATGCGCCCGCGCGAGGCCAGGGCAACCACCTCGTCCGCGACGATCTCCTGGCGGAAGGCGGCGTTCTCTGGCGTATCGGGCACCTTCTTGAGCAAGGCCTCGATCTCGGCCACGGCCTGGTCGATGATGACGAAACGCTCCGGTCCGTTGATCACTTTCAGTTGCTGACGCCCCCAGCGAATGCGCTGTGCGGCGGCGGCATGGTCGACGTGCCACGACTCGCTTTCCTTGAACCACTCTGGATGCTGGCGCAGGTGCTCCTGTGCCAGCGTCGCTGCGCCCTCGCGCGCTTCCCGCATGACTTCGTCGTGGAAGGCGGTGCGGTCGGTCGGCATGGGGCCAGCCGGTGCGTTCTCTGGCGGATTGCCCGTAGCGTGCGTGGCCGCGGCGTTGGCTGCCTCAGGCGACACTTGCAGCGGCTCCAGGGCACCCGGCCCCTGAGCATTGGGCGCGGTCATGCTCGGACTTGGCGACATGGCAGGTGCCGGCACGGCAGCATCCGGCGACGGCGCGCCCGGCGGAAGAATCACCGTCGGGGAAGGCGCCGGGGCAGGCGCCGTTGAAGGCGCGGCTTCGGCCGTCGGCATTGGCGCGGGTGCCGGGGCGGGCGTCGCGGGGGCAGCGGCAGCGGCAGGCACTGCCTGCTGCGCAATCAAGAGGGTGCTGGCTGGTGATGCCGGCAGATCATCATTGCCTGCACTCGCCACAGTGGCGGGCGCGTTGAGTTGTGCGTCGATGAGATGCCGCGTGGCGGCGTTGGAAGCATCGTCCGAGGCGGCGTGCGCCACCATGGGGGCAGTGCCGACCACCACAACGGTGGCGGCCGCAATGGCGCAGCGGCGCGGATGCCGGCGCGGGTCCCACCCTACGGGCGCGCAATCGCGCTCCGCCGGCAGGCTCCGGAAGGTTGGCTCGTGGGCTGTCATTGTTGTCGTGTCCAGTAAGCGGCGCGTGCGCGTGCACGGCAGCCGCATTGCATCGAAGCGGCCTAGGGCGGGTCAGCCCAGGCGAGCAGTGCCGTTGGCGGTGCGCACGGGCGTGCGCAGCGGCTGGGCGGGCGCAACGCTGCCAAATGCCCGCGTCATGGCGGCCCAGCGTGATTCGGCGCCCAGCTCGGCTGCCGCCGTCACGTTCGCGGCGGGGGCCCTGGACGGCGCCATCACCGCATCGACGACCGCAGCACCAGCGCGCGGCGCGGAATCGGCCGTCTCGACAAACACGTCGGCCTCTTCTGCCGCGTCCGTGGTCACGGCGAGGGTTGCTGCAGCGCCACCTTGCAGCTCCAGCGGAATGCCCATGCGCATGGCGGCGTACACGGCTTCGCTCTTATTGCGCACGTTCAGGCGGCGATACAGCGTGCAGGCGTGCGTCTTGACGGTGGCTTCTGAAATGCCCAGCAAACGCCCCACGCCCTTGACGGAATGTCCGCGCGAGAGCAACACCAGCACCTCGTACTGTCGCAGCGACACATTGAGCCGTTGCGCGGCTTCTGCAGCGTTGAGTGCCAGCATCGGAACTGCCGCGCCCGTCGTACGCGGCGGCAGCGGGGGATACGACTGGCCACCAGCCAGCACCAGCCGCAACGTTGCCAGCAACACCTCGGGCGATTGCGTCTTGGCCACGTAAGCGTCTACACCGCACGCCATGGCGACGTGCGCTTCTTCGGGTGACAGGGATGCGGCCAGCAGCACCACATGGCGCGCCTGGCTGTTGGCAATCGCGTTGCGCAGCTGGGCGGCATCAACGGGGGTGTCGGTTTCGTCCAGACCGACGACGAGCAAATCCGCACGCACGTCAGCCGGTTGCAGTTCGCCTGGCTCGCCCGCTGGCAACGCGGGTGCAGTAACGTCCAGGCCCAGGGAGGGATGCGCGAGCAATGCGCTAAGTCCGGCTCGCAGCAACGGATGATTCTCCAGCAGGACTGCTTTCATGGTTTCCTCGTTTTCTTGTGAAGCGATTCCGATCACGCGCGCAGGCGCCCACCGCGGCAGGCACACATGCGCGCAATGACCGTCGAAACCCCGGGACCATCCGAGAAAAAGCGCCGTGTCGCCCGCGCAGGCAGCCGGCGGGGACGAGCGAAGTGCGAATGCCGTGGGAACAATCCGGATTCGCTTATAGGAAGAACATCGTTCTGCGCGCGGCGGGAGGTGACTGACTGACCTTGCACACGCAGCGTGACCGCACGACATTGAGCAAGCATCGGGCCAGGACCGTGCAATGCAACATCTGCTTACACTTGCGGCACAAGAAGGCCGACGCTGAAAGTGGCGGAAAGCCGCACCGGCAAAGGATTGCCGGATAGGGACGACGTCTGGTGCGCCGCCGCATAATCACCCGGTTTCTGTAACGATTCCGTTACGAATACGTGACAGTGCGACCGACGCTGGGCTCATGCAGCCGGCCGTCGTCTGAACGTTTTTACAACCTGTTTTAAAACTTACCGAGCGGGGGTCGCCGGGAGGTCCGGAAGTAGCGTTGCAAGCACCAGAGTGCTGGCGCCATCACGGCTTGCGACGCATGACGAAGAGAAAAAGGCTATCGATGGCGCCCACCATGAAAAGCAAGCCCGCTGCCATGTGCAGCATCCACGCGCCTTCCGCGAACGGCAGCGCAATCGGCGTGTGCGGAATGGCCGCCACCACGCCGGCCACCGCAGACATGCGCACGACGGGTACCCACCACGTGCGTTGCGTGGGCGGCGGGTCGTCGCGATGGCGCGGCGCCGGGTCGGGTGACGCAGAACGTTCGTCGGGCGTCGGACAGGGCATGCGGCGGGTGCGGAAAGTGGCGGTCATGCTGCATTGTTGAACACAACCCATCCGACCGATACCGCAAACAGGCAGGGGGATGGGCCGCATTTCTGCCCGCCGACTGGCCCGGAAGCTCAATGTGCGTCGTGCGTCTCGCTCGGCACGGCCAAGTGCGCAAGGTTCTTGAGCATATCGACCGTCATTTCCGCCACGCCAAAGTGCGGCTGCCAACCCCAGTCGCGCCGCGCGACGGAATCGTCAATGGAGTTGGGCCAGCTCGCCGCAATCGCCTGGCGGAAATCCGGCGCGTACGTTACGTCAAACGTGGGGCGATGCCGACGGATTTCCGCTGCCAATTCCGCCGGTGTAAAGCTCACGCCAGCGAGGTTGTAGCTACCGCGTTCGGTGATGCGCTCGGCAGGCGCCTCCATCAACTCGATGGTGGCCCGTACGGCATCGGGCATGTACATCATCGGCAACGCTTCGTCGCTGTTCAGGAAGCACGCATAGCGCTCCCCCTTCACCGCCGAGTGGAAGATGTCGATGGCGTAGTCGGTGGTGCCGCCGCCAGGTGCGGTCTTGTACGAGATCAGCCCCGGGTAGCGCAGGCTGCGCACGTCAATGCCGTGGTGCTCGAAATACCACCGACACCAGCCCTCGCCCGCCAGCTTGGAGATGCCATAGACCGTCTTGGGCTCCATGATCGTGCTCTGCGGCGTGTTGTCGGGCGGCGTGGTCGGGCCAAACGCGGCAATCGAGCTGGGCCAGAAGATGCGCTCAAGGTTGTGGTTGCGCGCGGCTTCCAACACGTTGAGCAGGCCATTCATATTGAGCTGCCAGCCCCAGGTGGGCGACTGCTCCGCCGCTGCCGACAACGCCGCAGCCAGGTGATAGATCTGCGTGATGTCGTGGCGCTCGATGATTTCGCGCAGTTGGCCGCGATCTGTCACGTCGAGCATCTCGTGGCGAATCTGCGGGTGGCGGCCTTTGGGCACCATGTCGCTGGTCACGACGTTGTTGTTGCCATAGCGATCTGCCAGTGCGGCGGCCAGTTCGGTACCCAACTGGCCATTGGCGCCGATGATGAGAATGCGCGGCGCGCGCTCAGTGCTGCTGCTCATCAGATGATCCCCAGTTCCTTGCCGGCCGTCTCGAATGCCTTGAGCGCCGCATCCAATTGCGCACGCTCATGCACCGCGCTGATCTGCACACGGATGCGCGCCTGCCCCTTGGGCACCACCGGGTAGAAGAAGCCGATCACATACACCCCGAGTTCCAGCAAGCGCTTGGACAGGGCCTGCGCCTTGTTGGCGTCATACACCATGATCGGCACGATCGGGTGGTCACCTGGTTTGATGTCAAAGCCGAGTTCAACAATCTTGCGGCGGAAGTACAGCGCGCTGTCTTCCAGCTTGTCGCGCAAGGCGGTGTCGGCCTCTAGCAAGTCGAGCACCTTGATCGACGCGCCCACGATGGACGGTGCCACCGTATTCGAGAACAGGTACGGCCGTGAGCGCTGGCGCAGCAGCGCCACCACTTCCTTGCGCGCGCTGGTAAAGCCGCCCGACGCACCGCCCAGGCCCTTGCCCAGCGTGCCGGTGATGATGTCGATCTTGCCGAACACACCGCGGTGCTCGTGCGAGCCGCGCCCGCGCTTGCCCAGAAAACCGGTGGCGTGGCATTCATCGATGCCCAGCAGCGCGCCGAATTCATCACAGATGGCGCGGATTTCATCCAACCGCGCAATCGTGCCGTCCATCGAAAACACGCCGTCCGTGAACACCAGCTTGAAGCGCGCGCCGGCCGCATCGGCCGCCTCCAGTTGCGCGCGCAGGTCTTCCAGATCGTTGTGCTTGTAGCGGTAGCGCTGCGCCTTGCACAGGCGGATGCCGTCGATGATGGAAGCGTGATTCAGCTCATCGCTGATGACGGCGTCTTCGGCGCTGAGCAGCGTCTCGAACAAGCCGCCATTCGCATCGAACGCCGAGCCGTAGAGGATGGTGTCTTCCGTGCCGAGAAACTTGGCCAGGCGCGCTTCCAGCGTCTTGTGCAGGTCTTGCGTGCCGCAGATGAAGCGCACGGAGCTGAGGCCAAAGCCATGCGTATCCAGCGCCTCATGCGCCGCTTTCAGCACTTCGGGGTGCGACGACAAACCCAGGTAATTGTTGGCGCAGAGGTTGATGACCTCCTTGCCATCGTCCGTGCGGATCACACTGCCCTGCGGCGAGATGATGATGCGCTCGGTCTTGTAGAGACCGGCTTCCTCGATGGCTTTCAGTTCGCGGCGGATGTGCGCGTAGAAAGCGTCGGTGGAAGCGTTGGCTTGCGTTGTCCCCATGGTGCTCCTCCTGTAGACTGCGTTGATCGATAAATCGAACAAGTTCGATATATCGAATAATTCGTTCAATTTACAAGAACCCAACCGATGGCACAAGCCCCCGCCACCGATCCACTCGCCCATCCACTGACCGAGGGTCCGCCCGCTGTCGGCGCCAAGCTGCAAATGCTGCGCCAGGCGCGCAAGCTATCGCTCGATGAGCTGTCGCGCCGCGCCGGCGTGTCCAAGTCGATGCTTTCGCAAGTTGAGCGCAATCTCGCCAACCCGACCGTCGCCGTGCTGTGGCGCTTGGCCACGGCACTGGGTGTGGGGCTGGCGGATTTCCTGTCAACCGATGCAGCCGCGGACTCGGCACCGGCCGTGACCGTCATCCCCGCACACTCCATCCCAGTCATCAAAAGCCCGGATGGCAAGTGCGAATTGAAGATTCTGGGCCCAGTGGAACTGGCGGCGCGGTTTGAGTGGTATGAGCTGGAGATCCAGCCCGGTGGCGTGCTGGCGTCCGAGCCGCATGAAGCGGGCTCCAAGGAACACCTATCCGTACTGAGCGGCACCGTGACCGTGCAGTCCGGCCCGAGCGAGAAGAAGGTGCGACACGGGGAATCCGCGCGCTACCCCGTCGATGTGCAGCACGCGATTTCAAACGCCGGCAAGACGGTGGCGACGGCGTTGTTGGTGGTGGAGTACGCGCAATAAGGTGGCCTAAGCCGCCTGCAACTGCGGGCCACGCCACACTCTCGGCAATAACGCCCCCAGCATCCCTCCACGCAGGCCCATGAACCCCAGCATGGCCAGCCATAGTCCGTGGTTACCCCACAGCGGCTGTAGCGTGACCGACAACCCCCAGAACGCCGCGGCCGCCACTGCCATCGTCACCAGCAGTTCACGCGTGCGGGTGGCGCCGATGAATACACCGTCAAACTGGAAGCCCCACACCGATACCACCGGCAGCAACGCCGCCCATATCAGGTAGTGGCGCGCGGCTTCCCGCACGGCCGGCTGATCGGTCAGCACGTCGATGATGGCGGCGCCCGCCAGGGCATACACGGCCGCAAACATCCCGGCGCCGAGCGCTGACCAGAACGTCGACACGCGAATCGCCATGCGTAGTGCGTGGCGATCGCGCGCGCCCAGGGCCGAGCCCACCAGCGCTTCAGCCGCATGCGCAAAACCGTCGAGCCCGTAAGCCATGAAGGTCAGGAAGTTGAGCAGCAGCGCGTTGGCGGCCAGCACCACGTCGCCCTGTTGCGCGCCGGCGTGGGCAAACCAGCCGAAAGCGCCGAGCAGGCACAACGTCCGCAGGAAGATATCGGTGTTCAGGCCCATCAGGCGGCGCCAGGCGTCTCGCGCCAACAGTTCGGCGCGCGTCAGCGGCGGCAGATGCCGCATCTCTTCCTGCCGCTGCAGCCATAAGAGCAGCATGCCCAGCGCAAAGCCCGCCATATCCGCCAGCGCCGTCGCCGCGCCAATGCCCCCGACGCCCATGCCGGCACCCAACACGAAGCCCAATACCGCCGCCATGTTGACGGCGTTGATGAACACCTGCAGCAGCAGCGCTCGCCGCACCTGCTGCCGCCCGAGCAGCGTACCGAGCACCACGTAGTTAGCCAGCGCAAACGGCGCAGACCAGATGCGCGCGTGGCAGTACACCTGCGCCATGCGCGTCACCGACTCGCTAGCGCCCAGCAGCGCCAGGGTGATGCGGATGGCCGGCCCCTGCAACAGCAGGAGTACCACCCCGATGGCCAACGCCAGCAACAACGCACGCACCACGCTGGCCCGCAGTGCGCGCGCATCGCCCGCCCCATGCGCCTGCGACACCAACCCCGTGGTGCCCATGCGCAAGAAGCCGAAACCCCAGAACACGAAATTGAAGAACACCCCGCCCAGCGCCACCCCGCCGATGTATTCCGGCCCCGGCAGATGCCCCGCCACGGCGGTGTCGACGGCCGACAGGATCGGCTGCGTCAGGTTGGCCAGGACGATGGGAAACGCCAGGGTCAGCACACGCCGATGCCACTGCACAGGTGACGTCGGTGCAACCGAGGTGAAGGAAGAGGACTTCATTGGCGAAAAAACTTGGGGGAACGATGAAAAAGAAGGTGCAACCGCCACCGATTTCGCTATCATTGCGCCCCATTGCGAGCTCCGGCAATCGGGCGGCAAGTGCGGCACCCCGCACACTGTCGCCGGTGACTATACGCGACCCCCCCGGAGAGCAGGCATCGCGCCCTGCCCTTCATCGCGACCGGACTGGTGGGGCTGACACAACGTGTCACCTACACCCGCATGTCCTGCCTGGCGACACCCGCCGCGCGGGATGGTGGGCGATGCCAAAACCGCGTCGCCTCGGTAGAACTAAGCGGATTGGTCAACACACCGCAATACCCTGTCGAGCTTCCAACTCGCCGGGGTGGAGACTCCTCTTGGAAAAACACGTACAACGCAACCTTGGCGCCTGGGCACTAATGCTCACTGGTCTGGGCTCGATCATTGGTTCGGGCTGGCTGTTCGGTGCCGGTCATGCCGCGCAAGTGGCGGGCCCCGCCGCCATCTTTACCTGGGTCATCGGCGCTGTGGTGATCCTGGCCATTGCCCTGACGTATGCCGAACTCGGCGCGATGTTCCCGGAATCGGGCGGCATGGTGCGCTATGCGCGCTACTCGCACGGCTCGCTGGTGGGGTTCGTGGCCGCCTGGGCCAACTGGATCGCCATCGTCACCGTCATCCCCATCGAGGCTGAGGCCTCCATCCAGTACATGAGCTCGTGGCCGTGGCCGTGGGCGCAGGGGCTGTTCCAGCACGGTGAGTTGACCCCGGTCGGCCTGGTGCTCTCCGCCGTGCTGGTCATCGTGTACTTCCTGCTGAACTACTGGGGCGTGAAGGCATTTGCCAAGGCCAACAGCGCCATCACGATCTTCAAGTTTGTGATTCCGCTGGCCACCGCTGTGGCACTGATCGCGGCGGGCTTCCACCCGGGCAACTTCGGCCTGGCCGAAGGCGCGAGCACGGTGGGCGGCTTTGCGCCGTATGGCTGGTCGGCGGTGCTGTCTGCCATTGCCACCAGCGGCATTGTGTTTGCCTTTAACGGTTTCCAAAGCCCGATCAACCTGGCTGGTGAGGCGCGCAACCCGGGCCGCAACGTGCCCATTGCGGTGATCGGCTCGATCCTGCTGGCTGCCGTGATCTACGTGGCCTTGCAGATTGCCTTCCTGGGCGCGGTGCCGCCGGAGTCGCTCACGAGCGGCTGGCACGGCATCGATTTCCACTCGCCGTTTGCTCAATTGGCGATTGCGCTCAACCTGAACTGGCTGGCCGTCGTGCTGTATCTGGATGCGTTCGTGAGCCCCTCGGGCACCGGCGCCACGTACATGGCCACCACCACGCGCATGATCTACGCGATGGAGCGCAACAACACCCTGCCGGCCATCTTCGGCCGTGTGCACCCGCTGTTTGGCGTGTCGCGTCCGGCCATGTGGTTCAACCTGGCGGTGTCGTTCATCTTCCTGTTCTTCTTCCGTGGTTGGGGTGCGCTGGCAGCCGTCATTTCGGTGGCGACCGTCATCTCGTACCTGACGGGCCCGATCAGCGTGATGTCGCTGCGCAGGACCTCCCCTGGTCTGCACCGCCCGCTGCGCCTGGCCGGCCTGTCGCTGATCGCACCGTTTGCCTTCGTGTGCGCATCGCTGATCCTGTACTGGGCCAAGTGGCCGCTGACCGGCGAAATCATCGTGCTGATGCTGGTGGCCCTGCCCGTGTACTTCTACTACCAAGCCAAGGCCGGCTGGCCCGACTTCAAGACGGAACTCAAGGGCGCGTGGTGGATGATCGCCTACCTGCCGACCATTGCCGCACTGTCGTACTTCGGCAGCAAGGAATTCGGCGGCCTGGGCCTGATCCCCTACGGTTGGGACATGGTGGTCGTGGCAATCGTGTCGCTGGGCTTCTACCAGTGGGGCGTGGCCAGCGGCTGGCACACCCGCTACCTGGACGAAGTCGAGCACGTGCATGAAGACGCGCCCGCACAAAGCGGCAAGCGCGCACCGCGCGGCGTACCGCAAGGCGTCTGATACAAGCGTCGCCATCCCAGAAAAAAAACGCCCGTCCGGTTCGCCGGCGGGCGTTTTTTCATGCCCATTCGCCACCATGGCGCCCTAAGCCGCACACGCTAGACTGCGCGGCATCTTCACAGACCCCGCCAACACCACGTGCCTATGACCCGATTCCTCGGCTTGCTTCTGATCGTGCTGTCCTTGAGTGCTTGCGGCAAGAAGCACGACTCCGAACCTGGCGGCGCATCGCCCGCCGCCCTGTCCGCCGCGGCGCCAGAAGAGCGCGCCAAGACGGCGGACGGTGCCGAGCAGAAGTTCCTCGCGTACGAGCACCGTGTCTCGCTGGAAGTCGAGCCGCCGCAACTCGAGCCGCTCTATCGCGACCTGCAAGACGCTTGCGCCAAAGAAGCCGCGTGGCACTGCACGGTCATGGACGCGAGCATCCAGGTGGAACGCGACCAGCGCGAGGGCACCGCCCACCTGAATCTGCGCGCCACCCCCGAGGGCGTGCGTGCACTGCGGGCGCGGCTGGCCGACAGCGGCGGCATCGTCAGCCAGGGCACCCACGTCGACGACCTGGCCCAACCGGTGGCCGAAGTCGGCAAGCGCCTGGAGATGCTGCAGAACTATCGCAAGAGCCTGCTGGAGCTGCAGCGCAAGGCCATCAAGGTGGAAGACCTGATCCTGATTGCAGAGAAGCTGGCGGAAACCCAATCCGAACTGGAAGCCGCCACCGGCCAGAACGCACATCTGATGGACCGCGTGAACCGCGAGGTGCTTTCCATCGACATGACGACCCGCCAGACCGGCGCACGCAGCCTCTGGGCCCCCATCGGCAACGCCTTGCGCGAGTTCATTCCCTCGCTGGTACGCGCCAGTGCGGGCGTCATCCAGGCCGTGGCCTATCTCGTGCCCTGGGCGATCATGCTGGCGATCGCGTGGACGCTGATCGCCGGTTTGCGGCGCAAATGGCGCCAGCGCAACACTGCAGACTGATCGCGCAAACGCCTGCCAGAACGGCAGGCGTTTTTTTCTATCCTACGCCGCCTGCAACCCTTCCATGGCTTCGCGCACATAGGCGATCAGATCGGGGCCCATCCACGGGCTGGCGGACAGGGCAGGTTCACGTTCCATCGCCAGACGGATCTTGGCCTGCGTTTGCGGATCATCGCCGGCGTAGGAGCGGAACAGCTCGACCCAATGCCGGGCCAGCAGCTGCATCTCCGGTGCATGCGGCGGCGTGCCCTTCGCCAGATGCTGGCGCACCTGCGCAATCAGCGTGGGCCACTCGTTGGCGCGCTTGCTGAAGTTCTCGCGCATGTACTGCAACTCCTGCGGCGACAGGTACTTCGCATAGATCGCCAGCTTGGTTTCGTTTGCCGCCTCCATGATGAAGTCGAGCATCGCCAGGCTGATGCCGGTGCGATCCTGCAACGCCGGCTCATTCACATGCATCGTGTGCAGCTTGGCAGAGAGCACCGGGTCAAGCGCGTCCTGCGCGAGCAGGTCCATCCAGCGCTTGGCCAGCGCCTGCGCCTCGGCGCTGCGCGAACGCACCTGGCGCGCCATCGCATCACGCACCGTTGTCACCAGCGCGGCCCATCGCTCGCCGCGCGCCACATCCGCGTCCAGACGTTCCGCACGCTGACGTTCTTCGGCTGAAAGATATTTGTCGTACATGGTCATCCATTCCAAGGTTGTGAGCCATTCGGCAAGTTCGGGCTCCTCCTCGCGCACAAGCTGGTCGTGCAGCCGCGACAGCCGATCGCGCAGCACGCTGGCCTGCGTGATCTGCTGATCGAGCATCGTGATCTGCCGCTCCACGATCGTGGTCAGGGAAGCGTCCGGGTTTGCCAGGAAAGCCCCGATGTCAGCCAGCGACATGCCGAAGCGCCGCAACGCCTGGATCTGATGCAGCCGGGCGATGTCGGCCTTGTCGTACAGCCGATAGCCGCTGTCGGAGCGGGCCGAAGGCATGAGCAAACCGATGCTGTCGTAGTGATGCAGCATGCGGACCGTGAGGCCGCAGCGTTTGGCGAGATCGCCGACTTTCAACAACATGGAAGGGTCTGTTTTCATATGAAACGCGCGCACGCGAGGGTCAGATGGGCCGTAGGGCTAGGCGTGGACGGCGCCGCTTAGCCGGCTAAGCAAGCCGGCCGCAACGACGCCATACGGCCCATCTGCCCCTCGCCCGAAGGGTTGGCCCGAGCGGGGGCCATCTGCTTTGTCGGCACACCTTGCAAAGGGAATGATCCTTTGCGGCGGTGTCCTTCGCGCATCTGACCCCCGCTCGGGCCAACGTGCGTGCGTTTCATATGGAAACAGACCCTAGCTCCTGTTTTCTGGCTTGGACATAGGCTAGGACCTCACACAGTGTGAGGGTCAAGCACGATGTGATTGGATGAAGAACGCGCCATTGGATGTCGACGGCAAGCGCGTAAAGCATTCTGCCGCAGGCCCCACCGTGGTAGGGGCCGCCACCCGCCAACCCGCGCCACACCGTGCGTCATAAAAAGTTCATTCAAGGCTGCATAAAGGGGGCCGATTAGCGGAACGTCCGAGCTTGCGCCCCACGTCATGACCTCATCACCGCTTCTCCTGCCCTCAGGTATTGCCCCCGAGATGCTGCGCACGGTGTTCCAGCCGATCTTCCGCCTGTCCACCGCTGAAGTGCTCGGCTATGAGGCCTTGCTGCGCGGGCCGGTGGGCTCGGCCATGGAATCTCCTGCCGCCCTGTTTGCCGCGGCCACCAGCACGGCCGACGCGATTGCACTGGAGACCACCGCCGCGCGCTTGGCCATCGAGCGTTTCTCGGCCATGCGCCTGCCTGGCAAGCTGTTCCTGAACTTCAGCGCCGTTGGCGTGCGCCAGGTACTCCAAGACCACGCCCGCCTGCTCCATGCAATTGCCGACCACGATCTGCACCCTTCGCGCATCGTCATCGAACTGACGGAGCAGACGCCCATTGACGATCTCGCCAGCTTTGCTGAAGCCCTGTCAGTCGCGCGTGACTTTGGCATTCAATGCGCGCTCGACGATTTCGGCACCGGCAACGCCAACCTGAACCTGCTGATCGAACTGGCGCCCGATTTCATCAAGCTGGACAAGTATTTCCTGCGCGACATTGCCAAGCACCCGGCCAAGCTCGACATGACGCGCTCGCTGCAGCAAACGCTCAAGGGCAGCGCCACCAGCATCATTGCTGAAGGGCTGGAAACCGAGGATGAGCTGGGCGTGGTGCGTGACCTCGGCATCCGCTTCGGGCAGGGCTTCTTCCTCGGGCGCCCGCAAGACACCCCCGCAAGCGACATGTCGAGCCACGCAGCGCGCGTGCTGCAGTCTTCGCAGATTGCGGTATTTCCGCAGACCGTGCGCGTGGGCTGGCGCGCCATCACGGCGAGCAAGCTGCTGCGCGTGGCGCCCACGCTGCCCCTGCGCAGCAGCAACGATGACGTACTCCACCTGTTCAACCGCCACGCCGATCTGCACGCCGTGGCGTTGCTCGATGAAGACGAGCGTCCGCTCGCGCTCATCGCGCGCCGCGCGTTTATCGACCGGTATGCGATGCCGTATCACCGCGAGCTGTATGGCAAGAAACCGGCGCTGGCGTTTGCCAACCGGCAGCCGGTGCTGGTGGAAAAATCCGCCTCGCTGGAAGACATGTCCGCGCTGCTGATGAGCGAAGACCAGCGCTACCTCACCGACGGTTTCATCATCACCGAGCACGGCCGCTACCTGGGCCTGGGCACCGGCGAAGAGCTGGTGCGCACCGTCACGGAAATCCGCATCGAGGCCGCGCGCTACGCGAACCCGCTCACCTTCCTGCCGGGCAACATCCCGTTGAACCTGCACATTGAACGTTTGCTGGAAGCGCGTGCCGAGTTCTACGCCTGCTATGTCGACCTGAATCACTTCAAGCCCTTCAATGATCAGTACGGCTATTGGCAGGGCGATGAGATGCTGAAAATGGCCGCCGCCGTGCTGGCCGCGGCGTGCGAGCCCACGCGCGACTTTCTTGGCCACGTGGGTGGCGACGACTTCCTGATCCTCTTTCAGAGCGCGGACTGGCGCGAGCGGGTGGAACGCGCCATGGCGACGTTCAACGCCAACGCGCTCGCCATGTACACGCCCACCGATCGCGCAGCCGGCGGCATCCACGCCGAAGATCGCAAAGGGGTGCCCGCGTTCTTCCGCTTCGTGACGATGGCGGTCGGCGCCCTGCATGTGTGCCCCGGGGCCGCCCGCAACAGTGACGACATCGGCACCGCCGCCGCGCTGGCCAAGCGACGGGCGAAGCAGAGTGAGAGCGGGTTTTATTTGGAGGCGATGCGCGGGGCGCATGCGGTGTTGGTGACGGCCTGAAAACCGATCACACACCCACGGAAATGTGATGCGCACGGGATCCCCCCCAGAGGGCCCGCATCCACGTGCGCCGCCGCTAACAAAACCCGCCTCGACAGCAAACTTCGCACCCCCGTCGCGTTTAAAACGCGCGACAAATGGTCGCGGTAAAAATAACAAAACGGACTGTGTACGTGCAGCGTTATCAACGTTGCGCAGAATTGACGTGTCAGTTTTACACGGCCATGTGGCGGCCTCTGCCTGCCGCGGCAAATTAGCCGGGAAAGGGCTTTCTTATTGGGGTTTCGGACTGTCAGCGAAACCCTTACAGTCTGGCCCGCGACTCGCCTTCTCGATGTAGTCGAGACCCCGACAAGAAGCACGACGGTACGAAGCAACAGGGTTTTTGGCGCGTTTCATCCCTCGTCACTCCCCCCGGTTTTGTGGCGCTTTTTCAACTCGGTCAACCACCGGGTTTGGCGAAGCTTTGCCCAAATTCCCAGAGGTGACGCGGACTTAATGCGGCGGTTGCCACCGCCACTGACCCACTTGCATAGGAAGTCCTGTTTCATGCGCAACCAACTGTTGTCTTTCGGCCGTCTTGGCCTGCTTGCCGGCGCGGCGTTTGCCCTGTTTTCCGCCTCGAGCCAAGCCGCGTGCGTAGCTAATCCGCCCACGCAATCCAACACCACCTTTCCGGCCAGCCTGACCGGCAAGCTCGCGTACCACAGCTACGTGAGCTATGGCGACGGCACCAGCCAGATCTTCATCTACGACTTTTCAGCACGCACGCTCAAGCAGGTGTCCAACAGCACCTGGGGCATTCAGGACCCGATGAATGCGGTGTTCAGCCCCGATGGCAAATGGCTTGCCTTCATGGGCATCAAGAACAACGCATGGAACGTGTTCTTCTGGCAAATCGGCACGAGCAACCCACCGATCAACCTGACCAACAGCACCGGCCAGACGCGCAACGAAGACCCGAAGTTCAGCACCGACGGCAAGTCGCTGTTCTTCAAGCAGAACGGTGATGTGATGCAGGCCGCGCTGTCGTACACCAGCTCGGGTCCGGTGTTCACGTCGGTGGTCAACCTGACGCGCACCGCACCGACGCTGGAAAACTCGATGCCGTTTGCTACGCCGGATGGCACGGCCGTGTACTACACCACGGGCACGGGCTCGGGCATGGGCCTGTACAAGCAGACGGTGGGCAGCACCACCAAGGTGGCCTTCGACACGCCGGCAGGCTTGGCCACGTACTACCCGATCGTGCGTGCGGACGGCACGGTGTTCTACGCCCGCTGGCATGACGCCACCAGCCAGGCTGACCAGATCTACACCAAGGTCAACCCGAGCGACACGCCCAACCAGCTCTCGCTTAACGACTGCAACAGCAACAACTCCGACCCGTCGCCCGTCAACGGCACGAACTACGTGTTCTTCTCGTCCACCACCGCCGGTGGCTATCAGCTCTACCTGGGCGATGCGAGCACCGGTCAGCGCTGGAGCCTTTCGCAATTTGGCGTGAACTCGGACACCACCAAGGCCAAACTTGGCTCGAACTACTACGCCGGCGCCACGACCGCGGCCGCTCAGGCCGTCACGCTGCTCTCACAAGGCAAGCCGGCCAGCGCGTCGTCCAGCTACAGCGCCAGCTTCGGCCCGGCCTATGCGTTTGACGGCGACACGAACAACACACGTTGGGATTCCGTTGAGGGCGTTGCGGGCGCGCAATGGCTGATGGTGGACCTGGGCTCCACTCGCACCATCACCGGCGTCGACCTGTACTGGGACGCGGGCGCCAAGGTCTACTCCATCCAGACGTCGAACGATGGCTTGAACTGGACCAACATCTACTCGACGACGAATGGCGCGTCGTGGGGCCACGTGTCGCTGGCCAACCTCAAGGGCAGCGGACGCTATGTGCGCATGTACGGCACCCAGCGCGCCACGCAGTGGGGTTACTCGCTCGACGAAATGCAGGTGTGGGGTTACTGATCGGCCTGTTGGCTGGCCGACCCGTCACCTGATATGACAACGCCCCGGTGGCCTCGGCCATCGGGGCGTTTTTCTTGTGACGCAGCGACACGCCTCAGGAGTGCAACGTCGACGGAATCGGTGGCGCGGGCACCGGGGGCGACGGTCGGCTCGCCAGCGGCATCGACACGACGCGGTTGCGGCCTGCCACTTTTGCGGCATAGAGGGCGCGATCGGCAGTTTCCGTCAGCCATGACGGCTGCGCACCGGGCTCATGCACGAACGTCGCCACGCCCACGCTGACTGTCACATACGGCGCCACCGTCGATTTGACATGCGCAATGCCGAGCGCGACCACGGTATCGCAAACCGACTGTCCCACCTGCGCCGCGGCAACCGCATCCAGATCGGGCAGCAAGACGTAAAACTCCTCGCCGCCACAACGCGCCACCAGGTCGCCACTGCGGCGGGCGTTTTTGCTCAGACACGCAGACACCGCAGTCAGGCAGTGGTCTCCATGCGCGTGTCCATAGGCATCGTTGAAGGCCTTGAAGCAGTCCACGTCGATCATCAGCAGCGAGAGCGGCGTGCCCGTACGCAGGCAGTGCCGCCAGGCATTCGCCAGCGCCGCATCAAAGCCACGCCGGTTGGCAACACCCGTCAGCGGGTCGGTGATGGCCAGCCGCTTGAGTTCCGCCAGAGCGGCGCTCAGGCGCGCGTACAAGACGCCCTGCTCGATCAGCAGCAACAGCAGCACAAAGCTCGCCGCCAGCAACCCGTAGATGCGCCCCGCATAGAAGCCGAGATCAAACCGGCCCGCATTGAACACGGCGCTCAACGCCACGTCGCACACCCACACACACAGTACGACCATCAACCAGATGTCGATCGTGGCGTGTGGCTTGTGGCGCCACAGCACCCACAACGCCGCCATACAGAGGCTCCATGTCGTGCCGGCCACCCAGAGCATCACCGGCGTGTAGTGGTTGGCCGCCATGATGGCCGGCAACCAGCGCTCTTCGGCCGTGGCGAGCACCACGCACCCGGACGCCACAACCAGCGTTATGCCTATCACCAGCCCGATCATCCGCAATGACACCCGCTGCGGGGGTGCAGCGCCCGCACGATCCCGCAGAAACGCATACGCGAGCACCGACAGCGGAAAGCCGGCATGCCAGAACATGTAGATCCAGGCGGTGCTCTGGTGGCCGGCACCCAACAGACCTTGCGCGGCAAACAGCCCCGGAAACGTCAGCATGTGCCCGACCGTGAGCATGGCCGTGAACAGATAGCCGCACGCCAGCACCAGCAGCGCCCGCGAACGGGTAATCACAACCTGCCCGAGCAGCAGCCCTGCGGTAAACAGATCATTGAGCACGAGTGCCGATTCGTAAATCGGCACGAACGCCGGCACCGGCATCAACGGCACGCGCGCAAACGGCACCAGACAGACAAACACCAGCAGCGACAGCACGGCCACCGCGCGCGCCGTCTGCTTGACGCGGCGGCCCGGTGGCGTATTCAACTCGAAGCCGGACGCCTCGCCGGCACGTTCAGAAGCCAACATAGTTCCACCCGAAGCAGCCTGGGCTGCTTTGTTCTATTTGATCTAAACCGAACGTAGTGTCACACGGCGCGGGCGCGCGTGGCAGCAGAAAATCCCCTGTGGCGCGGCCCTCAAGCCGCAATGCCAGCAGTGGCGCGGTTTCCGGAGAAACCCCTAAATTGTAAAAAGCCGGACATTCCGCCATGACGCCTGCAGGCAGGATGGCGCATCCCCGTTCCGGGGCATGGAGGCGCCGCATGGCGAAGATCTGCATTGTGGGGGCCGGTTCAGTCGGTTGTTACATCGGTGGGCGGCTGCATGCAGCGGGCGCTGACGTGACGCTGATCGGCCGCGCTCACATTGGCGACGCGCTGCGTGCGCACGGCCTGACATTGACGGACTACCGCAACGGCCGCTGGCAGGTACTGGCAACGGACGTGCGGTATGTCACCACCCTCGACGCAGCGGCCGCCACTGACCTCGTTCTGGTGACCGTCAAATCCGCTGCTACTCCCTCCATTGCAGAAGACCTCAAGCCTGTCGTGCGCGGGGGCAGCACCGTCATCAGCTTCCAGAACGGGCTGCGCAACGCCGACGTGCTGCGCGCCGCCCTTCCCCATGCCACCGTACTGGCCGGCATGGTGCCGTTCAACGTCATGCAGCCCGGCCCGGGCGCCTTCCACCAAGGCACGGGGGGCGAACTCGAGGTAGCAGCATCACCGGCACTGCAACCGTTTCTCGAAGCCTTTCGCCGTGCGGGGCTACCGCTCATGCAGCGTACCGACATGGCTGCCGTGCAGTGGGCCAAGCTGCTGCTCAATCTGAACAACGCCATCAACGCCCTGGCCAATCGGCCGCTGAAAGCGGAGTTATCGCAGCGTGCCTACCGGCGCTGCCTGGCGCTGGCACAACGCGAAGCCCTAAGGTTGCTCGCGCGCGCTGGCATCCGGCCTGCCAAGCTGACACCCGTGCCGCCCACGTGGATTCCAACTCTACTGGCCACGCCCGATGCGGTATTTGCGCGGCTGGGCGGCAAGATGCTGGCCATGGACCCACTCGCCCGCTCGTCCATGTCAGACGATCTGGCTACCGGCCGCACAACCGAGGTCGACTGGATCAACGGCGAGGTGGTGCGACTGGGCGAACGGCTCGGCATGGGCGCGCCAATCAACGCGCAGTTGTGTGCCTTGGTGCATGCGGCGGAACAGGCCGCTACGCGGCCCTCCTGGTCGGGCGACGACTTGCTGGCCGCGCTGCAGGCAGCGTCGCGTCGTTAGCCAGGCGGCCGCCCGTTGCAGGTGGCCGACATACCCCTCTTCCTTCTCCACCGGCCGTCAAATCGTTCTGATACCGTCGCCGGAACTGTTGATCGGGGTTTTCCATGCCGTCTCTGCGTGTCTTTGTTGTCGTTGCCGCGCTGCTCGCCAGCCTATCCGCCTGGGCGCAAAACCCGCCTGCTCCCAACCCGGACGACACCCGTAACGCACAACTCATACAAGAGGGCGCACAGCTCGCCAAGACGGGCCGCGCAGCCGAGGCCATCGACACGCTGGACAAGGTCACGGCCTTCTATGAAAACGCCTACCGAGACGACCCAGCCCGGCTCTACAGCGCACGCAATCAGACCGAATCGCTGATGTACCTGGTGGAGGCAGCCAATGCCAAGACAAGCGCCAAGGTGGTGTCGTCCAA
The DNA here is from genome assembly GCA_966433195.1 of uncultured Ralstonia sp. GTDB lineage: Bacteria > Pseudomonadota > Gammaproteobacteria > Burkholderiales > Burkholderiaceae > Ralstonia. The sequence goes on from CBJMVH010000001.1 coordinate 275,895, forward strand.
CTGGGCCTACGCGTATTACCTCAAAGCCTATGCCCTGATCGAACTGCACCGCATGGACGAAGCCAAGGCAACGCTGCAACGGGCCATCGACATGTCACCGCACAACGCGCAGTTCCGTACCGAAATGGGCGGCATCTACCAGCGCGAGAAGAACTGGCCCATGGCACTCGCCAGCTTCGAGGCCGCCGAACGCGATGCACGCGAATTCTCGGCGCCGCAGATCAAGAACACCGAGCTTGCTCGCGCCTGGCGCGGTCTGGCCTACGTGTATGTCGAGCAGAATCGCCTGGACGAAGCCGAGGCGCTCTATCGAAAATGCCTGGAGCTGGATGCCAACGACACTCGCGCAGCAGCAGAACTGCGCTACGTGCGGGCACAGCGGGCCAAAGCAGGCAACCCGTAATCTGCGCCAGCCCGCCCTACCCCAACAACGCGATCGCGCCCTCACCCCATGCGCTTCCTCACCCGCCTGTTTTCGCCGCCCACGGTCCAGGAGTACGTCACGCTGTTCATCAACAAGGCGCGCGAACTGGGCGACACGCGCCCATGGCAGTACGAAGCCCCGCACAACCGGCTCGTCGTACCGGTTCCGGGCAAGTCGCCCAGCGACATCGTCAACCTGGCCAACATCTATCCCGAGTACAAGGCTGCGGCCCGCAAAGACCGCGCCGAAGCGCTCCGGCGGCAGGTCATGGCGATGATGCAGCACTACATCCCCGACGATTTCGCGCAGGCCCGCGCCCGCCTGCTGCCCGTGATCCGCAGGACGGCCGAGCGCGGCCAGGCGTTACTGCATACCGGTGCCGAAGAAGGCAAGCGCCACATCGCATTCCGGCCGCTGTGCGAGAACGTCGAGATAGGACTCGCTTACGACGGCGAATATTCCATCGCACGGCTCAACGAGGCGCGACTGAAAGACTGGGGAGTAACGTTCGACGAAGCCTACGCCATCGCCGTCGATAACCTGCGCAGCCGCTCCACCCAGCCGTGGAAGAGCCTGGGCAACGGCGTATTCGTCTCGCAGTTCAACGACTACTACGATGCCTCGCGCCTGCTTTTGACCGACCTGCTGCACCGGCAGCCCATCAGCGGGACGCCGGTCATCATGATGCCGAGCCGCGCTGCGCTGTTGCTCACAGGCGACCGCAACGAGGCCGGGCTCGCGGTCATGCTGGCGCTGGCCGAGGCGGCACTGGAGGAACCGCGGCCGCTATCGGCGCGCATGCTGCGCTGGACGGGCGAAGGCTGGGAGAACTTCGTGCCGCCGACGCTGGCCGCACGACTGACCCTGCTGCAAACCAAGGAAGCCATTGGCGATTACGACGCGCAGAAAGCCTTGCTCGACCAGGCCTACGCGCACCGGGGCGTCGACATCTTCGTCGCCAACTACAAGGCCTTTCAGGGGCCGGATGGCAGTATTAAGACCAACTGCGTGTGGTCTGAAGATGTGCACTCGCTGCTGCCCGTCACGCAGTCCGTCTTCCTCTATCGGGAGAGCACCAAGCACCTCGTGCAACTGCCATGGGAACGGGCCATGGAGACGTGCGGCCACCTGATGACGCGGACGCAGGACGTACCGGCACGCTACGAGGTCAAGGCGTTCCCGGCACCAGAGATCTTTGAAGCGCTGCTCGCCGAGTTCGGTGACGCGAACGCGCCACAAGCCTAGGCGCGACGCCGCCCCAACACCCACCCCACCGACAACACATACCGGCTGCCACCCACCACGCGCGTCACGCAGTGCTCGCACGCATCGGGCCGGAACAGCTTGATGCGTCGTGTCTCGAAGATCGGGTTGGCGCAGACAAACTCGCCGCCGGCACGCGGCGACTTCAGCACGATATTCAGCCGATAGTGCCGGCCGTTGGAGACCGGGTCGGTATGCGGTGGAATCTCCGAGCCTTCCGGATAGCGGATCAGGTAGCTGTCGAACGGAAGGGGCCACAGCGCGGTGGCCAGCAGCATCTTGTCGTAGCCCGTGCCCTGCCGACCACGCTGCCAGCGGAAGGCGGTGCTGAAGAATGCGCGCAAGGAAGACATGGAAGCGAAGCAGCCCCGGCGATGGAATCCGCGCATGGTAGCCGGGAACTATCGGCGCTTGTCGAATTTCTTCCAGTATTCGAACGGCTCTTGGTGGCATTCGTAATCCAGTTCGGCCACGCGGGTGTGCAGGCGTTCTTGCACCTCCTGCACGGCGAGGTTGTACACCACAGGGCCAATCTCCTCCAGAAAGAAGCTCAGCAGCGCGCCGGCTTCAAGGTTGCCGATGCGCGCTTCCATGTGCGTGTCGAAATAGCGCTGGATCGACTGGATGGCCTCTTCGCGGATGTCGCGATCAAGTTCGATGGGCATGCACGGGCCTCGCTGGGGCAGATGAGACGCCCAGCTTACTGCCCGCGACCATACGCATCCAGCAGCTTGAGCGTGACGCCGTTGGTCCAGCCGAAGCCGTCTTGCAGCGGATACTCGCCACCCCCACCACCAGTGCCGGTTCCATCAACGATGTATTTCTCGACGAGCTTCTGCTGGCTGGCGTAGAGCTGCTCGACGCTGCCGAGAAAACGCTCGCCGATTGCCTGTGCGAGCGGTTGCCAGCCGTATTTCTGCGCGCCACGCAACGCGATCCATTGCAGCGGCGCCCAGCCGTTGGGGGCATCCCACTGTTGGCCCGTCTTGAACGTGGTGGTCGACAGCCCCCCGACTTGCAGCAGCGCTTGCTGCGTCCATTGCAACGTCTTCCATGCGCGATCGGGCCGCGCGGCGCCGACGAACAACGGATACGTCATCGCAGCGGACTTGTTGTCGCGGATGCGGCCGAGCTGCCAGTCGTAATCCGCGTAGTAGCCGGCGGGGTGCCACAGGTAGCGCTCGATGGCGATGGCGCGTTTGCCGGCACGCACGGAATACTCCACCGTGCATGCAAAGTCGCGCGCAGCCGTGCAGCCGCGCGCAATGGTCTTCTCCAACTGGAACATCAGGCTGTTCAAGTCCACCGGCACGATGGACGTGGTGCGTATGGTGCCCAGCGTGGCGTTGTCGCCAAACCAGCGCGAGCTGAAATCCCAGCCGCTCTCCGCGGCGGCGCGCAGGTCGCGCCAGACTTCGTTGGCGGGGCGCCCTGGGTTTTGCTGCGCGGTGGTCACGTCTTGCAGATAGGACTCAGGGCGCGGCGTGTCCTGGTCATCCCAGTAGCGGTTGAGCACGGTGCCATCTCGCATGACGACGACGTTGCTGCTCGCCTGGCCGGCGGGCGTGGTGGCGGCGCCGCGCATCCAGTACGCATATTCCTTGCGCAGTTGCGGCAGGTAGCGCTTGAGCGCAGCGTCGCCCTCCTGTTGGGCGGCCAGCTCCACCATCAACGCAAAGAACGGCGGCTGCGATCGGCTCAGGTAGTACGTGCGATTGCCGTTGGGAATGTGGCCAAACTGGTCGATGGCATAAGCGAAGTTGTCGAGCATGTTGTCGACTAGGTCTTCGCGGCCGGCCTCCTGCAGGCCGAGCATGGTGAAGTAGGTGTCCCAGTAATAGCCCTCGCGAAAGCGGCCGCCGGGCACCACATACGGTTTGGGCAGCGGAATCAGCGAACTGTTGTCGGGCGCCGTGGTAGTGGTGCGCGTAAGCGCCGGCCACAGCCAATCGATATGCGCGCGCAACGTCTGCCCCGCAGGCGGCGTGACGGGCGTATCCACGGGCGGCGTGAAGTACTGATCGACAAACGCCTTGAGCGAGAAGCCCGGCACGCCCTTCTGCGCCTGATACGCCTGCAGGATGACGGCCGGCGCGGCCTTGGGCACCGCATCCACAAAGGTCTTCTGATCCGGATACACCTGCGCGGTCTGCACGGCAACAAAGAGATCGCCGTAAAGCTTGTCGGGCGACGGCGGCAACGCCGCACCGATGCCGACATCGGCCAGCGCGGTAGAGGCTGCGAACCCCAGCGTCAACCATGCCGCCAAGTTTGCCGCGCGGCGCCGAATGAAAAAGTGAGCCTGTCGATGCATCGTCGTCTCCTGCCTAGTGGACCGAAAGCCTGTCCAGAAAAGGAGACGCCGACAGCGTTGTCAAGCCGACAGGTTTTGCGCAAAACCGCACCGCGCTGGCGCGCCAGAACCGGCGCCACATCAGGCTTTGCAGGCAGGCAACTTGCTGACGCGGCGCGCCTTGCATGCGCGGGGGCGTGGTCTATCGTGGAAGCAACACCACCGTGGAGGCACGCCCATGCCCATCGAGTTGAACCACACCATCGTCTGGTGTCGCGACAAGCAGAAATCCACGCGCTTCCTGCGCGACATCCTGGACCTGCCAGAACCGATTCCGTTTGGGCAGATGCTGGTCGTGCCGCTATCGAACGGCGTGTCGCTCGACTTCTTTGATCGCGACGGCCCCATCGCCATGCAGCACTACGCCTTCCTCATCAGCGATGCCGAATTCGATGGCGCCTTTGCACGCATCCAGGCAAAAGGGCTGACCTACTGGGCGGACCCGGCCAAGAGGCGCCAGGGCGAAACCTACGAGCACAACGGTGGGCGGGGGCTGTATTTCGATGATCCAGATGGGCACTTTCTGGAGATCATGACGCGGCCGTATGATCTGGGGGCGTGAGGCTGCACAGCTTGCCGCGCAGCCGCCGGTGCGTCACATCAGCGTTTGCAGCGGCATTCCCGCGCAATCAGCTTGACCCGATCCACAAACTTCGCGGTTGCCCGCTCCTGAATCGGTTTGTAGCGATCCCGGAAGACCTGAGAAAACACCGGCATGGCCTCACGCGACGCCGCCACGTCCTTCCGGCCGAGCGGTGATGAATAAAACGCGATCAACTGATCCAACTCGTCGTCGGTGAACTTTTCGCCATACACTTGTCCCCAGGTCTGGACGATTTCCTGCGCGCCCCAAGGCGGTTGCAACTCGCTCATGAACGCGTCCATCACCTCCTGAAAGCGCTTGCGAAAGTTCTCATCCGGGTTCAGGCCACTGAGCATCTGGTCCAGCATCTGATCAGCTTGCTTGCGACCGTATTCTCGGCCACTCGCCAATGACTGATCAAACAGCTCGATCAGCCCTTGGGCCTCCATCAGCTTCTGCACTTTTTCCTCGCGGCTATCTGCGAGCGCAGATGTGGCAAGCATGAGGCCGACAACAATCGCGATCCCTTTACGTATCAATTCAACCCCCAGCATTGTTTTGGTGCGGCGATTTTACGTGGCTGCCCGCACTACTCCCGCACCACCTCATACCGCATCTCGACGAAGGTGTTCTTGTACGGCACAGCAGAGGTCAGCTTCAACGGCGGCGTAACGATCGTGCGCGGCAGCAGCGGCAGACCCGTGCCCAACACCACCGGCATCACCTGCACGATCAACTGATCGAGCAAGCCGCGATCGAGAAACTGCCCCGCCAGCTCGCCGCCTCCAACGATCCATACGTTGCGGCCATCGGCCGCGGCGAGCATCTCCTGGTGCACGGGCACGACATCGCCCTGCACGAAGCGAACATCTGCCCCTTCCACCCTGGGCAATTCGCGCGACGTAAACACCCATGCCGGCTGCGTATACGGCCACGGTTGGTGTTCTGCCCCGCTTGGTTGCACAAGCTCGCGCAACAACCACATGTAGGTAGACGCACCCATCGCCAGCGCGCCAACATCGCGGATGAAGCCGTCGTAGCTCGTGCCTTCCAGTGAGCCGAACTGCATCAGCCAATCCAGTGAATGGTCGTGCGTGGCGATATAACCGTCGAGGCTGGTGGCAGCGTAGTACTGGGTCTTGGACATCGCGCGGGCACTCCTCTCGAAATTGGGGAAACAGGATGCTACGCCGACCGCATTGTGCGTGCCTTACTTTTGCGACGTTTCGACGTTTCGATTGGCTGACGGCAAGCGATCGCCCTGTACTACAGAGCGGAGACCATCGATAGAATCGGCGCCCCGGCCACCGCCGGACGAATCAAAGACACACCATGCCCTATCGCCTCATCGCATTCGATTTCGACGGCACCCTTGCCGATTCGTTTGACCTCTTCATCAACGCGCTGAATGCCGCGTCCGCCAAGCACGGTTTCCGCACACTCGAGGGTGCGGCACTGGCGCAGGCGCGCGGCGCCTCGGGGCGCGACGTGATGCGCATGTTGGGCATTCCCCTGTGGAAGGCACCGGCCATCACGCTCGACATGCGGCAGCGGATGCGCAGCCGCGCTGCGCAGACCACGCTGTTTGCCGATGTTGCGCCCACGCTGGAAGCGCTCGCTGCACGCAATGTGCGCCTGGCCATCGCCACATCCAACGCGGAAGACACGGTGCGTGCGGTGCTCGGTCCCACCGCTCGGCTTTTCGATCCGTTTTGTTGCGGCATTTCGGTGTTCGGCAAGGCGCGCAAGCTGTCGTCGCTCGTTGCGGCCACTGGCATCCCGCGCGAAGAGGTCTTGTACGTAGGCGATGAGATACGCGACGCCGATGCCGCACGCGCGGCAGGTATCGCGTTTCGCGGCGTGGCCTGGGGATATACCGCGCCGGATGCGTTGCAGCGGCACGCCGGCACACCGCTGCTCGAACACCCGCACGACCTGCTGGCCGTGTGAGAGCTAGGTACCCCAAGGCGGCGTGACCGCCACCGCGCCCCGGTTCGACGTCGTACGACGCATGGTCAGCGCGGGCGCTTAGAGATCAAGCATGACCCGAAGGCTGCGAAACAATCGCACCCGGATGCTTCGTTGCCGGTGCGACGGTGACCCCGGTCACCCCGTGCCGCTGCAACGCCTGCGCAACAAACCCCGACGCCTTCATGTCTTCAACAAACCCTGCGACATATGCCGCTGCCTGCGCGCCTCGGCTGGTCGGCACGCCCATGGCCTGACGAATCACCATGAAGCGTTCGTCCAGCAAGCGCAGGCCCCGCACGTTGGCGGCGTCGGCTTCGAGCTGTTGCTTCACGCCCGCCGCCACCTCGCTATGCGAATCCAGGAACATCTGCACCACCGTCGGCGAGGTAGGCGCACGAACGATCTCTGCATGCTGCAGTTCGCGCGTGAGGTAGAGGTCGTACGCGCTGCCTTTGCCAACGACGACGCGATTGCCGGCGCGATCCACATCGGCGTTGGTGCGAATGGGCGAATCATTGCGCACGAGGTAGTAGCCCTCGATCAGCACATAGGGCTCCGTGAACGCGATGCTTGCCGCGCGGCGCGGATCGATGGCGAAGAAGCCGATATCGGCCTGCTCTTGCGACACCACGTCGACCGACTTGCCGGCGGCATCGACCACGACCAGCTTCAACGCCACACCCAGGCGCTCGGCCAGCGCATGCGCCAGGTCAACCGACACGCCCACGGCTTGCCCCTGCGCATCCAGCTTCGCGAGGATGGGGTTGCCCGTGTTGATGGAAGCGCGCAGCACACCCGTGGGCGCGAGGGCAGTAAGCAAGGTCGAGTCGATGGCCATTGGACGTTGTCGGCTGGGCGAGGCGGTGTTCGAGATCTTGGAGCGCGCACGCGGGTGTGTGCGGTGCCTGCATTCTAGAGCCGCCGCGCAGGCTTAGCGCTTGGGGCCAAGATCATCGACCGCGTGCCCGCCGGTTGACAGCAGCGCGGCTTCGGCGGCGTCCACCTGGGCCGGCTCGGCGTCGACCGTCAGCAGGAAACGCCCGCCGATCACGACATTCTGGAATTTGCGCTCGTAGGTCTCGGCAAGCTCGCCATCGGGCTGGTGATCGCCGCATAGGAAGTTGCCGCACACGGCACCCGCTTCGTCAGCCTGATGCGACAGCGCCACACGCTCCAGCGCAAGGCCCGTGTTCAGTACGGCTTGGCGGGCCGCCTCAGCAGCGGCGTGGTCGGTGAAGATGCGAACGATGGTCGGCATGGGGTTCTCCTCGTCGTGGTGAACCCTTGGTTGACGCATCGCCCATGCCTGGCGACACGCCTGGCTGGCGCCTCAGAACAGCGCCATCTGCCGCATCCCAAACCCGATCGCCTCTTCCACCCGTATGCGCGCGTGCGAGAGCGACCCTTCGATGCCCGAGAGCGTGCCGGCCAGCCAGCGGTAGAGAAGCGGCGCCTCGCCGCGCGGGCTGAGGTGGATTTCGCCGAGCTTCTTGCCGCGCTTGTCGCGGTAATAGTGGGAGCGGTAGCCGCGTTCCCAATGGGTGATGGGACCACGCCATTGGCGCGGGCGGCGGGGTTTGGCGGGGGGTGTTTCGGCTGGCGCTGCCGACACCGAATCCTCCCAGCCGAATGCGGGTTTGGCGAACAGCGGCAAACCTTCCAGATCGGGGTCGAAATCCATTGTCGTACGCTCAAAGCTTGCGCCGCGTCTGGCTTTGCAGACACAGTCGGCGCGTAGCCCGCATGATACCTGGGTTTTAGGGCGAACAGCACATGCAAACGCAATGGCGGCGCGCACTTGGGGCCACCGCATCGCGGCCGGAGCACGCCCTGCGCTTCGGTATCATGGCGACTCTTCGTGACAGGACATTCAGCATGACGCCGTTTCTCAAGCGCTCCATGGCCCGCCCCGCGGCCGCACTCGTCTTTGCCGGTTGGCTCATGGCCGGCTGTGCAACCCAGCCTAGCGCCCAGGAAGGCCCCTTCGCCCCCTTGCTTCGGCATCTGGCCGACCGCCTCGTCACCGCTGACCAGGTGGCATTGAGCAAGTGGGACACCGGCCAATCGGTTTATGACCCCGAGCGCGAGGCCAAAGTCATCGCCAACGTCTCGGCCATGGCGCCCACTTATGGCTTGGTGGCGACGGACGCGGCGGACGTGTTTGCCGATCAGATCGAAGCCAACAAGGAAGTGCAATACGCCCTGCTGAACGACTGGCGCCGCGCCGGTGCCGCACCGACCGCGCCGCGCCAGAGCCTGCCGGACGTCATCCGGCCGCGCCTGGACACGTTGCAAAAGGCCATTCTGCAGACCCTGCATGACGCCGGCCCCGCCCGCACCGGTGCGGATTGCCCGACGCAGGTGGCACGTGACATCGAACACGTCGCGCGCGAGAAGGCCCTCGACACGCTGCACCGCATCGCGCTGGACCGCGCCGCCGCACGGCTCTGCGTCAAACGCTGACGCCAAGCAAAATAGCCGGCCCAACCGGACCGGCTATCCACGCCATCAGGGCGATGCGTACGGCGCTCAGCCGGCGTCAGCCCAGATCCACGGGCACGAAGATCTTCGTGTCATCCCGCTGCACCAGCAGGGCGACATGCTTGCCCGCACGTTCAACCAGCGTACGCAGCTCCTGCGCCGACGACACCGGTGTGCCATTGAGCGACAGGATCACGTCGCCCGGCTGGATGCCGACCTTGGCTGCCGGGCCCGTGGCGTCCATCACGACCAAGCCGCCCGGCAGGCCGCTCTGGCGCTTTTCTTCCGGTTGCAGCGGGCGCACGGCCAAGCCCAGGCGGCCCTGATCGGGCGCTGCCTTTTCATTGGCCGCCACCTTCGTATCCTTGGCCGCGCCGATGGTGACCGTCAACGTGGTCGGCTTGCCCTGGCGGATGATCTGCAGTGGCACCGTGGTGCCGGGTTTGATGTCGGCCACCTGTTCTGGCAGATCGCCCGAGCGGTCGATGCGCGTGCCGTTGATCTGCAGAATCACATCACCAGGCTGCAGACCGGCCTTGGCGGCGGGGCCACCGTCCTCCACCGAGTTGACCAGCGCCCCTTCCGGCTTGGGCAGGTTGAACGAATCCGCCAGCGACTGATTGACCTCCTGCACCGCAATGCCCAGACGCCCACGCGTGACCTTGCCGGTGGCAACGAGCTGCTGCTCCACCTTCATCGCCACGTCGATCGGAATGGCAAACGACAGGCCCTGATAGCCGCCGGTCTGGCTGTAGATCTGCGAGTTGATACCGATGACTTCACCACGCTGGTTGAACAGCGGGCCGCCCGAGTTGCCCGGGTTCACGGCCACGTCCGTCTGGATGAACGGCACGTAGGTATCGTCGGGCAGCGCGCGCGACTTGGCGCTAACAATGCCCGCCGTCACGGTGTTCTCAAAACCGTAGGGCGAACCGATGGCCACCACGGGCTCGCCTACCTTGGTGCTGGCCGGGCTGCCGATCTGCACCACCGGCAGGTTCTTGGCCGAGATGCGCAGCACGGCAATGTCCGATTGCTTGTCCACGCCGAGCACCTTGGCCTTGAACTCGCGGCGGTCGGTCAGCTTGACGTTGACCTCCTGCGCGCCGTCCACCACGTGTGCGTTGGTGAGGATCAACCCATCCGCCGAGACGATAAAGCCCGAGCCCAGCCCGCGCACGATCTGGTCGCCACGCTGCTGCGGCATTTGCGGCATGAAACGTTTGAAGAACTCGGCGAACGGGTCATCAGGACTCATGCCGGGCGGCAGGCCTTGCATGCTGGTGCGCTGCGCATGGGCCGTGGTGCTGATGTTGACCACCGCCGGGCCGTAGCGCTCGACGATGCCGGAGAAATCCATCGGCGCCGCCACAGCCACCGGCGGCATGGCCGTCGCAGATGCCGTCACAGGTGCCACGGGTGCAGCCACCGCGCGCGAAATCACGTCTTTCTGCAGATAGGCATAGCCGCCCGCAACCGCGATCACTGCGGCCAGGCCGGCCGCGCTGCGTGCCAGGGTTTGGCGTGTCATGGTCGTGTCCTCTCATGCTTGAACGCGGGCCACGGCTGGCGGGTTGCCTGTCGTGCCCATCGGTTGCAAGCATCGTAGGCACGCAGACTTAAACGAGACTTAAAGCCCCGGACGTTACACGAAACAAAATGTGTCTCGGCTGCGCTATGCGCCGGCCCTGAATGGAAACCGCAGCACCACGCGCAGGCCGCCGCCTTCGCGCGCCTCCAGCGCCAGCGTGGCGTCGTGCGCCTGTGCAATCTCACGCACGATGGCCAGGCCCAGGCCACTGCCGCCGGTGGGCGCCTGGGTGGGGCGATAGAAGCGGTCGAGCACGCGCTCGCGCTCTTCCTCGGGAATGCCGGGGCCGTTGTCTTCCACCACCAATTGCACGCCACCATCGGGTGTGTGGCCGGTCGAGACATCCACGCGGGCGCCGCGCGGGCAGTAGCACAGCGCGTTATCGACGAGGTTGACCAGCAGCACGCGCAGCGCATCTGCATTGCCCAGCACGGACGCCGGCTGCGACGCCATGTCCACGCCCAGGTCGATCCCCTTGTGGACCGCCGCCGGGGACAGCTCTGCCACCACGTCGGCCGCCACGGCATCGAGCGCAACCGGCGCGCGTTGGGTATCGGCGGCGCCGGGCTCCTGGCGTGCGAGCGTCAGCAGTTGACCCACCAGACGGATCATGCGCTCCACGCCGCGGTGCAGATCAGCGTGCGCGGCGCGGCGTTCATCTTCACTTTCCGCTCGGTCGGCCACCTGCAACTGCAGCTTGAGCGCGGCCAGCGGCGTGCGCAGCGCATGCGCCGCATCGGCAACGAACGCACGCTGGTGCGCAAGCGCAGTGCCCAGGCGCGCGAGCAGATCGTTTAATGCGTTGGTGAGCGGGCGAATCTCGTCGGGCAGCCCTTGCGTGGGCAGTGGCGAGAGGGCCGCTGCATCGCGCGCCTGCACCTGCTTGGCCACCGAGCCCAGCGGTGCCAAACCGCGCCCCACCGCCAGCCACACGATCCACCCGAGCAGCGGCAGCAGAATCAACAGCGGCGCCACCGTGCGCAGCGCCATGCGCGCGGCCACCTCGTGCCGTGCGCTGTACGGCTGCGCGATCTGCACCACAGCGGGCCCGAAGGCGACGCTGTATACGCGCCATGGTCCCTCCGGGGTGTTCGCATCGGAAAAGCCCAGTTCCGCCTGCTCCGGCAAATCGGGCCGGGCGTGCGAAAGATAGAGGCTGCGGCCAGTGCCGTCCCAGATGCGGATCACCACATCGTCATCGCGCGCGATACCGGCCAGTGCCGGCGGGGGCGGGTCGATCCACTGGCTGGGCAGCGCAGCGGCCACTTGCTGCATCTGGTAGTCGAACAGCGCATTGGCTTCCTGGCGTGCCTGCGCGTAGATCAGCCCCGTGGCGATGACGATGCCCGCCAGCAGGCCGCCCGCCAGCCACCACAGCAACGTTTTGCGAATGGATTGCATGGGCTATTGGTGGTCTTTGTGGTCAGCAGGTTCCGCGGGCGACGTTGGCATCTCACGTGGGATCACATACCCCACGCCACGGATGTTCTGGATGAAGTGGCTGCCGAGTTTCTTGCGCAGCGCATGGATGTAGACCTCCACCGTATTGCTGCCGACCTCTTCGTCCCAGCCATAGAGGTTGTCCTGCAACTGCGGGATCGACCACACCTTACCCGGCCGCGCGAGCAACGCATGCAACACCGCAAACTCACGCCCCGACAGCTTGACCGGCACACCGGCGCGCAGCACTTCCCGCGTGACGGGGTTGAGCAGCACGTCGCCATGGCGCAAAAGCGGGTCGGCTCGGCCGCCCTGCCGGCGCAGCAGCGCATGCATGCGCGCAGCCAGCTCCTGCAGGTCGAACGGTTTGACGAGGTAGTCGTCGGCACCGGCATTCAAGCCGGCCACACGGTCGGCCACCGCATCACGCGCCGTGAGGATCAGGATCGGAATGGCGATACCGCGCTGGCGCAGCTCGCGCACCACATCGAGCCCGTCGCGCTTGGGCAGACCGAGATCGAGCAGCATGAGGTCGAACATGGAAGCGCCGACTTCCGGGCCGGAGGCACTGGAGCTGGCACCGGGTGCCGTCACGGCATGCAGCGCGGCCTCGCCGTCGCGCACCCAATCGATGGCAAAGCCGTCGTGACGCAACCCCTTGCGCACGCTGTCGCCGATCATGTCGTCGTCTTCCACGAGCAGTACGCGCATGACAGAACAAAAATGAGCCGAAGAATGGCTCATTGTAGAACCGTCATGCACCTACGCCGACAAGTTGCACCGCGCTGCGCTTGCCATTATCGTGATGCGATCCACCACCTGAGCCCGTGCGCAGATGAGCGCCCCGCAAGACACGACCTCCCCCGCTGAACCCTCCACCGATTTGCGCGAGCGCATTCGCGCAACACGCCCGTCGCTCACACCGGCGGAGCGGCAAGTGGCCGACTGGGTGCTGCGCCAGCCCGGCACGGTGCTCAGCCTGCCGGTGGCGGCCATCGCGCGCGAAGCCGGCGTCAGTCAGCCAACGGTGATCCGCTTCTGCCGTTCAATGGGCTGCCACGGCCTGTCGGATTTCAAGCTGCGACTGGCTCAAGGCAACTTCAGCAATCTCGGCAACGCGGCACGCCAGAGCGTTCAGACACGCAGTGCGCCGCCTTCCGGCACGCGCGTGCTGCAAGACACCATCGATGCACTCACCGCGCTGCGCGATCGGTTCGACGCGCGCGCGATGGAGGCGGCCGTCGCGCTGGTCGATACCGCACACCGCATCGACCTGTACGGCTTCGGCAGCTCCGGCGTGGTGGCCCTCGATACGCAGACGAAGTTCTTCCGCTACGGCATGCAAGCGCATGCGTACAGCGATCCGTATCTCGTCTCGATGTCGTTGAACGTGCTGCAGGCAGGCGATGTGGTGATCGCCATTTCCAAGTCGGGCACGTTGCCCGAACTCCAGACAGCGGTGGAGCGCGTGCGCGAATTGGGCGTGCACGTGATTGCCGTTACCGCGCCCGGTAGCCCACTGGCCATGCTGGCCGATGTGGTATTGCCCGCCGATGTGGATGACGCCGCGGCCGACCGGTCGATGGTTGCGCGGCTGCTGCACCTGGCCTTGCTCGACGCGCTGGTGCTGGAAGTGGCATTGCGCAAGGGCAGCACGTTCACACACGTCGACCCGTCGGAATAAGCACCGCTAAGGGCGCTGCTTCAGTCGCTCAATGTCCCTGGGCCACAGCGTGGTCCATGGCGGCGCACAAGCCGATCAGCCCAGGATACGGCGAATGAATGACATACACCGGCATCGCCGCCACATAGGCCGAGAAGCGGCCTTTGTCTTCAAAACGCCGCCGAAACGGTGAGTTGGCAAACGCGGGCCCGAGCTTCGGTACGATGCCACCGCCGATATACACGCCGCCCCGCGCGCCCACTGTGACGGCCAGGTTGGCGGCAACGGTACCAAGGAACGCGCAGAACATGTCGACGGCATAGCGGCAGCGGGCGTGGTCTCCGGCGCTGTCTTCCATCTCGCCGAGCGCAATGGCTGTGATATCGGCAGCGCGCCGCACGGCGGGCCCTTGCTGCCACAGGTCAAAGCAGGCGCCCAGGGCTTCGTAGATCAACTCCAGGCCCATCCCGGAGATCAACCGCTCGGCCGACACATGCCCGAAGCGCTCCCGCGCAAAGCGCCAGATGGCGACTTCCTCGTCGTTCATCGGCGCGAAGGCCACGTGGCCGCCCTCTCCCGCCACGGCGATGTAGCGCCCTTCCGGCGTCGGCAACAGCGATGCCACGCCCAACCCTGTGCCCGCGCCCAGCAGTGCGCGCGGCGCATCGGCAAGGCTCGCACCACCACCCACCTGCTCCAACTCCTCCGCAGGCAGATACGGCAGCGCATGTGCCAGCGCCGCAAAGTCGTTGAGCACAACGAAGGTATCGAAACCCAGCGATTGCCGCATCGCTTCAATGGAGAAGGCCCAATCGCGATTCGTCATGCGGATCTGGTCGCCCAGCACCGGATTGGCAATGCCGATAGCCGCATGGCGTACGCCCGCGTCGGCAATTTCCGGCGGCAGCGATGCGAGGTACGCGCGCATGGCGGATTCGAGCGAGGGGTAATCATCGCCCGCCAGCACGCCGATGTGAGCGAGGCGCATGGGCGCCATCTCCAGCGCAAAGCGCACGTTCGTGCCGCCCACGTCGGCCACGAGGCGCGGGTAAGCCGATATATCGGCCGCAGTGCCCGCGCTCACCTCATGCAGTCCAATAGACATCGAGCGGTACCTCCCGCTGATGAATGATGTAGCTCACCGGCAGCACGGGCTGTGCCTCAGCGTGCGCTGCCTGCTCAAACACACCGCGCTTGACCGGCCCGGTGATCGACAGAAACAACCGCCGCGCTGCGCACAGCGCCGACAGATTCAAACTGATACGCCGATGCGGCGCCACACCGGGGCGCACCGGCAGGTAGCCCGGCGCCTGCGTGCGGTCAATGCCCTCGCCCAACTCCGCCGCATCAGGAAACAGCGAGGCGGTATGCCCATCGTCCCCCATGCCGAGGATGACGACATCGGGTTGCTGAAATGGCTCGTTGGCGGTGGCCACGCACGCGTCCACATCCACGGAACCGCCATGCACATGCGGCGGCAGCACCAGCGGAAAGAACCGTGCGGCTGCGGCGGCGTCCTGCAAAAGATGCTCGCGGACCAGGCGCGCGTTGCTATCCGCGTGGTCGGGCGGCACCGCACGCTCGTCGACCAGCGTAATCGACACCGCAGCCCAGTTCACGGGGAGCACGCGCAGCGCGGCAAACAGCGCAATGGGCGAACGCCCGCCAGACACAGCTAGACACGCACTGCCCTGCTGCTCGATCACGCGCGTGAGCGTGGCGGCAATGGCATCGGCCAGCGATGCCACCTGTACCGCCGCATCCGGAAGTGCGTGCCAGCGCATCGCCATCACATCTCCTCGTGCCAGGCCGCGCCATCGCGCGAGAGCAAGGCGCTTGATGCGGCCGGGCCCCAGCTACCAGCCGTATAGCCCTTGGGCGGCATGCGGGCTTCGGTCCACGCGTCGATGATGGGCTCCACCCAGCGCCAGGCCTCGGCCTGTTCATCGCGGCGCACGAACAAACCGAGCTTGCCGTTGACGGCATCCATCAGCAGGCGTTCATACGCGCCGGCATGGCGCACGCCGCCGTGGTCGGTGAAATCCAGATCGAGCGTGGCAGGTTGCAGACCGAGCGCCGCACCAGGCGTCTTGGTCAGGAACTGCAGGCGGATGCTTTCCTCCGGCTGCAGGCGAATGACGAGGCGGTTCTCCGGAAACTGAATGAGCGGCTTCGGAAACAGCGCATGCGGCACGTCATGAAAGCGCACCACGATCTCCGCCAGCCGTTGCGGCATGCGCTTGCCGGTGCGCAGGTAGAACGGCACGCCGGCCCAGCGCCAGTTGGCAATCTCGGCCTTGATGGCGACGAAAGTCTCGGTGCGGCTGTCCGGCGGAATGCCCTGCTCATGCAGATAGCCCTGCACCGGCTGCCCGGCGATGGCGCCTTCCAGGTACTGGCCGCGCACGGTCTTCTCTGGCACTTCTTGCAACGGGATCGGCTTGAGCGCTTTCAGGATCTTCAGCTTCTCGTCGCGGATGGCGTCTTGCGACAGGCTCGAAGGCGGCTCCATGGCCACGATACACAGCAACTGCAGCAGGTGGTTCTGCACCATGTCGCGCAGCGCGCCGACACCGTCGTAGAAGTCGCCGCGCTTTTCCACGCCGAGCTGCTCGGCAATGGTGATCTGCACGTCCTTGATCCACTCACGGCGCCACAGCGGCTCGAACAGCGCGTTGCCGAAGCGGATCGCCATCAGGTTCTGCACCGACTCTTTCCCGAGGTAGTGGTCGATGCGGTAGATCTGGTCTTCGGCAAAGTACTCGGCCACGGCGGAGTTGATGCGCTCGTTCGAAGCGAGGTCCGTGCCCAGAGGTTTTTCGAGCACCAGCCGCACGTTGGGCGTGTTGAGGCCAACGCGGGCAAGCTGCGCGCAGATATCGATGAAGAAGCCCGGGGCGGTGGCCAGGTAGCAGACGGTCACGGGGGCGCGGTCTTCGCCAAGCGCGGCGGCCAGCCGATCGAATTGCTCTGGCTTGCGAGCATCCACCTGCTGATACACGATGCGCTCGGCAAACGAGGCCCAGGCATCGTCGGAAACGGGTGCGCCCGAATACAGGCGCATGGTCGGGCGGGTTTCGCGCTCCAGCAGGGCGAGGTAGCCCGATGTCTCCAGCGGCTGGGTCCCGATGGCGAAAATCCGCCCGCGGGGGTGCAGTTCGCCGCCCTGGTGCGCATCGAACAAGGCCGGAATCAGCTTGCGGCGGGCAAGGTCGCCCGTACCGCCGAACAACACCATGTCGAATGCGGGCACCGACATCGTCATCTCCTGTGTGTGAGCCATCGATTAGGCTAGCCTAGCTGACTAGCAAGACAACACGTGTTTTAAGCTCATTTTGTAGTATTACTACACGACGGGCAAGCCGTACGTGAAACTGCCCAAGCAAGCGTTTCCAGCCCGTATTCTGGCGCTTCCTTAGGCCGCTGGCGCGCTTTGTGGCACGCAATTCGCGTGCACGGTGACATTGGCGGGGTGGCCGTCCGCACGGTACCTGTGGAAAACCCTGTCCCACGACCGGCCCGTTTGTAGGAAAATTACAGGATTCGTCCCACCCGGACAGTCCCCACTTCCAGGAGAACCCGTATGGCCCAGCCCAGCCTGCATCGCGTCGTGGCCGACGTGACCCGCCGCATCATCGACCGCAGCCGCGGCCCCCGTCAGGCCTATCTGGACGTCACGCGCAAGAACGCCGGCCGCAAGGTCGAGCGCACGCTGCTGTCTTGCACGAATCTCGCGCACGGTTTCGCAGCCATGCCGGGTGAAGCGAAGATCCGCCTGAAGGCACTGGAGCGGCCGAATATCGGCATCGTGTCGGCCTACAACGACATGCTGTCTGCGCACCAGCCGCTGGAGACATTTCCCGCGTGGATCAAGGAAGCCGCGCTCGAAGCCGGCGGCACCGCCCAGTTTGCAGGCGGCGTACCGGCCATGTGCGATGGCGTGACGCAAGGGCAGGACGGGATGGAGCTGTCGCTGTTCTCGCGCGACACGATTGCCCTATCGACGGCCGTGGCGCTGTCGCACCAGATGTTCGACGCAGCGCTGTACCTGGGCGTGTGCGACAAGATCGTGCCGGGGCTGGTGATCGGCGCGCTGTCGTTCGGCCACCTGCCCGCGGTGTTCGTACCGGCCGGCCCCATGACCACCGGCATCAGCAACGACGAGAAAGCCCGCACGCGCCAGCTCTACGCCGAGGGCAAGCTCTCGCGCGCCGATCTGCTGGAAGCCGAATCCAAGTCGTACCACGGCCCGGGCACCTGCACGTTCTACGGCACGGCCAACTCCAACCAGATGCTCATGGAGATCATGGGCCTGCACCTGCCTGGCACCGCCTTCATCAACCCGGGCACGCCGCTGCGCGAGGCGCTCACGCGGGAATCGGCGCGCCAGGCGCTCAAGCTTGTTTTCAACGGCGACCAGTACACCCCGATTGCGGACGTGCTCGACGAGCGCGCCTTCGTCAACGGCATCGTCGGTCTGCTGGCCACGGGCGGCTCGACCAACCACACGCTGCACCTGATCGCCATGGCGCGGGCGGCGGGCATTCTGCTCACGTGGGATGACTTCAACGACCTGTCGGGCGTGATTCCGCTGCTGGCACGCGTCTACCCGAACGGCAAGGCCGATGTGAACGAATTCCAGGCAGCGGGCGGCCTGTCGATCGTCATTCGCGAGCTGCTCGACGCTGGCCTGCTGCATGACGATGTGACGACGATCATGGGCAAGGGCCTGCGCCGCCATGCGCAAGAGCCCTTCCTTGAGGGTGACAAGTTGGTGTGGCGTGATGGCGCAGCGGCTTCGCTCGACACCAACATCGTGCGCGGCGTGGCCGAGCCGTTCTCCCCGGACGGCGGCCTGCGCGTGCTGGACGGCAACATTGGGCGCTCGGTCATCAAGGTGTCGGCCGTCAAGCCGGAGCATCGCTTTGTGGAAGCGCCGGCGCGCGTGTTCCATGCACAGGATGACTTGATCCACGCCTTCAAGGCCGGCGAACTGGAGCGCGACTTCGTGGCCGTGCTGCCGTATCAGGGCCCGGCTGCGAATGGCATGCCCGAACTGCATAAGCTCACGCCCACGCTGTCGGTGCTGCAGGAGCGCGGCTTCAAGGTTGCACTGGTGACGGACGGCCGTATGTCTGGCGCGTCAGGCAAGGTGCCGGCCGCGATCCACATCACGCCGGAAGCGCTCAACGGCGGACCGCTGGCGCGTGTGCGCGATGGCGATATCGTCGTGCTGGATGCGGAGGCGGGCACGCTGGAAGTGCGCGTACCGGAGGCCGAGTGGAACGCCCGCCAGATCAGCACGCCCGATCTGGCGCACTACCACGCAGGCGTTGGGCGGGACTTGTTCTCGGGCTTCCGCCGCAATGTGTCGGCAGCGGAAGAAGGCGCCTGCACGTTGTTCGTATCCGCAGGCGCGTAAGTTCAGCGCAACGTGGCCGGCCCGATGTCAGGGCCGGTCGCCGTTACAGCATCGATTTGTCGATCACGATCCCCAGCTCAGCGGCCATCTGCTCGACCAGCGCTTGAAGCCGGGCCACCTTGTCGGCCAACTGCTTCTGCTCCGCCCTCAGCGCTTCCAATTCAGACGGCGCGACGGCTTCATCAGCGGCGCCACCCTGCCGGACTTCGGTCTGCACGACCTCACCGCACAGCAAGTGCATCCAGCGGCTTTCTCGCTCGCCGGGCGCGCGCTGCAGCTTCACGACGTAAGGCGGGTCATGCTCGGCCAGCTCTTCCAGAAACGCTTCAACGGATGAGATATCGGCAAACGCGTGAAACCGCGCAGCGTTCAACCGCAACTCCGCGGCGGTCTGCGGGCCGCGCAGCAGCAGCGTAGCGAGCAGCGCAATGGACTGGCTCGGCACACCGAACACACGGTTCATGTTGTGCTCGAAGCGCGGCACGCGGCTGCTGCTGCCTTCCATGACCAAGCTCAGCGATTTCAGCCCATCGATGGCGGTGAGAATCTCGGCCTCGGTCACGCTCATCACCGGAGCGCGCGCGGTCTTCTGGTTACAACCGGCAGCCAGTGCGTTGAGGGTGAGCGGATAGGTGTCAGGCACCGTGTGCTGCTTCTCGACCAGGACGCCGAGCACGCGGCCTTCAAGAGCGGTGAGGGTGCGAATGGCGCGGACAGGGGGACGGGACGAATCGTCCGGATTGACGTGCATAGGAGGATGGCGACGGATACGGTTGGGGCAAACCGGGCCGCGAACCTGTCAGGCTGCGACCCGTGATCCCAACATGATATCCGCCACGCGCAGGCACGAACCTCAGCCTGCACGGCAACAAGCGGCGCTCAGTCCTTGGCCGGACCGCGCACCAGCAGCACCGGCGTGGTGGCCTGGCGGATGAACTTTTCCGCCACGCTGCCCAGCATGGCGTGCGCCAACCCACGGCGACCATGCGTGCCGATCACCACCACCTCGGCGCCCCATTTGGTGGCATCGCGCTGCAGGGCGCCAGCCACGTCTTCGCCAATGCCTTCGGTTTCCACCAGGGCGGTTTCCTGCGGCACGCCGTCCTTGGTGAGGGACGCTTCAATGTCGCCCAGCAGCGTCGTGCCGGCCTGGATGAACGATTTGCGCAGCTCGGCCGGGTCGTAATAGCCAACGTCAAACAGCATGGCCGGGCTGTCGACGATATACACGGCGCGCACGGTGCTCTGGAATGCCTTGGCCAGGCGCACAGCTTCGGCCAGGGCCAACTTGCTGGTTGCGCTACCGTCCACAGCGACCAGGATCTTCTTGTACATGGTTCAGCCTCGCAGGAGAGGGGTTGTTGGGACATTGCCGCGGCAAACGGGGCCGCATGCAACTATTCTGTGACATCCACAGCCCTTTTGCGTTGCGCCAAATCAGATGGCCGCGACCATGCGACGCAACAATGCACCGTCATCCGCCCGCCCTCACACCTGAGCTGATCGCCGCTTATCGCAGCGCGCGGTATCGCGTGGAAACGCCGGAGGGCGACGTGCTGCTGCACCTGGATGCCGTCAACCCCTGCGTAGCGGCGCTGCTAGCGCAGGCCGATGCGCCGTGGGCGGCATTCGTGACCGCATATCAGCCGTTTTCACAAGCGGTGTCCGCCGAGGAAAACGCTGCGCGACAGGCGGAACTCCTCGCGTGGGCCATGGCACGCGGCCTGCCGTGGCTGCCTGGGGAAGGCGGGCCGCCCGACGATTCCGTCGCCGGCACGACCGACGCCTGGGCGCCGGAACCGAGCCTGCTGCTCTTCATCGACGACGCAGCGGTTGCCGACACGCTCATGCAGACCTTCGAGCAGAACGCCGTGGTGCTGTGCGATGCGCAGGGTTTTTGTACCTTGCGTTGGCACCCGTATCTGCCATTCTGAATTCCATACGGCACGCACTTGCGCGCAAAGTGGCGCGTGCGATCCATAAGTGCTGACGTTGATACACAGCAGGAGGTTCGTATGGAACTGCATATGCAATCGCACCACTGGGAGCGCCGCATGCCCGACTGGCTGGCGGCCAGCGTAGCGGGCCTGGTAGGCGGCGCACTGGTCATCGTGCTGGAGTTTTTCTGGTCGACCATGGTGCTCAATGAAAGCCCATGGCGCCCCACGCACAAGATCGCGGCCATGGTGATGGGCCAAGGGGCGCTGGAGCAGATGTCGCTATTCAGCTTCAGCATCGTGGGTACGGCGCTCGTGCTGCACTTTGTGCTGGGCTCGCTCATGGGGATGATCCTGGGCGCCATCATCGCGCCGTTCCACTTCGACTCGAGCGTCGGCATGCTCGCGGCCGTGGGCGTGGCCTTTGGGATCGTGGCGTACGTGGTCAACTTCTACGGCATGACGGCGGTGTTTCCGTGGTTTGCCTCGGAGCGCGGCTCCGGGCCGCTGCTGGCCAACCTGCTGTTCGGCGTGGTTGCGGCCATCGTCTACGGCATGTTGGAACGGCGCACAGACACGATGCACTGACGCGGCGATTTTTTTCCTGCAGCGCCGCAAGTTGAGTGGCGCCGCAGGAGACGGCTGCCTGCGGCGACCCATGCCGGAGGCAGCCGTTTTGCATTGCGGCGCAGCATACAGGCCGTGCACCAGCGCGATCCGCATGCGGTGTGCGCCTCGTCCTTACGTTGCCTTGCACGATCCGGGTGCGCGACCTAGCCTAGCTTTAGCGTGTTGAGGGAATCCCTCGGCGGAGGTGCCCATGGCCCTAGCGATTGCGCTCGTGCTGATCGTCGTGCTGGCGGTGGGGTTTCACTTTGTCAGCCCGTGGTGGATCACGCCAATCGCGTCCAACTGGGTCCGCATGGATGACACGCTGACGATCACCCTCGTCATCACCGGCGTGCTGTTTGTCGCCATCAACCTCTTTGTCGTCGCTGCGCTGCTGCGCTATCGCCATCGCGATGGCCGGGATGGCAACCCCAGCGGCCAGCGCGCTGCCTACGAGCCCCACAACAAGCGCCTGGAATGGTGGCTGATCGGCATCACCACGGTGGGCGTAGCGGCGCTGCTCGCGCCCGGCCTGTTCGTGTATGCCGACTACGTGCGCCCACCCCCGAACGCACTGCAGATGGAAGTGCTCGGCCAGCAGTGGCAATGGCGCTTCCGCTTTGCCGGCCCCGGCGGCAAGCTCGGCACGACCGACGTGCGCTACATGAGCAACGACAACCCGTTCGGCATGAACCCCGCCGACCCAAACGGGCGCGACAACTACCTGATCGAAACGCCCGAGCTGCACCTGCCGCTCAACCGCCCGATCCAGGTGCTGGCACGCTCGCGCGATGTGCTGCACGACTTTTACGTGCCGCCGTTCCGCGCGCGCATGAACATGGTGCCGGGCATGATCACCACGTTCTGGTTCACGCCCACCAAGGCGGGCCGCTACGACATCCTGTGCGCGCAGCTCTGCGGCGTCGGGCACTCCAACATGCGCGGCGTGGTGGTGGTGGAAGACGAAGCATCGTTCGCACGTTGGCTTGCACAGCAGACCACCTTTGAGCAGAGCCAGAAAGCGAAGGTGCAGGCCACGCCCGTCTCAGCGGGTGGAAGCGCACAAGCGTTGGCAGATCAGGGCAAGACGATGGCGCAAGCGAAGGGCTGCGTGGCCTGTCATAGCGTGGACGGCAACCCCGGCGTCGGCCCAACGTGGAAAGGCCTCTATGGCTCCACACAAACCATGGCCGACGGATCGACCGCCCTCGCAGACGAAGCCTATCTGCGTGCCTTCATCCGCGACCCGAAGGCACGCGTGGTGAAGGGCTTCGCGCCGATCATGCCGAACTTTGATCTGAGCGAGCAGGAGCTGCAAGCGCTGGTGGCGTACATCAAGGCGCAAGACGGTAATGCTGCGGCAACGGCTGCGAAACCGTAGCGAGGAGGCACGATGTACTACGGGCACACCGATCACGAACATGGTCAGGGTCACGAACCCTCGAGCTTCTGGACGCGCTACGTCTGGAGCCAGGACCACAAGGTCATCGCGGTGCAGTACTCGCTCACGGCCATTGCCATCGGGCTGGTGGGGCTCGTGTTGTCGAACCTAATGCGGCTGCAGTTGGGTTTTCCGGGCAAGTTCGCCTTTATCGACGCGAACCACTACTACCAGTTCGTCACCATGCACGGGATGATCATGGTGATCTACCTGCTCACGGCGCTGTTCCTGGGCGGCTTCGGCAACTACCTGATCCCGCTGATGCTGGGCGCGCGCGACATGGTGTTTCCGTTCCTGAACATGCTGAGCTACTGGGTGTACTTGCTGGCGGTGCTCGTGCTGGTGGCGAGCTTCTTCGTGCCGGGTGGGCCGACCGGGGCAGGCTGGACACTGTATCCGCCCCAAGCGATTCTGCCGGGCACGCCGGGTACGGAATGGGGCATCGTGCTGATGCTGGTGTCGCTGGCAATCTTTATTGTTGCGGCCACGATGGGCGGTCTCAACTACGTCACCACCACGCTGCAGGCACGCACGCGCGGCATGACACTCATGCGCATGCCGCTCACGGTGTGGGGCATTTTTACGGCGACGATCCTGGCGCTGCTGGCGTTTCCGGCGCTGTTCGTGTCGGCCATCATGATGCTGCTCGACAAGACGTTGGGTACGAGCTTTTTCATCCCAGCGGTGGTGTCGATGGGCCAGACGCTCAAGCACGCCGGCGGCAGCCCGCTGCTGTTCCAGCACCTGTTCTGGTTCTTCGGCCACCCCGAGGTGTACATCGTCGCGCTGCCGGCCTTCGGCATCGTGTCAGACCTCATCAGCACGCACGCGCGCAAGAACATCTTCGGCTACCGAATGATGGTGTGGGCCATCCTCATCATTGGCGTGCTGTCGTTTGTCGTCTGGGCGCACCACATGTTCGTGGCAGGCATGAACCCGTACTTCGGCTTCTTCTTCGCCACCACCACGCTCATCATCGCCATCCCGACCGCGCTCAAGGTCTACAACTGGGTTCTCACGCTGTGGCGGGGACACATCCACCTGACCGTGCCCATGCTGTTTGCCATCGCCTTCATCAGCACGTTCGTGATCGGTGGGTTGACGGGCCTGTTCCTGGGCAACGTGAGCGTGGACATTCCGCTCTCCAACACATACTTCGTGGTCGCGCACTTCCATATGGTGATGGGCGTGTCGCCGATTCTGGTGGTGTTTGGCGGCATCTACCACTGGTACCCCAAGGTGACGGGCCGCATGCTGAACGACACGCTGGGCCGCGCGCATTTCTGGATCACCTTCATCGGCACGTACCTGATCTACTTTCCGATGCACTACCTGGGCGTGCTGGGCATGCCGCGCCGGTACTACGCGTACGACGGCTATAGCTTCATTCCACCCTCTGCGCAGACGTTGAACACGTTCATCACCGTTGTCGCCATCATCGTAGGCGTGGCGCAGTTGCTGTTCCTCTTCAACTTGGCGTGGAGCCTTGTTCGCGGCAAGAAAGCCGACGGCAACCCATGGCGCGCCACCACGCTCGAATGGCAGACCCCGCAGACGCCACCCGTGCACGGCAACTGGGGGCCAACGGTGCCAGTGGTTTATCGCTGGGCCTATGAGTACAGCCCGCCCGGCCGCGCAGACGACTTCGTACCGCAGAACGAGCCGCCATCGGGCGCGCCGGGCCTGCCTGAAACAGAAGCCGACGTCATCCACGCAAGCGAGGTCCGCGCATGACGACCCTGCCCCGACACTTCGTTCCCGACGCATCGCCCCTACCGCCGTACGCAGGGCGCATCGGTTTGCGCGTCTTCATGGCCGTGGTGACAGCGTTGTTTGCGCTGCTGATCCTCGCCTATGCAATGCGCATGCGCGAATCCGACTGGATGCCCGTGCCGCATCCGGTGTTGCTGTGGTGGAACACCGGTGCACTTGCACTGGCCAGTGTGGCGATGGAACGCGCGCGGCGGGTCGATGCTCACCGCACCTTGTGGTTGCTCACAGGCGGCGCGC
This sequence comes from uncultured Ralstonia sp., assembly GCA_966433195.1. Lineage (GTDB taxonomy): Bacteria > Pseudomonadota > Gammaproteobacteria > Burkholderiales > Burkholderiaceae > Ralstonia. The sequence goes on from CBJMVH010000001.1 coordinate 301,083, forward strand.
TGGCGGCGTTGTTCGTCTTCGGCCAATGGACAGCGTGGCAGCAGCTCGCGGCCAACGGCGAAGGCGTGACGGTCAACCCGTCCAACAGCTTCCTGTACGTCTTCACCGGCCTGCATGCGGCGCATGTCATCGGCGGTCTCGTCGTTCTGGCGGTTACCGTCACGCGCCCGCGCAGCCAGGGTGATCGCGCCCGACGTGCCGCTGCACTCTGTGCCACGTACTGGCACTTCCTGCTCGCCGTGTGGCTCGTGCTGCTGGCGGCGATGTGGTGGATCACGCCCGCGTTCGTCGCCGCCATCTGCGGGCCGCTGTATGGAGCCACGCCATGAGCACGCCCACGCTCCCGACGCATTCCACCGAGGCCTTGCCCAACGGTTTGCGGGGCATCGTCAACGACTGGTCAGCCGACCGCGAAGCCTTCAAGGTGCCGTGGGGTAAGGCCATGATGTGGATCTTCCTGCTGTCAGACACCTTTGTCTTCAGCAGCTTCCTGATCGGCTACATGACGGTGCGCATGTCGACCACCGTGCCATGGCCCGACCCGTCGAAGGTGTTCGGCCTGTCGGTGGGCGGCGTGGAAGTGCCCTTGCTGCTGATCGCCATCATGACGTTCGTGCTCATCAGCAGCAGCGGCACGATGGCCATGGCCGTCAACTTTGGCTACCGGCGTGATGCCAAACGCGCAGCGCTGCTCATGCTGGCGACCGCCATCCTGGGTGCGGCGTTCGTGTCGATGCAGGCATTCGAGTGGACCAAGCTGATCGTGCACGAGGGCATCCGCCCGTGGGGCAACCCGCTGGGCGCGGCGCAGTTTGGCGCATGTTTTTTTATGATCACGGGCTTCCACGGCTTTCACGTGACGTGCGGCGTGATCTACCTGCTGGTGATTGCGCGCAAGATCCTGCAGCCGGGCTTTGCTGAGCACGGCAACTTCCAGATCGTGGAGATCGCGGGCCTGTACTGGCACTTCGTCGATCTCGTCTGGGTGTTCATCTTTGCGTTGTTCTACTTGTGGTGAGGCTCACCATGGACCACATCGACCACATTGACCACGCGGAACCCTCCGCCCACGGGCAACAACACCCCATCGGCATCTACCTGAAGATCTGGGGCCTGTTGTTCGTGCTCAGCACGATGTCATATCTGGTCGATTATTTCCACGTGCAGGGCACGCTGCGCTGGACGCTGATCATCGTATTCATGATCGCCAAGGCTGGGCTGATCGTCTCGGTGTTCATGCACATGATGTGGGAGCGGCTGGCGCTGGTGTACGCCATTCTGATGCCGCCCCTGGCCTTGCTGGTGCTGATGGTGTTGATGGCTGCGGAGGCCAACCACACCTTCGGCATGCGGAGCCTGTTCTTTCACTGAGCCCCACGCCCGCCGCGCTCGTGGCACGGCGGGCTGGAACAGTGGTCTTATCGATCAGTCCTGCAACTTGCCAGCCAGCGCTTCCACGCGCGCCGGGTCAGCATTCACTGCCAACGCAATCGCGCGGCCGTAGTTGGCATCAGCGCGCTGGAAGTACGACAGCATCGTGTACTTCACGCCGTCATCCTTCACTTGCCCGAGATCGCCCGCCAGGTTGCTCACCAGGTTGGCCTGCTCCTGCGCCGACAGCGACCGGTAGAAATCCCCCGCCTGCTTGAAGTTCTGCGTGCGGGCAATGCGCTGTTGCTGCGTGGTGCCCGACAGCGGCAGGCGGCTGTACTTGTCGGCCGCCGCGTCCGCCACGTCGGCGTGCTGGCTGGGCTGGTAGTTCACGTCACCCTTCTTTGCACCGGCGTTCAGTTCGCCGTCCTGGTTGTAGTTGACGGCCGCCGTGCGCGGGCGGTTGATCGGCAACTGCAACCCGTTGGTGCCCACGCGGTGCAACTGCGTATCAGCGTACGAGAAGATGCGCCCCTGCAGCAGACGGTCTTCCGACGGCTCAATGCCCGGCACCAGGTTGGACGGCGCCAGCGCCGCCTGCTCGGTTTCCAGGAAGACGTTGCTCGGGTTCTTGTTCAGCGTCATGGTACCGATCTTCGTCTCCGGCACGCCAGGCCAGATCTTGGTGGCATCCAGCGGGTCGAAGTCGAACTTGGCGAGTTGCTCCGGCGACAGCACCTGGATGTACAGATCCCACCTCGGATAGTCGCCCTTGTCGATGGCGGCAATCAGATCCTTCGTCATGTGGTTGAAGTCCTTGCCTTGCATCGCCTCGGCCTGCGCGGCGGTGAGCGTCTTCTGGCCTTGCAGGCTCTTCCAGTGGAATTTGACGTAGTGGATCTCGCCCTTGGCATTCACAAACTTGTAGGCGTGCACGCTGTTGCCGTCCATCTCGCGGTAGCTGGTGGGCGTGCCGTAATCGCTGTACACGCGCGTGAGCATGTGCGTGGCTTCAGGCTGGTGCGAGAAGAAATCGAAAAAGCGGTTCGGGTCCTGCACGTTGGTGTCAGGGGCAGGCTTGAGCGAGTGGACCATGTCCGGAAACTTGATCGCATCCCGAATGAAGAACACCGGCAGGTTGTTGCCGACCAGATCCCAGTTGCCTTCGCGCGTGTAGAACTTGGTCCCGAAGCCACGCGGGTCGCGCAGCGTCTCGGGCGAGTGGTTGCCGTGGATGACGCTGGAGAAGCGCACGAACACCGGCGTTTGCTCGCCCGGCGTGAAGACCTTGGCGCGCGTCAGGTCAGAGATGTCCTTGCTGGCGACGAACACGCCATGGGCGCCGGTGCCGCGCGCATGCACCACGCGTTCGGGAATGCGTTCGCGGTCAAAGCGCTGCAGCTTCTGGATGAGCTGCACGTCCTGCAGCAGCACGGGGCCGTTGGGGCCAGCGGTTTGCGAGTTCTGGTTATCGCCGACGGGCGCACCGTTGTCGCGCGTGAGCGTGACGGCGCCGGCTTGAACGGCTGTCAGCGTGGCCAGCGCAATGAGCGAAAGCCGAATGAAACGAGACAGCGAGGGGGACTGGGAGGGGGACATCACGGGATCTCCTAAGGTGAATCGAGTCGCTACCTTAGTGATCCCGGTGCCCGTCCGGAATTTGATTCTTTAAATGCCCGCGATAGTTTTAAATGCGGGGCAATGAATCTGAGTTAACGCTGATTTAATTGAGGATTGTTGAGTCGAGCGCCTGCGAAAAATCTGCTAGCAGGTCCGCCTCATCCTCAATGCCCACCGACACGCGCACCAGCGAATCTGCAATGCCCATGGAGGCGCGACGCTCGGCACCCATTTCCCAATAGATGGTCGGCGCAACGGGAATCACCAGCGTGCGGGTATCGCCCAGGTGCGTGGCGCGCACGGCGTAGCGCAGGCGGTTGAGCATGTCGACATAGTCGGCGCCGTCGACGAGTTCGAAACTCAGCAGGCCGCCGTAGTGGCGGAACAGCTCGGTGGCGCGGGCGTGCTCCGGGTGCTCGGGCAAGCCGGGGTAATACACGCGCGCCACCTTCGGGTGCGCGGCCAGCGTACGGGCCAGTGCCAGTGCGTTGCTGCAGGTGCGGTCCACGCGCAGGGCCATCGTTTCGGCGCCCACGGCAATGCGGTGCGCGGCATCGGCAATCAGGGTTGCGCCTTGGTCGCGCAGGCCCTTCTTTCGGATCTGCTGGATGCCCTGCATTTCCGGTTTGGCCTTGCGATACGCCGGAAAGATGTTCGGATACGTCGTCCAGTCGAACAGACCCGTATCCACCACCGCGCCGCCCAGCGCGTTGCCATGCCCACCGATGTATTTGGACAGCGAATGCACCACCAGGCTCGCCTGCGCATCGCGCCCGCGAAACAGCCATGGCGAGGTCATGGTGCTGTCGATCACGTAGATCAGGCCGCGCGCCTTGCAGATGCTGCCGATGCCCTTCAGGTCCGCCACCTGCGTGCGCGGGTTGGCAATGGTTTCCACAAAGACGAGGCGCGTGTTCGGCTGGATGGCGTCGGCTACAGCCTGCGCGGAGGTCGCATCCACAAAGGTGACTTCCACGCCCATGCAGCGCAGCGTCTCGAACACGCTATTGGTATTGCCGAACAGGAACGCGCTGGACACCACATGGTCACCCGCGCGCAGCAGCGTCGAGAACACCGACACGATGGCGGCCATGCCGGTGGCGAAACACGCGGTAGCCAGGCCTTCTTCCATCATCGTGATCTTGGCTTCCAGGGCAGCCGTGGTGGGGTTGCCCTGGCGCGCGTAGGTGTAGCCGGGCTTGCCTTGGAACACTTCGATCAGCTCTTGCGTACTGGTGTAGCCGTACGTGGTGGACGTGTGCAGCGGCTTGTGGACGGCGTAGTGCTCGATGCCGGCCTCGCGGTCGGCGTGCAGAAGGGCGGTGGTGAGTCCGGTCATGGCGGGGGTAGCAGAAAGGGCGGGAAAAGCGGAAAAGGCCCACATTATCGCGCGATTCGTGGGTCACCCGCGTTGGCGCCCGGCCTCTGTGGAACGTGCCTTGCGTCGCACACCGCGTTGAAGACTGCCAGGACCTCTGTCTAGTGACGAACGCATCGCCTCCTCCGCAACCGGGCGCCAGCCTGCAGCAGCGCATCTTCGGGGCGCTGTGGCGGGCCATCTGGCGCTACCGCCGCCGCGTGCTGGGCGCGGTGGCGCTGCTGGTGCTCGCCAAGCTGTGCGCGGTGGGCGTGCCGATCGTGCTGAAGTGGATCGTCGATGGCTTTGGCGATGCTGCCAAGGTGCGCGTATTTCCCGCCTTCCTGCTGCTAGCCTATGCGGTGCTCCGCTTTGGCGGCACGCTCTTCGGCGAGCTGCGCGACATGGTGTTCTCGCGCGTATCGCAGCCCACGGTGGCCGCCTTCATGGCCCAGGCATTCGAGCACCTGCATCAGCTCGGGCCGCGCTTTCACGCCAGCCGGCAGACCGGTGGGCTGATCCGCGATGTGGAACGCGGCACCACCGGCATCGAGTTTTTGCTCGGCGTGGCGCTCTTCACCATCTTGCCGACGATGGTGGAAATCGGCTCGGTGCTCGTCATCATGATGAGCCGCTACAGCGGGTGGTACCTCGTCACCATCGCGCTGACATTTGCCGCCTACTGCACCGCCACCGTGCTGCTCACGCGCCGGCGCGTGCGCCTGCAGCGGCAGATGAACGAGTTTGACTCCATGGCCGGCAGCCGCCTGCTCGACAGCATGCTCAACCATGAAGCCGTGAAGGTGTACACCGGCGAGCGCTTCGAGGCCCGCCGCTACCGCGACATCCTGCGCAAACGCATCGACACGGCCGTGGCCAACCAGCGCGCGTTGTCGTTGCTGCACGTATCGCAAAGCGGCGTGATTGCAGGCGGCGTGGCCACCGTCATGCTGCTGGCCGGGCAGGACGTGACGCGCGGCGTGCTGACGGTGGGCGATCTGGTGCTGATCAATGCGTACATCATCCAGGTGTGCCTGCCGCTCAACGCGCTGGGCTTCATGTTCCGCGAGGCCAAGGACGCTGCCATCAATGCCGAGCGGCTGTTCCACCTGCTCGAACAGCAGCCCGACGTGGTGGATCTGACGAACGGCGCGCCGCTGCGCGTCACCCACGGCGAGGTGCATTTTGACCATGTGGAGTTCGGCTACGAGACCACGCGCCCGATCCTGCATGACCTGTCGCTGCACATTCCGGCCGGGCACACGGTGGCGGTGGTCGGTGGCAGCGGCTCGGGCAAATCGACGCTCGCACGCCTGCTGCTGCGCTTCTATGACCCGTGGGCTGGCCGCGTGTCCATTGATGGGCAGGACCTGCGCGTGGTCACGCAAGACAGCGTGCGCCGCGCCATCGGCATCGTCCCGCAAGACACCATCCTCTTCAACGACACCATTGCCTACAACATCGCCTATGGCCGCGAAGGGGCGACGATGGCCGAGGTGATGGACGCCGCGCGCGCCGCCTATGTGCACGACTTCATTGCCGCGCTGCCCGAGGGCTACCAGACCATGGTGGGCGAACGCGGGCTCAAGCTCTCGGGCGGCGAGAAGCAGCGCATTGCCATTGCGCGGGCACTGCTGAAGAACCCCTCGATCCTGATCTTTGATGAGGCCACCTCGGCCTTGGACACGCGCTCGGAGCGCGCCATCCAGCGCGAGCTGGATCGGCTCTCGGCGCACCGCACGACGCTGGTGATCGCGCACCGGCTCTCCACCGTGGTGGATGCGCACGAGATCGTCGTGCTGGAGAAGGGCCGCATTGTGGAGCGCGGCCGGCACGTCGATCTGTTGGCCGCCGACGGCGTGTATGCCCAGCTCTGGACGCTGCAGCGTCAACAGTCCGATCTGGAACAGGCCCAGCACCGGCTCGCGCAGCAACCGATCAACCTGGTCGCGCTGGTGGTGAGCGTGCTGGACGGCCTGCGTGAAGCGATCGAGGCGCGGCGCATTACCGTGTACTCGGTCATCCGGTCAGAAACGCCTAGCATCACGGGCGACCCGAGCCGCCTGCAGGGCATCGTGAGCGATGTGCTCAGCCATGCCGTGCTGGGCAGCCACCCCGGCAGTCGCATCGAGATCGTGCTGGAGCGCGTGGAAGGCATGGCGCAATTGCGTGTGACGGATACGATCGCCACCCCGGCTCTGGGCGATGCGGCCATCCCAACCGCCACGCGCACCGCTGCCGACGTGGAGACGGACACCGTGCTGTCCACGGTGGGCCCAGCCGCCGCCGCGCCCGCGCCTGTGCCGTTCGACATGCTTGACCCGGTGGAACCCGTGACAGCGTTGCGCCAGGAGCCCAGGCCGTTCGACACCACCTCTGCGGACGAGCGCGACACACCGCCCAGCCCGACGCCCACGCTTGATCCGTTGTGGATCCGCTCCGTGGTGGAGCAACACGGCGGGCGCTTTGCCGTGGTGCCGTTGGCGCATGGCGGCGGCACGACCTATGTGATGGATTTCCCTATCCGCGCCGTGGCGCCGTTGCCGGTGTTGCCTGCCACCGCTGGCACGGCAGACACCGCCACACCTTCGCAGCCGCCTGAGCCAACTCGCACGCCAATGCCATCGACCGATGCGCTGTCCGGCGTCCACGTACTCATCGTCGATGACCAGGAAGACGCCCGCGACATCCTGCAATTGCTGCTGGAAGACTACGGCGCCATCGTCACCGCCTACGGCGCGGCCCGACCCGCCATGGCCGCCTTGCGTGCGGCGCCAAGCAAGTCGTGGCCCGATGTGCTGGTCTCCGACATTGCGCTCGGCGACGATGAAGACGGCTATGCCCTGCTGCGCGAGGTGCGCGAGCTCGAAACGCAGCGCGATACACCGCTCGAGGCGCGCTTGCCCGCGATTGCGCTTTCCGGCTATGACCGGCCAGAAGACCGCACGCGCGCGCTGCTGGCCGGCTTCCAGCTGCATCTGGCCAAGCCCACCGAACAAGGCGAACTCGTCACCGCCATCCTGAGCGTCATCCACGCACATCCGGCAAGACGGGCATCCGCGCATGTGTCGCACGCACCCGAATCCCCTCACTCCGCATAGGAACCTCCATGAGCATGCTGGCCGATTTCGATCCGTCCGCCGCTGACACACAGCGCCCCACCTCGTACTTTGCTGGCGCCGACGCCGCACGCCGCGCCGTCGACATGGCGTTGCCCCTCATCACCCAAGCCATGACGCGCCCGCAGGAGGTGGGCGACAGCGGCTTCCTGCATATCGTGGTGATGGACCCCGCACGCTCGCCGGCCGACAGCACCTTCGACAACGCGGTGCTCTACGAACATTCGGTAGGTGACCGCGCGCGCTGGGATGCCGACTACGCCGCATACGCCCGCGCCAAGGCGCGCCTGGCGTGGCAGCACGGCATGAGCACGCACGCGCTCCAGGCGTTGCGCCCCCATGTGCTGCGCGCGGGTGACACCAACCTGTGGGGCAGCGCGGTACTCGACGGCATCGTGGTGGGTGTGAGCGGCGCCCTGCCGTTCTATGACGAAGCCTTCGCGCATGTGGTAGCGGCGTGCCTGCGGGCCATCGCCAAACAAGCGGCCGCCGCCACGGCGGGCACCCTGCGGCTCGACTGAGCTTCGTCAACAGGCGCGGTTGCGCCCCGCAGGGTGACAGGCGTGATGCCGTCACCACTGCGTTTCTCCTTATTCCCCACGTAAGAATTACGCGAGCCGCCTGCACCGCCAGCCACCGTTCCGCGGGCACTGGCGGGTTCTGCACCCGCCGGCACGCCGCGCATGCGCCGTGCCGCAAACGCTTGTCACGACAAGCGAGAAGCGCTTCGCACCGCCGTCTTCCGGCACTGCCCGCAATGCCCCGCCACACAAGGTTGCGCGCGGTGGCACGCCGACTGCTGAGGACGCTCGCACGTGGCTTAGAGCGATCCATATCGCCATCCGGCCACCACAACCGGAGGAGAACAACATGCGCATCGCCATGGTCAGTGAACATGCATCCCCACTCGCCGACTTGGGCGGCGTGGACTGCGGCGGGCAGAACGTCTACGTGCGCCATGTCGCACGGCAGCTTGCGCGGCTGGGCCACCGCGTCGACGTGTTCACCCGCCGCGAGCGCCCGGCACAACGCGAGGTTGTACCGTTTGATGCGGGATGCCGCGTCATCCACGTGCCGGCTGGGCCAGCAGCTGTGCTGCCCAAGGAAGCGCTGCTGCCGCACATGCACGCCTTCGGCCGCAGTCTGTTGAACCACTGCGCGCAGGCCCAAGCAGCGGGGGATGGCTACGACGTCATCCACGCCAACTTCTTCATGTCGGGCCTGGCATCGCTGACGGCCTCGGCGCGGCTGCATCTGCCGCTGGTGATGACGTTTCATGCGCTTGGCCGCGTGCGGCGGTTGCACCAGGGTAGCGCCGACGGCTTTCCCGATGCGCGCTTTGCCATTGAAGAGACGCTGGTGCAGCGCGCCGACCGCCTCATCGCTGAATGCCCGCAAGACCAGGCTGATCTGGAAACGCTGTACCACGCCCGTCCAGACCAGATCGACGTGGTGCCGTGCGGCTTTGATGCGGCCGAATTTGCCCCCATCGACCGTGCCGAGGCACGGCGCCGCCTGGGCGTACCGGCCGATGCGTTTGTCGTGCTGCAGCTCGGCCGCATGGTCGCGCGCAAGGGCGTGGACAACGTCATCGAGGCCATCGGCAAGCTGCCGGCCGATGCGCGCGAGCGCGTGCGCCTGTACGTCGTGGGTGGCAACACCGTCGAGCCAGACCCGCAGGCCACGCCCGAACTCGCCCGGCTGCAAGCCGTGGCCGCCAACGCCGGTGTGGCAACGCAGACCGTATTTGTCGGCAAGCGCGGCCGCGCTGATTTGCGCGCCTGGTACAGCGCCTGCGATGTGTTCGTCAGCACGCCGTGGTACGAGCCGTTCGGCATCACGCCAGTGGAAGCCATGGCGTGCGGGCGCGCGGTGATCGGTGCGGATGTGGGCGGTATCCGCTCCACCGTGCGCGATGGCCGCACTGGCTTTCTGGTGCCGCCGAAAGACCCGCAGGCGCTGGCCGCACGCCTGCTGCAACTGATGCAACAGCCCGAGCTGTGCCGCGAGTTCGGCCAGGCGGGGCTGGTACGCGCCCGCATGCTCTACACGTGGCTGGGCGTGGCGGGCCAGCTTGAAAAGGCCTATGTCAAAGCCATCGAATCGCAAGCACGCGCCGCCGCCCGCATGCGCGGCACCGAATCCAGCGCCAACACCCCCGCGTTGACGGCGCTGGCCGGCATGGCGGCCTGACTTTCCCCACTGCGCAATATCACCGACCCTTTCCATGACTCAAACTGATCTCAAATCCAACGCTTCCACCCCGCCCACCCTGCGCGACCAGGTCATCGTGGTCACGGGTGCCGGCCGCGGGCTGGGCGCTGCCATCAGCCGGGCGCTTTCGGTTGAAGGCGCCACCATCGTTGCCACTGACCTGGATGCCGCCACCGCCGATCGCACCGCCGCCGAGCTGATCGCCGAAGGCGGCCAATCCCACGCGATTGCGTTGGACGTGGGCGACGAAGCCGCCGTGCGTGGCGCACTCGACGACGTGGTCGACCGCTTTGGCCGTGTCGATGCCGTCATCAACAACGCGGCCATCGACATCACCCTGCCCATTGACGAACTCAACATCGAGGACTGGGACCGCGTGGTGCGTACCAACCTGCGTGGCCCGTTCCTGCTGGCCAAGCACGCCAGCACGCTGATGCGAAAACGCGCCAGCGGCGCCATCGTCAACATTGCGTCCACCGCGTCGCGGCGCGCATGGCCCAATGCCTCGGTGTATCACGCCACCAAGTGGGGGCTGCTGGGGCTGTCGCATGCGCTGCACGCTGAGCTGCGCCCGCATGGCATCAAGGTGTCTGCCGTGATTGCCGGCGGCATGCGCACGCCGTTTCTGCTCGACCGCTTTCCTGATATTGACACCGGCAACCTGCAGGACCCCGCCAACGTGGCGGCGGCCGTGCGCTTCGTGCTACTGCAGCCGCCCGAAACGGTGATCCCCGAAGTGATGGTGCTGCCGATGCGGGAAACGTCATGGCCCTGATGCTGACGACCACGCAGCCAGCCCTCTTGCCCAGCGACAGCGCCATCTTTCTCGACAAGGACGGCACGCTGCTGCAAGACGTGCCCTACAACGTCGACCCGGCGCGCATCGTGCTCGCGCCCGGCACCGGCGAAGGCCTGCGGCTGCTGGCGCGCACTGGCCTGCCGTTGATCGTGGTGAGCAACCAGCCCGGCGTGGCACTCGGCTACTTTCAGGTGGAAGCGTTGCAAGCCGTGGCGCACCGCCTGCGTGACCTGTTTGCCGAGCACGGCGCGACGCTTTCCGGGTTCTTCTTCTGCCCGCACGCGCCGCTGCCCGATGGCACGTCTGGTTGCGCCTGCCGCAAGCCACGCGATGGTCTATTGCGACAGGCCGCCACCGCGCACGGCATCGATCTGAATGCCTCGTGGATGATCGGCGACATCCTCAACGACGTGGAAGCCGGCCGCCGCGCGGGCTGCCGCACCATCCTCATCGCCAACGGCAATGAAACGCGCTGGGAGCCCGGCCGATTGCGCGTGCCGGACTACATCGTCACGCGCTTTGATGAGGCGGCGGCCATCGTAATCGCCCAGCACGCCGAGCACTCCGTGCACGCGCAGCACACCCTGCATCCGGAGGCCATGGCATGAGCCCCGCCGGCATCCCAGAGCGTCGCGCTGTGTGGGCCCAGGCCAGCCGCATCCTGTGCGTGCGGCCCGACAACCTGGGCGACGTGGTAATGACCACGCCGGCATTCCACGCGCTCAAAACCAGTGGACCCGCCGGGCGGCACCTGACGCTGTTGACGTCGCACGCGGGCGCCATCGCACAACCGCACCTGAGTGACATCGACAGCGTCATCGCCTGCGATGTGCCGTGGGCCAAGCACGCGCACAGTGCCGATACCGCCCAGACGCACGCGCTGGTCAACACGTTACGCGACGGCCATTTCGATGCCGCCGTCATCTTTACCGTGCACACGCAGAGCCCGCTGCCGGCCGCCATGGTGAGCTTTCTGGCCGGCATTCCGCTGCGGCTCGCGCACTGCCGCGAGAACCCCTATGCACTGCTGACGGACTGGATTGCCGACCCCGACGCGCGCATTGCCGCCACCGCACCCGGCGACGTTCGCCACGAGGTGCGGCGCCAGCTTGATCTGATTCGGCATGTGGCCGATGTGCCTGCGCAGCTGTCGCAACGGTTGCGTTTCAAGGTACTGCCGCACGATCGCGATGCCGTGCGCGCCAAGCTGGCCCCGCTCGGCATCGGCACCGCGGCGCCGTGGGTCGTGCTGCATCCGGGTGCCACGGCGGCATCGCGGCGCTATCCGCCGGAGCGCTTTGCGCACGTGGCCCGCACCCTGGCGCAGCGCTACGGCTGTCCCGTTCTGGTGACCGGCGCGCCGGCAGAGGCCGCCCTCGTGCAGCAGGTGTGCGAGGCAGGTGTTGCTGCCGGGCAGCGCGTGGTCGACCTCGCGGGCGCGTTCACGCTGGGCGAGTTGGCCGCGCTCATTGAAGGTGCTGCGCTGCTGGTGTCCAACAACAGCGGCCCGGTGCATCTGGCAGCGGCCACGCAGACCCCCGTGGTGGACCTGTATGCGCTCACCAACCCGCAACACACACCGTGGGCCGTGCCGCACGCGGTGCTCTCTCACGATGTGCCGTGCCGCTATTGCTATCGCAGCGTCTGCCCGCTCGGCCATCAGGCGTGCCTGACGGGCGTGGCCGAAGACGAAGTCATTGCGGCTGCGCACGCGCTGTGGCAGCCGGTGCGCGTAGCCCAGGCGCTATGGCCCGCGGCCCGATCGGCGACGGCCTCCGCGGCTGCGCCAGTTGCCTAAACCTGAACCCTCGACTGCCGGAGCCTTGCATGGAAGCCAAACCGCTCTACACCCTCGGCATCAACGCGGCGTATCACGACTCGTCGGCCACGCTTGTTCGTGACGGCGTGGTCATTGCCGCCGCAGAAGACGAGCGCTTTACGCACGTCAAGCACGCCAAGCGGCCGGTGCCGTTTTCCACGTGGCAGTTGCCGTATCACGCCATCGACTACTGTCTGGCCGAGGCCGGCATCGACCTGGCCCGTGTGGACCAGGTGGCCTATTCGCTGGACCCCGCCAAGCTGGCCAATGTGCCCGCGCACACGCACATCGCACTGCCGCTTGAGCCTTCCGCACAGTTGGACCTGCCACCGGATGCCGCCCCATGGGACCCGCTGTTCCTCTCCTACGTGATGAATGCCCCGCGCCAACTGGCCGGCGGCGCGCCACATCACCTGCGTGCGCGTTTTGCCAACGTGAAGCACAACGGGCCGTTCCGCTGGACGTACGTTGAACACCATCTGGCGCACGAGGCCAGCGCGTTCCTGGCCGCCCCGTTCGATGACTGTGCCGTACTCACCATGGATGGCCGCGGCGAACGCGCCACCACCTCATACGGCCTCTTCCGCAACGGCGAATACACGCGCCTGCAGCAGGTCGATCTGCCGCACTCGCTCGGCCTGCTCTATGAAGAGGTGACGGACTACCTCGGCTTTCTGCGCTCGTCCGACGAATACAAGGTGATGGCGCTGGCGTCCTACGGGCAACCGCGTTATGTCGACGTGTTCCGCGAATGGGTGAACGTGAGCGCCGATGGCCGCTACACCGTGGCGCCACTGCAGCTCGAAGCCCGCTTCGGGCCGCCCCGTCAGCGTGGTGGCCCGATGGAGCAGCGCCATTTCGACATTGCGCGCTCGCTGCAGCAGGTGCTGGAAGAGACCGTATTGACCATGAGCCAATGGCTGCATCAGGCCACCGGCGCGCGCCACCTGGCCATGGCGGGCGGTGTGGCCCTCAACTGCGTGATGAATGCACGCGTGCGCGATCTCGGCCCCTTTGAGCAGGTGTGGGTGCAGCCCGCCGCCGGCGATGCGGGCACCTCGCTCGGCGCCGCGCTGTGGACGGACTACCAGGCACGCGGCAACAAGCAACGCCTATGGAAAATGGACCACGCGTACCTCGGCCCCGCCTATAGCGACGAAGAGATCGAGCAATTCCTCACTTGGTCGAAATTGCCGTACGAGCGCCTGGACAACATTGCCGAGCAAACTGCCGACCTTCTGGCACAGGGCCAGGTGATCGGCTGGTTCCAGGGCCGCATGGAGTTCGGCCCGCGCGCGCTGGGGGCTCGCTCCATCCTCGCCTCGCCCATTCCCGCCGACATGCAGGCGCGGCTGAATGAGATCAAAGACCGCGAAGACTTCCGCCCTGTCGCCCCTGTCGTCATGGAAGACCGCGCCGCGGACTGGTTTGTGGGTGCGCACCCCGCGCCGTTCATGCTGTTCGTGTTTGATGTGCGGGAAGACCGCGCCGCGCAGATTCCTGCCGTGCGCCACGTGGATGGCACCGCGCGCGTGCAAACCGTCAACCGCCGGCAGCATCCGCTGTATTACGACTTGCTGGCGGCGTTTGAACGGCGCACCGGCGTGCCGATCCTGGTCAACACGTCGTTCAACACGCGCGGCGAGCCCATGGTGTGCAGCCCACGCGATGCGGTGGAATCGTTCTGGACGTCCCCGCTCGATGCGCTGGTGATCGGGCCGTTCCTGGTGCGCAAGACGCTGACTCCAGACACCGCGCAACGCGGCACTGCCGCACATGCCACCGGCCTGGCGGGGGTCGCATGAACCAGCCCATGCCGTTTGATGTGTCGTCGGTGCCGCAGGCACGTGGCGCGCCGTCCCTCTCGGTTGTCATTGCCACATGGCGGCGCCCGCAGATGCTGCAGCGCTGCCTGGATGGCCTGCGCGCCCAGACATTCGATGCGCACCACCTGGAATTGGTCGTAGCCGACGATGGCCCGGACGACGCCACGCGCGCAGTGGTGGATGCGTTTGCTGCCGCTGCGCCGCACTGGCGCGTGCGGTACGTGCCCGTGCGCGATACGCAGGGCCCCGCCGCCGCGCGTAACCGTGGTTGGCAAGCGGCCAGCGGCGACATCATCGCCTTTACCGACGACGACACCATCCCCGCGCCCACATGGTTGGCAGAAGGCTGGCGCGTCATGGCCGCACGCGATGGGGGCGTGCCACCCGACGCCGCCACGGGCGCCATCCGCATGCCGCTCCCCACGCGTCCCACCGATTACGAGCGTGATGCCAGCGGCCTCACACGTGCGGAGTTCGTGACGGCCAATTGCTTTGTGCGGCGCGCGATGCTGGAGCGGATCGGCGGATTTGATGAGCGTTTCCGCTTGGCCTGGCGAGAAGATTCGGACTTGCAGTTCCGCATCCTCGATGCGGGCGGGCGCATCGCCCAGGCGCCGGGTGCGCTGATGCATCACCCCGTGCGGCCAGCGCCCTGGGGAGTCAGCGTGTCTCAGCAGCGCAAGGTGTTCTACGACGCGCTGCTCTACAAGAAGCACCCGCAGCGCTACCGCAGCCGTATCCGGCCGGTGCCGCCATGGCACTACTACGGCATGGGCGCAGCGGCAACGGTGGCGCTTGTGGCCGTGCTGGCGCATCACCTGTGGGTGGCGGCTGGCGCTGCGTTGATATGGCTGGTGCTCACGCTGCGCTTTGCAATGCACCGCCTGCGTGGCACGGCCCATACCGCGCGCCATGTGGCCGAGATGCTGTGGACGTCCATCGTCATTCCGCCGCTGGCGCTGTACTGGCGCGTACGCGGGGCGTGGCATTTTCGGGTGTGGTTCCTATGACAGCCGCTCCTCTCCTGCGCGGTGCACGCCGCATCGCCGTATTTCGGGCGCTGCAACTGGGCGACATGCTATGTGCCGTGCCGGCGCTGCGTGCCTTGCGAGCGGCAGCGCCACGCGCGCACATCACGCTCATCAGCCTGCCCTGGGCGCGGCAGTTTCAGGAGCGCTATGCCGATCTGCTGGATGACTTTGCGGTCTTTCCCGGCGGCGAAGCCTTTCCGGAAGCGGGCCCCGCCACCGCCACGGCCATGCACGCCTTCTACGCTGACATGCAGGCCCGCCGCTTTGACGTGGCCATCGCCCTGCATGGCAGCGGGCCGCAATCGACAGATGTCGTCCGGCACTTCGGCGCGCGCCATGTGTTCGGCTTCCAGCCGGAAGGCGGCAAGACGCGGCAAGCGCAGACCGCCCTGTTGCCGTGGCCCACGCAACTGCCCGAAGCGCAGCGGCTGCTGGCGCTGCTCACCCACCTGGGCGCACCGGCCGTGCCGCCGATACCGGACTTTCCGCTCTGGCGCGACGACTACGCCGAAGCCCTGGCCCTGCTGCGCCACCATGCTTTAGACCGCGATCGCCTCATCTGCCTGCACCCGGGCGCGCGCATGCCATCGCGGCGCTGGTGGCCCGAGCGCTTTGCGGCCGTGGCCGATACGCTAGTCCTGAGCGGCTTTCATGTGGTGCTGACCGGCGCGCCCTCTGAAGCAGAGTTGGTGGACGCAGTACGTGGGCACATGCGCCAGCGTGTGGCGTCTGTGGTGGGGCAGACCTCGCTTGGCGGGTTGGCTGCCCTGCTGCGGCTCGCGCGGCTGCTGGTCTGCAATGACACGGGCGTCTCACACGTGGCGGCGGCGGTGCGCGCACCCAGCGTAGTCATCGCCTGCGGCAGCGACGTCGCCCGGTGGGCCCCGGCAGACCACACGCTGCACCGTGTACTGGCCAGCCACCCCGCATGCCGACCCTGCATGCACTGGACGTGCCCCACCGGCCACGAGTGCGCCCGGGACGTCACGGTGCAGCACGTGCTCGACGCCGCCTTTGGGGCGCTCTTCAACCCCGACGTGCAGATGCGTCCCTCCCGCAACACCCAGCAGCGCCGCACGCCCATCCTTGAAGACACCGCGTCATGACCCGCACCCCCTCGCGCCGCCTGCGCATCCTTACGTGGCATGTCCATGGCAACTACCTGTACTACCTCTCGCAGGTGCCGCACGATTTTTACCTGGTGACACGTCCGCCCGATGCCACAGGCCGCGTGCCAGCCGGCTACGCCGGCAAGGTGGGCGCGCTGCCCTGGGGCGACAACGTGCACGAGGTACCGTTCGATGCCGTGGCGGAACACCGCTTCGATGCCGTGCTGTATCAGCACCGTGCGCATTGGGAACACGATCGCCTGGCGGTGCTCAGCCCGGCGCAACGTGCTTTACCCACGGTGTACCTCGAACACGACCCACCGCAGGAACACCCCACCAACACCCAACACTGGGTGCAAGATCCGAACGTGCTGCTGGTGCATGTGACGCCCTTCAACGCGCTCATGTGGGACAGCGGCATCACGCCCACCCGCGTGATCGAGCACGGCGTGCATCTGCCCGTGCCGGCGCGCTACAGCGGGGAATTGCCGCGCGGCATCGTGGTCGTCAACCATCTGCGCAAACGCGGGCGTCGGCTGGGGGCCGACGTGTTTGACACGCTGCGCCAGCAAGTGCCGCTTGATCTGGTAGGTATGGGCGCGCAAGACGCCGGCGGCATCGGGGAGGTCGGCAACCTCGACCTGCCCGCCTTCTGCGCGCGCTACCGCTTCTTCTTCAACCCCATCCGCTACACCAGCCTGGGGCTGGCGGTGGTGGAAGCCATGACCATCGGCATGCCGATCGTCGGCCTGGCCAACACGGAGATGAGCACCGTCATCCACAGTGGCCACAACGGTTACGTCGACACCCGCCCCGACGCGCTGGCCGATGCCATGCACACGCTGCTGCACGATCCCGCGCTGGCTCACCGCTGGGGTGACGCCGCGCGCGAGACGGCACGCGCACGCTTTGGCATTGAGCGCTTCGTCGCAGACTGGCTCGACGCGTTCGATGCCGTCATGGCTACAAGAAAGGAGGCCGCATGAGACACCACGGCGAACCGCATCACCCCGGTCACCCGGAACCGCACCACCACTGGCGCGACCAGCGCCGCGTGCTGGTCACCGGGGGCGCCGGCTTTCTCGGCTCGCACCTGTGCGACCGGCTGCTGCGCGATGGGCATGACGTGCTGTGCGTCGACAACTTCTACACCGGCACCAAGCGCAACATCGCCCATCTGCTCGGCCACCCGCGCTTCGAAGTGCTCCGGCACGACATCACCTTCCCGCTGTACGTAGAGGTGGACGACATCTACAACCTGGCGTGCCCCGCCTCGCCCATCCACTACCAGCACGACCCCGTGCAAACCACGAAGACCAGCGTGCATGGCGCGATCAACATGCTTGGCCTCGCTAAACGGCTGGGCGCGCGCATTCTTCAGGCCTCCACCAGCGAGGTGTACGGCGACCCGCACGAGCACCCGCAACCCGAGGCGTACTGGGGCAACGTCAACCCGATCGGCGTGCGCTCGTGTTACGACGAGGGCAAGCGCTGCGCCGAAACGCTGTTCATGGACTACCGCCGTCAGCACGGGCTCGACGCCAAGGTGGCGCGCATCTTCAACACCTACGGCCCGCGCATGCACCCGAACGACGGGCGCGTGGTCTCCAACTTCATCATGCAGGCACTGGCCGGCGAGCCCCTCACGCTCTACGGTGACGGCCGCCAGACGCGCGCGTTCTGCTATGTCGATGATTTGATCGATGCGCTGGTCCGGCTGATGAACACGCCGCCGGAATTCGCTGGCCCGGTCAACCTGGGCAACCCGGTGGAGATGAGCATGCTCGATATCGCCCGGCAGATCGTGGCGTGCACGCGCTCCAACTCCGAGCTCGTCTTCCACCCGCTGCCGCAAGACGACCCCACACAACGCTGCCCCGACATCACGCTCGCGCGCGAGGTGCTGGGTTGGGAGCCCCGCACCGCGCTGGAAGTGGGGCTGGCGCGCACGGTGGAATATTTCCGGCAGCAGTTCTTCCTGGCGCCGATGCCTGTGCTCGCTTGATCTCGCCTAACCCACCGACAAGGTAGGAATGGCGCGCTGGCGCTGGCGGTCGGCATCCATCTGGCGCCAGAGGGCGGCGGTGCTGGGCTGCACGGTGTGTCGGTGCATCAGCGTACGCGGCAGGCGTGCCAGCGCAGCGGGCAGTGCCTCGCCCAGCACGCCTTGTTCGGCCATGGCGCGCAACGCGCGGCCGGTGACGCGCCAGGCCAGATCCTGCGGCAGCCGCAACCACGCACTCAGCAGTTCATTGCGCGTGAGCAGCGCACGGCGCTGCATGACATCGCGCACCGGCGACGGGTTGTGGTGCGTGACCACCTCACGGCAATAGACGATGCGCCAGCCTGCGTCTACCAGGTCCAGCGCCAGCACGCTCTCCTCCCCGCCGATGAAGAGGTCGCGCCGGTAGCCGCCCACTTCGGTAAAGGCGTGTGTGCGCATCACACATGCGCCCGCCATGAAGCCCAGGAGTGCCGGGCCAGGCAGCCCCTCAGCGGGCAGCGTACTGGCGGCCATCGGCTCGCAAGCGGTGTCGTCCCGGCGCGTGGGGCCGACCAGGATATGCGCCGCCACCACCGCCACCGATGGGTACCGCTGCAGCACGTCCACCGCCCGCGCGATCGAACCCGGTAGCCAGGCCGTATCGTCATCGCAAAAGGCCACATAGGGCGTATCGACCGTGGCCACGCCCAGATTGCGGCCCGCAGCGCCGAAGTTGCGCGGCGCCCGCACCACCGACACACCAGGAAAGCGCGCAGCCACCTGATCTGCCGTGCCATCGGTGGAACCGTTATCGACGAGCACAATGGGCCAGGGCTCAGCCTGCGCCGTCAGTTTGGCCAGCGTGTCGAGCACCGTGGCGGCGCGGTTGTGTGTGAGCACGACGATGGAGCACGGCGCATGCTGCGCGCGGTTGTCGTCAAGCGATTGCGTTTGCATGGCCGAGGCCTCCTTGCTTGGGTTCGAGCAGCCAAAAGCGCTCTGGCTGGTGGACGTCTTCGATGCCGCCGGGGCCGAAGGCGCGCAATTGGCTGGCGTAGCACGCCACGGCACGGCGCTTCTGGCGGCCGTCCATGGCAATGGCCGGCGTGACGGGCGTGGCCACGACACCCTGCTCCGCCAGCGCGACGATGCGCTCCTGCACCACACCGCGCCCGCGCCGGTAGAGCGCATCCTCATAGCCGATCCAGAGCCGGCCCGGCAGCTTGGGAGGCAGTGTCAGCACGGCTTCGTGCACGAGCACGTGGTCGCTGTGGAAGAGGCCGAGCGGTACGAACACGGCTTCTGCCGCGTGCCGCGCGATCACCCGGTGCAAGGTGCCCGCCAGATCGGCCACGCTGGGCGTTTGCGCGTACTGGCTGTCGCAAAAGCCGAGGTGGTGCACGGTGGCGCTCACCTGCGCATGCGCCTGCGTGTCTTCCAGCCGCCGTACGGCCACGGCGGCGTTGGAGTCTTCAAAGCCGGCGGCGCGGTCCCACTCCGTGCACATGGCCAGGGCCGGCGCGCCGCCAAACACCGTGACGGTGTGGCTGCCATGATGCGCGGCGAGCATGTTGCCGCAGGAGAACACCGCGTCGTCAAAGTGTGGGGAGACCACCAGCACCGGCCCCAGGCCCGCGACGCGGTCGTGCAGCGCGCGGCTCATGCGTGTGTGGCGTGAACACCGTCGGCGGCCTGTGGGTCAAGCTTGACCTTCATCCAGCCTGGTTCACGCGTGTCAAAGGCGCGGTAGGCATCGAGCGCAGCCGCCATCGGCTCGCGCACCGACAGCACCGCCGCGGGGTCGAGCGCCCCCGTGCGCACCAGCTCCACGAGCTTGGGCAGATAGCGCCGGTGGTTGCAATTGCCCATGCGCACCGTGAGGTTCTTGTTCATCGCCACGCCAATCGGGAACGTCGTGTCGTTGGGCGGATACACGCCGATGATCGACAGCGTGCCAGCCTTGGCGAGGCCCTCCACGGCCCAGCGCAGCACCTGCGACGGTGCGTCCCCGGCTTGCCACGGCGCGTTCTCGTTGGCATCGGAAACCGCGCCCGTGCCGCGCGCTTGCGGTGCCACGGTGTGGCGTTCGGCGGCAAAGGTCTGCGTGGTTGTCTCGTCGGGGCGGGCGGGGCCGTGGTCGGCATGCTGTGCATCCACACCCACGGCGTCGATGGCGCAATCCACGCCGATGCCGCCCGTCAACCGGCGCAGCGCCTGCACCGGGTCTTCGCGTTCAAAGTCGATGACTTCCGCGCCTTGCGCGCGTGCCATGTCGAGCCGGTCCGCAACGTGGTCGATCGCAAAGATGCGTCCGGCCTGCATCATCCTGGCGGACGCAATCACAAACTGCCCCACCGGCCCAGCCCCGAACACGGCGACAGTGTGGCCCGGCTTGATGTCCGCCAGGTCGGCACCGAAGTAGCCGGTGGGCACAATGTCGGACAGCAGGATGGCCTGATCGTCCGTCACCTCGTCGGGCAGCTTGATCAGGTTGACATGGGCAAACGGCACACGGGCTTTCTCCGCCTGCAGGCCATCGAAGCCGCCGTTTTCTTCCGGGCCGCCGTAGAACGCCGTGCCGGCCAGGTGCCCGTGCGGGTTCGCCACATCACATTGCGCCGTGTAGCCCGCGCGGCAATAGGCACACGCCCCGCACGCAATGGTGGACGGAATCACCACGCGGTCGCCCACCGACAGGTTTCGCACGTCGCTGCCCAGCGCCTCGATCACGCCCACGCCTTCATGGCCGAGGATGCGTCCCTCCTTCACATCAGACAACGTGCCGCGCACGAAATGCAGATCGGTGCCGCAGATGGCGCTGGCGGTCAAACGCACGATGGCGTCGGTCGGCTCGCGCAGTGTCGGTTCGGGCACGTCTTCCAGACGAATATCGCCGATGCCGTGGAATACAACAGCTTTCATGGTGGACCCCTGGTGGAATGGATGATTCGCACGCCACGCCCGTCGCGTGGCTTCGCCCATGACACGCAACCACGGTGCCAGCCGCTTACGCTGCCATTTATGTCCCCTTTTAAGCCCCCTTTAAACTGCCTTTAAGCCCCCTGCAGCGCCAGCGCGAAGAACAACAGCGTGCTCGCGCACATACACAACGTGGCAGCCCACGCCGTGCCGTGCAGCAGTCTCGAGCTGCGGAAGGGCCCCATCACCGCCTTGCTGCGCGACATCAACTGCAGGATCACCATGACAGGCGTAGCCGCCACGCCGTTGAGCACGGCAGACCAGTAAAGCAAGCGGAACGGTTCAATCGGAAGGAAGACCACGGCGGTGGCTGCCACCATCACCACGGCCAGGAACAGGTAGAACTTCGGGGCACGGGCTGGCGCCGCTTCCAGGCTGCTGCGCCAGCGGAAAGCCTCCGCAGCGGCATACGCGGCGGAGCCCGCCAGCACCGGCACGGCCAGCAAGCCCGTGCCGATGACACCCAGCGCAAACAGCGCCTGCGCGAACTGGCCCGCCACGGGCTTGAGCGCCTGGGCCGCCTCTGCGCAAGTGCGAATCTGCGTGATGCCGTGGGGGTGCAGCGCATACGCCGCCGTCAACATGATGCAGAACGCAATGACCGCGGACACCACCATGCCCACGGTGGTATCCAGTTGGATACGCGCGAACTGCTGTTCCGCCTGCCACGGGGCTTTTCTGAGCGGCGCTTCACCTTCGGCAAGGCGCGTCTCTTCCACTTCACCTGCGGCCTGCCAGACAAACAGATACGGGCTGATGGTGGTGCCAAATACGGCAATCAACGTCATCACGTAGTCTTGCGACCACTGCAGGCGCGGCACCACGGTGTCGTGCAACGCATGCCCCCAATCCACCTTCACAACAAACGCGGTGGCCACGTAGGCCAGCAGCGACAGCGCCATCCATTGCAGATAACGCGCGTAGCGCCGGTACGGAATCCACACCTGCAACGCGAGCGTCACGCCCGCAAACGCGCAGGCGTACCACACCGTGGAGCCGCCCAGCAGCAGACGCACGCTATCGCCCATGGCGGCAATGTCGGCCCCGACGTTGATGATGTTGGCCAGCGTGACCAGCAGCACAAACGCATATGCGAGCCACGGTGCATGATGCCGCCGGATATTGGCGACCACGCCCGCGCCTGACACGCGCCCGAGCCGTGCGCTGACGAGCTGGATAGCGATCATCAGCGGCAAGGTCAGCAGCAGCGTCCACAGCATGCCGGTGCCCGCCTGCGCGCCGGCTTGCGCATAGGTGGCGATGCCACTGGGGTCGTCGTCCGCCGCGCCCGTAACCAAGCCCGGCCCGAGCCGGCGATACCACGGCGTGTTGTCCGCCGCAGCGGGCTCAGTCGGCACAGGGGGCTCGATAGACACGGCGCGCGTCAGCTGCGATTGTCGGTCGGCGGTGCGGTTGGGGTGTCGCGGCCCGGGTCGCGCAGCTTGTCAGGTGTGATGCCCGGAGGCACCTCGCCCTGGCGCAGCCGGCGCGAGGTGTCGTCCTTGCCTTGCGGTTTGGGCGCCGTACTGCCCGGACGCCCGACCTCGGCATCGGCCGGCCGATCGCCCGGCTTGCGATGCGATTCCGCCTGCGCCCAATCGGCCTGACGTTGTTCGGCTTCGCGGTTTTCCTTCTGCTGCTTGTCTCGCATGATGGGCTCCATTGGGTGGCGATTGGTGGGGTGCTACGGTCTGGGCCACGGTGTGGCGCGGGGGAACATCAGCGGCGCTTGCGGATGAGGCTCACCTGCCCGTTGCGCTCCAGAATGGCCGCCTCTACATCGTCCAGCGTGCGCGCGCCCAGGGTCTGGCGCACGCTCTCGTGGATGTCGCCCGCGGTGAGGAGCGCGGCATCCATCTGGTCTTGATGAAACCGGCCATCGCGGTAGACCTCGCGCTCGCGCCCGGCAATCAGGCGATCAAGCTTCGGCAACCGCACACACGCCCACCCCAGCAGCCGGTGCACCGCCACCAGCGCCAGCGATGCCGAGACCGTGGCAACAAATGGCGACGCCCCGACGATGGCGCGGCTGAGCGTCGCCCCGAGCAGCACGGCAACGACAAAGTCGAACGGCGCGCGCTGCCCGAAAGACCGCCGGCCTGACAGGCGCGCCAGCATCAGCCCGATCGCAAACACCACCACGGCACGCAGCGCGGTCTGCAAGGGGTTGAGGTCCTTGCCTTCGCCAAACAGGAACAGCAGCGTATCCATGGCCCCTCCTGCCCTTGATGTGAACGCCTGTGCCACGCTCAGCAAGCCGCGTGCCGCGCAGCAGGCGCCACATGACACCCCACGGCACCACATAGCACCACACGCGCCGCGATGGCATGCCACGTGCTGCGGAACAGGGCACCCATCCACTCACCTGAACCCGCCATGTCAGACCAACCTCAAACCCAGCCCGCGCAACAGCAGGATCGACAACCCGGCAAAGAAGGCGAGATGACGCCGGCCCCACGTGCAGAAATGGAAGGCTACGTCGGCAGCGGCAAGCTCACGGACAAGGTCGCCATCGTCACTGGCGGTGATAGCGGCATTGGCCGCGCGGTGGCCATCGGCTTCGCCAAGGAAGGGGCCGACGTGCTGATCGCATACCTCGATGAACACGACGACGCCAACCAGACCTGCCGCCTCGTCCGCGCCACCGGCCGCCGCTGCGAAGCCATTGCCGGCGACCTGGGGGACGAAGCGCATGCCCGCGCGGTGGTCACGCAGGCCGTGGCCACCTTCGGCAAGATCGATATCGTGGTGAGCAACGCGGCAGAACAGCACCCGCAGCCGAGCCTGGCCGACATCGACCCCGTTCAACTGGAGCGCACGTTCCGCACCAACGTCTTTGCTATGTTCTACCTGCTGCGCGCGGCGCTACCGCACCTGCATGCAGGCGCGCGGATCATCACCACGACGTCGGTAACGGCGTTTCGCGGCAGCGGGCATCTGGTGGACTACGCCGCCACCAAGGGGGCCATCGTGGCGTTCACGCGCTCGCTCGCGCAGCAACTGGCTGAGAAGGGCATCCTCGTGAACGCCGTGGCGCCGGGCCCAATCTGGACACCGCTGATTCCGTCCACCTTCGATGCGGAGCACGTGGCCAAATTCGGCAGCAACGAGCCGCTGGGCCGCGCGGGGCAGCCCGATGAGGTGGCGCCCTGCTACATCTTCCTCGCGTCTGCCGATGCGAGCTACATGACGGGACAGACGCTGCATCCGAATGGCGGGGAGATTGTTAATGGGTGATGGCGCCCTCTCCCCGCATCGACATCAAAACGCCGTCCGCATCCCCACCATCGCGCCAAGCTGACCCACGCCCTTCGCGGGCGTAGTACCGCCGCCACCGCCGCTCACGGAGTACTGTGCGTTGGCGCTGTTCCACAGGTAGCCCGTCTGTGCGTACAGCGCCGTGCGCTTGGACAGCGCGTACACGCCGCGCACCACAGCCATCGTCGCGCTGCGGCTCTGATCGGCGTTGATAATGCGAATCAGGCCCGCATCCAGCGTGAGTGCACCGGTGAGCGGATAACTGCCGTTGACGAAGTAGAGGTTGGAGCGCACGTCGCCGGCAGCGGCCTGCAGGTGGCGGCCGATCCAGCCGGCGCTGAGCTTAGCGTTGCCCAGCTTCACGTAACCGTTGGCGACAATGCGGCGGTCCTTGTCCCCGGCGTCGGTGAACGCAATGGGTGCGCTGCCGTTGAAGAACGATGCGGTGGCGCCCGTGCCGCCGCGCTGCTCTTCATAAGCGCCCGCCACGCCAAAGGTGGCGGCGTCGTATTTCACCATCGCAGACACGGTGCGGCACGCCGACGGGTTGCCGGCCACCTCGCCGGCGCACGTGCCGGACGCTGGCACGCCGCCGGCTGCATCGTGGCCAAACGAGTAGGTGGCGCCCAGCGTCAGGCCGTTGAAGGTGCCTTTGTACCCGATGCTGTTGTCGGTGCGGGCGTTGGGGATGTAGGCATCCAGTGAGCCAATGGCGTATTGACTCGGGCCGAGAAGGTCGGCATCGAGCATGGACAGAAAGACCATGCTGTACTGCCGGCCCAGCGTGACGGTGCCGTAGTCGCTCGCCAGCCCCACCCAGGCTTGCCGGCCGAACAGGCGCCCGCCCTGGCCGGACGTGCCGGTGTCGGTGTTGAAACCGCTTTCCAACGTGAACACGGCCTTCATGCCGTTGCCCAGGTCTTCAGCGCCGCGCAGGCCCCAACGCGAAGGCAAAGTCCCCGTAACGGACGGGATGCGTGTCAAGCCATTGCCGTTGGCATTGGCATGGCTGACGTATTCGATGCCCGTATCAACCAGGCCGTAAAGCGTGACGCTCTGGGCGCAGGCAGCGCCGCTGGCCAGTGCGCAGGCAGCAGCGGACAGCGCAACGCGGCGCAGGCGCGAGATGGTGTTTTGCATGTGGGAGCCCCTCCTAGGGTCGAGCCGGTCCCGCCCCCTTGTGTGGCGAGCCGGCAGTTTGGAATGTGTGAAAGGCGCCATCCGGGCGGACAGCGCCAACAGGCGATGCGCTAGTCCTGCACGCGCGGCCGCTTGAGCAACAGCAGTGCAGCCACTGCGGCCACGATGGTCACGGGGATGCTCGCGCCGATGATGGTGGTGCCGTTCTGCCCCATCGCCAGCAACTGCCCGGCGAGCATCGGGCCGGCAATCGAGCCCAGCCGGCCCACCGCCACCGCCGCCCCCACGCCAGTGCCACGCACGGCCGTCGGGTAGTACGCCGCCCCCAGTGCATAGAGCACCGACTGCGCACCGACCACGAAGAGCCCCGCCATAAAGGCCCCCACCGACATCGAAGCCATGCCGCCCGCCGCCGCCAGCAGCGCCAGTGCGGCGATGATGCCGACATACATGCCAGACACCACCCAGCGCGGGCGGGCCGCGTCCATCAACATGCCGATGCCCAGCGCCCCCGCACCGGCACCGATGTTGAACAGGATCTGCACCATGCCCACCTGCGGACGACTGAGCCCCTGCGCAGCCATCAAGGAGGGCAACCAGTTGAGCAGGAAATACAGCACGATCAGCGTGAAGAAATAGCTGATCCACAGGAACAGCGTGGCTGCCGCCCGGCGCTCGCCGAACAGCGCCCACGACACCGAAGGCGGCTGAATGGCACCACGCTGCTGACCATCGACACTGCGATCAAAGCGTTGCGATTCCCGCAGCGTCAGCAGCAGCGGCACCACCACCAGCGGCCCGAAACCGCCCACGTAGAAAATGTGGCGCCAGCCCGTATCTCCCGCGCTCAACAAGCCGACCACTGCCGCGATCGCCCCGCCGAACGGGATGCCGCAATACATGATGCTCACGGCGGTGTTGCGCAGACGCGTGGGTACGGCCTCGGCGCACAGCGCGATCAGGTTGGGCATGGCAGCGCCCAGCCCGAGGCCGGTGGCCACGCGGATCACCAGCAAGCTGTTGAAGTCCCACACGTGTGCGGTGGCGATGGAAAAGATGCCGAACAGCGCGGTGGCCAGAATCAGCACACGCTTGCGGCCGATGCGATCCGCCAGGCGGCCGCCAAGCATGGCGCCCGGCAGCAGGCCGAACGTGCCCGCGCTGAAGGCCAAGCCCATCTGCCCGACCGACAGGCCGAACTCGCGCGCCATGCGCGGCGCGGCCACACCGATGGATTGCAGATCGAGCCCCTCAAGCAGCGCGACGATGAAGCACAGCCCGAGGGTCATGGCGATGCCGGAGCCCGCAGACTCGCGGCTTAGGGTAGGACTGGTGGTTTGCATGGCGTCTCCTTCCGGAAGTTGGGCCGGCGTCATTGGCAACTGAAGCTCGATGCGTCGTTGATGTTGCCGGTGCCCGTATAGCGCGCGATCTTCGGGTAGGCACACAGCGGGCGGGTGCGGTCGTGGCCGACGGCATTCCAGTCGCTCGGCACTTCGGTGTTGGGCACGGCGTTGGACGGCCCGCGTGCAGTGGCGACCACGCTGTCAGGCGCGACACCACGCTCCACCCAGGCCACCAGCGGCGTGAGCATGTCGAACTGGTCGGCTGCGGGCCCACCGGCGCAGTGGTTCATGCCTGGCACCGGGTAGAAGCGCGCGAAGTTGCTGGCATCACCACCGTTGGCTGTGGCCAGGCGCTGGTACCAATCGGTGGTGTCGTCGGACGAGAACACCGGGTCGCTGGTGCCGTGGTAGACCATCAGCTTGGCGCCGCGCGTCTTCAGCGTGCTCAGGTTGGTTTCATCGGGCGGCGTCATGAACGACCATGCCGATTCGGTGTAGGTCGCATCGGTGGCGAAGATCTTGGGCGCGTCGGTGTCCATGTTGAACGCCAGCCCGTACGCGGTGAGCGTGGTGATGGCCGACGCGGGCTGCGGCGTGGTCGTAAAGACGAAGGCCAGCGCTGCCGGGTCCAGCTGCAGCGAATTGCCCTGCTTCCACGCCGCCCAGTTGCTGCCGCTGATGCCGGCATCGAACGGGAAGCCCGAATACAACGCCTGGCCCGCGCTGTTGCGCGCCCCGGCAAACAGGTTTGCCAGCACGGTTTTCTGTGCCGACGTCAGGCACGTGCCGTCACGCGCACCGGTGCAGGTGGGCACATCGTTGGCAAGGCTGAAAGCGGTCTGGCAGGCCTTGAGGTTGTTGACCATGCCATCGGCAGCGCCATCCAGCGCATCGCATTTGGCAAGCACGCGATTGGCCACCAGGGTGCGCTCGGTGGCGCTGAGCGCGGTGGTGATGTCAGGAAACCCTGCGCTGGTGTTGGCCGTGGCCACCGTTGCCAGTTGCTGCGCGCTGTACACCTCGTTGACGGCCGCCTTGGGCAAATGGAAGCCCGGATCGCCCGCCAGGATGCCGTCATACGCATTGGCCGAGCGCGCCGCCGCCACCATGGCGTGACGCCCGCCGTTGGAGCAGCCGCCAAAGTAGCTGCGGTCCGGCGCCTTGCCATACACCTGCGCGATCATCGACTTGGCCATTGGCGTGAGCACGGCGACAGCGTTGTAGCCGTAATCCTTCCGTGCCTGTGGGTCCAGCCCGAACAGCGGGTTCTGGCTGTTGCTGTGCCCGGCATCGGAACTGATGACGGCAAAGCCCGACCCCAATGCGCTGCTCAGCGGCCCGCCCCCCAACGTGCCGAGTGCCGTCAGCACGGCCCCATCCATCCCACCGTTGGCCTGATAGTAGAAGCGGCCATTCCACGCTTTCGGCAGGCGCATTTCAAAACCGATGGCGTAGGTCTTGCCGTCCACCGGGCTCACGCGCGTGTTCATGGTGCCGGTGATCAGGCAATGCTCGGGAATAGCGTTGCCGCCCACGCTCAACGTGCCGGCGGCGACGGTGGAAACCGCCGTGATACTGGTGTTGGCAAAGCCGAGCTTGCCGGCAAAGCTCTCGCACGTAGCCGCGAGGTTCATGCCGGTGGCGGGGGCGAGTTGGGGCAAGGTATCGCTGGTGGCAGTACTGTCGTCGTTACAGCCGGCGCAGCTCAACGCGAGGGCGAGCGCGGACAGTGCCATGCCGCGTGACATGACGGTCTTCATGAGTCTCCTCCTGGGTGGATAAGCCGGTCTTTGCCGGTTGGTGCGTATCCGAGTGGCGCTCAGCCGGCGCGAATCACAGCGGGGTCGCCGTCGCGATACAGCGCGTCGACCAGCACTGCGCGATGCGTCAGCACAGCGCGCTGGTTAAGCGTGCCCTTGTCGGTGATCTCGCCACGGTCCAGCGACGGCGGCGTGTCGAGCAGCATCAGCCGCGCCACGCGCGTTGCGCTGCCGGTGGCCGTGGCGTTCAGCTCATGCAGCAGCGCGGCAAACGCGGAGCGCACGCTGGGTGCAGCCAGCACCTCGGCCACGCTGGCGGTGGGTGGCAGGCCAGACAGCCGCCGACACTGCTCAACCTGCGGAAACACCAGCAAGCCGATGTCATCACGGTCCATGCCGGCAATCACCACGTCTTGCACGTACGGTGCGCCCGTCGCGATCACGCGGGCGCGCAGTGGCCCCACGCTCACGAAGGTGCCGGAGCTGAGCTTGAAGTCCTCGGCGATGCGGCCATCGAAGACGAGGCCTTTCTCGGGATGCGCCGGATCGTAGAAGCGCAACGCATCACCGCTGCAGTAGTAGCCGTCTTCGTCGAAGACCGAAGCAGCGGAATCCTGCTGTAGCCGCCAGTAGCCGCCCATGACGTGCGGCCCGCGAAAGCGCGCTTCCAGCTTGTCGCCCACCGGCACGAGCTTCAGTTCGCAGCCCGGTGCCGGCGTGCCGACGTAGCCCGAGCGCATGATCGGCCCCGTGGTGAAGAGGCAGCACGGCGAGGTCTCGGTCATGCCGAGGCCGGCCATGATGCGGATGCGCTCTCCGCAGTGCTGGCCGGTCACGCGTTCGAGCCGGTCCCACGCGTCTTGCGACAACCCAGCACCACCAAAGAAGTAGAGCTTCACGCGCGAGAAGAAGGTCTCGCGCAGCGCTGGGTCCCGTTCCAGCGCCAGCGCGAGTTCTTCCCACCCCTTGGGCACGTTGAAGTACGCCGTGGGCGCAATCTCGTGCAGGTTGCGCAGGGTCTCGTCAAACTTGCCGGGCACGGGCCGGCCGTCATCAATGTAGAGCGTGCCGCCGTTGTAGAGCACGATGCCCACGTTGTGGCTGCCGCCAAAGGTGTGGTTCCAGGGCAGCCAGTCCACCAGTACGGGCGGCTCCTTGGCAAATTCGGGAATGGTCTGGCGCAGCATCTGCTGATTGCTGCACAGCATGCGGTGCGTGGTCGGCACGGCCTTGGGCGCGCGTGTCGAGCCGGACGTGAACAACACCTTCACCAGCGTGTCGGGGCCGGTGGCAGCCTGCGCGGCATCGACGGTGGTGACCGGTGTTTGCAGCAGCGTGTCGAAGGCCGTGGCACGGCCGCCCGGCAATGCGCCGTCGCGCGTAATGACTTCAATGCCCGCCGGCACCACAGCGTCGATGGCCCTGGCAAACGCAGCGCCGTCTGCCGCATAGACAAGCCCCGGCGTGAGCACATCAAACACATGGCGCAGCTTGCCGAAATCCGTCGACACCAGCGCATACGGCGGCGACACGGGCGCGTACGGCACCCCCGCCCACATGGCGCCAAACGCCAGTTGCAAGTGCTCCAGATCATTGCCCGACAGGATCGCCAACGGGCGCTCGGTGGAGACACCGCGATCCAGCAGCGCCTGGCCGATGGCGCGGGCGCGCTCCAACATCTCGCGGTAGGTCAGCTTGATCCAGGCGCCGTCCGGGCCACGACGTGCAGCCAGCACGCGATCCGGGTGGCGCTGTGCACCGGCCACCAGGCAGTCCGTCATGCGCTGCGGGTGGTCCGCCAACGCTTCGGTATTGCGCACGTGCCAGACAGTGCCATCGCGCTCGTCCCGCTCGCAACGCGCAGGCGCATCGCTCACGGCGACCTGTCGATAGGGCACACCGGCCGGGGGCGGCGCAGGGTGCCCGGTTTGAACCTGCCGGGTTTTCTGCATTTCGACGTGATTCACGTCTTGTCTCCTGAATGCGCCGCCCGTTTTATGGTTGTGGTGGGCGGCTGCAGAACTTCAGATCGGTCAGATCGGGTAGTGGCGCGGCGTGTTCTGTAGCGTGATCCAGCGCAGCTCGGTGAATTCCGCAATCGATGCCTTGCCGCCAAAGCGGCCATACCCGCTGCTCTTCACGCCGCCAAACGGCATCTGCGCTTCGTCGTGCACGGTGGGGCCGTTGATATGGCAGATGCCCGACTCAATGCGCTGCGCCACCCGCATGGCGCGCGACACATCGCGGCTGAACACCGCTGCCGACAAGCCGTATTCGCTGTCATTGGCCAGACGGATCGCTTCTTCATCGCCATCCACGCGCGCTACGGTCACCACGGGGCCGAACGACTCCTCGGCATACAGCCGCATGGCCGGTGTCACGCCATCAACAATGACCGGCTGCACGATGGCGCCATCCATGTGGAGGCCAACGGGCAACGCAGCACCTTGCGCGCGAGCGTCTTCCACCAGCGCCTGCACACGCTTGGCCGCATCCACACTGACCATCGCGCCGAGCTGTGCCGTGGCGTCCATCGGGTCGCCCGCGCGGAGCGTGCGTGCCTTGGCGGCCAGCTTGTCGACGAGTGCATCCGCCACCTTGCGGTCAACGATCACGCGCTCGGTCGACATGCAGATCTGCCCCTGGTTGAAGAACGCACCAAACGCGATGGCCTCGACGGCTGCATCCAGGTCGGCATCATCCAGCACCAGCACCGGCGCCTTGCCGCCCAGTTCCAGCAGCGCGGGCTTGAGGTGCCGCGCCGCGTGCTGCGCAATGATGCGGCCCACGTGGGTCGAGCCCGTGAAGTTCACGCGCCGCACAGCCGGATGTGCGATCAGGCGTTCAACCACCTGCGCGGCATCGGCCGGTGCATTCGTCACCACGTTGACCACGCCATCGCCCAAGCCCGCTTCGTGCAGCACTGTGCCGATCAACCGATGGATGCCCGGACACAATTCCGATGCCTTGAGCACCACGGTGTTGCCACACGCCAGCGGCATCGCCAAGGCACGTGTACCCAGGATGACCGGCGCATTCCACGGCGCAATGCCGAGCACCACGCCGCACGGCTGGCGCACCGCCATGGCGAAATTGCCTGGCACGTCCGACGGGATGATGCTGCCGTCGATCTGCGTGGTCATGGAGGCAGCTTCGCGCAGCATGTTGGCCGCCAGCATGACGTTGAAGCCGATCCAGCCGGGGCTTGCACCCGTCTCGGCTGCTCCGGTGCGAATGAACGCTTCGGTGTGCTGGTCCATCAGGTCGGCCGCCTTGAGCAGGCGCTTACGGCGCTCGCCCGGGGGCAATACCGCCCATGCGGGGAAGGCATCGGCCGCTGCCTGCACGGCAGCATCCGCGTCTTCCAGTGTGGCAGCCGCTGCGCGCGATGCCACCGCGTCGTTGACGGGGTTGCGGCGCTCGAAGATGGCACCGTTGGCGGCCGGCCGGCTTTGTCCGCCGATCAGCAGGGTCACATCTTGCATGGATTCGTCTCCGGGGGCGTTGTGGACGAGATCGACGATGGCTTTAGGCGCGCTTGTACGCCTGCAGGCCCGGCTTGATCGACTTGTCGTCGAGGAACTGCTTGAGCCCCTCTTCGCGGCCACCCTCGGGGTCGCGCAGCGTGGCCTGGTCGAGCTTGGCGTACAGATAGTCCTCGTTCTGCTCCCACGTCAGCTCGCGGCTGCGCTTGAAGCCGTGCTTGGCGGCGCGCAGCACCACCGGGTTCTTCTCCAGCAGCTTCTCGGCCAGTGCCACGGTGCGGGCACGCAGGTGGGCGCGCGGCACGCTTTCGTTGACGAGACCCATGGCAGCGGCCTGCTGGCCGGTGAAGGTCTCGCCGGTCATGATGTAGTACAGCGCCTGGCGGTGGCCCACGGTATCGGCCATTGCCTTGCTGACGAGGTTGCCCGGCGGAATGCCCCAGTTGATTTCCGACAGGCCGAAGGTGGCTTCGTCGGCAGCAATTGCCAGGTCACACGCCACCAGCGGCGAGAACCCACCGCCAAAGCACCAGCCGTTGACCATGGCGATCGTCGGCTTGGCATACATGCGCAGCAGCTTCCATTGCCATTGGCAGGCATCGCGGCGGATCTTCTCTTGGAGGATCTCTGGGCCGGCGTCGACTTCGCGGAAGTACTCCTTCAGGTCCATGCCGGCCGTCCACGCATCGCCGGCGCCGGTCAGCACGAGCACCTTGGCGTCGGCATCCAGCTCCAGCGCTTCGAGCACCTGGATCATTTCCGAGTTGAGCGTCGGGCTCATGGCGTTGCGCTTTTCGGGGCGGTTGAACGTCACCCATGCAATGCCCTGGTCCACCTTCACGTCCACGGTTTTCCAGCGCCCTTGGTAATCAGCCATTTCCATCTCCTTGATCTGTCGGCTTGCTTGAGACCAGCACCGCCCGGTGTGTGGTGCGTCTCAGCTTGGTGCCCATTTAATATCAGGTAGCCTGATATAACAAGGAGATTGTGCTTGCCGTAAACCCTGATCCCAAACACACGTAGCAGAATGTGCGCATCTGCACGCGCAACCATCTCATCCCACATCCATGGCGGCCACGAAAACCACCCGCACTGCACCTCGATCGAAGCCGCCGGCGCCGGCCCCCGCTCCGGCACCGTCTGCCCCAACGTCTGCCCGCTTGCCCTACCTGATCGGCCGCACAGATCGCATCGTCAAGCGCCGTCTGGGCGAGGCGCTCGCCCCGCACGGGCTGACGGTGCCGCAGTTCACCGCGCTATCGGTGCTGCACGCGCGCGGCAGCCTGTCGAATGCGCAACTGGCGGAGCGCTCGTTCATGTCGCCGCAATCAGCCAACGAGGTGGTGAAGACGATGGAAGCGCGCGGCTGGGTCACCCGAACGCCGGACCCGACGCACGGCCGCATCGTCATGCTGGGCCTGACCGACGAGGCGTTGGCCCTGCTGGCCCTCTGCGACGAGGCCGTCAGCCGGCTGGAGGCGGAAATGCTGCAAGGCATCGACGCCGCGCATGCCGAACTGCTGCACGATCTGCTGCTGCAATGCGGGCGTAACCTGCGTTGAGCGTTGGCCTCCAGTCGCCCCCTTCAGTTGCCTCGGCAAGCGCCGTTATGCAATGTAATAAAGACAGATCAAAGGAACATGTTGATCGGCCGGCCCCGGCGATAGAATGATTGGCCGCTATCGTCAAACTTCGGCTCGAGCGGCTTGCGCCCCCGTCAAACGCCTCGCAGTTCTGAAACCTCTCCATGTGGATTGTCCAACTCGCGCTGCGAAGGCCGCTGACGTTCATCGTCCTCGCCCTGCTGATTCTGCTGGCGACGCCGTTTACGCTCATGCGTACGCCGACGGACATCTTTCCGGAAATCGACATTCCGGTCGCCAGCATCATCTGGAACTACAACGGCCTGCCCGCCAAGGAGATGGCCGATCGCATCGTCTCCGTGACGGAGCGCAGCCTCACCACCACCGTCAACGACATCGAGCACATCGAGTCGCAGTCGCTCGGCGGTATCTCCATCATCAAGGTTTTCTTTCAGCCCAACGCCAACATCCAGACCGCGCTGGCGCAGATCGTGGCCAGCACGCAGGCGCAGGTGCGGCAGTTGCCACCGGGCACCACGCCGCCGCTGGTGATCAAGTATTCGGCGTCGAGCATTCCGATCCTGCAATTGGGTCTGTCCAGCAACACGCTGTCGGAGCAGGAACTCAATGATGCGGCGCTGAACTTCCTGCGCCCGCGGCTGATTACCGTGCCGGGCATCGCCGTGCCGTTTCCGTACGGCGGCAAGAGCCGGCAGATCACGGTGGACCTCGACACGCAGAAGCTGCTGGCGCAGGGCCTCACACCCGTGGACATCGTCAACGCGGTCGGCGCGCAAAACCTGATCCTGCCCGCCGGCACGCAGAAGATCGACGCCACCGAATACGGCGTCACGCTCAACGGCACGCCGGGGAGCATCGCCGCGCTCAACGCGATTCCGGTCAAAACCAGCAACGGCGCCACGCTGTATCTGGGGGACGTGGCCAACGTGCGCGACGGCTTCTCGCCGCAAACCAACGTGGTGCGCCAGGACGGCCAGCGCGGCGTGCTGCTGTCCATTCTCAAGAACGGCGGTGCGTCCACACTGGACATCGTCAACAACATCTACAAGCTGCTGCCGACCGCCGCCGCCGCGCTGCCGCAAGACCTGAAAATTACGCCGCTGTTCGACCAGTCGCTGTTCGTGAAGGCCGCGATTGAAGGCGTGATTCGCGAGGCGCTGATCGCCGCGTGCCTCACCGCGGCCATGATCCTGCTGTTCCTCGGCAATTGGCGCAGCACAGCCATCATTGCGGTGTCGATTCCGCTGTCGATCCTGTCGTCGATCATCGTGCTGCACCTGATTGGCGAAACCATCAACCTGATGACGCTCGGCGGCCTGGCGCTGGCGGTGGGGATTCTGGTGGACGATGCGACCGTCACCATCGAGAACATCGAGCGCCATCTGCACGAGGGCAAGGACCCGATCACGGCCATCCTGGATGGCGCTGCCGAGATTGCCGTGCCCGCCTTCGTCTCCACGCTGTGCATCTGCATCGTGTTCGTGCCGATGTTCTTCCTGACGGGCGTGGCGCGCTACCTGTTCGTGCCGATGGCCGAGGCGGTGATCTTCGCAATGCTGGCGTCGTACGTGCTGTCACGCACGCTGGTGCCGACGCTGGTGATGATGCTCATGACCGGTCATACGCAAGACGCCAAGAAGGCCGATACCAAGCCAAGCACGTTCGGCCGCATTTACCGCGCATTCAACACGCAGTTCGAGCACATGCGCGGCAACTACGCCGCCATCCTGGGCGGGCTGCTGGAACATCGCCGCGTGTTTGCGCTGTCGTTCCTGGGCTTTTGCGTGGCGTCGTGCGCGCTGTATTTCGCGCTGGGCCGTGATTTCTTCCCCGATGTGGATGCGGGCCAGATTCGCCTGCACATGCGTGCACCGTCGGGCCTGCGCATTGAAGAAACCGCGCGCCTGGCGGATGAAGTGGAAACCGCCATCCGCGAGATCATTCCCAAACAGGAACTGTCGACCATCCTCGACAACCTGGGCGTGCCGAACTCGGGCATCAACCTGTCGTACAGCAACGCCGGCACGATTGGGACGCTGGACGGCGAAATCCTCATCGCCCTGCACGAGGGCGAGCGCAAACCCAGCGCGGAATACATCCGCCGCCTCCGTGAGGAATTGCCCAAGCGTTTCCCCGGCGTGGAATTCGCCTTCCAGCCGGCGGATATCGTCAGCCAGATCCTGAACTTCGGTTTGCCCTCGGCGATTGACGTGCAGTTCTCGGGCGCGGATGTGGCAACCAACCAGCAGTTGGCCGGGATTCTCGCCAACCGCATCAAGCAGATTCCGGGCGCAGTGGATACGCACGTGCACCAGCGCTTCGACCAGCCGACGCTGGCGCTGAACATGGACCGCACCCGCATCCAGCAGGTCGGCCTGGAAGGGCGTGACGTGGCGCAGAACCTGCTCGTTTCGCTCAGCTCCAGCTTCCAGACTTCGCCCACGTTCTGGCTGAACCCGATCAACGGCGTGGTGTACCAGGTGGCGGTGACGAGCCCGCAGTACCGCGTCGATTCGCTTGACGCATTGCTGCGCACGCCGGTGGCCGGCCCGGGTAGCAAGGCAACAGGTGGCCCGCAGTTGCTGGGCAACCTCGTGCAGGTGAGCCCCTCGGTGCAGCCGCAGGTGGTCTCGCACTACGACATCACGCCGGTGGTGGACGTCTATGCCTCCGTGCAAGGGCGTGACCTGGGCGCCGTCGCCCGCGAAGTGCAAAAGGCTGTCGACGAGATCCGCCCCAAGCTGCCGCGTGGCGCGCAGGTCACGGTGCGCGGTCAGGTCAAGACGATGGAATCGTCGTTCCTGGGCCTCGGCGTCGGGCTGGTGATGGCGATCGTGCTGGTGTACCTGCTGATCGTGGTGAACTTCCAGTCGTGGATCGACCCGCTAATCATCGTGACGGCGCTGCCGGCCGCGCTGGCGGGCATTGCGTGGATGCTGTTCGTGACGGGAACGACGCTGTCGGTGCCGTCACTTACGGGCGCGATCATGACGATGGGGGTGGCGACGGCCAACTCGATTCTGCTGATCTCATTTGCACGCGAGCGCTTGGCTGAGGGGATTGCGCCAGTGCAGGCCGCCCTGGAAGCCGGCGCCACTCGTCTGCGCCCGGTGCTGATGACGGCCCTTGCGATGATCATCGGCATGGTGCCCATGGCGCTGGGCCTGGGCGAAGGCGCGGAGCAGAACGCGCCGCTGGGTCGCGCGGTCATTGGCGGTCTGCTGTTTGCGACCGTCTCGACCCTTTTCTTTGTTCCGGTGGTGTTTGCCAGCGTGCACAACAGATTGCAGCGGCGCGCCACGCGGCGTAGTCACGATTTGCGGGGAAGCGAAGGACATGTCTGAGCAAACATCCGGCGCCCATTCCGGGTCGCATTCTGGCTCTCATTCAGCACACCTCGCGGACGGCCCGCCGCACCACGTGGTCACGGTGGACCCGATCGAGCAGGTGGACCGCGGGCGCGCCATGCGCCGTGCACGCTGGGTCGTGATTGTCGTCGCCGTGCTGCTGGCGCTGGGCGCTGCACGCACCTTGGTGGGCCGCTACTACAACGCGCATGCGCTGGAGCGCCAGGTGAGCGCGCAAACCAGCCGCTACGTCAATACCATTGCACCCCAGCCGGCCAAGACGAATCGCGAACTAACGCTGCCGGGCACGCTGCAGGGCTATGTCGAGTCGCCCATCTATGCGCGCACCAGCGGTTATGTTCTGCGCTGGTTCAAGGACATCGGCGCCCATGTGGACAAGGGCGAAGTGCTGGCGCTGCTCGACACACCCGAAGTTGACCAGGAATTGAACCAAGCCCAGGCCACGCGCAACCAGGCGGCCGCCCGTAAGGCGCTCGCGCAAACCTCCCTCACGCGCTGGCAGAACCTGCGCCAGAAAGACGCCGTCTCGCAGCAAGAGCTGGACGAACGCACCAGCGCCGCCAACCAAGCCCAGGCCGACCTGGCCGCTGCTGAAGCCAACGTGCGTCGCCTGCAAGAACTGCAAGGTTTCCGCCGCGTGGTCGCGCCATTTGCGGGTGTGGTCACCAAGCGCAATGTCGACGTGGGGGCGTTGGTCAACGCCGGCAATGCAGGCGCCAACCGCGAGCTGTTCACGCTTGCGCAGACCGATCCGCTGCGCATCTATCTGTATGTGCCGCAGGCCTATTCCCAGCAGGTGAAGGTCGGGCAGGACGTGGCCGTCACGCTGGCGGAGCTGCCGGGCCAGACCTTCCACGGCACCATCGCGCGTGCCTCTGGCGCCATCGACGCCGCCACACGCACCATGCAGGTGGAAGTGCAGTTGCCCAACAAGGACGGCCGTCTGCTGCCGGGTGCGTACGTGCAGGTGGCAATAAAGGGCAAAACCACCGGCGAGGATGCCAATGCATCCACTGCCTTCATCGTTCCTACCAACACGCTGCTGTTCCGCAAGGAAGGCCCGCGCATTGCCATTGCACAAAACGGCCACGTCGACCTGCGCCCCGTCACCATCGGGCGGGACTACGGCCGCACAGTGGAGATCGTCTCCGGCCTGAAGACAAGCGATGCGCTGATCCTCAACCCGGCGGACTCCATCGAGCAGGGCGAAGCCGTGACCGTCGTCGCGCCAGCGCCCGCTTCGGCCCCCGCGGCATCGGCGCCGCACGCATCATGAGCCGGCGGCCTCGCTTGCACACGACCGCGCTGGCGGCTTCGTTGATCGTCTCGCTGGCGGGTTGCTCGCTGGCGCCAACGTACGAGCGCCCGGCCATGGAGGTGCCCGCGCACTGGCAGACCGAAGCGCCCTGGCGCGCGGCCCAGCCCGCCGACGCCGCACCGAAGGGCCCGTGGTGGCAGCGCTTCAACGATCCACAGCTCGACACGCTGATCACGCAGGCGCTACAGCAAAACCAATCGCTCAAGGTTGCGCTGTCGAACCTGGAGCAGGCGCAGGCACAAACCCGCATCGCACGCGCCAGCTTGCTCCCGACGATCACGGCCACCAACAACGACACACGCACGCGTACCTCGGCGGAACGCCCGCTATCGTCGTACACGAGCCCGACCATGTCGACCGTGCAGAGCGATTTCGTGCTGCGCGCCGATGTCAGCTACGAAGCCGACCTGTTTGGCCGCGTGCGCAACACCGTCGCCAACGCCACTGCCAGCGAAGAACAAGCCGGCGCGAACTTCGAGAACTTCCGCCTGCTACTCGCCGCCCAGGTCGCCACCACCTGGTACAACCTGCGCGAAACCGATGCGGAAATCGCCGTGGTGCAGGAAGGCCTGGCCCTGCAGCGCAAGGCGCTCGATTACGTCACCTCGCGGCATGAGGACGGCGTGGCATCGGGGCTCGATCTTGCGCAACAACAAACGCTGGTCGACAGCACGGCCACGCAGGTCGAACTGCTGACCAAGCAACGCGCGCAATACGAACACGCGCTCGCCACGCTGGTGGGTACACCCGCGCCGGCCTTCCATATCGACCCGGTTCCACTCCAGGGCACGGCGCCGCAGATTCCGGTGGCGCTGCCCTCCGACGTCATCGAACGCCGCCCCGATGTGGCCGCCGCCGAGCGCGGTGCCGCCGCAGCGAACGCACAGGTGGGCGTGGCGCGCGCCGCGTTCTTCCCGAGCGTGATGCTGGGTGGCGGTGCCGGCTGGGAAAGCCGCGATCTCGCCCTGCTGTTCTCCGCACCCACGCTGCTGTGGTCGTTCGGCACGCAAATCGCGCAGACAGTATTCGACGCCGGCCGCACGCGGGCACGGGTCGACTTTGCTAACGCGGCGTACCAAGGCGCGATCGCCAACTACCGGCAGACGGTATTGGGAGCACTGCAGGAAGTGGAGGACGGGTTAGCGGGGCTGCAATCGCTGGACCGGGCCGCAAACCAGGCGCGTGCGGCTGTGGAGAGCGCCCGCAAGGTCTATGACATTGCCAGCGTGCGCTACGAGGGCGGGCTGGCAACGTCGCTGGACGTGATCACCGCGCAGCAGTCGCTGCTGAACAGCCAGCGCACGGCAGTGCAGATTCTCGGCCAACAGATGACGACGAGCGTGTTCCTCGTCAAAGCGGTGGGTGGAGATTGGAACCACTCTGCCGCGCCGTCAACGGCCAAGCGCTAGGCTACGCGACGCAGAAAGCCCGCGCCGGCAAAGAGACCGGCGAGCCAACTCAACATGAGCGCGGCGGCAACCAGCGGGCCGAGATAGTCGATGTTGATACTGGTCACGCTGGAGGCCAGCGCGACGACCCCGACGGCCAGCAAGGCCGTCACCGCAAGGCTGACCAACAACGCGCCAAAGCCGCAAGCCAGCATGCGCGATAGCGGCGGATGCACGTGCGCCGGCGGGCAGAGCACGGCCATGCGCGCACGCACGTAAGCGGCAGTGCGCTCGCTGTCGGAGACATCGGTGTGGTGGCGCATGACCTGCGTCAAGGTAGGGGTATCGAGCACGCCCGAACTGAGCTCCTGCGCCACGCGGCGCAGCGCGGCTCGCTCGCGCGCGTAATCGGTGGCATCGGTTGGGGTCGCGTTCATGTCGCGCCGATCAAAAGCGGCCGGCACGGCGGCTGGGTCGCTCGCTCGCACTTGGTGCCGGTAGGTCACGCGCACGCGGCGGGAGCGCACGATGTACACCATCGTCACCAGGGGCACCAGCACCAGCAGCACGAGCAACGGCACGAGAAACCGGCCTCCAGTCGCTTGACTGGGCGCGTGTGTCATCCAAACCCGGATGCCCACACCGATGTACGCCGCCGCCGGCAACTGCAGCACGCAATACACAAACCAAAGGGCGGGAAACCAGCGCACCCGCAAAAAGGCCACCGTCACCAGCCCCAGCGGAAGACACAGCAATGACAGCGCCAGGAACGTCTCCATAGACGCGGCGCGCCAGAGGCTCGTCACCGAGCCCACAACCAGCGCGAACAAGATCGACAGCATCGGCAGCGTGTTCCACCACAACAGCGTCACCAGCCAGCCGCGCACGCCGTACAACGGATGCGCTTTCGCGCGCGCTGCTGAGATTGCAATCCAGCTTTCCTGCATGAAGCTCCTTTGTGTGGCGGGACAGCTCCTTGCTGTCGGGCGACGCCGGTTTTGCGCATTGTGTCATTGCGGTCATGGCGGTCGCTCCCCTCGACCGTGGGGAAATTCTTAAATCTTCCTAACACTCCCGTAAACCTAACGCTGGCGCGGCTTCACGGCGAAACAACTTTATTTAATTCTGATTTATAAGTCGCTAACTGTTGTTCGGAGGTATCGACTTCTGCACCTGTCACGGGGTAGCGCTCAGCCGGGGCGAAGTGATGGTGCTGTACCGGAATCGCGGCGCCCGTACCCGAGGCGGTGCATCGATTGCCGTCGCCGTCCTCACGGCACGCTGTGCGGGCACAGACTGGGTTTCGTCAGGCATGGGGACATCGGTCGCGCTGCAAGATGTGGATGCCACTATGTGCTGGGCTGGTCGGGCCCGAACATCCGGCTGGCCCCAAACTACAAGCACGCAGACTGAACAACCGCACCGCGAGGCACGCGGCTCAGATCACATCGCCCAGATCGCGCACATCGGTGCCGGTGCAGCACGCGAGGATCTCGGCCGGCTCCTTGCTAAGGGATAGATACACGTGGCCGACAGCACTGTCGAAATACAGGCTGTCACCGGGTGTCAGGCGAAATGCCTCGCCGTTTTCAAAGCGCAGTTCGATTTCGCCACCGAGCACGAAGACGAACTCTTCGCCGGGGTGGCGGATGTAGTCGGGAAAATCATCGACCGAGCGTGCGCGGATGTGTGCGCGCATCGGCAGCATGCGCTTGCCGGTCAGCGCATCGGCCAGCATGCCGTATTCGTAGTTGGGCGTGTCGTAGATGACCTGGCCGCCGGATGGCGTGAAGGTTGGCCTGATCGGGTGGACGGGGCTGGCATCGGGTGTGCGGCGGCGGCCAAGCAGTTGCTCGAACTCCAGCCCCAACGCCTGCGCCAGGCCCGCAAACTTTTCATAAGTGAGCGCAATGTCGCCACGCTCGGCCTTGGAGATGGTGGACAGCGCCACGCCGGAACGGTCCGATAGCTCCTGCAGCGTCAGGCCACGTGCCTTGCGCGCCTCACGGATGCGCCCGCCCACCTCTTGGTGGTTCAGCTGCGCCGGGGCCTCATCGGCCAATAAATCGTCTTGGATGGCGGCTTTTGTGCTCGATGCCACGCGGTGTCTCCGGGTTTTCTCGTATACGAGAATTTAATTTTTCTCGTATACGATAACTTAAACCCCTGCCAGCCTCCAACCCCAAAGGAGAGCACCGTGTCGACCCTCGCCCTCGACAGCCGCCCCGCGCTGTCACGCACGCAAGTCATTACCGCCACCACCATCGGCACGGCGCTGGAGTTTTACGACTTCACCATCTACAGCTACTTCGCCATCCAGATTGGGCAACTGTTCTTTCCATCGGCGTCGCCGGTTAATCAGTTCCTGTTGTCGATTGGCGTGTTTGGCGTGGGCTTTGTGGTGCGGCCGCTGGGCGGCATCGTCATCGGTGCGTATGCCGACCGGGCCGGGCGCAAGAAAGCGATGGTGCTAACGATCATGATGATGGCGCTGTCGTGCGCGCTCATTGCCACCGCGCCCACGTATGCCACGGCGGGTATCTTTGCGCCGATGATCGTGCTGGCCGCGCGGCTGATGCAGGGCTTTGCGGCGGGCGGCGAGTTCGGCCCAGGCACCACGCTGCTGGTCGAATACGCAACCGACCGCACCCGTGCCTTCTTCGCGAGCTGGAACTTTGCGGCCACGGCGCTCGGGCTTGCGCTGGGCGCGGCCGTCGCCACGCTCATCAACGTGACGCTGTCCAAGGAAGCGGTGCTCGCGTGGGGCTGGCGGCTGCCCTTCCTGCTGGGTATCTTCGCGGCGCCCATGGGCATGCTGATCCGCCGCCGGCTGGAAGAAACGCTCGACGGCCGCGAGAGCACTGCTGGCCACGCCAAGCCACAAGGCGCACTCAAAGCCGCGCTCACCACGCATCTGAAGCTCACCATCCTCGGCACGTTTGCGGAGCTGGGCGGTTCCGTGTCCGTGTATATCACCGCCTTTTTCCTCCCGAGCCACGCGGTGCGCACGCTCCATATGTCGCCGACGGCGGCGGTGGCCTCGGGCGTGGTCAGCTCGCTGGTGCTGTTTGTTGCCGCGCCGATTGCCGGCCGCCTAGCCGATCGCTACACCCGCAAGCGCGTACTGGTCACCTCGCGCATCATCATGTTGTTGATGGTGTATCCGGCGTTTGCGTTTCTGGGTGCGCACCCGACGCCGCTGGCGCTGTACGCCGTGTCAGCCTTGCTGGCGGTGTTCGTGGCCGCGCAGATCGTGCCGGTGCTGGTGATGATTCCCGAGCTGTTTCCCAAGCACGTGCGCGCCACGGGCATTGCGCTCACGTATGTGGTGAGCGCATCGTTCTTTGGCGGCTTCTCGCCGTTCATTGCAAGCTGGCTGGTGGAGCGCACGGGCAACTCGCTGGCGCCTGCGTGGTATGTGGCCACGGCGTGCCTGGTGTCACTGGTGCCGGTGATCTGGCTGCGCGACCGCACTGGCGAAGCGCTCTGAATGCGCCAAGGAGAATCGATGTCACACAACGATCAACTCGTCAGTCAATCGGCGGTCGAACTGCGCCGCCTGATCGGCACGAAAGAGATCTCGCCCGTCGAACTGCTCGATGCCTGCATTGCGCGCATCGAGGCCATCAACCCGGCCGTCAATGCCGTCACGGCGACGTGCTTTCCGCAAGCGCGCGAGGCCGCAAAAGCCGCCGAGCGCGCCGTGCTCAACGGCGAACCCCTCGGCCTGCTGCACGGCCTGCCGCTGGGCGTGAAGGATCTGGAAGACACTGCGGGCCTGCTCACCACGTATGGCTCGCCCACCGCACGCAGCAACGTGCCCACACAAGATGTGGTGCTGGTAGAGCGCCTGCGCGCTGCAGGCGCCGTGCTCGTTGCCAAGACGAACGTGCCGGAGTTCGGTGCCGGAGCCAACACACGTAACCCGGTGTGGGGTGCCACCGGGAACCCGTTCAACCCGATGCTCAATGCAGGCGGCTCATCGGGCGGCGCGGCGGCGGCGCTGGCGTGCGACATGCTACCCGTCTGCACCGGCTCCGACACGGGAGGCTCGCTGCGCATTCCCGCATCCAAATGCGGCGTGGTGGGCTTTCGTCCATCGCC
Source organism: uncultured Ralstonia sp. (assembly GCA_966433195.1). GTDB lineage: Bacteria > Pseudomonadota > Gammaproteobacteria > Burkholderiales > Burkholderiaceae > Ralstonia. The sequence continues at coordinate 345,082 of CBJMVH010000001.1, forward strand.
CGGGCTGGTGCCGAACTCGCGCAAGAAGCTGGGCTGGACACCCATCTCAGTGGTCGGCCCGATGGGGCGCACGGTGGCCGAAGCTTGCCTGCAACTGGCCGCCACGGCGGGCCTGTCGGCCAGTGATCCACTCAGCTATGCGGTAGACCCGCTCAGCTTTCTCACCCCAGAACCGCTCGACCTCTCCACCCTGCGCGTCGGCTGGACGGAAGACTTCGGCTGCTGCGATGTCGACGCCGGCATCCGCACGATCTTCCGCGAGCGCATCGCCGCCATCGCACCAATGTTCCAGTCGTGCGAGCCGGTGCAGTTCGATTTGGGCGATGTGCACCGCTGCTTCGACGTGATCCGCGCCGAGAGCTTCGTCGCCGGCCTGCACGACGCCTACATGCGCGACCCGGCTTCGATCGGCCCAAACTCGCGCGCCAACTACGAGCTGGGCGCAGCCATGACACTGGCCGATTGCGCTTGGGCGCAGGCCGAGCAAACGCGCATCCTCAGACGCTTCCAGACGGCATTCAGCGCGTACGACGTAATCCTGTCGCCCACCACGCCGGTATCGCCATTCCCGTGGAGCGAGCTGTATGCCACGCACATCGACGGCCGCGCGCAAGAGAACTACTACCGCTGGCTGGCGCTCACCTACGTTGTCACGCTAACCACGCACCCGGCGCTGTCATTGCCGTGCGGGCTTGACCACGCGGGCATGCCGTTCGGGCTGCAGATCGTCGGCCCCTTCCGCGGGGATGGCAAAACGCTGGCCGTGGCGCATGCGCTCGAGCAGGCGTTCGACGCGTCTGCTACGCTGCGTCGTCCGCGTCCGGACCTCGCCAAGCTGGCGCAGCCGACGCCGGCACTGCAATCCATCGTGACCGCGCCACCGGTGTTCGATGCCGCCGCAGGCAACACAAGCGGCACAGGCATCTCGGTGGCCTGAACCCACAACACACCTCCTTTCGACATGTCCGATATCCAACGCCTCCACACCAACGCCCGCATGAGCCAGATCGTCATCGCCAACGGCGTCGTCTATCTGGCTGGCCAAGTGCCCGACATCGATTTCAAGTCGATCACCGAGCAGACCAACAACATTCTCGAGCGCATCGACGGCCTGCTCGCCGAAGCCGGCGTGGACAAAACGCGCCTGCTCACCGCCAACATCTGGCTGACCGACGCCAAGCACTTCGCCGAGCTGAATGCAGCGTGGGAAGCCTGGGTGCCGGCCGGCCACGCCCCCACGCGCGCCTGCGTGCAGTCGGGCCTGATGCGCCCGGGCATTGATGTGGAGATCGCTGTCACCGCGCTGGCCAAGGGCTAAGGAGGCACTCGCCATGCGCTTCGACACCCTTGTGCTGGGCGCCGGCATTGTCGGCGTGTCGGTGGCGGTGCACCTGCAGAAACGCGGGCGCGCTGTCGCGCTCGTCGACCGCCGTGCGCCAGGCTTTGAGACGTCGTTCGGCAATGCCGGGCTGATCCAGCGCGAGGGTGTGTATCCGTATGCGTTCCCGCGCGATCTGGCGACGCTGCTGCGCTACGCGGGCAATACGTCGGCGGATGTGCATTACCACCCGGGCGATCTGCCCCGGCTACTGCCGTTTCTGTGGCAGTACTGGCGCAATTCGCACCCAGCGCGGCATGCGGCCATTGCGCGGGCGTATGCACCGCTGATTGCGCACAGCGTGAGCGAGCACCGCGCACTGGCCGAGGCCGCAGGTGCAACGCACCTGATCCGCCCCACCGGCTGGATCAAGGTCTTCCGCAACGCCGCCACCCAGGACAAGGAAACCCGCAACGTCGAGCGCTGGCAGCGCGAATACGGCGTCGCCTTTGAAGCGCTGGACCCGGCACGCCTGCGCACCGTCGAGCCGCATCTGGACACGTCACTGCTGGGCGGCCTGCGCTACACGGAAGCCGACTCCGTAAGCGACCCCAATGCGCTGGTGACGGCGTATGCGAAGTATTTCGAGCAGATTGGCGGCCGCCTGTTTGAAGCCGACGCCCACACGCTCACGCCCAACGCGCCGTGGCTGCTGCAAACCAAGGCGGGCGAGCTGCGTGCGGACAACGTGGTCGTCGCTATGGGCCCATGGGCGGATGTGATCACCACACGCCTGGGCTACAGCTTGCCGCTGGCGGTCAAACGCGGGTATCACATGCACTACGCACCCGCAGATGGTGCGCAGTTGAACCACCCCGTGCTCGATGCCGACGGCGGCTACGTGCTGGCACCGATGGCGCGCGGCATCCGGCTGACCACTGGTGCAGAACTCGCCCACCGCGATGCACCAAAAACGCCCGTGCAGCTGAACGCCGTCGAACCCGTCGCGCGCAAGCTCTTTCCGCTGGCCGAGCGCGTGGATGCCGAACCGTGGATGGGCGCCCGCCCCTGCACGCCCGACATGCTGCCGATCATCGGGCAGGCGCCGCACCGCCCAAGCCTCTGGTTCGCCTTTGGCCATGCACACCACGGCTTGACGTTGGGCCCGATCACCGGGCGCTTAATTGCAGAAATGATGGCGGGCGAAACCCCAGTTGTGGATGCTCACCCGTTCCGTGCACAACGCTTCTGGGATTCGGCTCGCTAGCGCAGGTGCCGCTTCCAGGGCACAACTTTCAGCGCGGAAACCCACTCGGCCCGCCACGCCAAAGTGCTCGACCACGCCGGCTTGCACGTAGACGCGGTTCGAGCACGCGCAGCTCTCGCTGGCGTTTCGCAGCAGAAGGTGGTGCTGGCGGCGGTGCGCTATCTGGAGGTGATGAAGCCGCTTTTGCACCTCAGGCAGCCGCACCCTAAGACGCCATATCCAGCGCATCGATTGCTTCCTTCTGCGCCATTGCCTGTCGAGCAAGACCGCAGCAGCGAGGAGCACGACGCGTCAGTAAGTCTTGTACGGCAGGAACTTGCCGCTCATCACGATGCGTACGCGATCACCCTTGGGGTCGGGCTCGCGCGTGAGGTCCATGTTGAAGTCGATGGCGCTCATGATGCCGTCGCCAAACTCTTCGTGGATCAGCGCTTTCAACGTGGTGCCATACACGCTGACGAGTTCGTAAAAGCGGTAGATGAGCGGGTCAGTCGGCACCGCGCTCGGCAGTGAACCTTTGTATGGCGTCACCTGCAGCAGCATGACGGCCTCTTCCGGCAGATCCAATGCGGCGCCTACGGCCTTGGCTTGCGCTTCGGTCAGCGTCATCTGGCCGAGCAGCGCTGCGGTGCTCCATTCCTTGCTGTGGCCGATCACGTCGGCCAATTGCGCCCACGTCAGTTGCTTCTTGATCTTCTGCAGGACGATCAGATCAGTTACGTCTTCGCGTTGCATGGTCGCTCCCTGGGTTGGGTGAAAAAAACAGCATGCGACCAAAGCAAGGTCAATGCCAACCCGGGAACACCGCGCCCCCCGCGCGAGTGCGCTGATGGCGGCCACACCGCCATCGCGCTTTTTTGGAGTTCGGCGCGAAGCGCGTCAGAACCAGTGCATGATGCCGGTGTACACACCTTGCTGGCTCGAACCCGGGGCCGGCTTACCACCACCCGCCTCAACCGAGAACGACGCGTTGCTGCCATTCAGGACGGTACCGATGGTGCCGTACAGCAGCGTGCGCTTCGAGAAGTAGTAGTTGGCGCCCACGGCCAGCAGCGTGCCATTTCCACCACCATGATTGCGGTTCGCGCGATACGCGGCACCCAGCAGCGTCAAAGCGGGAGTGACCTGGTAATTGGCGCCGAGCCAGTAGGTCTGCTGCCGCGTCGCACCGTTCGGGTTGTCCGCATCCGCAACCGTCGTGCCGCTCGACTGGATGGTGCTGTATCCACTGAACAGCTTGAGGTCGCCAATCTGATAGGTGCCGCCTGCCGTATACAGACGAGACGCCGTATAGAGATTGGTGAACGACCCGTTCGTGTCACGAATTTCTTCGTAGAACCCCTTGAGCATCAGCGGGCCGCTCTGGTAAGCCACGGCGCCCGCCAGTTGGCGGCCGGCATTGAAGTTACCCGCCGTACCGTTCAGGCCGGCTTGCGCGCGGAACGAGAACCCGCCCCAAGTCGGCGAGTTGTACGTGATGGCCTTCGGACGGGAGCCCCAGGTGCGATTGGCCTGCAGGGTGGCGACGCTCATGTTCTGCAGCCCGAACGGATCGATCGACCACGACTCGCCGTCGGGAATGCCCATGGCGCGACCCAGCAACAGCGTGCCGTACGTGGTGCTCGACAGCCCCACGACAGCGTAACGATTGAACAGCGCATCCGACGAGCCAGAACCCGAGTTGAAGCCGTTCTCGAGGTTCATCACAGCAGAGAGCCCGCCGCCCAGGTCCTCGGAGCCCTTCAAGCCCCACATGCTGGTCCCCCACTGGTTGCCGCCGTACTGCAGGTTGCTAGCGGTGCCGTTGGCGGTTGCAATCTTGTTCGTGTAGTCGATGCCGCCGCCGACGCGGCCATACAGCGTGACACTGCTCTGTGCGGCAGCCAGGCCGCTGGTGGCTGCCAACAGCACCGCAGCAGCGGCAGTGGCCACCGTGGTCATCCGCATGGATGGGTTCTTGGTACGCATAGCTTCCGTCTCCTCAATTTGGCGTTGTCTTTTTCGTTGCGAGCCGAGTCTCTTGGCGGGCTCGAACAGGAGAATGAGCACGATTGACAGCGCTGTCAATGTAGGGACTTGCCCTAGTTTTTAGCGGACGCGCGTCACGGCAATGCGTTGGGGGGAAACTCGTGTGGCGCACCCGGCCCTAGGGCAAATCCCGAGATTGACAGCGCTGTCAATTTTGAACATCCTGCAGTCCCAGCCGGCCCGGGAACCGAATGCCCTGGGGCGGTCAAAGCGTCACCGTGCGTGATGGCGACGAATCTTCATGTGCGCCAAACCGCCCTGCGGCTAGCCACACGAGCCTTCGATGTACTACCGTCCTAGTCTGCAGTGCATCTCGCATCCGGACGGCACCAGCCAGAACAAGAACGCGTTCATCATCAGGCTGACAGCCGGCATAGCGTTCTGAACGACAACATCAATGAAGAAGGAGACCTTCATGCTTTCCCGCGTACTGAACACCATTGCCGCTGCGGCGGTCCTCACCTTCGCTGCCACCTCGGCACACGCCAGCAAGGAAGCACCCGTGATCGGCTTCTCGATCGACGACCTGCGCGTCGAGCGCTGGACGCACGACCGCGACTACTTTGTCGAGTCGGCCAAAAAGCTGGGCGCCACCGTCAACGTGCAGTCGGCCAACGCCAACGAAGCCAAGCAGATCGCGCAGATCGAAAACCTGATCGCGCAGAACGTGGACGTGCTCGTGATCGTGCCGTTCAACTCCAAGGTGCTGGGCAACGCCATTGCCAGCGCCAAGAAGAAGGGCATCAAGGTTGTGTCGTATGACCGCCTGATCCTGAATGCCGATGTGGACGGCTACGTGACCTTCGACAACGTGAAGGTGGGCGAGCTGCAGGCACAGGGCGTGGTCAAGCTGGCACCGAAGGGCAACTACTTCCTGCTGGGCGGCGCCTCCACCGACAACAACGCTCGCCTGCTGCGCGAAGGCCAGATGAAGGTGCTCAAGCCGTACGTCGACAAGGGCGACATCAAGATCGTGGGCGAGCAATGGACGCCCGAGTGGGACCCGGCCAAGGCGCAGAACATTGTTGAGAATGCGTTGACGGCAAACAACAACAACATCCAGGGCATCGTGGCCTCGAACGACGGTACGGCCGGCGGCGCGATCCAGGCGCTGGCACGCCAGAAGCTGGCAGGCAAGGTGCCGGTGTCGGGCCAGGACGCTGACCTTGCCGCCGTGAAACGCGTGGCCGAGGGCACGCAGGCCATGACGGTGTACAAGCCGATCAAGCAGATCGCCGCCACCGCTGCCGAGATGGCCGTCGACTTCGTCAAAGGCACCACGCCCAAGTTCAACACCAAGCTGAACAACGGCAAGAAAGACGTCGATACCGTGCTGCTGACCCCGACGCTGCTGACCAAGGACAACCTGGACAGCACCGTCGTCAAGGACGGCTTCTATACGCACCAGCAGATCTTCGGCAAGTAAGCCGGCCGCAGTGGTATGCAGTTGTCGTCAGTCGTAGTGCGTAGGAGGCAGCCATGAGCAGTAACGGCACCCTGTTCGAGATGCGCAACATCGTGAAGTCGTTCTCCGGTGTGCGCGCGCTCGACGGCGTGAGCCTGGCAGTGAAGCCAGGTGAATGCGTCGGTTTGTGCGGGGAGAACGGCGCCGGGAAATCCACCCTCATGAAGGTGCTGTCGGGGGTCTACCCCTACGGCACCTTCGAGGGCGAGATCGAGTGGGAAGGTCAACCGCTGCGCGCGCATTCTGTGCGCGACAGCGAGCGTGCAGGCATCGTCATCATCCATCAGGAACTGATGCTGGTGCAGCAGCTCTCCGTCACGGAGAACATCTTCCTCGGCAACGAGATCACCAAGCCAGGTGGCCGCATGGACTACGACGCCATGCACGCCAAGGCCGAAGAGCTCCTCGCGCGCCTGCGACTGACGGACGTGAACGTGGCCGCGCCCGTGATGAACTACGGCAGCGGCCACCAACAGCTTTTCGAGATTGCCAAGGCGCTGGCCAAGAACGCGCGCCTGCTGATCCTGGATGAGCCGACGTCATCGCTGTCCGCCAAGGAAATCGAGGTGCTGCTGTCCATCATCGAAGACTTGAAGCGCAGCGGCGTGGCGTGCGTCTACATCTCGCACAAACTCGATGAAGTGAAGCGCGTGTGTGACACCATCACCGTCATCCGAGACGGCAAGCACATCGGCACGCGCCCCGCGGCGGACATGTCCATCGACAACATCATCACGATGATGGTCGGCCGCGAAATGACCTCGCTCTTCCCCCAGGTGGAACACACGGTGGGCGAGGTGGTGATGGAAGCGCGCAACGTCACCTGCTGGGACGTCACCAACCCCAACCGCAAGCGCGCCGACAACGTGAGCTTTGCGGTGCGGCGCGGCGAGATTCTCGGCATTGCCGGCCTGGTGGGTGCCGGGCGTACGGAGATGGTGTCTGCGTTGTTCGGCGCCTACCCCGGCCGCTCCAGCGCCGAAATCACGATGGAAGGCAAACCGATCAAGGTCGGCTCACCGGCCGAAGCGATCGCCAACGGCATCTGCCTCGTCCCCGAAGACCGCAAGCGCCACGGCATCGTGCCGCTGATGGCCGTGGGCGAGAACATCACGCTTGCCACGCTCGCGCAGTACGCGCGCGGCCTGCGTGTCGATAAAGGCGCCGAGCTCACCACCGTTGACCGCGAAATCAAGCGCCTGCGCATCAAGACTGCCAGCCCCGCGCTGGCGATCGGCAGCCTCTCCGGCGGCAACCAGCAGAAGGCGGTCGTCACGAAGATGGTGCTGGCAATGCCGAAGGTGCTGATCCTGGACGAGCCGACGCGCGGTGTCGATGTCGGCTCCAAATACGACATCTACAAGATGATTGCCGACCTGGCTGCCAGCGGCGTGGCGATCATCATGGTCTCTTCCGAGATGCCGGAAATCCTGGGCATGAGCGATCGTGTCCTGGTCATGGGCGAAGGCCAGGTGCGTGGCGACTTCGTCAATCAAGGCCTGACCCAGGAGCGCATCCTGGCCGCAGCAATCAATGCCGAACCGCAGCCCCAGGCTGCCTGAACAGAGCTTCGCCATGTCGAACATCCTGCAATCCCAACTCGCCCGCCAAAGCGGTAACGGCGGCCCGCGCCTCGACAGCCGCGCCATTCAGCAACTGTTCGTGCGCTACAAGGTGCTGGCCCTGCTGCTGGCCGTGGCGCTCATCTGGATCTTCTTCCAGGTCCAGACCAACGGCACGTTCCTCAAGCCCAATAGCATTTCCAACCTGTTCCTGCAGATGTCGGTAACGGGCATGCTGGCCTGCGGCATGGTGTTCGTCATCATCGCCGGAGAAATCGATCTCTCAGTCGGCTCGCTGCTCGGCCTGCTTGGCGGCCTGGTCGCCATCCTCACCGTCAACCTCGGGTGGAACACGTGGCTGGCGGTGGGCACCGTGCTGGCGGCTGGTGCGGCCATCGGCGTGGTCAACGGCTTCATCACGACCAAGCTGCGCGTGCCGTCGTTCATTGTTGGCCTGGGCGGCATGCTGGCCTTCCGCGGCCTGCTGCAATGGAGCACCGATAGCGTGACCATCGCTCCGGTGCCCGATGACCTCGGCAACCTCGCACAGAGCTTTGTGCCGGCATCGCTGGCGTGGTCGCTCGCGGCTGTCATCGTCGCCGGCTCGGTGTTCCTGACCGTGCGCCGCCGCCGTGACCGTGCGCGCCTGTCGCTCTCGCTGCCGCCGCTGTGGGCGGATGGCCTGAAGCTGCTCGCCATCGCTGCAGCCTCGTTCGGCTTCGTCGCCGTGCTCAACCAAGCCAACGGTGTGCCGCTGCCGGTGCTGATCCTGCTGGTGCTGCTGGCCATCTTCTCGTACGTGGCCACGCAAACCGTGTTTGGCCGCCACGTGTATGCGGTGGGCGGCAACATGGAAGCCACGCGCCTGTCCGGCGTGAACGTTGGCCGCGTCAAGCTGCTGGTGTTCGTGCTGATGGGCCTGATGTGCGCCTTCGCCGGCATCATCACCACGGCGCGCTCGGCGGCGGGTTCACCCTCCGCCGGCGTGGGCGGCGAACTCGACGCCATCTCCGCCTGCTTCATCGGCGGCACCTCCATGCGCGGCGGCTCCGGCACCGTGTACGGCGCACTCATCGGCGCACTCGTCATGGCCAGCCTCGACAACGGCATGCAGCAAATGAATGTCGACGCCTCGTGGCAGATGATCGTCAAGGGTGGCGTGCTCGTGCTGGCGGTATTGATCGACGTCCTGTCGGGCTCAAACCGCGGTTAAACGAACGCACAAGGCGCCACCCCAAGCACGCAGCCGGTTTGGCCGTTGACGTTCTTGCCCTAGATGGCGCCTTGAATTTCTGTTGCAAGAAGGAAAAAGAGAGCGGGCCTGTTTGAGCGAAGCGAGTTTGTCCGCTCTCCCTTCTTGCGACAGAAATTCAAGGGGAAGTCGCCATCTCGGGCGCGCCTTTCTTTGCTTACTTTCTTTGGCAAGACAAAGAAAGTGAGTCGCCCCCGGGCAGGGGGTGAAACAGGGGATGGACCACCAAGCCCAAAACCCCACCACCCAAACACACAAGCAAACCCGAACACCGTGGCTGACTACCAAACCCCCACTCGCGTACTAGTCACCGGCGTAGCCGGCAACCTGGGCCGCAAGGTCGTCGAGGCCCTGGCCTCCACCGCGTGGTGCACGTCCATCATCGGCGTCGATTGGGTCGCCCAGAACGTCGAATTCTCCCCGCAGGCCACCCAACGTTTCCAGTGGGTCCAAGCCGACCTCACCCAAGCCGACGGCGCGTGGGCGGAGCTGCTGAACAACGTCGACGCCGTCATCCACCTGGCCGCCATCCACTCCACGCCGGATGCAACATGGGAACAGGCACTGGCCTCGTACGGCATGACGCTCAACGTGCTGCAAGCCGCCGCCACGCGTGGTGTACGCCGCTTCGTCTTCGCCTCGTCCAACCACGCGATGGGCGCATACAAAGACCAGCCACTGGCTGGCACCATCGGCCCCGGCAAACTCACCGCCGAACTGGCCCCCGCCCCCGGCACGCGCTGGCACAACGGCATCGAAGAGGTCTACTCGCTGGCCTACGGCACTTCCAAGGCGATGGGCGAACGGCTGTGCAAGGCGGTGGCCGAGGTGTCTGCCGCCTCGGGTGGCAAGCTCTCGATCGTATCGTTGCGCATCGGCTGGGCGCTGCCCGATGGCAACGACCCGAACCACATCAACCACTCCGGCACCGCGGACACCCCCGTGCCTGGTGAGGTCGCGGACGAACCCAGCCGCATTGCGCTGCGCTGGTTCCGCAACATGTGGTTGTCGAACGATGACCTTCGCAGGCTGTTCCTCGCGTCCGTTACGGCAGATCCGGCGCACTGGCCGGCGCCAGCCATCGTGGTGAACGGCGTGTCGAACAACACCGGCATGGATTGGGGTCTGGAAACCGGACGCAAGCTGCTCGGCTACGACCCGCAGGATGATCTGTACGCGCTGATAAAAAACGCCGCCCATGAAGGCAGCGCGTGAAATTTGTGGCAGAAGCGCTGCCGCTATAGCGGGGTAAAGCGCTCGGTCGAGCTTGTCACATCGGAGCCCGTTCCGCCCACGATATACCACGTGCCGGAGATGGAATCACGCCCTGCCGCTGCGAAAAGCCGCGCTGTTTCCAAGTCACCAAAGGGCTGCCAGACATCGCTGACAGGATCGTATATCTCCGATGATGACGTCGCCCGTAAGTCGTCCGATCCCCCCGCGACCAGCACCTTGCCGTTGGGCAGCGGCGCCGCAACGTGGTAGAACCTGCGCGTGGCCATTCCAGCCACTGTGGTCCAGCGATCGGTTGTGAAGTCGTAGATCTCGACCGTGTTGGTCACGTCAGTACCGATGCCGCCGGCAACCATCACTTGCTCTCCGCCAAACAGAACCGTCGCTGTGTGCGCGGATCGCCCAACGCTCATGCTGGAAGCATCGCGCCAAGTGTTCGTATCGAGGTCATAGATCTCTGCCGTATTCGTTGCAGGCGCACCGCCTACAGTGCCGCCGATCACCAGAACCTGTCCATTGGGCATGAGCGAGGCCGTATGGTAGGAGCGTGCAGTACGCATGGGAGCGGCAACGACCCAGGTGTTGGTGAGAGGGTCGTAAAGTTCTGCCGACCTCAGCGTCCGACCGAAATCGTCCATGCCACCGGCGACGAGCACACGCCCGCCGGGCAATAGCGTCGCTGTATGCAGTACACGCGCTTCGTTCAGCGCTGCCTTCAGATGCCAAGCGTTGCCCGCCAGCTCATCCAGTGCCTCAACCGAGGCCAGTGCAAACGAGTCATCATTACGCCCGCCCACAACCAACGTCGTGCGGCCATCTTGCAATACTGTCGCTGTATGGTCGGCACGGGCAACGTTCAGGCTGGGGCCAAACCGCCAGGTACTTCCATCGAAATACTCGGTCGTGTCGGTCGCTGTCCACCCCCCAGTGGTCATCCCACCAGTCACCAACATTGGATTAGCGGAGGCGAAGGTTGTTTGCGTCAGCGTGTGCTGGGTCCGGGGCACATCCATGGAGGCAGCAGGCTTCCATGTGAGATCTTCGGCGACCACTTCCAACTGAATGTTGGTCTGCGCCGAGCTCACGCGGTTACTGCCCGTCACCACATAGTGTTTCCGCGCCTGTGACATCGCGGGCTGACCGGTGATCACCCCTGACATTGCGTTGATGCTCAACCCTTCAGGCAACTCCGGCGAAATCGTGTAGTACGTAATTTCGCCGCCTTCACTTGTCGGTACGTTCGCAATAATTGGCTGACCTTGGTTGTACGTAGCGCGTGGGCTGGCATAGCTCAGGTCCGTCGGCGACATCTGTGTCGCGGAGACCGCAATCTTGATCGTAGTCTGCACCGACCCTGCGCTGTTGCTGCCCGTGATGACATAGCTTTGCGCCGCTTGCTCGGTGGTCGGTGTGCCGCTGATCACGCCGGTCCGACTGGACAGCACGAGCCCGCTGGGAAGGGCTGGGGCCACACGATATTGCGTGATGGCGCCGCCCGTGGCCGACGGCACATTCGGCATGATGGCGCCACCGACCACGTAAACAACATCGGCATGCAGATAGCTCAGGCTCTCCGGCGCAACCACATGGTCCTTGACCTCGATCGAGAGCCGGGCTGCTGCGCTGCCCGCAGTGTTGCTGCCCGTGATGGTGTAGATAGCTGCATCAGAAACCGACACCGGGGTGCCGCTGATCACTCCGCTCCCAGGGTCCAGTACCAGCCCCGCTGGCAAGGAGGGCGCTACGCGGTAGTGCGTGATCGGGCTTCCACTGCTCGTGGGTACATTCGACTCGACAGCCTGCCCCACGGTGTACACCACAGACGCAGGGCTATACATCAAACCCGACGGGGCAGCGACGACGGCGCCCTCGCCCATGCCGCCACCACAGGCAGCAAGCAGCGCCGTCAATAAGGCGCACACGAAGCTGTTCCTCAACATGCTCGGTCCAGTTTTCAAATAAATTGCTGAAAATTGACAATCCAATATCGCGCTTAAGCCAAGCCCACTTCTTTTAATCCGCGATCCATAAAGGCAATCTGCAGATCACGGCAGCAGGGTTAAGACGCGCGTCCCCTTACCAAGGACGACGGACCTGGCATTGCGGTTAAGCATGAGAGCGCGTCAGGCGACGCGGGCGCATTTTTGCGTCCCTACCTTGCGCGCGGGGGGATTCGACAAACATGAAGGAGGCGGTGAAACCTTGCGCGATTCACTCACCCTGGAAAGGCACCGTAGGACGCGCGCGTGATAACGCGGGCAACGCAATCCCGAAACGTCACGTTTGGTTCGGTTTCTAGCTCAACGGGCTGGAGGGCAAGTCGACTCCCGGATCACGAGTTCGTACTGCAAGTTCTCGTGCACCGAGTGCAGCTTCAAACCCGGCAGATGCGGCCGGTGAATGGCCACCAGCTGCTCCACCGCCGCATGCGCCATCGCCTGGATCGGCTGGCGCACGGTGGTCAGCGCCGGCCAGAGCTGGCGTGAGAGCGGCGTGTCGTCGTAGCCGCAGATCGAGAGTTCTTCCGGCACCTTGATGCCGCGCGCCTGCGCCACGCGCAGCACGCCGGCGGCCATGTCATCGTTGCCGGCGAAGATGGCGGTGGGGCGTGGCTCGCAAGAGAGCAGCCGCTCCGCACATGCAACCCCGGATTCGAACGAGTGCTCGCCCTGCTCCACCAGCCGCTCGTCGACTGCAATGCCGGCCTGCGCCATTGCATCCCGATACCCGAACACGCGCTGATACGCGGCGCCATGGTGCGGGTCACACACCACAAAGCCAATGCGGCGGTGGCCCAGGCCGATCAGGTGCAGCGTCATGTCACGCGCGGCGGCGCGGTCTTCCGTGTTGACCGACAAACCCTTGTGCTCGCGATCGGCCGGGGCAAGGCGCACGTAGTCGATGCCCGCCTCATCCAGCGCTGCGATGAACGAGGTCACGTCCGACACCGGCGGCGTGAGGATGATGCCCGCCAGCGCCCGTTGGCGCGCGCTCTGGATGATCTGCTCGGCGAGGTTCGGATCGCGGTAGTTGCAGGGCGTGAGCAGCAGGCTGTAGTCGAGCGCCTGGCAGGCTTCCAACGCGCCGTGCTGGATGTTGACGATGTAGTTGTCAGACGGGTTGTCGTAGACCAGCGCGATGATGTCGGAGCGCTTGCTGGCCAAGCGCCGGGCGGCCGGGTTGGGCCGGTAGTCGAGCACCTGCATTGCCTCGACCACCTTGGCGCGCGTCTTCTCGCTGATGTTAGGCTCGTGGTTGAGCACGCGCGAGACGGTCTTGATCGACACGCCCGCATGCGCGGCAACATCATCGACGGTGACGCTAACGTTGCCGATCCGGGCGCTGCGTTTCATGATCTGGCGAGGTGGGTTCTCAAACACGGAACGGGCGCTGCAAACGCGCCCGTGGTCATAGGATTTTACCGCCAACCACCGCCCTGCGCGGGCCCATCCATCAACGCGCGTTCAAGCCCGGTCGGCCCATGGGCAGGCGCACGAGGCCTTGCGCCAGGCTCACCCCCAACAGCACGAGGCCGCCGCCGATCCAGTGATAGCTGTGTACGGTTTCTCCCAGCATCATCGCGGCCATGGCAGCGGTGAAGACGGGCATCAGGTTCATGAGCACCGCTGTGCGCTCGCTGCCGATGCGCTTGAGGCCCTGCATCCACAGATACGACGCCACGATTGACGAGGCAATGCCCGCAAACACCAGCAGCCCAATGCCCTTGGCGGGAATCGCCAGACTGTGTGCCGTCATGGCGACTGGCACGAGCATCACCACCGCCATCAGCACCTGCACATACAGATTGAGCCACTGCCCAAACGGCAGCGCCCAGCGTCGATAGAGGATGTTGTACAGCGCGTATGACGTAGCCCCCGCCAGCACCAGCACATCACCATGGTTGATGCCGCCGTCGAACAGCGCAGCCGGCTGCCCGCGCCCCAGCAGATGCAGCACGCCCAGCAGCGACACCACTACGCCCATCACCGCCTGCGCCCCAACCGGCTGGCGGAACACCACCACATTGAGGATCAGCCCCAGCATCGGAATCAGCGCGCCGATCACGCCCATGTTGGTGGCGCTGGTGCTATGCGCGGCGTAGTACGCCAGGCACTGGTACATCACCATGCCCAGCAGCGCGAGCACCGCAAAGCGCCGCCACTGGGCCACCACGGCCTGCCGCTGGCGCCAAAGCGGCCGCGCACAGAACGGCGTGAGCACGATGGCAGCCAGCAGCCAGCGATACAGCGAAATGGCCGCGGGGTCCAGCACGCCCGCCGCGGCTTTCGAGACGATGGTATTGGCGGCCCAGATCAGCACCGCCAGCAGGGGATACAGCACAGGCACGACGGCCTCCGTTGAACGACTGAGGATGGCAGTGTAGCGATGTCTGGTTTAGAACATATAACGCAAACAAGACAAGCTGCCACATCAAAGCCGACAACGTAGGCCTCACATGGCGCGAGAAGCTTACGCAGGCGGATTAGCCGCCTGGGCGGCTGCCGGCTGGGACGCCGGATTGGGCACGCTCTGCACCGGTGCCGTCCGCTTGACCGGCTCGGGGTTGGCGCCGGCCAGCGCCAACGTATTGCCGCTCACCTCGATCTGCACCGGGTCAGTCTTCTTCCACTGCTTCTTGGGCACGACGAGCTTCCACGTCGCATCCTTGCCCGCGTCTCGGAAGAACGCCACCACGCCGACGAACTCGGCGTCTTCGTTCATCGGCTCGCTCACGCTGGCACTGGCGCTGGGGCGCAGCACCACATCGTTGGTCGCCAGCAGATCGGGCTTGAGCGCGTCCAAGTCATTGGATTGCAGTTGCGTGTAGTCGAGCGTGTCGAAGGTTTTTGCGTCCTTGAGCTGGTAGATGCGCACCACCGTCGACAGCGATTGCCCCGCGCCGTTCGGGTTCAGGCTTGCGCGGCTGTTCAGATCAACGTTCATGGTCTTGACCTGCGTGGTGAAGGCCCATTTGGCGGCTTCAACGGTGTTGTCCTTGATGGCCTGCCCGACGCCGCATCCCGCAAGGGATGCCGCCGCCAAGGTCGCCAGGCCCGCCGTCAGCGCGGTTCGAAATTGCATGGTGTTCATGATTGCTTCGGTTGTTGTCCGCCCCAGGTGCCGAGCTGGACGCGGATCGGCGCCTGGGGCGTGTTGGCTGTCTTCGTGTTCTCTGGCAGCAGCGTGGTGTAGCCCAGGCTCGCCTGCCTGGAGTTCAAGGTGGGCTTCGGCATCAGGTCGGCGCGCACATGCATCTCCAGTTGCGCTTGCGCTTCGTAGCCGAGGTAGTAGCGCAGCAGCGCCATCAACTTGCCGTGGATGGGTTGGCCGGGCATGAGGCCGAGCACCGCTTCGCTTGTCTGCGGCGTGATGCGCACGTGCACGGTGTTGCTGCGGTCGGTGAAGCCGCGGCCGAGCAGGCAGTTTTCTCCCAGGGGCATGGGCTCTGCGTCGTTCACCTTGACCCACACCGGGTGGAACTCCGTCACGCTGATGGTGGCGTCGGGCACGGCGTGTTGGAGTACACCGGCCAGGCCTTCAGCGGTGCGCGTGCGTTGTCCCGTGAGGCCGAGCGTGGAGAGCAGCGTGCGGGTGTCGACCTCGTTACGGATCTCAGGGCTGCCGATGCCGAGGCCGGTGAGGCTCAGCAGGTAATTCGAAACCTTGTCGCTCGCATCTTTGCGGAAGCCTGCCGGATAGCGGTATTTGCGCCACACGCGGTAGTACTGCGTAACGACGCGGTGGTGGAACAGATCGAGAAACGCGGCCAGCGGTTCGGCGCCATCGCGGTTCTGCGCCACTTCGTCGATGAAGTACGACGGCATGCGCGCATCCACGCCATACAGCCCGAGGAAGGTGGTGCGCACGGCGGGCGGCGCGCTGGCGTCGTCGGGGTCGAACTCAACCGCGTCGATCTCCCGATTGGGGAAGCCCAGTTTGCCGCGCGAGCGGAAGCGCACCGGCTCGCCTTTCGGCGAATCGGTGGCGCCGAGCGGCGGTTGATCTGGTGCCGCCAACTCCATCAATTCGCAGAAGCGGAAGAAGTTGATCTGCGGCGCGTCTTGCAGCAGCGCGGGCAGCAGGGTTCGTTCTGCTTCCCGTTGAGAGAGCTTGTCGGGGGCGTTCAAAACGGTGCCCCTTCGCCTTTGGTGTCCTGCCAGGTGAGACGCCGTCCAGTCGGCTGCGACACGATGACGAGGCGCGTGTACAGGTTCAACGTGGCGTACAGGCCAAGGAAGCGGTTCAGCATCGCGCCAAACAGATCGATGTCACCCTCCCCCGCGAACTGGCCGCCATCGAGCGTCACTTCGATTTCTACGCCGCGCTGCAAACCGCCCTTGACGAGCTTTTGCAGCGGGCGGTGTTTGACATCGATGATGGCGTCGATGCGGCGTTTGTTGAGCTCGCCGTCGGTCCAGTCGTAGAGCGCGAGGCTGCCACGCAGGATTTCTGCATCGAGCAGAGACAGGTAGTTGGGCGCCAGGTGCGAGAGCACGCGCCAGTGGAAGCGGTCGCCCGTGGGCGGGTAGACGGGCAACGTGGGGGCGGTCAGGTTGCGCACGGCCTGGACGTTGGTAAAGCCGCTGCGCATGCGACGGATGCTGGCTTCGCGCAGGTTCTTGCGCGGCAGCATGCCGTTGGTGCCCGTGACCGACAGGGAGAGCGTTTCGCGCGGGAGTGAACTCTGGTGCTCCCACGCATGGCCGCCAAGGATGACCCACGTATCAAAGCGCCCCGACGGCCCGCGCTGCACGCGGGTGTGGAAGTAGCGCTCCGGCATTTCGTGGCGCAACATGCCGCCACGGTGGCGGAAGGCGGCGAACGGCGCGTATTCGAAGCGTCGGCCGTTGCCGGATTCAAAGCCTTGCACCGTGTCCACGGAATACACATCCACATGTTCGCCGTACTGCTCCATGGCGTTGACGCGGTATTCGGTTTCGAACTGCGTGGCGGTGATGGGGTCGGCTTCCAGCTCGAACAGATTGATGATCGGCGTGCAGTACAGCCGCACGTTTTCAGCGGTGAAGCGCATGTCGTCGGGGTACGGCTTGTCGAGCACGACTTCGACATCGACATAGCCGGCCTCCTGCGGAATGGCCTGCATGTCGAGGCCGAGGAGGTCGACGAACATGAACTTCTCGGGGAAGGTGAAGTACTCCAGCAGCAACTGGTACCCGCCGAAAGCGTTGTCGGCCTTGGGCCAGAGACGCTCGTCAGGGCCGAAGCCGACAGGCTCCAGGCGCAGGCCCGGCATGGCTTGCGGCGCGCCAGGGCGGTCTTCTGGATGGCCGGGCACGCGGATCTGCATGGCGACCGGCTTGGCGGTCAATGCAGCGTACAGGGCCAGTGCAACCGGCCGGTCCGCATTCAGGTACAGGCGCAGGCGCGGCACCGTCAGTTGTTCGCGCTGGGCTTGCGGTTGGATGGCCAGGCGCAGGCGGATGACGGAGCGGCCGTCCTCGCGGGCGTAGGTGCTGGCCTCGGATAGCTTCAGCGGGTACAGATCGACTTCCTGCGTGGTGCGGTAGATGCACTCGATGCGATCTTCGCCGATCGGGTCGGAGGTCACTTCCAGCCCGGCGGCCACGGTTTCGTGGCGCTGCAACGTGCCGCTGGCGGGTTGCAGCTCCAGGATGGAAAGCGACGGAATCATCCGCAGGTAGTGCGGCCACAGCATGCTAACGATGCCTTCGGTCAGCTCGGGCAACTCGTCATCGAGCTTGTGGCGCAGGCGGCCCATGAGGAAGGCGAAGCCCTCGAACAGGCGTTCAACGTGCGGGTCGCGCTCGCCGATGCGGTCGAGGTTGAGCATGCGCGCGCGCTCGGGGTACGCACGCGCGAACTCCTTGCCCGCCTCGCGCAGGTAGCGCATTTCCGCTTCGTAGTAGCGGAGGATATCGTTGTCTTGAGTGGGGGTACGCATGGGTTCGGGTCGCTTCAGGCTTGTGCGATGGCGCGCGCGGGGTCGATCGCGGTGAGTTCGCCGGTCAGGGCTTCGATGCGCGCAGCGAGGGCTGGCTTGTCAGCGTCCTTGCGATGGATGCGCTTAAGCAGGCGCAGCAGGTGGAGCTTGGTCTCGAACGCGAGCGTGGGCTCCCACGCGGCGAGTTGGTAGCGCGCTGTATTGGCGTCCAGCGTGTTCAGCAGGTGCAGCGCGGTGTCGGGCTTGTCAGCGCGCTCGGCTACGCGAGCCATGACAAGTTGGCGGATGAACTTGTCGCGCTCGCCGTCTTGCGCAGCCAGACGTTGCAGCCAGGCGAATGCGGCTTCGATGCCTTGCTGGCTGGCCATTTCTGCGGCTTGGGTTTCGGTTTCGGCCCAATCGGTGCCGGCAGCGTCGATGGCAACGGGGACAACGGACTCGCCGCGTTCGACATCGCGCACGGTGGCATGGCGGGCGATCCATTCGCGGGTGGTGTCATCGGCGAAGGGGCTGCCGTCGGTGAAGGCGAGTTTGTCGAGGCCAGGGAGGCGTTCGAGCATGAGCGCGCAGTCAGTGGTGACGAGGTCGCGCACCTGGGCGTATTCACCGCCAGCCTGCTCTTGTGCTTTGAAGGCGTAGTACTGCAAGTCGAGCCAGAAGTGGTTGGCGCCTTCCGCAAAGGCGGCTTCGACGCGTTCGAGCAACTCGGGCCACTGCTTTTGCAGGATGAGGCGCTGCAGGTGGGCGCGCAGTTCTGCACGCGGCGCCGGCAGGCGCGTCTTGCCGCTTACCTCGTGCGGCGGCACTTCGGTGAGGGTGTCCCAGCGCACGCAGCGCATCAGGCGATAGGCGGCCAGATAGCCTTGCGGTTGCTCGCGCAGGAACTGCGCCATGTGGCGCGCGCGGTCGAGCAAGTCGCGGGCGGACGTGACCTCCCCTGCGGCGGGCAAGTTGGCCGGGCCAGCGGGCTTGATGCTGGATGCGCTGTCCGCGGGCTGCGGAGTATCGACCTTGTCTTCGAAGCGGCGCAGCAGTGGGCCGAGGTCCGGCCGCGCGGCTTCGGGCCAGGCTTCGGTGCGCTCGGCAATCAAGGCGAGCGCCGACAGGGTTCGCTCGAGCAGCACATCCGTCAGGCCCTCGACGCGGTCGAGCCGGTTGGCGAAGGTGGTGCCAGCGAGCCATTCGAGTGCGGCCTTACGGGTTTCGACGCGGGCGGGCAGCAACGTATCGCCAAAGCGATCGACCAAGGCGGAGAGGAGTTCGAGCCCGGAGGCAAGGCCCTCTGCGCCATCACGTCGCATGCGTCCGTAGACGTAGTAGGCGGCCACGCGCACATCTTTGGCGCAGTGCTTGAGCAGTTGCTCCGTGGTGTTGACGATGAGCGTGTCGTCGATGTCGGACAACTTGGCGACTTCGTCTTTGATGGCGAGGAAGTCGTCGTCGTAAGCCGGGTCGGTGCCGACAGGAGCGGCATCGCTGATGGGGCGCAACCAGTCATCCCACCGGCCTTGGGTGGAGCGGGCGAGATCACTCGGCGTGCGGGTGCCGAAGAGCGTTTGCAGGAGGTTGGCGAACATCAGTACGTCTCCGGGTTGGCGGCGCGCGCCACGCGTGCGGACGTGCCCCCTTGTCTGCCGAGGAAGATCTGCTGCGGCAGTACGAAACCGCGCAGCGCGAGCAGTTCCAGCGGGCCGGCACCCACTTCCGTGCGCATCAGGTAGCGAATCGGGTAGGTGACGTTCTGCGGGGCGGGGGCCAGCGGTTCTTGCGCGACTTGGGCTTCGTCTTGCGGCTTCTCGTTCTCTTGCTTGGGCGCTGCATCCGGCTTGGCTTGCCACGTGAGTTGCAAGGTGGCGTTGTCGATCGGCTCGACGCTGGCGCGCTCAAGCATGCGCACCAGACCCCACCTGCCCGTGTATTCGAAGCTCTTGTTGGTGCCCGCTTGTTCGGTCTGCCATTGCAGGCGGGTGCCGAGGGTCTGCGGGTTGTTCGAAGGCCAGGTGAGCGCGTGCCAGGTTTCGCGCTGGTTGTAGTAGTGCAGGCTCTGGCCGTCGAGGGTCAATTTGGTGTCGGTCAGGCCGGGCGTGGGGACCGGTTGGAAATCGAAACGGTATTGCGGCTCGCCTTGCACGAGCATATGCGCCGCGATCTTCTGCAGTGTGTTGATGGCCTTGAGGAAAGCGGGGTCGAAGGCGAGGCTGTCGCCGCCCGCAGCCGTTCCGAACGCGCGGCCGGCGGGGACCCAGCGGTCGCCTTGCAGCTCCAGCACGCCAGCGAGTTGGCTGCCGAGGAAGGCCGTGATGAGGCCGCCTTGCGGACGCAGGAAGCGCGCGAGTTCAGGGATGGATGCGTCGTTCTCGGTATTGGCGAACGGGTAGCGACCGGCGAAGGACTTGTTCCAGGTGGCGGCAATGGTTTGGCGCCAGGCCTCGTTCAGGCTGGCTTGTGCTGGCAGCAGCACGGTTTGCGTGGCTTGCGCGACCGGACGCACGAACAGGGCATCCCCCATGCCGGCCCACTGGGCGCCGAGGCTGGCGGCGATCATGTCTGCGTAGTTCTGGATGTCGGCCAAGTCGCTGCCCTTGCCTTGGAACAGCGCGAGCGCAACTTGCTTGGCTTGCGCATCAGCATTGGGGCTGTTGCTGATCTGTTGCAGCTTCAGGCGCAAAGCGGTAATGCGGTCCAGATAGCGTTGCAGGCTCAGGTCGCCGGTGGCAGCGGCGCTGTCCTGGGCCATGAGGCGCAGGATCGGGCCAAAGGCGGGGCCAAGCGGGCCGGCCGGATCGGGCTTGACGGCTTCGGGCGTTTCGTCCTTCTTGCCGAAGACGTTCTGCGCCTTGGCGACCAGGGTATCGGACAGTGACGCCTTGGGAGCACCTGCCTTGCCTTGGTATTCCAGGCTCTTCATCAGCGCGATGACAGGCGAATTTCGGGCATCCGTCATCGGCTTCAATTGCTCGATGGCAGCAGGCATGGTGGCGGCGTTCTCCCATTGCACGCTGTTCATGAAGGTTTGCCATTCGTCCGCGTAATCGGCGAAGTAGCGTGTGGTGAGTTCGGCCTTGAGGGCGTCGCCGGTCACGCCTTGATCCTGCTGCTGGCTGGCGTTGGTGTTGAGGACCCAATCGCCAGCAGCAGCGCTGCGTTCGGCGGCCTTGTCGATTTCGGCGGCGATGGTGCCCTCGAACGCCTGGCGGGTGAAGGCGCCGGGGACGGTGGCGTTCGTCCGGAACAGACCGCGTGGGTCGGTGCCGGGCGTCAGCGTGGCGAGCGTCTGGTCCGGGTACTTGTTGCCGACGGCGTCGAGGATGCTCTGGTAAACGGTGTCCTCCGAGTTCTTGACGACGATGACGGCGAGCAGCGTCTGGCGCGCTTCGGGAACCAGTGATCAGGACTTGAGCGTCGGAGGAACTTATCGTGGTGTCCTTGAGCGCCATCAGTTCGAGCGCATCATCCTGGGCGTGCACCTGGACCTTGCCCTTGCTTGCCAAAATGCGAATACCAAGCTTGGCAGCGAATAGCGAAATCGCCTCTCCAGCTGCAACGGTCATGCGTTTGAAAACGCCAATATCGAGCCCGTCGCCAGCGGTCATAAACAAGTGTTTGCGAGACGCCAATTGAAGATTGCGTCCGCTCGCAATGCCCATCCCCTCCGGAGCGCTCGCAAGAATGACTGGCTTTTGCAATTTCGAAAGCCGTTGCTCAATCAGGTCACGCTGTTGGTCAACCTCAGCGAGCCATGCCCTTGCCGCATCTGCGGAGTCATTCAAGTTGCGCAATAGGTCAATGGCCTGACGTAGGGTCTCTTCTGCACCCTGCATATCGAGATGCTGGCCGTTAGCCATCGGTTGGTCATCCGCAGAGATGAACAACCCCTTCCCACCCCGAATCGCCCCCCACCCCGATGTCCGCAGTTCAAACCCCTCACCACGTTTTTCCCTGCGGCCATTGACCATATGCCCCAGCGTCAACTGACTCTTCCCCGAATGCTCGGTCGACAGCTTGACGTGCTCCTCCCCCGCCCAGTCCTCCATCTGCAACTTGTTGTCGCTTTGCGTGCGGATGACGTTGCGTGACAGCCACCGATCCTGGTTCGTGATGAGGTCCGTCTGCTGGCTGTTGTGGTGGAACTGGCTGATGTACGGCTTGTTCGGGTTGCCGTCGCGGAAGGCGATGACGGCCTCCGTGCCATCCAGCGCGGGAAAGTGGAAGCCGGTTTGCAGCCCGCCCGCAAACGGCTTGGCCAGCCGCAGTGGCACGCTCTCGCCGCCGGGGTTCCATTCGTCGAAGTCGCAGTCGAAGCGCACGACGTAGTGCCCTTGCTGCGTGAGGTAGGCGTATTTGTACTGGCCGGGCGAGGTCACGCGCGCGCTCAGCGTGCCGTCGATCTTCGGCCAAGCGCGCTCGTCCACGGGTAAGCGAAAACGCCGGTCGGCCGGGATGGCCTTATACGCATTGCGGTAGGCCGCATCGCGCACCCCGCTGTGGGTGACTTCAATCACCACTTGTCCGTTCGGGGCGTCGGGCAGGTCCACATCCAGATGCAGCACGCGCCCGGGGCGCAGTTCCAACGCGTTGCCCTGTCCGTCGTACACCACTTGCCGGGCGATGGCGGCTTCGTGCCGCAGTTGCGCTTCCCACTTGGCGCCGTCGTGGTCGAGGTGGTGCGTGCCGTAGATGTAGGGTTGCCCGTAGGTGGTGGTGTCTTTGCGCGCGACGTTGGCGTCAGCCTTGATCCGCTCCCACGCCTGGGCGGGGTTGTAGTCGGCCACCAGAAACGATTCGGGCACCGTCTCGGTGTGCGTCTGCAGGGCAAAAACCGCCTCAACACCCGCTTCCAGCCCCGCCGTTTCGCGGTACGGCACGTTGAGTTCGGGCTGATACACGTAGTGGTCGATGTCGTCGGCAAAAACGAGCACATCGCCGTGCTTGCCGGCCTGGAAGTAGCTGTAGATGCCCTCCTGCTCCATCAGCACGCGGATGTACGGCCAGTCGGCTATTTGGTGCTGAAAGCGGAAAGCGTGTTGCGGATACTCACGGCGCAGCTTGAACTGGAACTGGTGCCCCTTGAAGCCGTGCCGGCGCAGGATAGCGTCGATGATCTGCGGGGCGCTCTGGTACTGGTAAATGCGGCTGGTGCGCGTGAGCCTCAGGCGGGCGATGTGCGCCTCGACGACGATGCGGTAGCTGCTGAAATCCGCCGTGGTCTTGAGCTTGGAAAACCGCGTGATGCAGCCGCAGAACGTGCGTGGTTCAGCGCCATCCGCGGCATCAATGGTGAATGTGGCATCGCGCCCGAGGTAGTCGTCACGCAGCAGGTCATCGGGGTGGGTGAGCTCGATGCTGATGCGGTAGGGCTCGCCCATGCGCTCCACCGCCTCGAACGAGACGACGGATAGTGCGATGCCATTGGCAGGCCCTTCCACATCGAGGTGGTACGGCTGGCGGCCGGTCACCAGTTGCGCCGCGAGGCGCGTACCGATTGCACTTAGATCTGCTTGCCAATTCGTCATTGTTTTTCATCCTTTTCCCCGGCCACGCATTTGCGTTTTGGGAGCGGACAATAAACAAGTTTTCCCGCTAGGTGAATAGCAATAGATCAACAATTCTAAAGTAACTGAATTTAACAGATGTCTGATTTACGGCTGATTTAACCGCGTGATATCTGTATAAAAATACAGTTGATTAGTATTTTTTAACTCTGATCTAAGCGAGATAAAACATGGCCGAGAGCTTCCAGAACGAGGTGCCAAAGGCACGCGTCAACATCAAGCTGGACCTGCACACAGGCGGGGCACAGAAGAAGGTCGAGCTACCGCTGAAGCTCTTGGTGATGGGGGACTACAGCAACGGCCAGAGCACCGCGCCCCTGGCCGATCGCACCAAGGTCTCGATCGACAAAAACAACTTCAACTCGGTGCTGGCTGAGCTCAACCCCAAGGCCAAGCTGGCGGTCGAAAACACCCTGGCCGGTGATGGTTCCGAGCTGCCGATCGATCTGGACTTCAAGTCGATGGACGACTTCAAGCCTGATGTGGTGGCCGGCAAGGTACCCGAACTGCGCGCGCTGATGGCCGCACGCAATCTGCTGCGCGATTTGAAATCCAATCTGTTGGATAACGCCACATTCCGCCGTGAATTGGAAAAAATCCTAAAAGACCCGACTTTGTCCGATCGTTTGCGTTCCGATTTGCAAAAGATCGGTGAAACCACGCCGTCGATTTCCAACAATCTCCAATAAATCCGCTGTCCTTGAGGTAAATCAAACATGGCAAAGCAAGAAAACAGCCAATTCGAATCTGGTGCAGCGGAAACGGTGGTATTGGATGCCCCGGGCAAGAGCGTCTACGAGGCTCTCTGCGAGAAGATCAACCTGACGCCAGTCACGGCCACGCGTCCGTTCGAATCGTTCCAGAGCGCTGACGCGCTGTCGGAATCGTCGCTGGACGAGCGCGTTGCGCAGGCGATGAACGTGTTCCTGAAGATGATTCAGGAGTCGTCGCAGCAAGTGGATCGTCTGGACAAGAGCCTGCTCGATTTCCACATCGAGAAGCTGGACCAGCAGATCAGCCGTCAGCTCGACGCGATCATGCATGACGAAACCTTCCAGCAGATCGAATCGGCCTGGCGCGGCCTGAAGTTCCTGGTCGACCGCACGGATTTCCGCAAGAACGTCAAGATCGAACTGCTGGACGTGTCGAAGGATGCGCTGCGTCAGGACTTTGAAGACACGCCGGAAGTCATCCAGAGCGGTCTGTACCTGCACACCTACATTCAGGAATACGACACGCCGGGCGGTGAGCCGATCGGCGCGCTGATCTCCAACTACGAGTTCGACCGTGGCCCGCAAGACATCGCACTGCTGCGCAATATCTCTAAGGTTTCTGCTGCTGCCCATATGCCGTTTGTTGGCGCGGTGTCGCCGCAGTTCTTCGGCAAGGAGTCGATGGAAGAAGTGGCCGCCATTCGCGACATTGGCAACTACTTCGACCGCGCGGAATACCTGAAGTGGAAGAGCTTCCGCGATTCCGACGACGCACGCTATATCGGCCTGACGATGCCGCGCTTCCTGGCGCGTCTGCCGTATGGTCCGGAAACCGTTCCGGTGCGCGCGTTCAACTACACGGAAGCCGTCAAGGGGCCGGACCACAGCCGCTATCTGTGGGCCAATGCCGCGTTCGCCTTTGCAGCGAACATGGTGCAGAGCTTCATCAAGAACGGCTGGTGCGTGCAGATTCGCGGCCCGCAGGCAGGCGGCCTCGTGGAAGACCTGCCGATCCACCTGTATGACTTGGGCACGGGCAATCAGGCCAAGATCCCGACCGAGGTGCTGATTCCGGAAACGCGCGAATTTGAGTTCGCCAACCTGGGGTTCATCCCGCTTTCGTACTACAAGAACCACGACTTTGCGTGCTTCTTCTCGGCCAACTCGGCACAGAAGCCGACGCTGTACGACACCAAGGAAGCGACCGCCAACAGCCGTGTCAACGCGCGCCTGCCGTACATCTTCCTGCTCTCGCGCATTGCGCATTACCTGAAGCTGATCCAGCGCGAGAACATCGGCACCACCAAGGACCGCCGCGTGCTCGAGTTGGAGCTAAATACGTGGATCAAGACGCTCGTCACCGAGATGACGGACCCGGGCGACGATCTGCAAGCGTCGCACCCGCTGCGCGAGGCCAAGGTGATCGTGGAAGACATCGAAGACAACCCGGGCTTCTTCCGCGTGAAGCTGTTCATCGTGCCGCACTTCCAGATCGAAGGCATGGACATCAACCTGTCGCTCGTCTCGCAGATGCCGAAGGCGAAGAGCTAAGCCAGCCGGCTGCACGCTCCCTCTGTAGTCGTTGTGCCGCGCGGTGCCCACCCAGGCGCAACGCGGCGGTAATCATGCGAAGCGGGTCGCGTACCTGTTCGCACGCTCCATCATTGCAATGAAGATCACCAGACCGCTGTGGGCACAGGGCATTTTCATGACGCCCCAGCACTTTCAGCAACAAACCTTATGGAACGGCTTTGCCGACGAGCGCATCGCGCGGCTGGCGTGGCCAGACCCATGGGGCGTACGCCGTGTCGACATCGATACCCACGCGTTGACCATCGACCGGCTGCAATTGACGACGCTGGATGTGCGCCTGCCCGACGGCACCCTGGTCGATTCGCAAACCGCTGATCTGCTACCCGCAGCACGCAACCTGGGTGACGTGCCGGCGCAGATTGACGCTGTCGTCGTGCTAGCGGGCCTGCCGTTGATGGATGCTCAAGGTGGCAACTGCATCGAGGCCGGTCAGAAGCCCGCGCGCCTGCGCCGCTTCGTGCGCGAATACCTGGAGGTATCCGACCTCAATGGCGAAGGCCGCGAGGAGATCAGCGTTGAACGGCATGCGCTGGCCCTGCTGTTCGACTTTGAAGCGCACGATGACTACGTCACCTGCCCAGTGGCGCGGTTGGTGCGCAATACACAGGGACGATTCGAAGTGGATACCGCCTTCGTGCCCCCCTGCCAGTTTCTGTCTGCGAGCACGCGTCTGACCGAGCGCATGCAGCGCCTGTCGGACATCCTCAGCGCCAAGAGCGCGAGCCTTGCCGTACGTCGGCGCGAACGCTCCGATCAGATTGCCGATTTTGCCGTGGCAGACGTGGCGCTGTTCTGGCTGCTCCACAGTGTCAACAGTAGTTGGCCGGAACTCGCGCGCCTGTGCGCTGCGCCTGAGCAGCACCCGGAGCGGCTGTACGCAGTGCTCGCGCGTCTCGCAGGGTCGTTGCTCACGTTCTCCACCACCGAGACGCTCAAGGCCATTCCGCCGTATCACCACGCGGCGCCGGAGCCCGTGTTTGCGGCGCTGGAGGACCTGATCCGCGCACTGCTCGATACCGTCGTCCCCTCGCGCGTGGTGCCGATTGCGCTGGAGCGCATCAAGCCCACCATGTGGGCAGGCAAGATCCACGACGAGCGATTGGTCGATGGGGCGGACTACTACCTCTCCGTGCAGTCTGCGTTGCCCGCGCATGCGCTGCTCGAACAGTTTCCGCGCCTGTGTAAGGCCGGCGCGCCCGACGAAGTCGAGCAAATCGTTAACTCCGCGCTCACTGGCATTCCGCTGCAGACCATGTCGCGGCTGCCGGCGGCGATTCCTGTACGGATCGAGAACCAGTATTTCGCACTCGACCACGCACACCCGGCCTTCAGCCGCATGCTGAACGCACGCGCGTGCCAATTCTATGTGCCCGCATCGGTGCCCGATGTCTCGCTTGAACTCTATGCCGTTCTGCCGGCATGACATCCATGACCGTCGCCTCTTCTTCCCCAACCCTATTGCCGCTCGCGCTGCGTGATACGGCACTCACTGTCACGCATCTGGCAAGCGCGGCACAGCCGCAGGCGTTCAGCACGTTTGCTGAACGTTGCGATACTCAGATCGCCCAATTGCGTGCCGAACTGACTGCCGCAGGCAGCACGCCCGACGTGATTGACGACGCGGTGTATGCGCAGTGTGCACTGCTGGACGAAACCGCCCTCAAGTATCTGCAAGGGTATGACCGCGACGCGTGGGAGCGCGAGCCCTTGCAGGTCCGGTACTTCAATAGCCACGACGCGGGCGATGCGCTGATCCAACGGATCGAACGTCGCTTGACCGAGCCGCAACCAGTGTTGCCGCTGCTGGCGATCTTCAGCGCAGTGCTGGGCTTGGGTTTCCAAGGCAAGTTCGCCTTGCACGGGGCCGAATCGCGTGCCGCGCTGATGCGTGCCCTCAACGAACGGCTGGGCAAAGCCGACCATGGCAAAACCGACACCGTGCTGGTGCGGCAAGGCACGTCACGCCGCTGGACGGGCCTGTCGCCACTCAGCTGGGTAGTGCTGGCGTGCACCGTATCCGGTCTGTTCTATCTCGGCGCGCAACACTGGCTGACCGCGTCGATTGACGCGTTACCGCACTGACGGGGCCACGCTTGACTGGTTATCCGTATCGCACCCTGTTTGTGTGGGTCACAGCGCTTGCGCTGTTCTGGCTAGCGGCGTGCTCGCCGTGGTCCATGGCCTGGAACCTCGGCATCGGCACCGCTGTGGTGCTGGTGGCCTGCATTGCGCTGGCCGTCGCAACACGACGCCTCCGCGCTGGCCGCACGGCCAGCCAGCAGGTGCTAACCGCCATGGACAGCGCGCTACGCACGCTGCCCGGTGACATCCGCCGCAACACGCCTCTGGTACTCACGCTTGGCGAATCCAACGGCGTGCTCGCGCACGCTTTTGGCAACAACGTTGTGCACGTCACCGACTCCGCCATCTGGGTGCGTGTTGACGACCCCGCCCGGCTCAAGTACATCGCAGACGCGCTCAAACGCTGGCGTGAAGGCCAGGGGCCGGACGCCGTGGCCTATCTAGTCAATGCAGACAGCACGGTCGATACCGCCACCCTGACTGCCGCAACCCTCAGCTGGCGCACCGCCGTGGACGAAGCAAGCCGTGCTGTCGGGTATCCGCTGCCGGTTTGTGTGGCCATCTATGCAGCGGAAGCCGGTGCGTCGCCATTGCCGTGTCCGTGGTTCGGCCTGTCCGGCACGGTGCCATCACCGAACGCGCTGGCAGATCAGGTTGCCGCTTCCGTATTCGCCCATGCACGGTGGGTCGCGCAAGAAGATCGCACACCATGGGCCCACCGCGCCGCTCGGCTCGACGCCGCCGTGCGCTGGGCTGCCGGGGCGCTCTTGCCGGGGCAGGCGGACAGCGGGCGCAGCGCACGCCCCATTCATCTGGTGGCGTTCGGCTTGACGGCCGTACCGGGCGCAGTCTCCTCCGCCTCGCTGTTGGGCCGCTACGCAGATGCCATCACTGGCCTAACCCAGCCATCGCTCCCAGCCGCGCACGCGTGCCTGCCGTTGCCCGATGCGCTGCTGCGCGGGATCGCCTTGCAACCGGTGCAGCGCGCCCTACCGCGCGCACTGGCACACGCGTTCGTTGGCTTGGCTGTGGCGTTTTGCGCGGCGGCGGCGGCGTCCGCATGGCAGAACCGCGCCCTGGTTGCACGCATTCAGGCGGATATGTTGCGCTACCAAGCCATTCCGCCGGAACACGATGCCGCGCGCTCAGACGCACTCTCCGCCATCCGGCGTGACCGGACCGAACTCGAACGCTATGCACGCGTGGGTCTGCCGCCCCGGCTCGGCCTTGGGTTCTACCGGGCGGGCGCGATGCTGCCGGCCCTCAATACGCTGATCGCCAACTACCAGCCGCCCGAACCGCCGCCGCCCATGATCGAACTGAGCAGCCTGTCGCTGTTCAAGACCGGCAGTGCGCAACTCAACCCGGGCTCCAACCGGTTGATGTTTGGCGCGTTGGAAATGATCAAGGCCCACCCCAACAAGCGTGTGCTGGTGGCCGGGCATACCGATTCCACCGGCAACCCGGCCAGCAATCTGAAGCTGTCGGAAGCCCGCGCCGCTTCTGTGCGCGACTGGCTAGCCGATGCATCGGGCATTCCGCTCTCGCACTTCGCGATTCAGGGCTATGGCGATACCCGCCCCAAAGCCTCCAATGACACCGACGCAGGGCGCGCAGCCAACCGCCGCGTCGAGATCACGCTCATCCCCGATTGTCGGGAGACGCGTGCAGCCAATTCCCCCCCAGGCCAACCGGCCTGTTCATTCGAGTAGAAGGAGCTCAAGCAATGGCAATTCCGGCATACATGTGGATCAAGGACGATGGCGGCGCCGACATCAAGGGTTCGGTGACGGTGCAAGGCCGCGAGGGCAGCGTGGAAGTCGTAGCGCTCGACCACAGCGTCAACATCCCCACCGACGGCAACACCGGCAAGCTGACCGGCACGCGCGTGCACAAGCCGATCACCTTCACCAAAGAAACCGACGCCGCCACGCCGTATCTGTACAAGGCCGTCACCAGCGGCCAAACGCTGAAGTCGGTCGAGATCAAGTGGTACAAGATCGACGACGCGGGCAAGGAGAAGGAGTACTTCAACACCAAGCTCGACAACGTGAAGGTCGTGGCCGTGCGCCCGAAGATGCTCGACATCAAGAACCCGGCGTTCGAGAAGCACAACCACTTGGAAGACGTGGAACTGCGCTACGAAAAGATCACGTGGTCGTACAAGGACGGCAACATCATCCACGCCGATAGCTGGAACGAACGCGCCTAACGCGTAGTTCAACACCGGCACCCGCAGCAGCACGCGGGTGCCGTTTTTTACGCCAGGCCGGCTTCGTCTTCTTCCCGGACTGGCGCCTTCTTCTTTGCCGCCCACTTTCGCCATGACCGCCCGCGATCTCTCTCCGTTCCTGCGTCGACTCAACCCGCACTGCGCCCAAGCCCTTGCCGATGCGGCAAGCCTGTGCGAAACGCGTGCCCATCGGGATATCGAGGTCGAGCACTGGCTCATCAAGCTGCTGGAAATCGGCGAGGGTGACCTAGTGGCGATCGTGCGCCGGTATGAACTGGACAGCGATGCAATCTGGAACGGGCTGCTCGCTGCAATCGAGCGGCTGCCGCATGACTTGCGCGGCAAGCCCAGCCTGTCGAACCGCCTGGGACAACTGCTGGAGGCGGCATGGGTACGCGCCTCGCTGGAAGAAGGGCAATCGGTGATCCGTTCGGCGCATCTGCTTGCGGCGCTTGTGGAGTCACCCAGCCTGCTACGTGCATCGGATGCTTGGCCGTTGTTGTCGGTGTCGTCCACCCAAATCCAGTGGCTGATGCCTGAGCTGGACAAGATTTCCACCGAAGCGCCGCGAATGGCGCCTGCGCAAAACACCCCGTCCAACGCAACGCAAACCGCATCGACACAACCCGTCAGCCCTGCGGCACCAACGCCGCTGCCCGGCCAGGCCGATGCCAGCGTCCTGCAACGCTTCACCGTCGACGTCACGCAGAAGGCGCGCGACGGCCGCATCGACCCCGTCTTCGGGCGCGATGTGGAGATCCGCCAGATGATCGACATCCTCATGCGCCGGCGCAAGAACAACCCGATCCTCGTGGGCGAGCCGGGCGTCGGCAAGACGGCGCTCGTCGAGGGGCTGGCCCTCAAGATTGCAGAAGGCGACGTGCCGGCGATGCTCGCCAACGTGGCCGTGCTCACGCTCGACCTGGGGCTCTTGCAAGCCGGCGCCGGCGTCAAGGGCGAATTCGAGCAGCGTCTGAAAAACGTGATCGAAGCCGTGCAGCAATCGGCCACGCCCATCCTGCTGTTCATTGATGAAGCGCACACGCTCATCGGCGCGGGCAACACGGCGGGCGGGGCCGATGCCGCCAACTTGCTCAAGCCGGCACTGGCGCGCGGCGAGCTGCGCACCATTGCCGCCACCACGTGGTCCGAATACAAGCAGTACTTCGAGCGCGACGCGGCACTCGAACGGCGCTTCCAGATGGTCAAGGTGGACGAGCCGGACGACGACAACGCCTGCCTGATGCTGCGCGGCCTGAAGGATCGCTACGCTAAGCACCACAACGTGCACATCACCGACGCGGCCGTCACGGCGGCCGTCAAACTCTCGCGCCGCTTCCTGACCGGGCGCCAGTTGCCGGACAAGGCGGTCGACCTTCTCGACACCGCAGCCGCGCGCGTGCGCTTGGGGCTTGAATCCACACCCTTGGCCATCAGCCAGGTTGAGAGCGAGTGGGAGGCGCTCGATGTGGAACGCCAAGCGCTCCTGGCAGACCAGGGCGTGATGGCCACGAGCGTCCAAGATCGACTGGCCGCCATCGAAACCCGTCGCAACGACTTGCACGTGCAACTCACGACCTTGCAATTGGCCGTGGCCCAAATGCAGGATGCCGCACGTGCGCTGGAGCGCTTGCGTGAAGCCTGGCAAAGTGCGCCCGATGCATCGGCCCGGCGCGATCTGGAGCACGCCATCCAGGCACAGCGTGCCGCGCTTGCAGAGCAAGCCGACACGGCAGTCTTGGTGCCACTGGAAGTCAACGAGGGCGTGATCGCACAAGTCATTGCCGACTGGACCGGCGTGCCTGTCGGCAGCCTCCTCGAAGACGAACTGGCCACGCTGCTGGAATTGGAAGCCCGTCTTGGCCGCGTGGTTGTCGGCCAGGATGCGGCACTCGCTGCGCTAGGCCAGAGCCTGCGCACCGCCAAGGCCGGGCTCAAATCTGAAGACGCGCCGCTGGGCGTGTTCCTGCTCACGGGCCCGTCCGGCGTGGGCAAGACCGAAACCGCACGCACGCTGGCCGACCTGATGTTCGGCGGCGAGCGTTCGCTCATCACGATCAACCTGTCGGAATACCAGGAAGCCCACACGGTCTCTCAACTCAAGGGCTCGCCGCCGGGCTACGTCGGTTACGGACAGGGCGGCGTGTTGACCGAAGCCGTACGGCAGCGCCCCTACAGCGTCATCCTCCTCGATGAGGTGGAGAAAGCCCACCGCGATGTGCTGAACCTGTTCTATCAAGTGTTCGACCGCGGTTTCATGCGCGATGGCGAGGGCCGCATCATCGACTTCCGCAACACCGTGATCCTCATGACGTCGAACCTGGGCAGCGACCAGATCATGGCCGCAGTGGATGCCGTGCACGAAGCTGGCGGCGAGCCGACGGCCGCCATGCTGAAGGAAGCCATCCGGCCGCTGCTGGTGGAGCACTTCCAGCCCGCGTTGCTCGCGCGCTTCCAGACCATCCCGTTCCGGCCGCTGTCAGCCAATGCGTTGGCCACCATCGTGCGGATGAAGCTCGATAAGGTGGCCGCGCGTATCGCCCGGCGCTTTGCGGTGCGGCTGGTGTGCGACGACACGCTCATCGCCGAACTCGTGCGCGCGTGCCAGTTGCCCGACTCCGGCGCACGCAATATCGACAGCCTGCTCGATCAACAGATCTTGCCAGTGCTCTCGCGCGAGTTGCTCGTGCGCAATGCCAGCCGTAGCCAACCCGCGGCCATCCGGTTGTCGTTTGACGAGGCCGAAGGCATTGCGGTGGACTTTGACGAAGCCGAGGCACTCGCAGCATGACGCGCGGCGGGCCGGGGCTGTTTGAGGCGATTACCGGGCATTTTGCGAACGGCGCGCCCATCGATGCGTTTGATGAAGCCACGCAGACCTTCCTGTCGGTGCAAGACAACATCCAGCGCATCCTGAACAGCCGGCGCAACAGCCTCGCGCACGTGCCGGATTACGGGCTGGGCGATCTGTCGAAGGTGTATCGGCATCTGCCGGCGTCGGCGCACACGCTCAAGCGCGAGATCGAGAGCACGCTGCTGGCGTACGAGCCTCGGCTGAAGGCCATCGACATCGAGCTGCACGACACCGAGCCTGGCATGCTGCTGAGCTTCACGATGACGTGCTACCTGCACCGGCTTGGGCTGGTCCGCTACGGGACGCACTTCACGCCCGACGGCAACACGCGGCTCAAGTTGCTCAAAGCGGAACAGGATCGGGACTGACGTCCGGTTGCACACGACGATGCGAGGGCACACAGCCAGTCCGCACCGGCACCTATACTGCCAATCGGACAAACTGACTGCTCAAAGGCGACGCCATGTACACCGCCTATCGCGAGGCCGACTTGCGTGTGCCGCACGGCGCGCCGTTCTACTTTCGCTACGACCATTTCGCGCCCGAAACTGACATCGAGCCGCACACACATCCATGGGGGCAGATCAACCGCATCAACCTGGGGTTGATGGAAGTGGCGGTCGATGGCCGTCGGCTAACGGCGCCGGCGGAATATTTGATCTGGGTGCCGGCCAATCGGCCGCATTCCGCGTCGATCCGGCAGGCGACGGATTTCCTCTCGGTGTACGTGGCTGAGCCGCTCGCGCAGCGGCTGCCATCGATGGCGTGCCTGATCCCGCAGACGTCGCTTGTGCGCGCGCTGATCGACGACTTTGCCGCACGCCGCATCACCGCCATGGCCGACGACTGGGACCTCCGCCAATTTGAACTGCTCGTTCAGGCCCTCGTGCGCGCCGGCCACGCCGACAGCTACCTGCCCGACAGCGACGATCGCCAGCTCGATCCCATCCTGCAGGCCATCCGCCTCGACCCGGCCGACAACACCACACTCAAGCAATGGGCCGACCGCGTGCACAGCACCGAGCGCACGCTCGCGCGCCGCTTCCAGAGCGAGCTCGGCATGACCTTCGTGCAGTGGCGCAACCGCGTGCGTCTGCTGCGCGCACTGGTGTGGTTGAAGGAAGACCGCTCTGTGCAGGAGATTGCCCTGGCGCTGGGCTACGGCACGCCATCGGCGTTTATCACGATGTTCCGCAAGCAAGTGGGGTTCTCGCCAGAGCGCTATCGGCGGCAGATGTGCGGCGAGGCGGAACGCCGCGCCGCGTAGGTCACAAGATTCAAGCAACCGAGTAACCGCCGTCGGCCACCAGCGCGTGGCCCGACACATAGCTCGCGTCATCCGAGGCGAGGAAGGCTACGATGGTCGCCATTTCTTGCGCACTTCCGAAGCGGCCAGCCGGGGTGTTGGCGGCAAAGTCGTGCATCGCCTCGTCCGACGGCCAGATGCCGCGATGGTGGAACGGCGTCTCGATCAGCCCCGGCGCCAGCGCGTTGACACGCACGCCACGGCGGAACCATTCGATCGATGCCGTCTTCGTCATCCCGATCACCGCGTGTTTGGTGCCGATGTACAGGCCCGCGTTTTCAAAGCCGATCACACCGCCCATTGATGCGTTGTTGATGATGCTGCCGGCACCTTGGCGCAGCATCACCTCGGCCTCGTACTTCATCGAATGGAAGACGCCACGCACGTTGGGGTCGAACACCTTGTCGTAAGTCGCATCCGTCTGCTCGGTAAGCGGCGCGAACATGCCTTCGGTGCCCGCATTGTTGAAGGCAATGTCCAGACGCCCGTACGTGGCGACGGTGAATTCGACCATCTTGCGGATGTCGTCTTCGCGCGTGACGTCCACTTCAACGGCGGCCGCTTCGCCGCCTTGCGCGCGGATGGTTTCCACCAGCGCGTCGAGCTCGGGCTTGCGCCGCGCGGCGACGACGACCTTGGCACCGCGCTTGGCCAGTTCAATGGCCGATGCGTGCCCGATGCCCGAGCTGGCGCCCGTCACGAGGGCGACTTTGCCTTGCAGTTGTGTGGATTGCGTGTTGGTTTGCGTTGCTGCGTTCATTGCCGGCTCCTTGCCGTGAGTTCTGATGATCTGGCGCCCGCTGAATCGTCCAATCGATCGGCGCTGCCAGGCTTGGAGCGAAGTATGGGGAGGCCAACGCGGCAAATAAATGGAATAATCAGGCAAACAAAATTCCTGTTTCTGGAATTCAAGGATTGCCATGCAAGACCGAGTTGAACTGCTGCGCATCTTCACTGCAGCCGCCAGTACGACAACATTTCGAGAGGCGGCTGCGCGGCTTGGCGTGTCGCCGCAAGCGGTCACGCGTGCGGTGCGCGAGTTGGAAGACACGCTGGGCGAGACGCTCTTCCATCGCAATACGCGGAGCGTACAGATCACGCGTTACGGGCAGGATTTCGCCGCGCAGGCACAGACCGCGCTGCAGACCGTCGATGGCCTGTTCGACGCGTCGTCCGCCAAGGCGGCGGAAGCGGGCGGCATCGTGCGTGTGACAGCGACTTCGCACATGGGGCGCACCTGTGTCATGCCCGTGCTGACAGCGCTGATGCAGCAGCACCCCGGCCTCGTCGCAGATCTTCGCCTGTCGGACACGCCTTCCGCCGTGGTGGATGAGCAGATCGACGTGGGGGTACGCATTGGCTTTATCGGGGACAACCGCTTCGTGGCGCGCTCGGCCGGCAGCGTGGCGCTGTGGGTGGTGGCCGCGCCCGCGCTGCTGGCCCGCGTGGGCGAACCCAAGACGCCCGATGCACTGCTGGCGCTGCCTGTCACCACACTCATCAACCGCAGCGATGGCCGCGCTTGGCCGTGGGGCTTCCGCGGCGACACCCAGCTCCAGCCTCACCGCACCGCCTTCGTGACCGATGACCCGGAAACGGAATTGCAAGCGGCCTGTGCGGGCCTCGGCTTCACGCAGACCACGGAATACCTGGCGCGCCAGCACGTGGAGCGCGGCGAACTGGTGCGCGTGCTGCGGCGGTTCGAGCCCCCACCATGGACGCTTCATGTCTACCGACCGCAGCGCGGGCCGGTACCAACACGGGTTCGGCTGGTGTTCGATGCGTTGGCCACGCAGCTAAAGGCGCTTTGTGCTGGCTGAACAGGCGCAACGGCGCGCCGCGGACGGCCTCAGAAAAAAAAACCGCGCGCATCATCACAATGCGCGCGGGCTGTGCCAATCAGTTGCGGTTATGGCTTCGTCCGTTGCCACGCCCGCTGACCTTCCGGCAAGGCCGCCTGCGCGCTGCTGCCGGGGGCGTACGGCCATTGGTCATCCGACGTGTTCGGGGGAGTCTTGCACCACGCCCCATTCGGGAAGGGCTTGCAATACCAAACCTGGTTATCCAAACCGGTGACGGCTGTTCCGGACTCATAGGTGCTGACCTTCGTGCGATCCCAGCGTGGCGGCTTGTCGCCACCCTCGGCAGGCCGCACGGTAATCACCTTCATGACCTTGGGGCTGCTCTGACCACGACTGTCTTTGACGGTCAGGTACGTCGCATACGGCGTCGGGGCCGGATTGGCATTGTGCGGCGCTTTTGCCGTTACCGACGGGTTGGTGGTCGCCGGCGGACGGTCGGGCGTAAAACCCGCCAGTTCCCACGTGTACGTCAAGCCGATACCGCTTGAGCCCGCGCCCGAGAACGTGACATTGGCATCGCTGTCCACCGTGTCAGGCGCATCGATGCGCGCCACCGGCGGCACAGGCACCGACCCATCGACGATGCTCATCGCACTGCGATACCCGTGCTTCAGCCAGACACGGTTTTGCGGCAGATGGCTGGCATCGTACTGAATGGCGTCGCCATGGCGCACGCCAATCTGCACATACGACACGTGTTCGGTATTCAACCGGGCGGCAAGCTCGCGCGCCCAGACTCGCGGTTCCGCATTCTGTGCCGTCACGGGCAGCCTGATGTCGACCACTTCAGAGCCGCTTTTAATGTTCGTGTTGAAGACGCGGAAGTGCACCTGATCACCAACCTTGGGGGCAAAGCCCTGCTCAACGTACTGCCGCTCGTCAACCCACGGGAAGCCCGGGGTACCGCCGCCAAAGTCGATGTCACTGCAGTTGTAGAAGCCCTCGCCTTCTGGATCATTGCGCTGCCAGATGGAATACAGGATGGCCGGGCCCGTGCGCCCTGCCGGCAACTGCACTTTAATCTGGTACTGCGGATACGGGTTGCCCGGAACTGTCCCCGGCAGATCCTCGCGCGCCTTCAGAATTTCCAGATCCTCCCACCGCAATGGGCGGTCCAACGGCACACCCGGCTTGGTGATATAGACCGTGCTCCACGACGGATCGTGCGGCACGTTCGCATCCCATGTCAGGGTGTAGGGCGCACCGGCTGTTACCGTCGTCTTGGGCCATCCGGCAGATTGCGGAACATCCAATCCAGCCTTTCTAGCATCGCCTGCCGCGCATAGCGTTCCGTTCGGAATCGCTTTTTCGATGGCCGCTTGGTCATTCAACGGCAGCACGTTCTTTGAGACTTCATTCCATTGATCAAAAGGGTACGCCCCACTTTTCTCAAAGGCTGCTCGGCATCCTGGATTATTAATAACACCGCTCCATGGGTTTTCATTTTTTTTGCAATAATATTGGCGAGCGATCGGCTTCAGCACCGCACCATGTGCATGCACTTGCGTGGTCAGCCCGCACCAAGCCAGCACGCATAACAGGAAACGCCCAACCCATAGGTTTAGACTCACAATGATTCTCCGTGAAAAATCAGACAAACATTACCAAAGCAAAACAAACTGTCAGTACAAATCCGATGTTAAATAATTTTATTTCCGATTTATTGCCGAGAAATTTTTCTTATTGATTAATATGATTCTCCCTAGCCCGTCGCAAATTAGAGTTTTTTAGCTCCGACATAAAAGCCGCTTATCAGAACATTCCGCATTGATTCCACCCCCCGCCCCTTCCGGCATAGGTCTGCGCTGCCACGAACAGACCTTCCGGTGCAACGCCGCGCGATTGAAAACAATTGTTGGGCCCCACGCGCCGGTCAGTATTTGCGCGCGGCAAGCTCCCGTAGAATTCGCGCTGTTGCAGATTTGGAAGCTCTCATGCGTACACCTCGGTTTGCATTGGCCCGGATGCTGTGTAGCGGCCTGGCCCTGAGCACGCTGGCCCTGAGCGGTTGCAGCTCGCTGATGTCGGAGGGCACCACCGCCGCCGCGGGTATTGGTGGCGCGACCATCGCCGCTAAGGTGACCGATAACGCCGCTGTGGCCACCGGCATCGGCCTGGGCGTCCAAGCCGGTGCACGCGCCGCGCTGCAGCACAGCCAGCGCGTGGTCCACACCGAAACCCAAGACCAGATCGCACAGATTGCCGGTACCTTGCCCGACAACACCGTCGGCAACTGGCAGATCAAGCACCGTATTCCGTTGGAGCCCGATGAACGCGGGCGCGTCGTGGTCACGCGCTCCATCAACGGGCCGTTGGTCAATTGCAAGGAAATCCTCTTCACTGTTGACGGTGTCGACAATGGCGCCGCGCAGGTGGACTTTTTCATTGCCTCCATTTGCCACGACGGCAAGCAGTGGAAATGGGCCACGGCAGAGCCGGCCACGGCGCGCTGGGGGTCGCTGCAATGAGGCGCATCGGCTGGCTGATGGCTGTTGGCGCCGGGCTGCTGGCCGGGTGTTCATCCGTCGGGCCATTGACCGGTGCGGCAGCGGGGGTCGCCACCGGCACTGTCACGGGCAACCCGGCGGTGGCGTATGGGGTGGCCGTGTCCGTTAACGCCGCGACCGATGCGTCCATCAAATACGCCATGCGCCGGTGGACCGCCAGCGAGCAGGACGCACTCGCCACGGCCGTCGGCCGCCTGAGCGACGAGACACCTTCGCTCAACTGGTCATTGGAACGCCTGATGGGCGTCACCAAGGCGCACGGCACGGTCGTGCTGGTGCGCACATTCACCACGCCGCTGGCGACCTGCCGCGAGGCCATCCTCACCGTGGAAGACGCCGGCACGCCAAAGCTCGCCCCCGGTTACACCATCTACGCCTGCCAGAACGGCAACGCGTGGCAATGGGCCAATGCCGAGCCCGCCGTGCCGCGCTGGGGCAATCTCCAGTAGCCACGACCGCCGCTTCACACCGCCGCCGGCCATCGGCCTTTCCTTACGCCCGGTGGGGATTCGTCTTGTTGTTGTCAATGAGAATCATTATCATCTGCGATCTTGATTCCTTTGAGGACACGCATGCACGGTATTGCCCTCGTGCTCGGGCTGCTGGCGGCGGGCTGCCTATATGTGGCCGCGCCCAACCAAGTGCTGCTGGCGCCGGCATCGCGCGTGTA
Organism: uncultured Ralstonia sp.; assembly: GCA_966433195.1. GTDB lineage: Bacteria > Pseudomonadota > Gammaproteobacteria > Burkholderiales > Burkholderiaceae > Ralstonia. Next base: position 384,503 of record CBJMVH010000001.1, read on the forward strand.
CGCGCGCGTACTGTGTAGCGTTGCCGCAGCGCTGTCGGCCACTGCCATGGTGCTGTGGAGTGACGTGCTCGGCGGGGCGGGCGCGGCCATCGCTGTGCTGCTGGTGGTGACGAGCGCCCTGTCACTCTGGCCAATGGCGGCTGCGTGGATGCGGCATGACCGCATCAACAGCGAGGCACACCTATGACAGGCATCGGCACCACGTGGCTGGCCGGCGTAGTGCTGGGGCTGCCATTGTCGATCGGCCTGTGCACGCTGGCGATCGTGTGGCTGCCCGGCGGCTGGGAAAGCGGCGTCATCGGGGCGCTGCTCGCTTGCCTGCCGCTTTGGGTGGTGATCATCAGCGGCAGCACGCTGTTTCCGACCGGTGCCCGCGCGTGGACCGTGCTGGCCGCAGGTAACGCACTGACGTACGGCCTGCTGTGGTGGCTTGGGCGATGAAAGCCGCGACCTTACGTCGGTACCAGACGCTGCATACCTGGGTGGGCCTGATGGCCGGCTGGGCGCTGTTCATCGCGTTCTTTGCGGGCGCGATCACGGTGTTCCATGAAGAACTGCATGCCTGGCAGAACCCGCTGCGCGCCGATCACGCGGCCATGGTGGGGGCGTCCAGCATCGCGCCTGCCGACATTGACCGCTTCGTGGGCACGCTGGTCCACACCCACCCGGCGGCAGCCGCCAGCGCCTACGTCATCCTGCCCAACGCGGGCGAACCCGAGTTCTCCGCCTACTGGCAGAACAGCAAGGGCGATTGGCAGATGACCACCGGCAGCAAGCTCGCGGCAGGCAAGACATCGCCGAAAGACCTGTCGATCGCACCCATGCAGGGCGAGCTGGCCAACTTCCTGAACCGGTTGCACTACTCGCTGGGGTTGGAAACGCCGGGCATGTATTTCATGGGCGCGATATCGGTGTTGTATGGCGTGGCGCTCATCTCCGGCGTGTTGCTGCATCTCCCGCGCCTGAAGAAGGATCTGCTGGCCGTGCGCCCGGGGCGCAATCTCAAGCGCTTCTGGATGGACATGCACAACGTGCTCGGCCTGTTCAGCTTGCCCTTCCATCTGATCTTTGCGATCACCGCGCCCGTGCTGTGCCTGAGCGTCGTACTGATGACGGTGTTCAACACGGTGGCACTCAACGGCAAGCTCTTCGAAGCGGTACCGCGCGTGACCACGGCAGCCGGCACCGTGGTCGCGGCCCACCGCACGGCGCCCATGCTGCCGACAGAACAGCTGCTGGCCCGTGCACAAGACGCCGCCGGCGCCAACTTCACCGTCAAATCCATTCACTATCAGCACATCGGCGACGCGAACGCCGTGGCGGAAGTGCGTGGCAGCAGCATGCGCGCCGTGGGCGACTATGGCTCGGTGGCGATTCGTGCGGCTGCCGGCCAACCCGACAGCGGCAAGGTTGTCGGCAACCAGACGCCGGAGGCACGCGACACCAACCACGCCATCTACAGCCTCGTCTACGGCTTGCACTTTGGCACCTTCGGTGATGTCGCCCTGCGCCTCGCCTATCTCGTGATGGGTCTGGCGGGGGCGTTTGTCTTCTACTCCGGCAACCTGCTGTGGATTGAATCGCGCCGCAAGCAGCGCTCGGCGGATCAACCGCGCGTGCATCAACTGCTGGCGCGCGCCACGGTGGGCGTGTGCATCGGCTGCTGCGTGGGGGTGATGGCGACCTTCCCGGCGGCCCTGCTGTGGCCGGACCGATCGGTTGGGGTGACCTACTACACGCTGTTCTTCGCGGCGATCGCCTGGGCGATGCTGCGACCACCCGCGCGAGGCGCGGTGGAGTTGCTCAGCACCGCTGCGGTGGTCGCCGTGCTTGCCCCCGTCACCAATGCCGTAGTGACCGGCGACCACCTGCTCCGCACGATGGCGCGCGGCGACTGGATGGTGGCCGGTTTCGACCTGGGCGCACTGGCGCTCGCGTGCGGCTTTGTCGGGCTCGCACGGGCCACGTTGCGCCGGGCACGCCGAGGGCCGCCGGATTCTGTCTGGGCCATGCCGGCGCGTGAAGCAGGCGCCAGCAATGGCCTGCCGCACATGGCCCGTAAGCCGTAGCGCTACCCGCTTCACCCAAATAACCACAACACCCGCACAGAACCTCGCGCATGCCGCCCGCCGGCACGCGCGGGACTGCGCGCGCCCAACCACACCGTTGATCCAGGGGAGCTTGATCATGCGAGCCGCTTTACCACGTCCTACACGCCATTGCACCGTCCGCTTGCGCACCACGCCGCTGGTGCGCAAGCTCACGTTAGCCTTCGCCACCATGAGCGCAGGTGTCCCCGCTTTGGCACAACAAGCCGATGCCCAGGTCGACCTGCCCGCCACGCAGGTCACCGCCGGCAAAGCCGCTGCCTACGGCGCCAAGCAGGCCAGTACGGGCGCGCTGGGTGACAAACCCCTGCTCGACACGCCGTTCTCCATCAATGTCGCCACGCAAGAGCTCATCCAGAACCGCCAGGCGCAGACCATTGGTGACGTGTTCAAGGGCGACCCGTCCGTTGCCGCCAACAACGACGGCTATATCGGCGAGGCGTCAAACATCACCATTCGCGGCCTGCAGCTCGACCTGCTGGAGGGCTACAAGATCGACGGCCTGGCCGTGCCTAACTGGGGCAGCGAATTTCCGCTTGAACACTTCGAGCGCGTGGAGTTGCTCAAAGGCCTGTCGGGTTTCATGTATGGATTCGGCACGCCGGGCGGCATCGCCAATTTCGTCAGCAAGCGCCCGACCAACACGTTTGGCGGCAGCGCCACCTTCGGCTTCACGCGCGGCGGCACGCTCAAGGAGTCCATCGACGTGGGTGGTCGCTTCGGCCCGACCAAGGCGCTCGGCGCACGCCTGGGCGTGGTGCACGAAGAAGGCGACACGTTTGTCGATGGCGGCCACATCAAGCGCGACTCGGCTTCGCTTGCGCTCGACGCGCGCATCACGCCGGATCTGCAATGGTCGTTCAACGGGCTGTATATGCAACGCAACGTGCAAGGCGCGTACTACGGCATCATCCCCGGCCAGGATTTTGGCGTGCCGGTGAGCGAATTTGTGCGCACGCCGCGCGCCATTGACGGCAGCCAGCGCGTGGCCTCGCGCGGTTCGTACTACGAGACGGAAATCAAGACCGTCGGCACCGAACTGAACTGGGCCGCCACACCAGACTGGAACGTGCGCGCGTCGTATCGCTATGCACAGCAGAACCGGGGCAACGCCGATAGCGCCATCCAGCTGACCGATAACGCGGGCAACTTCAGCGAGCTGCAATACGGTTCGTACCAACGCTACCAGTATCAGCAAGCGCAGGTCATGGCGGACGGCAAGGTGCGCACCGGCACCATCGAGCACGAACTGGTGTTCGGCACCTCGTGGCAGAGCCTCACGCAGGCCAATGGCGGTTTTGCGTCCACCTTGCTGGGCACGGGCAACCTGTATGACCCCTCGGCGTTTGTCTCCACCGGGGCTGCGCTGCTGCAGGTGCCCGCATCCGACGGCCTGTACCGCACGTCGAAGATCAACCAGACCGCCGTCTTTGCCAGCGACACGATGAAGTTCAACGCACAGTGGTCGGTGCTCGGCGGCCTGCGCTACACGCGCTTCAACCAAACCGGCTACAACAGCGATGGCAGCATCTCGGCCAAGTACGATCGCACGCCCATCACGCCCACGCTGGCGCTGATGTTCAAACCCGTGCAGCCGATGACGCTGTACGCCAGCTATGTGGAAGCGCTCGAAGCCGGTAACAGCGCGCCGACCACGGCGGCCAATGCGGGCACGGTGTTCGCGCCGCTCAAGAGCAAACAGGTTGAAGTGGGCGCCAAGGCGGAGCTGCACGACTGGACCTTTGGCGCGGCGCTGTTCCAGGTGCAACGCGGTCTGGCGTATTTGCGGCCAGACAACGTCTACACACAAGATGGCGAAACCCGCTTTCGCGGCCTGGAGCTGACCGCGCGCGGCAAGCTTGCGCGGGATTGGACGCTGCTCGGCGGCGTGCTCTTCATGAACTCGGAGAACACGCAGGCCGATGCGTCCGTGGTGGGCAAGCGCGCTTACGGGTCGCCCCGATTCAAGGCTACGGCCTACCTTGAATACGCGGTGCCGGCGATGCCGGGGCTGGTGCTGTCCGCTGGCGGCCAATACGTCGGCAACTCGGCGCTGGAGGCAGACAACAGCAACATCGTGCCCGGCTATCACACGTTTGATGTGGGGGCGCGATATTCCACCAAGGTGGGCGGCAAGCCGGTGACGTTGCGCTTGAACATCGACAACCTGACGAACGAGAAATACTGGCTGCCAAGCTGGGGCTTCATTCTCGTGCAAGGGGCGCCGCGCACCTTCCGGGCAAGCGCTACGGTTTATTTCTGATCCGGCCGGGCCGCTTCCAGCAAACGTTTTCCCTTCCGCCGCCGCATGTCGGCACCGTTGCGTGCCGACCATTCACCCCTCCGAAAGCGGGTAATCCGGGCTAACAATCGCGCACTTTCCGCCTACACTCGGCAATTAAGAAACCTGAGTTTCCCGCCGATAGTTATAGTCGGTCTGCACGATTAACCACCTGCCACGGGTGCCCTGGCGCACCCCAATCGGAGCTGGGATGACCTGGAAGCAACCGCCAACTTCAGGCAGCACATTGCGACGTCTGCGCGCACTGCTGTCACCCCTCAACATTGGGGTCGCGGCGTGCGTGGTCATCGTGTGGTGGTTCACGTTCGACCAACTCGCCAAAGAGCGGGATCGGTTGATCGTCAACGCCGAGACCCGCACGCGGCTCGAAGCCCGCGCCTTTGGCGAGTACTCCCTGGGCAGCGCCCGACGTCTGTCGGAATTCCTGCTGGATCTGCGCGCGAGCTGGCTCGCCGGCCGCGACGTGTTTGAGCGCGTCATCCGCGAGCGGCAGGACGTGGTGCGCGATCTGACCTTCCAGGTGGCCGTCATCGACGCGAACGGCTTGCTGGTCTACACGTCGATCGGCCCCGTCACCGACCATGTCGACCTGAGCCACCGCCAGCATTTCCGCGTTCACAAGGACGCGCCTGGAAGCGATACGCTGTTCATCAGTGACCCCGTCCAGGGCAAGGTCTCGAAAAAATGGTCGATCCAGTTCACCCGACCGATTCTCCAAGACGGCAAGTTTGCAGGTGTGATGGTGGTGTCCGTCTCGCCTGACCAATTCGCCAGCTTTGCCAACACGCTGACGATCGGCAAGGACGGGGTCGCGAGCATCATCAAGGAATCCGGCCAGGTGATCGCGCGGGTACCCAACCCGACTGCCGGCATCTCCCAGGCGCCGCGTGCACGCCGGTTTGACCAGCCGGGCGCGCCGGAGTCTGGCAGCTACCGAGTTGTCTCCGGTACCGACGGCATTGACCGCATCGTCGGCTACCACCATGTGCCTGAGATTGCGCTGTACTTCCTGGTGGGTGAATCGGTGACGTCGGTGCTGGCGCCGTACCAGCGCTATCGCCGCATCGCCCTGGCCGAGGCCGCCGGCTCGACGTTGCTGATCGCGCTGCTGTACGGAACCCTGCGCCGCTCCGTGGCCGAACGCCGGCGGCATATGGAAGACATGCGCCTGGCCTCGCTCGTCTATGCCTCCAGCAGCGAGGCCATGATGGTGACGGCGCTCGACGGCAAGGTGATCGACATCAACCCCGCCTTTACCGTCACAACGGGCTATACGGCGCAGGACCTCAAAGGCCAGCCCAGCGATGTGATTCGCTCGGAATGCAATGACCGCACCGTGGTCGACGCCATGCTGGCAGCCGTCCAGACCAAGGGCACGTGGAGCGGCGAATACCTCATCCGCCGCAAGGACGGCACCGAGTTTCCGGCGCTGCTCACCATCGACACGTTTGCGGGCCACGCCAAAGGCGAGCCCAGCCGCGTGGTGCTCATCCATGACATGACAGAGAAGAAGCGCGCGGAAGAAGTCATCTGGCGGCAAGCCAACTTCGACACGCTCACGGAGCTGCCCAACCGGCACATGTTCTACGCCCGCCTGCGCGAGGAGATCGCACAAGCGCGGCAGGCCAATGCCTCGGTAGCACTGCTGTTCATCGACCTGGACCGCTTCAAGGAAGTGAACGACACGCTCGGCCACGACCAGGGCGACGTGCTGCTCAAGGAGATCGCGCGACGCATCTCCGCCATCGTGCGCGGCACAGACACCGTGGCCCGCCTGGGCGGCGACGAGTTCACCATCATCCTGCCCAACATGCCGGATGCCGGCGCAGCCGCTCCCATCATCCACAGCCTGCTTGCGCGCATTGCGACGCCCGTGCGCCTGGGCGAAGAAAGCGTGGAAGTGTCGGCCAGCATTGGGTTGGCCCTGTTTCCGCGCGATGCAAACAATGCCGAATCCTTGCTGGTGCGCGCCGATCAGGCCATGTTTGCGGCCAAGAGCGCCGGGCGCAATCAGTGGGCCGTTTTCACCCCGGCGATGCAACGTGCCGAACAGGAGCGCCTGCGCGTGACGAGCGACCTGCGTGTCGCCATCGAGCAGAAGCAGTTGTCCGTGCACTATCAGCCTATCGTCGACCTGCGCAGCGGCAAGGTGCGCAAGGCGGAAGCGCTGATCCGCTGGACGCACCCCGTGCGCGGCGAAATCGACCCGGCCGATTTCATTCCCGTGGCCGAAGACACGGGGCTGATCGTCGAGCTCGGCAAGTGGGTATTGAACGAAGCGCTGGACCGGCTCACGCACTGGCATGCAACGCTGGATGCCACGCTGCAGGTGTCGGTCAACAAATCGCCGGTGGAGTTTCGCGCCTATCAGGCGGGGGGCGAATCCTGGCCCAAGGTCGTGGAGCGCCGTGGCATCCCGCCGCACAGCCTGGTGGTGGAGATCACCGAAGGGGCACTGATGGAAGACAGCGCCGAGGTGGTCGAGCACCTGCAGGATTTCCGGCAGGCGGGCATCGACGTTGCACTTGACGACTTTGGCACGGGGTATTCATCGCTGTCGTACCTCAAGCGCTTTGACATCGACTACATCAAGATCGATCAGTCATTCGTGCGCAGCCTGGCGGATGATCCGAAAGACATCGCGCTGTGTAGCGCCATCGTCAGCATGGCGCATGCGCTGCGCATCAAGGTCATTGCCGAAGGCATCGAAACCGAAGCGCAGAAGGCCATCCTGACGGCTGCGGGTTGCGACTACGGACAAGGCCATCTGTTCTGCCCACCGGTGCCCGCAGCGGCATTCGAAGCGTTCGTCATCGAGAACCAGGTTGCCCTCACATAAACGCCGCGCACGATGCATACGCTAATGCATCAGCCACGGCGCGCCGCATGCGCAAACGCTCGCACCACATCCGCCGATGCATCGGTGATGGCCCAGTAGCCCATGCCGGCGCTGCGCCAATACATCAACTGGTAGCCGCGTTCGGTGCGCAATGTCGGTTCGGCATCGCCGCCGGCTTCGGGGCGCACGTACAGGTCGACCGGGTGCTGCGCTGAGCGGTACACCAGCACCGCCACCGGGCGGCCGTCGATGTAATCGAGCCGCCCGCCGATCAGCGGAAAGCCCTGCGCTGCCAGATCGGCAACGGGCGGCGCGTAGTCAATGCGGCCGTTGAACCACGGCTTGACGGTATGGCGATCGGAAGACAGCACGTCCATCTCACGCGCACCCAACAGCGCCCGCACGTGGCTGGCCGTGATGTCGTGCGCCGTCAGCGCAGCGGTATCGGGCCGGCCGACTAGCACACCGATCCCCAACGCCATTGCTGCCAGAGCACCTGCGCCTAGGCCCCAGCCGATGCCCTGGGTGGGCGTGACGAGCCAGCCGAGCCACCGCCGCCATGGGGATTCGCTGCCGTGTGGCTGCCGCGGCTGCACTGCCGCTGGCGTGCCCGCTTCCACCTGCACAGCCGCCATCACGCGCGCGGCCAGATCGGCGGGCGCCTTGGCGTACAACGCGGGCGCGCGCAGACCCTGGCGCAGCACACGCACCACGGCATCGTCGCGCGCGGCAGCCTGGGTGCAAGCCGCGCAAGTGGCCAGATGCGCGTCCATGCGCAGGCTGTCGGCCGCTCCGAGTTCGCCATCGGCGCGCGCAGCCAGCAGCGCACGGATGTCGTCACAGTTCATGGCGGGCCTCCTTGGTGCTCGCGGTGTTGTTGCCCACGCCACCCGATGCCCGGATGGGCGTCACGTTGGTGCGCGGTGGTGCGTGGTCTTCGGTCAGCAGCCGCGCGAGCTGCTGCCGCGCCCGGGCCAACCGCGACATGACCGTACCGATCGGCGCGTCAACCACCGCTGCAATGTCGCGGTACGGCAGTTCCTCCAGCTCGCGCAGCACGAGCACCTCGCGATACGGCACCGGCAACTGCGCCAGCGCGGCATGCACCCGGCGCACGTCGTCGATGCGGGCGAGCAGTGCTGCCGGGTCAACGCCGTAGCTGGCGCTCTCGTCGCTGGCGGTGTCGACCACGTCGTCATGCCAGGGCTGAGCCGGTGCCTGCTTGCGGCGCGCGCATTCCGAAAACCACGTGTTGCGCACGATGGCCAGCAGCCACGGGCGGCCATCTCCGCCACGGAACCCACCAAACAGCCGGAACGCACGCAGGCAGGCTTCCTGGACGATGTCGTCGGCGTCCTGCGCGTCGCCCGAGAGCCAGCGCGCCAGGTTGTAGGCGGCATCGACATGCGGCAACACCGCTTGCGCAAAGCGCTGCGCGTCGGGCGGCAAATCGAGCGGGGGGTCTGACAGGTCGGGCATGGCGGCCTGGAAGCAGTTGACCTTCGTATACCGGGGTGCAATCCAGTTTATTCCCGCGCCTAAGAAATATTGTTGAAACGCGCGCTTTTTCGTGTCTGGTCGTGCCTTGCGGGAATAAGCCTTCGCCCCGGCCGGTATGACAGTCAGGACCGGCGCGCCTTCTTCTTCATCGCGCTGGATCAACGAGCTAGTTCAGCTAACGACTGCAGGGGAGATCCCATGAGCAAACAACCCGCACGACGGCAGTTCTTGCAACTGGCCGCATTGAGCGGTCTGGGCGGCCTGGTCTACGCCTCCGGCCTGCCCGGCTGGCAGGCGATGGCCGCCACCGCACGCGCCACCGGCGCCAAGCAAGACGATTTCTACTTCGTGCAGCTATCCGACACCCATTGGGGCTTCAAGGGAGCGCCCAACCCCGACGCGCAGGGCACGCTGCCCAAGGCGATTGCCGCCGTGAACGCGTTGTCGCCGGCGCCGGATTTCGTCATCTTCACCGGCGACCTGTCCCACATCAGCGACGACCCGGATGAGCGCCGCAAGCGTCTGCGGGAATTCCGCGACATCGCCGCGCAGATCAAGGTGCCGGTCGTGCACTACATGCCGGGTGAGCACGATGCCTCGCTCGACAACGGCGCCGCTTACATCGAACTGTTCGGCCGCACGCACTATGCGTTCGATCACAAGGGCGTGCACTTTATCGCCATCGACAACGTGTCAGACCCATCGGCACGCGTGGGCGACGCACAGCTCGCTTGGCTGGCGGCGGATGTGCGTTCCGTGCCGGAGCACACGCCCATCGTCGTATTCACGCACCGGCCGCTGTTTGACCTGTACCCGCAATGGGACTGGGCCACGCGCGACGGCCAGCAGGTCATCGACCTGCTCATGCCGCACCCCAACGTGACGGTGTTCTACGGCCACATCCATCAGGAACACCACCACATGACGGGGCACATCGCGCACCACTCAGCGCGCTCGCTCATGTTTCCGCTGCCAGCACCGCCCGCACCGGGCTCGCAGGCCAAGCGCAGCCCGCTCCCGTGGGATGCCTCGCAGCCGTATCGGGGCCTTGGCTGGCGCAGCATCACCGAGCAAGGCAAGCAGGGCACCACCACCTGGGCGCTGGCCGAGCAACCCATCCAGACCAGCACAACCGAGACTCCGGAGACCACCTGACATGCGCGCTCTCATTGCACACAACCCCAAGCGCCGGCTGGCGCTGCGTCAGATCTCCGTGCTGGCCGCTGGTGCCGCGCTTGCCTGCGTGGCGCACGGCGAAGGCCCGCAAGTGATTCGCGTGCACGCGCGCAAGTTCACCTTCACGCCCGACAAGATCACGCTCAAGCGTGGTGTGCCCGTGGTGTTCGAGCTGACCGGGCAGGACATCCTGATGGGCTTTTCGATTCCGGATTTCAATGTGCGTGCAGACGTGGTGCCGGGGCAAACGGCGCGGCTGGCGCTGACGCCAGACAAGACGGGCACGTTTGATTTCCTGTGCGACATCTTCTGTGGCTCGGGGCACGAGACGATGAATGGAATGTTAACCGTCACCTGAAACGCATAGCCAACCGAGACAACGCCCCGCCTGCACGGGGCGTTGTCATGTGTGGGTAGAGTGCATAGCGACTGTGCGTAGCGGCAACCAAATTCTTTGCGATCCGCGGGAATAAGGAATGGCTGTGGCGTGTTTACCCAGCTAACACGCCACCGACCCGTTCTGTAGGAACCCACATGTCGCTACGTTCAACGCACCATCCGCTCAGGGCACTGTTCGCCGGGATATGGCTGATCGCGAGCACCGGAGCCCACACCGCCGATGCCCACGATGCGCCGCCCACGGCCAATCGCGAACAGGCATTCCTGGCCGAAAACGATGCCGCCATGACAAAGATGATGGACGGCATGACTCCGAAGCCCACGGGCGATATCGACAAGGATTTCGTCGCCATGATGACGCCGCACCATCAGGGCGCCATCGACATGGCAGTGGCGTATCTGCGTTACGGTCAGAACGACCAACTGCGTCGCATCGCGCAGGAAATTGTCGTCGAGCAGCAGCAAGAGATTGCGGCCATGCGTCTGGCGATCGGCCAGCAGTTGCCGCCTTCGGCGCCCGCGCCAACCGTGCCCGGCACATCGCCGGCGCCGACCGCGCACGCATCGCACGCAACACATCACGCCCACCCCACCCGCCAACAGGAAGATTGATGAAGAACCGACTGTTTGTGGCGACCGCGCTCGCGGTGGCTGCCATCTCGTGCGCCCAGGGCGCCAATGCTGGGCAAGCGCCGGCGTCGCTCGCGTCGCCTGACATTCCCATCAGCCATCGGGATCGTGTCTACGCGGCAGAGCAATTCTCGAACACCGTGTCCGTCACGGACCCAGCCAGCAACAAGTTGCTCGGCGTGATCAAGCTGGGCGACCCTGCTCCCGGCAACTTCAGCCCGCTCTATCGCGGGCAGGTGCTGGTGCATGGCATGGGGTTCTCGCCGGATCACCGTACGTTGGCGGTGGTGTCGATCGGGTCAAACTCGGTCACGTTTATCGATACGCAAACCAACGCGATCAAGCACACCACCTATGTAGGCCGCTCGCCGCATGAAGCTTTTTATACGCCCGATGGCAGCGAGGTCTGGGTGACCGTGCGCGGCGAGAACTATATTGCCGTGCTCGACGCCAAGTCTTACGAAGAAAAGACGCGCGTTACCGTACCCGCAGGCCCGGGCATGCAGATCTTCTCGCCAGATGGCAAGTACGGCTATGTGTGCTCGTCATTCAACCCGGAGACGGTCGTCATTTCGACAGCGGATCACAACATCGTGGGGCGCATCAAGCAGGACTCACCGTTCTGCCCCAACATTGTCGCCACCCCGGATGGCAAGCAGGTGTGGTTCACGTTGAAGGACATCGGCAAGGTGCAGGTGTTCGATGCAAGGCCTCCGTTCAACCCGATCACTTCGTTCGAAACCGGCTCCATTACCAACCACGTCAATTTCGCGCACAACGCCAGGGGCTCGTTTGCCTACGTGACGATTGGCGGCCTGAATGAGATCAAGGTCTTCCGGACAGATAACTTCGAACACGTGGCGACCATTCCCGTCGGCAAACTGCCGCATGGTCTGTGGCCTTCGGGTGACGGCACGCGGATCTATGTCGGCCTGGAGAACGACGACGCGTTGGCTGTCATCGACACGTTCACGAACCGTGTCGTTGCAACCGTTCCGATCGGGCAGGCGCCGCAAGCGCTGGCATATGTTCCCAACGCCGTCCCTGAAGGCGATGGCACGGACAATCTGCAACCGCTCGGTGTGGCCGGCCAGGTCAGCCATCTCGCATTGAGGCCAGCCGCCGCCGACACCTCCAAGGCAACCGCTGCACCAACCAGCGTTGCGCTGTTCGACCAAGGGCTCGTTCAGGTCCTCCAAGCATCCGTGACGGGACTACAGCCCAAGCAACCTTATGCACTTGCCCTATCACAGCATGTGGACGGCAGCGGCCCGCTGGAACGCTTGGCGAACTTCGTGACCAATCCGGTCGGCGCGGCCATCGTGAATTCGATCGGGCAAGTTCGTCAGATCGTTGCGCCGGGCAATGTTGGCCCCGACACCGCACGCCGGTACCTCGTGATTGCGCCGGTAGTCTCCGGCGAGCTAGGCCTTGCAGTGCAAGTTCAAGCCCGCTAACCAATGCACCCCTCGGGCGGCGTGTTAGTCGCACGGGGTGCTTCCGTTGAAAACGGCTGGTGCAGCGCGGCTCAGCCATGCAAGACCCCATGCTAGGATGGTTCCCCCCCCGGCAGCTGTCCCCCACCCATGACGACCATCTACGCGACCCTCGGCGTGCAGCCGGACGCGACTTTGGACGAAATCAAGCGCGCCTACCGCCGCGCCGCGATGAAGTGGCACCCCGACCGCAACCCCGGCCGCGAGACGGAAGCGTATGCGGCGTTCCAGGAAATCCGCGAGGCCTACGCCATCCTCTCCGACACCGAACAGCGCCGCGTGTACGACGAGGTGTTCGCGCAGGAAATGCAGCGCTGGCAAGCCGAACGCGAAGCGCAGGAAGCCCAGGAGCGGGAAGCGCAACGCGGACGTGAGCGCCTCGCGCAAGAACACTACGAGAAGATGGTCGCCATCGCCATGCGCTTTGCCGACGACGGCCATAACCGCGACACGCTGTTCGGCGTGCTGCTCGGCCGGGACTGCGAGGCAGAACTTGCGGCGCGCATTGCAGACAGCGTGTGGGCGTTGCAGGAAGCGCGGCGGGCCAGTGTATCGACTGCAGAAGCAGCGGACACCGAGGCCGGACTCAACTCCGATGCAGCCCCGGCATCACAGCCGGATGAAGCGCCACCTCAACGGCACGCGAGTGCGTTTGAGTCGTTCTGGCAAGGGTTGTTTGGCTTGCGGTAATAGCAACCGGAGATAGCGCATCACCGCGCCCCCAACAACCGACACTCCGCCGACAACGCCAACAGGTTCGGATCCCGCTCCCGATTCCGCTGCATCACCAGCACGATGTGCTGACTGATCGCATAGCGCGCCGCCAGCGGAATCAGTTGCACCTTGGGGCTGAAATCCGCCACGCGGCGCGGCAGCAGCGCGTAGCCGATGCCGCCGCTTACGAGGTTCATGAGCGAAAAGATATCGCCCACGCGCAGCGCGATCTGCGGGGCGAAGCCGGCCTTGTCGAAGGCAGCCATGAAGTCGTGATACGTCGCAAAGTCGTCGCCGAGCGCAACGAACTTCTCGCTGCGTACCGTCTGCAGATCAATCTCCGCCGACGCGGCATACGGTGAGTTGAGCGGTGCGGCGAAGAGGATCTCATCGTCGAACATCGGCACCGTCAGCAGATCGGGATTGCGCAGCGGCTCGCCCAGCGCGATGACGATGGCGTCGAGCTGGCCGTCTTCCAGCTTGGCCAGCAAGCTGCGGTTCGAGCCCAGCGTGAGTTCGATATCAAGTGCCGAGCGCCGCGTCTTCAAGCCGGCAAAGATGCGCGGCAACGTGCCGACCGTCATCGAATAGAGCCCACCGATCTTCAGCGTCGTCGAAGAGAACCCGGCCGCCTCGCGCGTGCGGCGCACACCGGCTTCGCACTCGGCCAGGATGCGCTCCACATGCTCGGCAAACACATAGGCCGTGGATAGCGGAATCAACTTGCGCCCGTCGCGCTTGAACAGCGGGCAGCGCAGCCCCTCTTCCAACGAATGCAGCGCGCGGTGCACGCTCACCGTGCTTTGCCCGAGCGCCTCGGACACACGCGCCATGTTGCCCAGCGTCATGAAGGACTGGAACACCTCCAGCTTCTTCAGGGTGATGTCTTCATCGATTGCCATGGTTGTACCTCTGCGCCTTGCGGGCTGGGTGGGCCGCATTCTTGCCCCGATTTGCCCATTGTTTCATTAACCTGAAGTTAATGAAACCGCGCCTAGGTTGATTGAAGCGCACCGCCTTCCGGCCTACGGTACAGGGCATCAATTCAATCCAGGCTGGAGACGCCACCCAATGCAACCGATGCCCACCCAATCGGCAAACGGGGCCAACGCACCCATCCCGCCGCAATGGCGCCGCCGGCGCGACGAAAAAGAACGCCGCCTGACAGCCGCCCGCCGCATCGCCAACGGCAAGGTCATTCCCACCAGCGATATCGTCGCCGCGCTCGAAGCGCTGCTTGCCCCGGGCGACCGCGTCGTGCTGGAGGGCAATAACCAGAAGCAGGCCGATTTCCTGTCGCGCTCGCTGGCCAAGGTGAACCCCGAACGCCTGCACGATCTGCACATGATCATGCCGAGCGTGAGCCGCGCCGAGCACCTCGATATTTTCGAAGCCGGCATCGCGCACAAGCTCGACTTCTCCTTTGCCGGGCCGCAGAGCCTGCGCATCAGCCAACTGCTGGCTGACGGGCTGCTGGAAGTCGGCGCCATCCACACCTACATCGAGCTGTATGCGCGGCTGGTGGTGGATCTGATCCCCAACGTGTCGCTGGTGGCAGGCTTCAAGGCCGACCGCCAGGGCAACATCTACACCGGCCCCAGCACCGAAGACACGCCCGCGCTGGTCGAGCCCACGGCGTTTTCCGACGGCATCGTCATCGTCCAAGTCAACGAGATCGTCGATGACCCGGCGGACCTGCCGCGCGTCGACATCCCCGGCTCGTGGGTCGACTTCATCGTGCAGGCCGACAAGCCGTTCTACATCGAGCCGCTGTTCACGCGCGACCCGCGCCTCATCAAACCCGTGCATGTGCTGATGGCGATGATGGCCATTCGCGGCATCTACCAGCGGCACAACGTGCAGTCGCTCAACCATGGCATCGGCTTCAACACCGCCGCCATCGAGCTGATCCTGCCGACGTATGGCGAGCGCCTGGGCCTCAAGGGCAAAATCTGCCGCAACTGGACGCTCAACCCGCACCCGACGCTGATCCCCGCCATCGAATCGGGCTGGGTGGAAAGCGTGCATTGCTTCGGCACCGAGCTGGGCATGGAACGCTACGTGGCCGCGCGCCCGGATGTGTTCTTTACCGGCCGTGATGGCTCGCTGCGCTCGAACCGCATGCTTTGCCAGCTCGCGGGGCAATACGCCGTCGATCTCTTCATCGGCGCGACGCTGCAGGTAGATGGCGATGGGCATTCGTCCACCGTCACGCGCGGTCGCCTGGCTGGCTTTGGCGGTGCGCCCAACATGGGCCACGACCCGCGCGGCCGTCGCCACGCCACGCCCGCGTGGCTCGACATGACCGAGCCAGTGACGATGCTCGAGCGCGGCAAGAAGCTCGTCGTGCAGATGGTCGAGACGTTCCAGGAAGGCGGCAAGCCGACGTTCGTCGATACGCTCGATGCGGTGTCCGTCGCCAAGCAAAGCGGCATGCCGCTCGCGCCCATCATGATCTACGGCGACGACGTCACCCACCTGCTGACGGAAGACGGCATCGCGTACCTCTACAAAGCCCAGTCGCTGGAAGAACGGCGCGCGATGATTGCCGCCGTGGCGGGCGTCACGTCCATCGGCCTGCGCCACGATCCGTCCAAGACCGAGCAGATGCGCCGCGATGGCCTGATCGCCCTGCCCGAAGATCTGGGCGTGCGCCCCACCGACGCCAGCCGTGAACTGCTCGCCGCCAAGAGCATCGCCGACCTGGTGGAATGGTCCGGCGGCCTGTACGACCCGCCTGCACGCTTCCGGAGCTGGTAATGGACAAGACCCTGAACCGGCCCCTGCCCGCCAGCCCGAAAGCGCGTGCAAAGCGATTGGCCATGCTGGTGGAATCCGCGCTCATCGACGAGGTAACGCTGTCGCCCAAACCCGGTCTCGTGGATGTGCGTGGCAATGGCGCGCATCACGATCTGGACTGGACGTTGATGGTGCATTCCGCGCAAACCCTGCGCCCCGCGTTTGAAGCCATGGCATTGGCCGGCGCGCAGATGGACTCCCCTCTGGCGCTGCGCGAACGCATCGGCCGCCTGGGCCGCGAGGGCGAAGCCGCCATGCTCGACGCTACGGGTGGCATCAACACGCACCGTGGTGCCATCTGGGCGCTGGGCCTGCTGGTAACAGCGGCCGCCCAAGCGCTACATGCAGGGGCTGCCGCCGTTGCGAATCGCGCGGCACATCTCGCAAATATCCCCGACCGCTTCGCCCCTGTCTCGACCGGCCACAAGGGCGAACGCGCGTGCAACGACTACGGCGTTGGCGGCGCAAAGGGGCAAGCCTGCGCCGGCTTTCCGCACGTGATCAAGGTGGCGCTGCCAGCGCTGCAGCAAGCGCGTGCCGCGGGCCTGCGCGAGGACCACGCGCGCGTGGACGCACTGCTCGCCATCATGGCCACGCTGGACGACACCTGCGTGCTCGCACGCGGTGGCGCCGATGCTCTACGCATCGTGCAAAGCGGTGCGGCCAAGGTACGCGCCGAAGGTGGTCTCGCCACGCCGCAGGGCCGCCGCGCCTTCCGCTCACTCGAACAAGACATGCTGGCGCGGCATGTGTCGCCCGGCGGCGCGGCGGATCTGCTGGCAGCCGCACTGTTCCTCGACCGCCTGCCGGCAAGCGCAAACGCGTCCGACATCGAATCTGCTCATCAGGAAACCGAACATGGAGCAACTTGATTTCCAATTCACCGGCGGCGCTGCCGCCAGCCGGCGCGCGTATGCCGGCGTGGTCGGCTCGGGCGACCTTGAGGTGCTGGTGACGCCCGGCAACGCCGGCCAGATCGACGTGGCCATCACCACGTCCGTCAACGGCATGGCGGCCACGTGGCAAGCGCAGCTTGCGCGTGTGTTTGGCGCGCATGCGTGGCCGGCCGCCAAGATCACCATCAACGACTTCGGCGCGACACCGGCCGTGGTGCGGTTGCGGCTTGAGCAGGCGCTGGAGTCGCTCCAGGCGCCCCAGCAATCGTAAGGAGACGCTATGTCACGCAACCCGATTGAACGCGACAGCTTTATCGAACGCGATGCGCGCCGCCGCGCCATCGCCCTGCTCGACCCCGGCACCTTCCGCGAATTGCTTGATCCGTTCGAGCAACTGACATCACCGTGGCTGCCGCGCCAGGGCATCGTCACACAGGCGGACGATGGCGTGGTCGTCGCGCGCGGCACCCTGGGCGGGCAGCCCGCTGTGGTGCTCGCCATTGAAGGCGCCTTCCAGGGCGGCAGCATGGGCGAGGTGTCTGGCGCCAAGATTGCCGGCGCGCTGGAGCTGGCGGTGGAAGACAACCGCAACGGCATCCCCACGCGAGCCGTGATCGTCTTTGAGACGGGCGGTGTGCGGCTGCAAGAGGCCAACCTCGGTCTTGCGGCCATTGCGGAAATCCACGCAGGCATTCGCGCGCTGCGTGAATACGGTCCGGTGATCGGCATCACGGCGGGCGTGGTCGGCTGCTTTGGCGGCATGAGCATCGCCGCCGGCCTATGCAGCTACCTGCTGATGACGCGTGAAGCGCGCCTCGGCCTCAACGGCCCACAGGTGATCGAACAGGAAGCCGGCATCGAAGAATACGACTCGCGCGACCGCCCCTTCATCTGGAGCCTGACCGGCGGCGAGCAACGCGCCGCCACCGGTTTGGCGGATGTCTGCATCGAAGACGATTCGGTCAGCATCCGCGCGCAGGTGATCGAGTGGCTGCGTGCTGGCGCGCCGAAGCAGCAGCGCAGCGAACAGATTGACCTGTATCTCGATCGTCTCGCCGCCGTCGACACCACGCGCCAAGTCACGGCCGAAGATGTGCGCACGCTGTACGCAAAGGACCGAGCATGAGCCAGACCCCACTCTCCACACGCGGCACCACTTGGATGCGCGCACTCGCCGGCGGCACACCCGTCGCCGGTTACGGCAGCACGCTGCAGGTCGTGGATGGCACCCTCGCCGACCAACCCGCGCGCTACATCGCCGTCGTCCCCGATGCGGAAAACCGCTTTCCCCGCGCACGCAACGGTGAAGTCGGCTTGGTCGAAGGCTGGCAACTCGCACGTGCTGTGCGCGATGTCATGGCCGCCGATGCCGGACATGAGCACAAGCGAGCCATCGTCGCCGTCATCGACGTCGCAAGCCAAGCCTATGGGCGCCGCGAAGAGGCTTACGGCATCCACCTCGCCCTGGCTGCTGCAGCCGACGCCTATGCCGCTGCACGCCTGGCCGGGCATCCGGTGATTGGTCTGATCGTCGGCCGCGCCATGTCGGGCGCGCTGCTGGCACACGGCTATCAAGCCAACCGCCTGCTCGCCCTCGACGATGCGGAAGTAATGGTGCATGCGATGGGCAAAGCCGCCGCCGCACGCGTCACGCTGCGCTCCGTGGCCGACCTGGAACGTCTCGCGCAAGAGATCCCGCCCATGGCGTACGACATTGCCAGCTTCGCGTCGCTGGGACTGCTGTGGAAGCTGCTGAAGGTCAAATCCGCCGACGCACCGGAGCCAAGCGACATCGACACCGTGCAAACCGCGCTGGCGGCAGCACTAGCCGACATCGCAGCCGACCCATCGCGCGGTCTGGAAAGCCGCCTCGGTGCACCACTGCGCAGGGCCTCGTCGGAAGTCCGCGAACGCCTACGCGCGCAATGGAACGCCTAACCAACAGGAGATAAAACTGGCGCCCACGCAAGCGCCCCGACGGTTTGGCCTTTGACGTACCTGCCCTAGATGGCGCCTTGAATTTTTGTTGCAGGGAGGAAAAAGAAGGGAGGCCTGTTTGAGCGAAGCGAGTTTGCCTCCCTTCCCTCCCTGCGACAGAAATTCAAGGAGGGGGTCGCCATCTCGGGCGCGCCTTTCTTTGCTTACTTTCTTTGGCAAGACAAAGAAAGTAAGTCGCCCCCGGCAGGGGTTGAAACAAGGGATGCACCACCAACAAAAAAGACGGCAAAAAAAACGCCGCAAGTCCACCAAGAACAGGAGACAAAACCATGATCATCTACGGCACAACCCTGCTGGCGCTATGTCACATCGCCGGCCTCTTCCTGGGCGACCTGCTCGGCCAGGCCATCGGCGTCAAAGCCAACGTAGGCGGCGTGGGCATCGCCATGCTGCTGCTAATCTTCGCGCGGCTGTATCTGCACAAGCGCGGCATGATGCCCGCTGCCACCGAAGCCGGCGTCTCGTTCTGGGGCGCCATGTACATCCCCGTGGTCGTGGCGATGGCCGCCACGCAGAACGTGGTGACCGCACTGCGCGGCGGCCCGGTCGCACTGCTCGGCGCGATCGGCGCGGTAGTGGTGTGCGGTGCATGCATCGCCCTCATCAACCGCACGGGTAAAGCAGAAGACCGGCAACCGCTGCCGCCGCTGCCTGAATCCGAACAAGCCCACGCCTGAGGAGGCCCACCATGCTGTCAATGTTCGAGAAAGTCCTGCAGCACAACGGGCTGGTCGCCGCCTTTGCGCTGGTCGGCATCGTCATGGGCCTGTCGATGTGGCTGTCGAAGAAGCTCACCTTCGGTCGCGTGCACGGTTCGGCCATCGCCATCGTCATCGGGCTGGTGCTGGCCTACTGGGGCGGCATGCAGACCGGCGGCGAGCGTGGCCTGGCAGACCTGAAGCTGTTCGGCGGCATCGGCCTGATGGGCGGCGCCATGCTGCGCGACTTCGCCATCGTGGCGACCGCGTTTGAAGTGCAGGTCACAGAAGCGCGCAAGGCAGGCCTGATCGGCGCCATCTCGCTGTTGCTGGGGACCATCCTGCCGTTCATCGTCGGGGCCTGCGTGGCACGCGCGTTCGGCTACACCGATGCGGTGAGCATGACCACCATCGGCGCGGGTGCCGTCACGTACATCGTCGGGCCGGTCACGGGCGCCGCATTGGGCGCCAGCTCCGATGTGATGGCGCTGTCGATTGCCACGGGGCTCGTCAAGGCCATCCTGGTGATGGTCGGCACGCCCGTCGCAGCCGGGTTGCTGGGGCTGAACAACCCGCGCGCAGCGATGGTGTTCGGCGGCCTCGCGGGTACGGTCAGCGGCGTGTCGGCGGGGCTTGCCGCCACGGACCGTCGACTCGTGCCATACGGTGCGCTGGTGGCCACGTTCCACACCGGCCTCGGTTGTCTGTTGGGGCCGTCGGTACTGTTCCTCGCCACCAAGGCGCTGGTGGCATGACACCCCAACTGCTGCGTGCGCACGATCTGCTGTGGGTATCGGACATGCCCGCATCGGCAGGCGATGCACCGCTGCCGGATTGGGCAATCACCGCCTGCCTGCAAGGCGCGCCGGTCGTCGTGCGTCGGGCGCCGCGCGGGCCGGATGGGTCGATTCCGGTGGGCCTGCGCGGCAGCGCACGGAACGAACGCTGCGCAGCCACCATCCACGCCAGCACAGTCACGCGCGTAGTCACGCCGGAAGCCCTTGCGGCCACCGTCATGGACATCCCGCGCGACACGCCGTTTGCAGCGCTCCGCACGTTGCGCGCATTGGCGCCCGCGCTCGACGCACTAGGCTGGACATGGGGCCCGACCGGCGGCGCAGGTTTTGTGCTCGCCAGCGCCTTGCCCGTGCTGCATGCACAGAGTGATCTCGATCTCGTCGTCCGCATGCCGCATGCACCGTCGCCCGAACAGCGCGCGCGCCTCGTCGATCTGCTCGATCACACCGAATGCCGTGTTGATCTACAGATCGATACCGGCTACGGCGGCTTCGCGCTGCGTGACTGGCTCACCTCGCCACGCCAGACAATGCTCAAGACCGATCACGGCCCCCGCCTTGTCGCCGACCCTTGGAGCGCGTGCGCATGAGCATTCTGTTCATGTTTCCCGGCCAGGGCAGCCAGCGCGTTGGCATGCTGCACGCGCTGCCAACAGGTGCCGCTGCGGCGCACACCATGGCTGAAGCGGGCGACGTACTGGGCATCGATCCGCTCACGCTGGACACGGCAGACGCGCTGCGCTCTACCGTTGCCGTGCAGCTCAGCCTGCTGATAGCCAGCGTGGCGGTTGCACGAACGCTGGCGCATCAGGACGCGGCGCCCGACATGGTGACTGGCTTGTCGATCGGCGCGTGGCCTGCCGCAGTGATGGCGGGTGTGCTGGACTTCAGCGACGCACTGCGGCTCGTCCGTCTGCGCGCGCAGCTCATGGAAGATGCCTATCCGAGCGGCTATGGCATGGTGGCCATCGTTGGGTTGGGCGAGCCGGAGGTCAGCGACATTGTTGGACAGGTCAACTCTGCACCGACGCCCGCCTACGTCGCCAATCTGAATGCCGAGCGGCAGATCGTCGTGGCGGGCAACGATGCGGCACTCGCGCAGGTCGCAGCGCGCGCTCAAGCACGGGGCGCGTCAAAGACGACGCGGCTGTGCATGCCTGTGCCATCGCACTGTCCGTTGCTGGACGTACAAGCCGTCGAACTTGCGGCGGCCGCAGCAAAGATTGCTCCCCACGCGCCCCAGATCACGTACGTCAGCAGCAGCCGCGCGCGGGCGCTGTTCCGTGCCAACGTCATCGTCGAAGACTTGGTCTGGAACATGGCCCGGCCGGTGCTGTGGCATGACACGCTGCAGCACACGCTGGAGCGCGGCGCGCGCATGGCGGTGGAGGTGCCCGGTGGCGGCGCGTTGGCGCGGCTGGCGCAAGGCGTGTTTGCCGACGATGCGGTAGTGGACGTCGACAGAGGGATCGACGCAGCGCAGGTGCGGATACAGCGTCTGCGGCGCGAGCATGGGTTTTCCTGACACGGGCGAAAAAAAAAACGGGGCACGCGGCCCCGTTTCTTTGTGTCCCTCGTCCTCAGACGATTTCTCGCGTTTCCATGAACTGGATGTCCGGAAAACGCTCCTGCGTCAGCCGCAGGTTCACCTGGCTCGGTGCCAGGTAGACATAGTCGCCAGCACCATCCAGCGCCACGTTGTGGCCAGCCTTGTCGATCAGCTTGTCGATGTCTTCCGGCTTGCCCTTGAGCCAGCGGGCGGTGGCGCATTCATGCGGTTCGAAAATCGCGTCGACGCCGTATTCGTGCTCCAGACGGTGCGCAACCACGTCGAACTGCAGGATACCCACTGCGCCCAGCACGAGATCATTCGATGCGATGGGGCGGAACACCTGCGTGGCGCCTTCCTCGGCCAGTTGCTGCAAACCCTTCTGCAGTTGCTTGAGACGCAGCGGGTTGTTCAGGCGCGCACGGCGGAAGAACTCCGGCGCGAACGACGGAATGCCCGTGAACTTGAGCGACTCGCCCTCGGTGAACGCATCACCCAGGCGAATCGTGCCGTGGTTGGGCACGCCGATGATGTCGCCGGCAAACGCCTCTTCCGTGGTGTTGCGGTCCTGCGCCATGAACGTGATGGCATTGTTGATGGCGAGCGTCTTGCCGGTCGACACCTGCAGCAGTTTCATGCCGCGCTCGAAGCGGCCCGAACACACGCGCACGAAGGCGATGCGGTCACGGTGCTTCGGGTCCATGTTGGCCTGGATCTTGAAGACGAAGCCGGTGAACTTCTCTTCCATCGGCTTGACTTCACGTGTTTCGGTCGGGCGTGCGAGCGGCTCGGGTGACTGATCGACCAGCGCGTCGAGCAGCGACTGCACCCCGAAGTTGTTCACTGCCGAGCCGAAGTACACCGGGCACTGTTTGCCGGCCAGGAACGCCTCTTTGTCGAACGTGTGCGAGGCACCGCGCACGAGTTCGATGTCGATACGCAGTTCTTCTGCCTGCGAGCCAAGCACGCGGTCCAGCTCGGGGTTGTCCAGCCCCTGAATCAGACCGGCGGTCGCACCTTTCTCGCTGTCGGCGTTCGGGTCGAACAGCTGCACCGTGTCGTTCACCAGGTGGTACACGCCCTTGAACGACTTGCCCATGCCGATCGGCCACGTCATCGGCGCGCACTGGATCTGCAGCACGCTCTCGATCTCGTCGAGCAGTTCGATGGGCGCACGGCCCTCACGGTCGAGCTTGTTGATGAACGTGAGGATGGGCGTACTGCGCAGGCGGCACACGTTGAGCAGCTTGATGGTCTGCGCTTCCACGCCGTTGACGGAGTCGATCACCATCACGGCCGAGTCGACCGCCGTAAGCGTGCGGTACGTGTCTTCCGAGAAGTCTTCGTGGCCCGGGGTGTCGAGCAGATTGACGATGTAGTCGCCGCCCTCGTTGCGGTACGGAAACTGCATCACCGACGACGTGACGGAGATGCCGCGCTGCTTTTCCATCTCCATCCAGTCGGAAGTGGCATGACGGTTGGCTTTGCGTGCGCGCACGGCGCCGGCCATCTGGATAGCGCCGCCAAACCACAGCAGTTTTTCCGTGAGGGTGGTCTTACCCGCATCCGGGTGGGCAATGATGGCGAACGTCCGGCGGCGCCGGATCTCCTGTTGCAGCGTACTCACGGGCAAAAACCGAAAGGGAAGGGGTGAACAATGCGGATGGATGCGCACAGGCCATGTGCGCTGGCCGGCGGGGTCATCCTGACGGCCGAAGGCGGGCCCGAACGGGCTATCGACCCCAGGGCAGCCGAGATTGTACGCGATCAGCAGACTTGCTTAGGATCAAGTGGCCAAGTGCGCAAGCAGGGGAAACTCCCTAGGAACCGTCGCCCGGATGGGGGAGACCAACGCATGTCGGAATGCTCCGACAACCCTTTCGGAAACGGTGTTATCGAAGTTGTCATGAAGCTCCCGTATTGTGGAGGCCGTCATGAAGGCGCCGATGTCCGGTGCCGACGACGTGGAAAGAAGTGAAGAAGCAAGGAGTCCAAATCGTGCGTAGTCGAACCCCTGTCGATCCCGCGGTGCAACGCATTCTGGAAACCACCCGCAAGGCGTGGCAACTGGATGCAGAAAGCGTACGTGCGGCGCGTCAACAGCGTGCCGCCGATCGCCGCAAACGGATCAAAGCCCTGCCGCAGAACAGTCTGCAGGCACTCGCAGCACTCGCCCTGCAAGCGGAAATCTGGGCCGCACGCAAGACCTTGGTGACGGTCGGCTAGTCGTATTGTTCCTCACCGTGTCGAGGGCCACAGCTGGGTCCCTTTTCTTTTGGCCGTGTACTTTTGGCCACCTGCGGGCGGGGCATGGCGGTTGCTTGTCAGTGGGCAACGCTTACCGCATCCACGGAGGCCCGCATGACTGAACTGACCCCCAAGCCGCCCACCAGCAACGGCAGCAACGGTACGAACGGCACCAACGGCGCGACCGTCACCACGCTGCATCCGCAAATCGATCACACCGCGCAGCGCGTGAAGGATGCCACCGCGGAGGGCATCGACCGGCTGGCCGGCGTCATCTCAACGGCGCTCACCCAGTTTGACCGGCGCACAGAGCAACTTAAAACCTTGCACGCGAACGTGACGGAGCAGGCCAGCGGCTCCGTGCGTCAGCACCCTGTGCTGACCATCGGGCTAGCCTTTGTGGCCGGGATGCTGCTCGAACAGTTGACGCGCGACTGAGCGTCGCCTTAGGAAGGGCTAGCGGCCCTGCCGCGCCCCGTGGGCTGCGTTTGCCGCCCACGCAGGGTTCAGCAGCGCGGCCTGGGCTGCTGGTCCGGCAGCTTCATCCTGGCGGCTGCCGAACAGCAACGCGTACTGGCGGGTGATGAGCGCGCCGAAAAAGAAGATCTGCGCGGAGTAGTAGATCCACAGCATCAGCGCCACCACCGAGCCGGCCGCGCCGTACGACGACGCAACAGCGCTGCTGCCCAGATACAGGCCGATCAACCGCTTGCCCAGTGAGAACAGCAGGGCCGTGACGGCGGCGCCCAGGGCGACATCGCGCCAGGCCACGCGCGTTTCGGGCAGCATTTTGAAAATGGTGCCGAATAGCAGCGCCACCACCGCAAAGGAAAACGCCGTCGAGATGGCCTCCGCCACCGTGGCGAACCACCCGGCGTCGGCCCATAGCGCCCCCCAGAAGCGCTCCACCACAGCGAGCGCCGCGTTGATGATGAGCGAAACCAGCAGCAAGAAAGCCAGCACGAGGATCAGACTGAACGACAGCAACCGGGAGCGCAGCAGCCCCCATAAGCCCGGTTGCTGACGCGGCGGTACCTCCCACAGTTCGTCCAGGCTGTCCTTGAGTTCAGAGAACGCCGTGGTGGCGCCCACCACCAGCAGCACGACCGCCGTAATGGCAGCGAACAAGCCGTGGCCGGAACGCTTGGTCGCAGCTAGGACGGTTTCCACCGCAGCAGCGCCCTGTACACCAACGAGGCCCTGAATCTGCCCGAAGATTTCGCCGCGCGCGGCCTGCTCGCCAAAGAAGAGCCCAGCGATGGAGATCACCAGCACGAGGACCGGCGCCATCGAAAACAGCGTGTAGAACGAGAGCGCGGCCCCCTTGCTCGCCGCGCGATGCACCGACCACTGCCGCACGGCACCCATCAGCACCTGGGCGGCGCGCTTGAGCACATCACGGTTGATCAGGAAAGCAGCCAGGCGCATGGGGTTCCCCTGAAGAAGCGGCACGAGCAACAACAGATTGCCCGCGCCGCCTTCGAGCGTAGCCAGCCTGGCGGGCAGGCGCAACCTCGCGCTTAATCGTCGCGGCCACCCAGCAAGCGGCTCAGCAGAAAGCCCGCGCCAAACGCCAAGCCGATGGTGGCCAGCGGGTGCGTGCGCACGCAATCGACAGCGTCCGCCATGAACTGCTGTTGTGATGCGCGCCATTGGTCTCGCTTGGCGGCAGCCTCGTCGAGTGCGGTGGCAGCCGCGTCTGCGGTGCGGTCAATGGCCTGGGCGGTGGTGGCCTTCGCGCGTTGAGCGGCTTGCGCCACGTCATCGCGGATCAGGTGGCCGTTGCCATCGGATTTCGGAAACGGGTTGGTTTGCGACGGTTCCATCGGCTAGCGCTCCTGTGGGGTGGAGAGGGTTGAAAAGGTGTCGGGGAAATCAGCAAGAACAAGAACGAGCGACGTCATCCTCGCCCCGCCACCAGGCCCCAGATGAGGCTGACGACGAACAACACCACGAAGATCATGAACAGAATCTTGGCAATGCTGGCGGCGCCTGCGGCAATGCCGCCGAAACCGAGCACTGCCGCAATCACGGCAATGATGAAAAAGATGACTGCATAGCGCAGCATGGCAACCTCCTGTGCGGTAGGGTGAGCTTGCCGCCGTGAGGCGGTTACCCCACGGTCAGCAAGCGGCGTACCGCGTCAGGCGCGTGTGCCGGATACGCGTGGGTGCCGTGTGTGCCTATGCCTCGGTGGTATGCGCGCGGCCCGGGCCGGCGTCGTCATCACCGCTGCCATCAGCGCTGTACTCCTCAAGCCGGTTGTACAGCGTCTTCAGGCTGATGCCGAGCAGCTCCGCCGCACGCTTCTTCACGCCGCCGCACTGTTCGAGCGTGGCCAGGATGATCTTTTTGTCGGCACTGGCCAGCGATGTGCCGACCGGAATCGTCAGCGACGAGCTTGAACTGGTCTGCGTGCTGGACACCTGTAGCGGCACATTGGCCGTGTCGATACCGGCGTCGTCCGACAGGATGTACGCACGCTGCACATAGTTGCGCAGCTCACGTACGTTGCCGGGCCAGTTGTAGGCGCGCAGCGTTTCCATGGCAGGCGGCAGGAACGCCTTCTTGGTGTTGTTCTGCGCGTTGAGCTGGTCGAGAAAATGCTGCGCCAGCAACTCGACATCCTTGCCACGCTCACGCAGCGGCGGCAGTTGCAGCGGGAACACATTCAGCCGGTGATACAAGTCTGCACGCAGCTTGCCGTCGGCGACGGCCTCTTCGGGGTCGCGGTTGGTGGCGGCAATCACACGCACATCGGAATCGATCTCGCGGTTGGTGCCCACGCGCATGAACACGCCGGTCTCCAGCACGCGCAGCAGCTTGACCTGCAGCTCGATCGGCATTTCCGTAATTTCATCGAGGAACAGCGTGCCGCCGTTGGCGCGCTCAAAGTAACCCTTGTGCTGGCGGTCGGCGCCGGTAAAGCTGCCACGCTCGTGGCCGAACATTTCCGATTCGATCAGGTTGGGCGAAATGGCCCCGCAGTTGACGGGCAGAAAGGGCTGCTTGCGGCGCAGGCTCAAGTCGTGGATGGTCTGGGCGGCCAGCTCCTTGCCGGTGCCGGATTCACCAATCAGCAGCACAGTCGCCTCGGTGGGTGCGACGCGGCTGACCTGGTCATACAGCGTCTGCATGGCCTGGGAGTTGCCCAGCATCTGCCCGAACAGGCCGAGCCTGCGCAGTTCGCCGCGCAGGTTACCGATTTCGGCCTTCAGGTCACCCGGACGGGGAATGCGCGCCAGCACCGATTTCAAGCGTTGGAAGTTGACCGGCTTGACGAGGTAATCGGCCGCGCCCATGCGCAGTGCCTCCACGGCGGTCTCTACGCTGGCGTGGCCGGTCATGACGATGATTTCGGTGCCGGAGTGCGGGGCGATGTCTTCCATCAAATCCATGCCGTTGCCATCGGGCAGGACAAGGTCGATGAGCACGGCATCGGGGCTGTGACGCGACATCTGAATGCGCGCATCGCGCAGCGATCCGGCCAGCGCGGTGGTGAAGCCTTCGGCACCGACCAGCTCGCCAAGGGCGGCGCGTGCGTTGGCATCGTCTTCGACAATCAGGATATGTGGCATCTCGATGTGGTTGGATGAGCCGGCTGTCGCCGACGGTCAATCTCGGGGCCATGTGTGGCCATGGGGTCCAAGCGGGCGGCAGGTGCAAAAAGTATTCCAACGAATACAAGCCGGCAATCGCATGGCACAAACCCCTGTCGCCGGCACGGAGATCGGTAATTTTTACATCGACCCGTGCAAGAAAGCTTCGGATGCATCACTCAGCGGCCGGGGGCCATGGCGAGCAGGTGTCCTCAGCATAGTTGAGACGACCGACGCTTCGCCACCCGTCGGGGCAAATGGACACGCTACGCCGCCTGGCCGGCGCATTTCGATGTGAAATCCGCGCCCTGCAAGCGTCTCGGGCCCGATTCTTGTCAGCGTTTGGCCGACAGGATGGCCGAAACGTCAGCGCCTGCCCGACATACAACGCGCGCGCGTGGCCCCGATAATGGCTCAACTTTTCAACACAATGTGACGGGATGACGACGCGCCAAGCCTTCAGGAGCCCGTACCGCTGAGCGGATGGCTCCGCGCCCAGACATCCTGTCGTGACTGAACACGAGGGAGCCATGTCCTTGAGCGAAGCCTTCGCAGACGAGCGCGCATTGACCACCGGGCGACTACCCTGCCCTCCCAGGCTGGCCGACGACGCCGCGTTCGACGACACCGACGCCCCCGCCACACAACTGGCCGACAGTGCGGCCCCTGTCACCCCTGTCGCCCCGATCGCCGTCGCGCAGCCAGACTTCGGCCACCTCTATGGTCGTTCACCGGTGATGCGGGCGCTGTACCGGCAGATCGGCAAGGTCTCCGGCACGCTGGCCACGGTGTTGATCATCGGGGAATCGGGCACCGGCAAGGAGCTGATCGCGCGAACCGTGCACGACATGAGTACGCGCGCAGACCAGGCCTTCATTGCCGTGAACTGCGGCGCCATCTCCCCCAACCTGATCGAGTCGGAACTGTTCGGCCACGAAAAGGGCAGCTTCACGGGCGCGGGCCAGCGGCATACGGGCTATTTC
This sequence comes from uncultured Ralstonia sp., assembly GCA_966433195.1. Lineage (GTDB taxonomy): Bacteria > Pseudomonadota > Gammaproteobacteria > Burkholderiales > Burkholderiaceae > Ralstonia. The sequence goes on from CBJMVH010000001.1 coordinate 413,233, forward strand.
GAGCACGCCAGCGGCGGCACGATCTTTCTCGATGAAATTACCGAGATGCCGGCAGAGATGCAGGTCAAACTGCTGCGCGTGCTGGAGACCGGCGTGTTCATGCGGGTAGGCGGCACCGAGCCGATCCAGACCCGCGCGCGCATCATCGCGGCCACCAATCGCAACCTGATGGAAGCCGTGGCCGACGGCGCCTTCCGCGAAGACCTGATGTACCGCTTGGCCGTGGTGCCACTGCACGTGCCGCCGCTGCGCGAGCGCGACGACGACATCGAAGAACTGGCCCAGCACTTTCTTGCGCAGTTCAACGCGTCGCACAAGACCGACAAGGTGTTCTCGCGCACGGCACTCGCCACCCTGCGCAACCATACGTGGCCCGGCAACGTGCGCGAGTTGCGCAACGCGGTACAACGTGGCTACATCCTCGGCGAGAAAACGGTAGAGCTGGACAACCCGATGTCGCCGCCGCGCGGCGCGGGACGACCATGCGGCCCGACCGTAAAGGAAGGCGTGCTGAGCCTGTCGGTGGGTGTGACGCTCGCCGACGCGCAGCGCGCGATGATCCTCGCCACGCTGGAGCACTTTCACGGCGACAAGCGCCAGGCTGCCAAGACACTCGGCGTCAGCCTGAAGACGCTCTACAACCGGCTCGACCTCTATCAGAGCAACGCGGCCGCCAGCATGGCGGCCTGAATCGCCGGTTGCCCAACACGTTCGGGCCGCCTCCCGCTCTCGCACAGCACCCGCGCTGATGTTCTAGCGCGGATGCGCGTGCGTGCGCTCGCCCGGATGCTCGTGGCGGCGACGCTCATGCGGTGCGGGCGTGGGCCGCCGGGGCGCGGGTTCCGTTTCCGCACGCATGTCCGCACGCATACGGCGCCCCGTACGAAGCAACGCGCTCTGTGACATCAACATCGTCATGGCGACCCTCCCGCGTTATTGACCCGACTTGGACGAACCCGGCTGCGAATTGCCGGTCGTCGTCGCGGCATCGTTGCCGCCGTGTTGCACGCCCGAATGCGACATATCGCCCGCGCTGTTGGTGCCGCCCGGCGGCGTCGACTTCTTGTGGTGGCGATGCTTCTTGTGCATCGGCTTGCTGGTATCGCTGCCACCGGCCGCAGGCGTGGCCTCGCTGCCTGCCATGGGCGTATTGGCCGTGCGGTCTGCCGTGGAAGACGGCGGGTCCGTGCGTTTGCCCGGGGCCTTGGTCGGGTTGCTGGACTCCTGGTTATCGACCGGAGCGGTGGTCGTCTGCGCCATGGCCGTACTCACGCCGAGGCTGAAAAGCGCGCTGGCGAGCGCAACGGACAGGAAACGTGTTCGCATGGTGATTTCTCCGTGGGTGGATAGTGCAATGGTGGGCACTGCGCGCCATGAAAGCGCGCCGCAACGCGTCTTCCATGCACGCATCCGCAGCAACGCATGTACCTGCGATGCCACCTTCGGGCCTATTCCATCTATCCTGCACTGCAGCGCGCACGCGGCACTGCGCTGTCATGTGCCGGCAACACGGTGCGTATAAAAATCGACATGACCGTGTAGAAACGGCGTGCCAGCGCGCCGCAAAGCCTTGTCGTATCTGGCTTTGCCGGCATGGCACACGCTTTGCATCGCTCGGGGAACATGTCGACGCACACGTCGACGCCCACTCACCCAAGGAGGCAAGGCGAATGGTCAAGGCCGCTCTCGAAATGCGTGCGAAGCAGCATCTCGCGCTCACGCCGCGGCTGCAGCAGTCGGTGAAGCTGCTGCAGTTGTCCGCAACCGAATTTGCGCAGGAAATGCAAGAAGCGCTCGCCAGCAACCCGTTCCTGGAAGAGGTCGAACAAGAAGGCGCGCAGGCCGAGACCGCGCGCGTGGGCGATGCGCCCGCTTCGACCGCTCTGGACGGTGCGAGCGCAGATCACACGCCCATCGACGAGGCCCCGGTGGAAACCACCACCAGCGCCATTGAAACCGACGCGACGCTCGCGGCATCGGAAGAGTTTCCGGCCGACTTCGGCACCTACTACAGCCACGGCGGCACCCACCATGGCGATGGCGAGGACAGCGATATCGGCGAATGGGTGCACGCCATGCCCAGTCTGCGCGAACACCTGCATCAGGAGTTGCGCAGCTACCGCCTGTCGGACCGCGATTGCCTGCTGGCACAGACCGTGATTGAAGCGCTGGACGACGATGGCTACCTGCGCCAACTGCTTTCCGAGTTGATCCCGTTGGCGCCGGTGGAACCCGCGCCGACCGAAAAGGAAATGCAGATCGCACTGGCGCTGGTGCAAAGCCTGGACCCGCCCGGCGTAGCCGCGCGCGACCTGTCGGAATGCCTGCGCCTGCAGATCGAAGCGCGACCCGCCGATACCGAAGCCGAAGAGCGCATCCAGGAAATCGCCCACGACATCGTGCGCAGCCATCTGCCGCGCCTGGCCAAGCGCGAGTTCACCCAGATGCGCCGCGCGCTGGGCTGTACCGAAGATGAACTGCGCGACGCCTGCGCGCTCATCCGCATGCTGGATCCGCGCCCGGGGCTGCGCTTCTCGCAAGCGCATGCGGGCTACATCGTGCCGGATGTGATCGTCGCCAAGATCAAAGGCAAGTGGGTGGCGGTGACGAACCCGGCAGTGGCGCCGTGCGCGCGCATCAACAAGGTCTACGCAGAGTTGTTTGCCCAGACGCGTGGGCACCATCGCACACCGCTGGCGCATCAGTTGCAGGAAGCGCGCTGGCTGATCCGCAACGCGCAGCAGCGCTTTGCCACCATCCAGCGTGTGGCCGAGGCCATCGTCGCGCACCAGAAGCACTTCCTGGAGTACGGCGAGGTGGCGATGAAGCCGCTGGTGCTGCGCGATGTGGCCGAAGAGCTGGGCCTGCATGAGTCCACCATTTCGCGCGCGACCGGCAACAAGTACATGGCCACACCGCGCGGCATCTTCGAGTTCAAGTATTTCTTCTCGCGCCAGTTGGCAACGGACACGGGTGGTGCATGCTCGGCCGCATCGGTACGCGCGCTGCTCAAGGAGATGATCGAAGCCGAGGATGCCGATGCGCCGCTGTCGGACGTGTCGCTGGCCAAGATGCTGGCGGAGCAAGGCGTGATCGTCGCGCGCCGCACGGTCGCCAAGTACCGCGGGCTGATGCGCATTGCGCCGGCAGAAATGCGTCGGCAGGTCTAGCACACGCGTCCAGGACCGATCTTGCGCAAGCTCTCTACCGACCACCAGGCCAACGACGCCACCCGCGCGTCGTTGCATCTGGCCGATGTGACGATGTTCTGGGCGGCGGAAAGCGGCGGCGTCAAGCGCTATCTGCGCGCCAAGCAGGACTTTCTCCGCTCCACGCATTGGCGGCACACGCTGGTGGTGCCCGGCACGGCCGACGACGCCACCAACGAGATTGCCGTGGTGCCCGGCGTGCCGCTGCCGCTGTCACAGGGCTATCGCATTCCGCTGCGCAGCGGGCCGGCGGAACAGGCACTGTGCGCGTTGTCGCCGGACCTGATTGAAGCGGGCGATCCGTATCGCTTGTCGTGGGCAGCCTTGCACGCAGGGGCGCGCTTGCACGTGCCGGTGGTGGCCTTCTGCCACTCCGATCTGCCGGCATTCTTCCGCCGCCTGGGCGGGCCGCCTGCGGAGCTGGCGGCGGCAGCGTATGCGCGCAAGCTGTATCCGCACTTCGATACCGTCTTCGTGCCCAGCCGCTATATCGCACAGAAGGTGGTCGACCTGGGCGTGCAGCGTGTCGAACTGCAACCCTTGGGTGTGGACACGCGCCTGTTCCACCCGGCGCGGCGCTCGCTGCGCTGGCGGGAGCAGCTCGGCCTGCCGCGTGATGCGCGCGTGTTGCTGTACGTGGGCCGCTACGCCCCCGAAAAGAATCTGCACGTGCTGTGCGATGCCGTGGACAAGCTCAACGACGGCACCACGCTTGTCACCATCGGGTCGGGCCCGACACCGCCGCGCGGCAAGCACGTGCGCACGCTGCCGTATGAAGGCGATGCGCAGCAGTTGGCCGCCGCCATGGCCAGCGCCGATGTGTTTGTCCATGCGGGCGACCAGGAGACCTTCGGCCTCGTTGCGCTGGAAGCCATGGCCAGCGGCGTGCCGGTGGTGACGTGCGCCGCCGCCGGGCTGAGCGAACTGGTCAACGACCACGTTGGCCACGCTGTGCCGCACTGCCGCGCAGACGAATTCGCCCAGGCGCTGCAGACCCTGCGCCAACGCGATCCGGTGGCGCTGGCGCATGCCGCGCGCCGCCATGCCATGCAGTACGACTGGCGCGCGGTGCTGCCGCAATTGCTGCGTCGTTACCTGGCGCTGCTGGGCCGGCAGACTGCCACGGCCATCGAACCCTCTCACGACACCCGCATGCGCCCGCGCGCTGCACGCCACCGATAAGCCCGCACCATGCCGCGCTACCTCGTCCTTGCCATGCACGACGTCACGCCTGCCACCTGGCCGGCGTGCAAGGTGTTGCTGAACGCGTTGGACGAGGTGTGCCGGGTGCCCAAATCGCTGCTGGTCATTCCCAACTTCTACCGCGGCCCGACCGCGCGCAACAGCGAGCGCTTCTGCCGCGTCATGACGGAGTGCCTCGCTGAAGGCGATGAGCTCGTGCTGCATGGCTATGCACATCTGGATGACCAGCCGCCGGGCGGCTTTGTCGATCAGCTCATCCGCACGCGCTACACCGCGGGCGAGGGCGAGTTCTCGGCCATTCCGCTGGCAGCCGCGCGCCAGCGCATCGCTGCCGGTGCCGCCTGGTTTGCCGCCAACGGCTGGCCGCTGCACGGCTTTGTTGCACCGGCCTGGCTGATGAATGACGCCACGTGGCAGGCGCTGGATGGCTTGCCGCTGCGTTATACGACAACGCTGCAGCGCTTCTATCTGCTGCACCCGAGGCGCGCGCTAAAGGCGCCCTGCTTGACTTACAGCGTGCGCTCACCCGCGCGTCGTCTGGTGTCGCGCTATTACCTGCGTTGGCTGGCGCACCAGCATGCGCAGGCTCCGCTGCTGCGTCTGGGCCTGCATCCGGCGGATGCCGCGTATCCGGAGGTCATTCGCCACTGGCAAGAACTGCTCGCGACTTGCCTGGAGACGCGTACCGCCGTCACCAAGAACGGCTTCGCCCAGGTACTCGCACAAGCGTGGATGGGCGGGCCGGAAACGACTCTCCCCAGCCAGCCGCAAACCTCGTACTGAGCGTCGTATCCGGGGGCTAGAACAGCCACACCGACAGCCCGCCGATCAGCATGCCAAGCCCGGCGCCGGCCAGCACGTCGCTCGGATAATGCAGGCCGAGAATCACGCGCGACAGCGCCACCATGAGCGTGAACGGTGCCAACGCCAACGCCATGCGCGGGTAATACGCCGCCATGACAATGCTGAACGACACCGCGTGCAGGGTGTGCCCCGATGGAAAGCTGAACTGGTCGAGCACGCGCCCGCACAGATGGATTTCCTCACAGGACAGATAGGGCCGCGGCCGGCACACACCGCGCTTGAGCAAGATGTAGATGACGAGCGAGAGCAGCCCCGTCAGCCCCATCTGCTTGGCGCATTCCCAACCCGTGTCCCCGCCGACCACGGGCAGCGCGGCCATGAGCGCGTACCACAGCATGCCGTCGCCCAAACGGCTCACGCCTCGATAGAAACGCATGACGGACGCATCGCCGGCAATGTGGTTGAGCGCAACGGCAAGCTGCCGGTCGCGCTCGCGCCAGCGCTTCCAGTTAGGCCAGGCGTGTGTCGCCATGGCAGGCCTCGCCGGTGGTGGCTGCGTGGTGCACGGCCATGAGTGCCGCTTCAAAACCTTCCAGCACACGCGGCCAGTCGAGCGCTTGGGCTGTCGCACGCGCGGCGCGGCCCAGGCGCGCCCGCAACGCGGCGTCCATTGCGAGCTGTGTGGCGGCGTGCGTGAAAGCAGCAACGTCCCCGACGGGCACGAGGCAGCCGTTTTCGCCATTGCGTATGTGCATGCCCGCCGCCGCGGTGTCGAACGCGACCACGGGCAGGCCGCTGGCCATTGCCTCCACCACGACGTTGCCGAAGGTTTCGGTCAGGCTTGGAAACAGGAAGCAATCGGCCGACGCGTAGTGCGCGGCCAAGGCCTCGCCCTGCTGCACACCGGCAAACACGGCTTCAGGACACCGCCGCTGCAGCGCATGCCGCTGCGGACCATCGCCCACCATCACCAGCCGCGCATTCGGCACACGCGCCCGGATGGCATCAAACGCGGCGAGTGCCGTGTCGAGGTTTTTCTCCACGGCCAACCGCCCCACGGTGAGTACGACGGGCGCATCGTCATGGACACCCCACTGCGCGCGTAACGCTTCACTGCGATGGCGTGGTGCGAATCGGCCGGCATCGACCCCGCGCGTGCTGACGCTCAGGCGCTCGAAACCGAACGCGTGCAGTTGCTGCCGTAACTCGCGCGTGGGCACAAACGTGCGGTCTGTTCGGTTGTGGAACGCGCGCAGATACGCGCGCACCAACGTCGCTGCGCCATCCCATGCGTAGTGCCGGCCGTATTCATCAAAGCGGGTGCGGAAGTCGGACGTCACCGGCACACCAAGCCGCCGCGCCGCGCGAATGGCAGACCAACCTAGCGGGCCCTCCGTGGCCACGTGCACGAGGTGGGGGGCATACGTTCGCCACGCGCGTTCAAGGCGGCGGCGCGCGGGTAGCCCCATACGCAAGTCCGGATACAGCGGAATCGGCACGCCGGGCACACGCAAGGTGTCGTCGCTCACCGCAGGCTGGCCCGCGTCGATGGCCTGCTGGCGCGGACGCACGAGCATCACGTCATGGCCGCGCGCGCACAGAAACGCCACCGTACGCGCTGCGGTGAGCGACACGCCGTTCAGTTCAGGCGGCCAGGTCTCGGTCACGTAGGCAATGCGCATAGGATGGGCTCAACAAAGGGGCTCAACGTTTCGGTTCATTGCGCTGATGGGTCGGGTGCCCACTCTGGCCACGCTTGTCGGCAAGATCGTCCGCGCTGCGGTTCGCGACCTGCCGATCGCGGTCTTCATGGTTGGCGGGGTGGCGTTCGCGGGCGACGCGCTCCACACCGGGCGTGTTGTGCAGGTCGGTGTCGAGCTGGCCGCTTTCGACATCACGTGCCGCCTGTTCGATGTCGGCGCGCGGCCCGGAGCGCTGCCCTTCGAGCTGTTCATCACGCGCGTGCGGCAGCCGACCCGATGCATCCGGTGCGCCGGGCTCGGGCTTCCCGAGTACGGTATCGACACGCTCATCGGCGCGCTTGGCACCGCCCGATGTCGTGTCACGCTGGTTGGCACCGCAAATGACGGCACCTCGATGCGGGTTCATGGCGCCCTCCTGCGGACGAACTGAGGATGCCCCTGCCCGCCGCAACTGACGTGCCCAGCGCGTGTGACGCCATGGGCGATCGCATCAGACGCACGCCGCACCTGCGTTGTCCGCGCCCTGCGTTTCTTCCTTGCCGATGCAGCCATCGCGCAGGTCGCGTAACGGTTACATGGGCGCTTGTAACGCTTGCTGCATAGGCGCACTCAACGCTGGCGCTCAATGCCGGCGCACCCGTTCGGGGCGCCGTGTCGGCCGCCCACGCAGGCGATCGAGCAACCGTTGCGATACGCCGGCGGGCGCATCCGTCGTACCGAGCAGCACGCCAAGTGGGCGCAGGTGCTCGACGTGGTCGCACACGACCTTGATCATCGCCGTAACGGACGTCCCCAACAACAGCCCCCACACACCCCACAACCAGCCCCACAGCAACAGCCCGATGTAGACCACGCATGGGTCCAGTTTGGATGCGCGACTCTGCAACCATGTCACGAGCAAGGTGCCGATGAGCGTGGCCAACAGCAGCGTCGTGCCCGCCACGACAAGCGCGTCCGACCACGTGCCCATCTGTAAGTACGCACCAATGCCGCTGGCCACCGCAATCACCACGGAACCGAGATACGGCATGAAATGCAGCACAGCGGTGGCCAGGCCCCACACCGCCGCGTCTTCCATGCCCAGCAGCACAAACGCCACCGCCGTCAAAATGCCGAGCACGATGTTGGTTGCGAACAGCACCAGCAGCGAGTATTGGATCTGCGTACCGATCACGGCCATCATCCGTACCGCGCGCTTTTTCTCGCTCAACGTACGGCCGACCGCGCGCACCCATTTGCGCTTGAGCGCCTGCCCCGACGCCAGCAGGAAATACACAAGGAACGACACCACCACCAACTGCCCCGCCAGGGCGAATAAATTGGCTGAGCCGATCCACACAAACTGGCGCAGCGGCAGCAATGGGGAATCCACTTGCGCGGTGGGGGCCGTTGCCGATGGGCGCTTGGCCGGCGAAGGTGGGGGCTTGTTCTGGACGCCATCGGTGGCATGTTCCACCGCCGTGGTCACCTGGCGCATCTTCTCGAAGGCGCCGCCAAGACGATCACGCAGCCGATCGACCGATTGGGCCATGCGCTCGGCCGCCACGGGAATACGCTCGGCCATGGCCGACACGCCATCCTGCATGCCAAAGGCCAGCGCACCGCCGGCCACCCATAGGCCCAGCACCACCACTGCTGCCGCCACGGGTCGAGGCACGTACCAGCGCTGCAGACGCACCACGAGCGGGTTCAACGCAAACGCCAGCACCACGCCGAAGGTGAACGGCACGAGAAACACGCGGGCCCACTGCAGAAACACCAGCGTGCCGCCAATCGCCACCAGCACGACCGCCAATCGCCACGCAGGCTGATGCATCCCGCCAAGCAGCGGCGCTTGCGGTACAGCCTCATCGGCAGACGTTCCGGGTATCGAGGGGTGTGGAAGGCGCTCGGACATGGCAGAGAAAGTGGTGCACCGTCCTCTGCGCAAGCGCCATGCCTTGGCGCCGGTTTGCTCGCCTATTGCGCAGTCAGATTGCGTAACGTGCGCACCAGGTCATAAGGCGAGACCGGCTTTACGAGGTGCTCCTGAAAGCCACTGGCCAGGGCGCGCGCACGATCGTCGGGTTGTGCAAATGCGGTCAGCGCGACTGCCGCAATGGGCGCCGCGCCGGTCGGCAAATGGCGGCGCTCCCAGCCGCGAATCTTCTGCAGGATTGCGTAGCCGTCTTCATCCGGCAGGGCGATGTCACACACCACCGCCTGCGGCCTGGCGTTCACGCCCCACGCATCGAGTTGCGTCATGGCCTCATGGCCGGAACCGGCGCTGCCCACCTCGGCACCGACCTGGGTGAGCAGCGTGGCCAGCGCGTCGCGCGCATCCTGCTGATCATCCACTAGCAACACGCGCAGGCCCGCCAGCGATGGCAGCGGCCCGCTACGCGTCGGGTCTTCGGCCAGGGGCGGTGTCAACTCCGCGCCGGCATGCAGCGGCAGATACACGGTAAAGGTGGCGCCTTGCTGGTCGCCGTCGCTGTGGGCATGGACACGCCCGCCGTGCAATTCGGTCAATCGCTTGACGAGCGCCAGCCCGAGGCCCAGACCGCCGGTGCGCCGCGTGTGCGCCCCATCTGCCTGCCGAAACGGATCGAACAGATAGGGCTGGAACGCAGCGCCGATGCCGCGCCCGTTGTCGCGCACCACCACCCGCGCCACTTCGCCCACCAGGTCCGCCGACAGCCACACATCGCCGCCCGGCGGCGTGAACTTGATGGCGTTGGTCAGCAGGTTCCAAACGATCTGCTCGATGCGATCCGCATCGCCGTCGATCTCATGCATATCCAGCGCACTGGACGTATGCAGCGTGATGGCGTGCTCGGCGGCCAGCGCGCGCACGCTGTTGAGGGCGCGCTCCAATGCCATGCGCAAGACAAACGGCTCCCGCGTCAGGCGCAACTTGCCGCTCATGACGCGTGTTGCGTCGAGCAAATCTTCAATCAACCGCACCTGCTGGTCTACGCCGGTCTTGATGCCGGCCAGTGCCCGTTGCACCAGCGGGGGGCCGTCCACCAGCTGGTTCTCCAGTACGTACGTCCAGTTCTGGATGCCATTGAGCGGGGAGCGCAATTCATGCGACACCACTGCGAGAAACTGGTCACGCGCGAGTGTTGCGGCCTCGGCCTGTGCACGCGCGGCTTGCTCACGCCGCAGCAGCGCATCGCGTTCGCGCCCTGCCTCGGTACGTTCGGTCACGTCATAGATGATGAGCAGGGCCGACTCCACAGCGCCGGTGTGGTCCTCTTCGGGAATCACCCGCACGTTGTAATGCGCCACGCGCGTGCGGCCATCGCCCACTTCGAGATGCAGATTGAGGGTCTGCTCGGCACCCGTGTTGAAGGCCAGCCGTGCAGCGGCATCCAACGGGGCAACCACAGCAGCCGGCAACGGTGACGCCGCCAGTGCCTGCCCCATGACGGCGGCCGGTGCCACACCAAAGGCCTCAGTCACAGCGCGATTCACATAGACGCAGCGCAAGTCGCGATCGAGCCGCGCAATCACGTCGGGCGCGTTCTCGACCAGCGTGACGAACTCGCGCTGGTGGCGAAAGCGTTCACGCTCGGCCTCCTTGCGCTCGGTGATGTCCTCCACCACGCATACGATGGCTTGCACGCTTCCATCGGGTGCATGTTGCGGCGAGTACGCGGCGTGGACAAAGCGCACCCCGATATCGCCCGGATACGGCAGCTCCATTTCAGAATCGACCCGCCGACCGGCGAAGGCCTCGTCCAGATGGGTGAGTACGCGTGCATAGGCCGCTTCGCCCATCAATTCCCGCAACGGTCGACCGAGTACGGCATTCAGCGGCAAGCCAAAGCGCTGCGCGTAGGCATGGTTTGCAAAGCGTACGCGGCGAGCAGCGTCGATCTGCACCAGCGGAAAGGGCACGCTTTCGGTCAGCCATTGCAGCTGGAATTCCGACTCGGTGAGCGCAGCCAGCGTCTGCTGGCGCTGTGTCACGTCTTCAACCATGCCGACGGCGTGGGCGGGGGCGCCGCGAATGCCCGGGATCAGGCAGCCACGTTCACGCACGCGCTGCTCGACGTGGTCGGCACCAATCCAGCGGTACTCGAGCACGAAATCCCGCCCACGGGCTAGGCCGTCCCACGCGGCACGGAGCGCAGCGTGGTCGTCCGGGTGCACGTGGGCCAACCACTGCTCGCGGTCACCACACAACGACGACGCCTGCACACCCCAGTTCTGGGCCGCTGCGCTGACGTGCAAGCGTGTTCCCGTCAGGGGATCGTCAATCCAGAACACGTCGAAGGCTTCCTTACACAAACAAGGGATTGCACGCGCTTAGATGCGTCACTCTCCAGCGTTGGCCGGCGTACGCGTGTATGCGCCGCGCCATCTTGTAGCAGATTTCGTTCCCGACGCCCGATCGACAAAAGAAATGCGGTGCACCGGCACCGCATTCGTAATGCCTCAACGCGTGAGGCCGTTATTGCGACGCCAGTTCCGTGGCGGTCTGCGCTGCGCCATTGGCCTGCGCCACCAGCACGCGAATCGCATTCGGCGTGACCGCGCCAGTGCCGCCAGCCGGCAACGTGGTGATCAGCCAGTCGGCGTTATTGCCCAGGCTGAATGGCTGCGAGGTGAAGATGACGGTCTTGGTGCCCGCTGTGGTCACGCGTACCTGGTAGGTACCGCCGTCCACGTAGATCGAATCCTGCGCGCTGGCCGGCGAAGCACTGCCGTAGGCAGCGCCGCCCATCGTTGGCGATATGGCAGTGAGGTCCGCATTGGGCGCCGTCACATACACGTCCACATTGGGCGCGTTGTATGACGCGTTGAAGGTACGCACACGCGCCTTGTCCGACAGGATCGACTTGTTGTATGGGTCATCGATGATCGCCAAGCTGGTTGCCGAATCCGTGGCCCCCACGATGGCCAACGCGGTATAGCGATGGCCATTGGCCGGACTGAAGTTGGCCGACGCCAGTGGCGACGCGCTGCCCGCGTTGGACACCGTGGCGGTACTCGCCGTGGAATCGATGCCGAAATAGTTGCTGACGTTCTTGAAGCCAACATTGGCGATCTTGACGGTGCCGTTGACGCCAAAGTCCACGTTGCCGATGAACGGGTTGACGTGCATTGTGCGGTACTGCGGTGCGCTGGTGCCGATGATCTGGCCAATGTCATCGCTGCCGCCGCCGCACGCCGCCAGCACACCCAATGAACCCAATGCCAACACGACGGCAATCTTCCTAATCTGACTCTTCATCTTTCACCTCGGAGGAGAGCATCTTCAAAGGGGCCGCATACGTTGCGTACCCCTGCACGTTGTCGCCAACATGCGGGTGCCCACGATCACCGCGCATAGGATTGCGCGCCGAAAGGTCCGGCCCCGATCGTCATGTCAGAGTGCCTCCGACACGCGTGTGCGACGCACCCCGTCGAGCAGGCTGCGTGCCCGCGGCTGTTGAATCGCTGTTCAAACACCCTGGATGCGGCAGCGCGCCAATGCGTCTCGCTATACTTGCGCGATCCTGGTTTTCCCCATCCTTCACGCCTTCCGCATGCCTGAACTGCGCCCGGCAGATACCGCACTCCCACCCGACAACGCCGCCTCCCAGGCCGCTCGAGAGGCATGCGCCCTCGAACGCGAGCGCGTGCAGGCGTGGCTCGATGCCCGTGCGTCGGGCCCGCGCGCGGTGAGCACGTCGACGCTGTCGCAATACCGTGTGGAAGCGGAGCGGGTGTGCTGGTATGCGCGCACGTTCGCCAAGCCATTAGCGAGCTGGCAGCGTGAAGATGCGCTCGCCTACCTGCGTTTTTTGCAAGATCCGCCGGGCTGGGCGGTCAGTGTGCGCGGCATCGAACGTGACGATGCCAACTGGACGCCGCTGCGTGGCCCGCTCTCGGCACGCTCCACGCGGCAGAGCAGCGTCATCGCCGCCAACCTTTGCGGATGGTTGCAGCGCAAGGGTTATCTACCCGCCAACCCGTTTCTTGACGACGATGCGATCGTCATTGCTGTCCCAGCCGTCAGCGTGACCACTGCGGCACCACGACCGTTGCCTGCACATACCGAAGCGGCACTGAGCGCGGCCGATATGGCATTGATGGTCGACGCGGTACAGGCGCGCGTGGCGTTGGGCCGTGAAGCCCGCTTGCGGCAGACGCGTGACCATTTCCTTGCCGTCCTGCTGACCCAGGCCGGCCTGCGCGTGTCGGAACTCGTCAATGCGCGCATGGGTGACGTGGCATTGCATGCCGTACCGAAAGCAGACCCTGCAGCGGACAGCGCGCTGCCCGCATCGGTGTGGCTGCTCTGCGTTGGGTCCGGGCGAGCACAGCGCTGGCTGCCGTGCGATGCGCTGATGGCGACCTTGCGCGAATACCGGACAGCGTTCGGCCTGTCGCCGCTCCCCCTGCCGGGTGAAACCACGCCGCTTTTGCTTTCCGTGCGCAAGCGTTCGCCGCAGCGCGCAGATGGCAGCATCATCGACTCGCCCGCCCTGCGCCGCGATTTCGGCGAGCGCAAGGGCCTGGTTTCACGCTCGCAACTGCTGTTGATCGTCAAAGCTATGCTCGCCGAGGCCGCCGAATACGCGCGCATCATCGGCCAACCCGATGCCGCCGAGCGCCTGGCGAGCGCCTCATTGCGCGGCGTGCGCACGGCGCATCTGCACGAGCGTCTCGCTGCGGGCGAGGCCGCCGCAGACATCGCGCATGCGCTGGGTCTTGCCGCATTGCCCACCGTTGCCGTGCGCGCACGCGAGGCCGATCTCGCTGCCAGCATCGCCGACGCAGCCCGTAAGCTGGCCACGCCGTCGGCCTGACATTCCTCCACACATCGCGCAGAAACGGGTACGCACCCAGTGCGCGGTCGGCGTTCGCACGTGCCATCGCATTCAATAGCCAGCCTGTTCTACGCAACAGTTACCGCTGACTTTGTCCGCAGAATTGGGTACGCCTTCGCGTCGGATCGTCCACGAGGTCACGCAGAAACGGGTACGCTCCAGCCAAAAATCGCACGCAGAAATAGGTACGCTTTTCCCGAGCGTCCAAAGAAAACGCGGACCCGAAGGTCCGCGTCGTGTTCATTGCGGGGCGCTCAATGCCCGCCCGAGAGGTAGAAGAAGCGGAACAGGAACACCGCCGAGATAATCCACACGATAATCGGCACCTCGCGCATCCGGCCCGTGAACAGCTTCAAGCCCGCGTAGGTGATGAAGCCAAACGCCACGCCGTTGGCGATCGAATATGTGAACGGCATCATCAGTGCGGTAAGCACGGCCGGGACGGCTTCGGTGGTGTCTTCCCAGTTCAGGTCGACCAACTCGCGCAGCATCAGACAGGACACATACAGCAGCGCAGGCGCCGTCGCATAGGCCGGTACCACGCCCGCCAGCGGCGAGAAGAACAGGCACAGCAGAAAGAGCACCGCCACTGTCAGCGCGGTCAAACCCGTGCGCCCACCAGCCTGCACGCCCGAAGCGCTTTCGATGTACGCGGTGGTCGACGACGTGCCCAGCAGCGACCCCGCCATGATGGCCGTGCTGTCGGCCAGCAATGCTTTGTTCAGGCGGTCCATCTTGCCCTGTTTGAGCAGGCCTGCGCGGTTGGCCACGCCCATCAGCGTGCCGGTGGCGTCAAACAGCTCCACCAGGAAGAACACCAGCACCACGTTCAGGATGCCAACCGACAGCGCGCCCATGATGTCGAGTTGCAGCAGCGTCGGCGCCAACGACGGCGGCATCGACACCACGCCGTGGAAGGTGTTGCCCGCCACGAAAAAGCTCGCCGCCGTCACCGCCAGGATGCCGATCAGGATGGCGCCCTTCACGCGCAGGTGGTCAAGCGCCACGATGACGAAGAAGCCGATTACCGCCAGGATAACCGAGGGCTGATGCACATCACCCAGGGTCACGAGCGTTGCCGGATTGCCGACGATCAGCCCCGCGCCCCGCAGCGACACGATACCCAGGAACAGCCCGATGCCAGCCGTGATCGCCACGCGGATCGAATGCGGGATCCCGTTGACGATCATTTCGCGGATGCGGAACACGCTCACCAGCAGGAACAGGCAGCCCGAGATAAACACCGCCCCCAGCGCCGCTTGCCACGAAAAGCCCATGCCTTTGACCACCGCATAGGCAAAGTAGGCGTTCAGCCCCATGCCCGGCGCCATCGCGATCGGGTAGTTGGCGTACATCCCCATGATGATCGTGCCGATCGCCGCGGCAATACAGGTGGCGACGAACACGGCATCGTGCGGCATGCCCGCATCCGCCAGGATGTTCGGGTTGACGAAGATGATATACGCCATCGTGAGGAACGTCGTCAGCCCGGCGAGCACCTCGGTGCGGACATCGGTCTGGTGTTCCTCCAGCTTGAAAAAACGCGTGAGCCAGGTCATGCAGCTTGTCTCCTCTTGTTATGAAGTGCCATCGCTGGCTGGTCCGGTGCAGGACCGAGTCCCCCCGATGCACGCCCACCATGGGGCGACGTTACTGTTAGCAAGATTCCGGCTCCAATAGGCGTCCGGGTCGAAATACTGTTCATGCGAATGGAATGATGGAGAACGCGCAGGCCAAGCGCCAGGCCAGCGCACGGGATGCGCATGATGCCCGAAACGCCTGGGACCTGCACATGCCGTGCCCCGATGCTCCAACGCCGTTGCAAAGCAAACATTCGGCGCGAAACCGTACCCGTTTCTGCGAACACGCCTTGGCAAGCGGCTTCCAGGCCTATTTGCGTACTCATTTCTGCGCCAAGTCACGCAGAAATGGGTACGCACCACTTCATAAGCCGAATAGCAGAACCTCCACCCCAAGCGACGGAGTACGTACCCGTTTCTGCGGACGGAGGTGTCCAGGGCCGTACCTGTTTCTGCGGAGCAGAATGAGCGTACCGCGACAGGCGAGCGAACCCGTTTCTGCGGGACACGCGATTCAACTGCGTACCCATTTCTGCGCTCGCACTCGCAGAAATAGGTACGCCCGAGCCGCGAAGCTGCATCGCAACCCGTTGGCCAATAAGGGTTTTTGCCCGCAGAAATAGGTACGGAGGCAGAGGCAACAGCGCGCGCTTTCCTGCAAGGCCATCGTCGTAGCAAGTTTCAGCGATGAAAGTTTGGATTCCAGCGCTCACAACGGAGCCGGCCTTCCAACTGTTGGTTGCGTCGCTCAGCACATTGCACCGCAGAAACGGGTACGCCGTGCGCGCAACCCAGCCGGATCGAAGCAGGTACTTGCTTTCGTAAATAGCCAAGCTTTACAAGGAGCTCAGAAGATCAGTGTCCGAGTACCCTCGCAGATTTGGGTACGAATGGAAGCACAGCTTTCCGCAACCGGCACGCAGAAACAGGTACGCAAACAGCGGCAAGACACCATTGGCGGCGCAAAAACGGCGGCGTTTCACGCAGAAATGGGTACGTAACCACGCCGAACACGCGACAGGCCGCATTTTTTACCCGTTTTCTGTGGATAACACTGTGGACAACTGAAGGTTGTCCCCGCAGATTCCGGTACGGGCTTTGCGCAGAAGCGGGTACGGGTTCGCGCAGAAGCGGGTACGCCAACCCGCAGAATCGGGTTCGCATGCGCGCAGAATCGGGTACGTTTTGCCCTCCTAAACCCTTTGCTGACAAGGCTTTGCGGGGCGCGTATACGGTTTACCTGTAGTAAACGTAGTAGGTATGTATACCTTGTAGCTAGGAAAGGTCTTCCGTGGACAACCTTGCAGGTTGCCCACCGACGCCCTTCCCCGAGCGACCAGTGAAAATCAGAAAACGTACCCGATTCTGCGTGACAAGGAGAAGGCGTTTTAGTACAAAGGCTCTGAACAATTCTCGCGCACCATGGTCACCAAACGCCCCACATCCAACGGGAAGCCGGAAGACGACGTACCCGGCCGCATCATTGTCCCTTCGGGGGGCCAAGTCATTGCCGCGCCGGAGAAATTCCAGCGGCTCTTCGATGAAGCACAGGCAATGGAGCGCGAAGACGCCTGGCAAAGCGGAGAAGTCGGGTTCCTCAGCCGCGCCAGCGTCCAAGTCACCCTCCCCTACCGCGCGCCGAAAGGATCGCCACCTGTCTGGACGCGCTCCAGCGGCAACATCTCGCTGATGATCCAGCCGGGTTACTTCACCCAGCAGCGGTCGGAGCGGGCGAGCAACGGCCGTCAGCGCATCGTCTCGGAGACGGTCTCGTTTGGCTATCCCTACGGGTCCTACCCGCGGTTGATGCTGGCTTGGATCGGCAAGGAGATCATGGCCAAGAAGAAGCGCGGCGAATTCCAGGGCACTGTGGAGGACCGCCGCATTTCACTGGGCAACTCCCTGTCGGAGTTCATGTACAACCTCGGCATTCCGATGGCCACCGGAGGCAAGCGGGGCACCATGACGCTGGTGCGCCAGCAAATGATCCGGCTGTTCTCGGCCACGATTGCCATCGTGCAGAACAAGTCGGCGCCCAACCAGAACCAGAATCAGGAACCGCTATCGATCGACCGGATCGGTTATCTGCTCGCCGACCAGCTGTCTACATGGTGGGACCCAATGCAGCCTGGCCAGGGCTCCATGTTCGAGAGCTTCGTGGTGCTGTCTGAGCCGTTCTTCAACGAGCTGGTCAATCGCCCGGTGCCAGTCGATATGCGAGCACTGAAAGCGCTCAAACAGTCGCCGTTTGCGCTCGACGTGTATTCCTGGCTGACCTACCGCTTCTTCACGATCCAGAAGCGTACGGAGATCCCGTGGGAGGCACTGCAGATGCAGTTCGGGACCGAGACAGAGAGTGAGCGCAAGTTCCGGGCACTGTTCCGCAAGGCCCTGAAGGATGTGCTGGTGGTCTACCCAGATGCCAAGGTGGACGCGGACTCCTCCAAGGCATTGATCCTGCAGCCATCACGGACAAGTGTGCGGAAGTTGGCCTGACGAACATTTTGAACGCCAAAAAGAAAGGGGAGCCGAAGCTCCCCTTTTTCATCTTGGGCGGTCAGCCCAACATACTTATTCCGGCTTGATGCCGGAGGCTTGCAGACCCTTCGGGCCTTGCTTCACCTCGAAGGACACCTTCTGGCCGTCCTTCAGGGTCTTGAAGCCCGAACCCTGAATTTCGGAGAAGTGCGCGAACAGATCTGCGCCGCCGCCGTCCGGAGTGATGAAGCCGAAGCCTTTGGTTTCGTTAAACCATTTGACAGTACCCGTGGCCATGCAAAAATTCCTTAAAAAAAACAAAAAACAAGTCGTCCAGCCGATCCGGACATCGCACGAAGAGTCCGGCTGATTCCGAAATCCTGCGTAGACAAAGTCTTCAGACGACTGTCTAAGCATCATAACCACTTTGGGTCACAGTGTCGATGGGCGGTATTTTTGTGAAATGTCGCTTTTATGCATCCACTGGTAAACACCTAGCAATCAACGGGATATCGGTGAAAAGGCGGGGAGTTATGCGCTAAAGATCGCATTTACATCTCAATTCAAGCGTATTGAATTTAATCCAACCTAGGCCTCTTCGGTAGTACTAGGCGCTGCCGCCAGAACATATTTATATAAGTTGAATTTTATCGATCTTGTGTTTTTAAGCTAACTTCCCTAAGATGGCGCTACTGACTTTCAGCGCTGAAAGTGGAGGACCAGTGAGCGCCAAGATCGTAACGGTATTCAACCAGAAGGGCGGCTGCGGTAAGACCACAGTCAGCATGCACATTGCCGGAACCCTCGGTCTACGAGGAAACAAGACGTTGCTAGTCGATATGGACGAGCAAGGTACGGCCACCCGGTGGGCCGCGCAGGCACCGGAAGAAAAACCTTTTCCGGCGTCAGTGATTGGCCTGGCCCCCTCCGGCGGGGCCATGCACCGAGAGGTGCGCAAGTTTGTCGGAGACTACGACTACATCGTCGTCGACTGCCCTCCCGCTGTGCATTCTCCGTCGTCATCCAGCGCCCTTTTGATCTCCGATATCGCGCTGATTCCCGTGGTGCCTTCGCCGCCAGACCTATGGGCGGCTGTTGCCGCTAAGGCGCTGGCGCAGCAGGCCCAAGTGACCAATGAGACCTTGCGGATTCGGGTGCTCGCGAATATGGTGCAGCGGCGAGTCTCGCTCGCCAAGCAAGCCATCGAAATCCTTGGGGATGACGGTGATATTCCGTTGATGGAATCCATGATTGGTTCTCGATCAGCATTTCGCGAATGCCAAGCGATTGGCGCGACTGTGCACGGGGTGCCGGGCGCACGCGAGGCCGTGAGTGAAATAGACGTGATGGTCGATGAGTTGTTGCAGTTGTTGCAGGAGGAACGCGTATGAGCGCGAAGTTGAAATCGCTCAGGGATGGGATGCTGGCAGGTATCGCGGCAGAAAAAACAAAAGCGACGCCCGTCGATCGGTTCGCATTGGCCGAACAGGCCATCACATCGCACCCTCGCGGCTTGCTTGGACAGCCTGTGGCGCCAACTTTCAGCGCTGAAACTCCCGCGCCGGCGAATACGTCGGAGCGACGTGTCGTCAAGATTCCGCTGGAACGGCTGCAGGAAAATCCGCTGAACGCGCGCCGTATCTACGACCCGCAGACGGTGCAAGAGCGGGCCGCGTCCATTGCCACACACGGCCAACAAACGCCTGGCTTGGCGGCCCCCGACCCTGCTAAGCCGGGTTGGTACGTTCTGATCGACGGCCATTATCGTAAGCGGGCGCTGGCAGCTGCCGGCAAGACCGAGATGGACTGCTTCATTGAAGACGGTCTATCGGACATCGATTTCTATCGGCTGTCGTTCGTACTCAACGAACAGCGCTCGGGCCAGTCGGTACTCGACAACGCCATCGCTTGGCGGCAATTGCTGGACGAAGGAAAAGTAAAAAAAGAAGAAGATATTTGCGAGATTACGGGCGTTTCCGCAGGCACCGTCAACAAGACGCTGGCATTGCTGAAACTGCCGGAGTCCGTACTCGACGTTATGAAAGAGCGCCCGGCCGGTATCGGTATCGCGACGGGCTACGAGTTGACGCTCTACTTTAAGAGCGCCGGCGAGGAGCGTACGCGTGAACTGGTACACCGGGTGCTGGAAGAGGGCTTGTCGAGCCGCGATGTGGAGCAGATCCGGAAAGTGGCCCAGGAAGGGCGTACCCGCAAGGTTAAGGAAGTCAGCCGGCAGTACAAAATCCGGAGCAGTCAAGGTGATCTACTCGGCACAATTAAGGAGTGGGATTCTGGTCGCGTCATGCTGGACGTCAAGCTGGTGGACCGAGCCGCCCGGGAGTCCTTGGTGGAAGCGCTGAAAAGCCGCTTTGGCCTGGACGTTGCTCTGCTGTAGCGATTTTCTGCCCTGTCCCGCCAACGCCCCTTTGGGGGCGTTTTTTTTGGCTCGGCAATCCATGTCTCCGATCTGCGACCCGCCGCCGTACCCGTTTCTGCGGGGGAAAGCCGCTGCAGGCGAGCCTTCAGGCGGCCGTATAAGGCCTCTCGTGAGGGCAATTTGTCTCCGAACGGTGCTGCAACTATATCGGCATAGTAAGTAAATAATGATTGTAAATATGAGTACATTGATGTTTTTAACCTTTCATGTACACTATTCGGACATCGTTGAAGGGCATATTTCATGGCTCGACCGGGTCTTCAGTTCTCTACCGAGCAGCAGCAGCAGATTGTCGAGGCGATCCGTCGGCTCGACGTGACGTTTCCGCATGACAACGCAGTTTTTCTGGATGAACTGATCGACGCAGTTCAGGCTGTGACGCGCCGCATCTATGGCGCTCGTCGGTACGCGCAGTGGCTGGCGGAGGCCGGCGTAGGGCGGCGACCCAGCAATACGACCATTCAAAAGGCAGTGGATCGGGCCCGTCAGCGGGGCAAGACTGAAGCCATGCCGGAGGCGGTTGAACCGTGGCCGATCCCGTGGGCGCCCGCAGAAACGGGTACGCTGCTGCCCGCAACCGACCGCGTAGCGCGCGAGGAGCGGGATCGTGTGGCGTCGCGGGCGATCGGGGCTCCCGGGGCCGGTGCCGAATGGATGGAGGCGCGCATCCGTGCGGAGGTGGCGGAACGGGCGCTGGAGCACGAAGCCGCGCGCAACCGCCAACTGCAGGCGGCGATGGCCGATCTGGAGCGGCGTCTCGGCGAAGCGCTTGCCACGGCGCCGGTGATCTCTCCCAGGCTGACAGACGCCACGCTCGAGCGGATCGAACAGACCATCGAAACTGTGTCGCGCCTGGAAGGCGCTGCCAGCGCGTTGGCTGGCACCGAGCGCTTCCTGCGCCTGCAAAACGATGCCGTGCGGCAGCAGACACAAAACGAAGCCGATCAACTGCGCCAGCGTATCCGCACGCTAGAGGCTGAGGTCTCGCAATTGCGCGCGCAGATTGATGCCTATCGGCGGGCGCCGGAGCGCGCCGCGCCCGTGTCGCGAGGCTGGGTCAAGCCTTCACCCTGATGCACCGTTGGCGCGCGCTTACTGGTCCGCCGTACCGCCAAGCGCCGCCGATCCGACGCAGAATCGGGTACGCTTTGCGGACTTTCGGCGCTGAAAGTTGAAATGGCGGACTTGCAACCGGTTGTAGAAATCGACGTGATCCACCGCCTGCCGCCGCCATGTGAGGCGCTAGGCGCGGCGCCTCAGCCGAAATGCTGACCCCAGGCATATGACTTGCTCATGACGCTACGTCTCACCGATGGAGTTGTCATGAACGAAAAGATCACTAAGGCCGTGTTTCCCGTGGCGGGACTCGGTACGCGCTTTCTACCCGCCACCAAGGCCAGCCCGAAAGAGATGTTGCCGATCGTCGATAAGCCGCTGATCCAATATGCGGTGGAAGAGGCGGCCGCGGCGGGTATCACGGAGATGATCTTTATCACCGGCCGCGCCAAGCGGGCCATCGAAGACCACTTCGATAAGGCCTACGAGCTGGAAAGCGAACTCGCCGCGAAGAACAAGCAGGCGTTGCTCGACATGGTCCAGTCGATCAAGCCACCGGGCGTTGAATGCTTCTACGTGCGCCAACCCGAAACGCTGGGCTTGGGCCACGCCGTCTTGTGCGCGCAGAAATTGGTACGCGACGAGCCGTTTGCCGTGATTCTTGCGGATGATCTGCTGGACAACGAGCCGCCCGTCATGCAGCAGATGACGGAGCTGTACGACCACTACCGTTGCTCGATCGTGGGCGTCGAGACGATCGCCCCGCAGGCGACGCGCTCATATGGCGTGGTGGCGGGCCGCGAGTGGGATGATCGTCTGGTCAAACTCGATGGCATTGTGGAAAAGCCCGCGCCGGAGAAGGCGCCTTCCAATCTCGGTGTGGTCGGCCGCTACATCCTCACGCCGCGCATTTTTGATCATCTGCGCAATCTGACGCCCGGCGCCGGCGGCGAGCTGCAATTGACCGATGCCATCCAGAGCTTGCTGGCCGAGGAGCAAATTCTCGCCTATCGCTATCGCGGGCAGCGCTTCGACTGCGGTAGCAAGTTCGGCTATCTGCAGGCGACCGTTGAGTTTGCGCTGCGCCATCCGGAAGTGCGTGCTGACTTTGAGGCGTATCTGTATGACCGCCTTGGCCTGTCGCTTTCGCAGGAGACGCCAGCCGACTTGAGCAGGCTCGTGCGCGACACTATCCCCCTGGATGTGGCTGCCTGACGTTCGTTGACGATTGCATTGCCCCGGCCGTGCGGGTTTTCGCACAGCACGCACGGCCGATTCTGGAAAACCACACATCTCCGCGTTTCGCTCCGACTTGGCAATTCCCAGCAAAGCCTTGTGCCACCCGTCTTTGCGGGAATCTGTAGCGCCCGTTTCCCACATGGAATGCTTCTTGAGTAATAGCGCCCACCCATAAACCGGTGGACAGGCCGCACGTTGCGCGCACTGCTGCCGCAACGCTCCAAGGAGACACCATGACTCAGCCTCAGGCTGGCGCGGTCACGGGCGCGCATTTGCCCACGCAGTCGCCCGCTCACGCCCCCGCTCAAGACACTCCCGCAGACGTGCGCCGTCGTCTGCGTTCCATCTTCTCCGGCTCGGTCGGCAACCTGGTCGAGTGGTACGACTGGTATGTGTATTCGGCGTTCGCGCTGTACTTTGCCAAGTCGTTCTTCCCGAAGGGGGATCAGACTGCGCAGTTGCTCAACACCGCCGCCGTGTTTGCGGTCGGTTTCCTGGCGCGCCCCGTGGGCGGGTGGCTGATGGGTATCTATGCCGATCGTTATGGCCGCAAGCGCGCGCTGTTCTTCTCGGTGGTGCTGATGTGCATGGGTTCGCTCATCATCGCGCTTACGCCGAGCTACGCGACGATTGGCGTGGCGGCGCCGGTGCTGCTGGTGCTGGCGCGCTTGCTGCAAGGCCTGTCGGTCGGCGGGGAGTACGGCACGTCCGCCACGTACCTGAGCGAAGTCGCCAACAAGGAAAACCGTGGCTTCTTCTCCAGCTTCCAATATGTCACG
The DNA here is from genome assembly GCA_966433195.1 of uncultured Ralstonia sp. Lineage (GTDB taxonomy): Bacteria > Pseudomonadota > Gammaproteobacteria > Burkholderiales > Burkholderiaceae > Ralstonia. The sequence continues at coordinate 436,527 of CBJMVH010000001.1, forward strand.
CTCATCGCCGGGCAACTGGTGGCGCTGGCGCTGCTGATCGTGCTGCAGCAGTTCGTGCTTACGCACGAGCAACTGGAAGCCTGGGGCTGGCGCATTCCGTTCTTCATCGGCGCGCTGTGCGCACTGATTGCAATGCGCATGCGCTCGCACATGGAAGAGACGCAGTCCTTTACGGCCGCGAAGGCGAACAAGAAGCGCGGCACGCTGGCCGAACTCGCCAAGCACCCGCGTGCGGTTGCTACCGTGGTGGGCCTGACGCTGGGTGGTACGGTCGCGTTCTACACGTACTCCATCTACATGCAGAAGTTCCTCGCCAACACGGTCGGCCTGTCGAAAGACCAGGCGACGCTGGTGTCCGGGGCCACGCTGCTGCTGTTTGCCATCCTGCAGCCGATCGTGGGTGGGTTGTCCGACCGCATCGGCCGTCGTCCGATCCTGATTGCGTTTGGCGTACTCGGTACGCTATTCACGGTGCCCATCATGACGGGCATCAGCCAGACGACCAATGTGTGGACGGCGTTCTTCCTGATCATGGCCGCGCTGGTGATCGTCTCGGGTTACACGTCGATCAACGCAGTGGTGAAGGCCGAACTGTTTCCGGCCGAGGTGCGTGCGCTGGGCGTGGGCCTGCCGTATGCGCTCACGGTGTCGATCTTTGGCGGCACGGCGGAGTACATCGCCCTGTGGCTCAAGCAGGCCGGCCATGAATCGCTGTTCTATTGGTACGTCACCGGCACCATCTTCATTTCTCTGATGGTGTACGCGTTCATGCGCGATACTCGTGAGCATTCCCGTATCGAACACTGATCCATGTCGCCATCCGACGGCCATGCCGACCTTGCCCCCCTCGCGCAATCGGCGCGCGGACGTGGCTGGCCGTCTTGGCAGTTGGCCGTGGCGCTGGCCATGGCGGCGTGCTGCGCAGCGGCAGGGTGGGGCGCCTACGCCATCGCCCTGCAGCGCTACGTCGCCACGCGCGCCGAAGAGGCCGGCCAGCGCACTACCTTCTACGCACAGAACCTGCGCAGCACGCTGGCACGGTATGAATCGCTGCCGAGGCTGGCGGCGCTGGAGCACGTGCTGCACGTCGCGCTGCAGGCCAATCATCAGCCCGGCGATGCCGTCATGCGGCGGGCCGCCAATGCCTACCTGAAGGAAGTCCAGGCGGCGACCGATCTGTCCGCCGCCTATCTGCTGGATACGTCGGGCCTGACGCTGGCTGCCAGCAACTGGGATCTCCCATCCTCATTCATCGGCAAGAACTACGCCTTCCGCCCGTACTTTGACGAGGCCATGCGCGAAGGGCTGGGCCGCTTCTACGGCGTCGGCAATACCACGGGCGAGACGGGCTACTTCCTCGCCGCGCCGGTGCGCGAAGGCACCAAGCCGATCGGCGCCGTGGTGGTGAAGATCAACCTCGATGCATTTGAGGCCACCCTGTCCCGCAGTGGCGATACCGTGCTGCTGGTCGATCGCCATGGCGTGATCTTCCTGAGCTCGGTGCCGGCATGGAAATACCGCACGCTCGGCACGTTGAGCCCTGAGCAGCACACCGCCCTCGATGCGACACGCCAATACGCGCCGCACACGCTCACGCCCCTTGGAACGGACGAAGGAAAAGCCCAGAGCGTACCCTTTTCTGCGGACCACCCGCCCGAGACCGTACGCGTGGCACTGCCCGGAAAATCGGCGTCGACCTTGCACGTGCAATACCGGCCGGTGGGCTTGCTGGGCTGGCAAGTCGCCGTGCTGATCGACCCGCGCGACGAACAGCGCACCGCCCTGGTAGCCGGCGCAAGCGCGGCGTTTGCCATGGCCTTGGCCTTTGCCGTGCTCGTGGCGTTGCGCCTGCGTACTCGCCGCCGCGAAGAACAACGCCGTGCGCGTGATGCCCTGCGCGAAGTCCAGCGCGATCTGGAAGCGCGCATCGCCCAGCGCACCGCGGAGTTGACCTCTGCCAACACCGCACTGGCCAGCAAGGTGGAAGCGCTCGATGCCGCGCAACGCATCCTGCGCGAAACGCGCGATGCCGCCGTGCAGGCCGGCAAGCTTGCCGTGCTGGGCCAGATGGCCGCCGGCATCACCCACGAATTGAATCAGCCGCTCACCGCGCTGACCACGCTGTCCGACAACGCCAACCAGCTCGCCGAGCGTGGTCGCATCGACGAGGTGCGCGGCAACCTCACGCACATCAGCCAGTTGGCGGAGCGCATGGGCCGCATCGTTTCGCATATCAAGGCGTTCTCGCGCAAGGGGGATGCGGCGCGCGCGGCCATCTCGGTGGACGAGGCCATTCGCCAGGCGCTGATGCTGGTGGAAACGCGGCGCCGCCAGGTGGGCGTGACGGTGACGGCGCCGCCGGTGCCTGCGGAGCTTGCCGTCTGGGCCAATGCGGTACGGCTGGAGCAGGTGCTGGTCAATCTCATCCGCAATGCCATTGACGCGATGACCGAGGTCGCGCAACCGGAATCTGCCGCCGTGCACGTGCGTGTCGAGACTGCGCAGAAATGGGTACGCATCACCGTGCGTGACTTCGGGCCGGGTATTCCTACCGATGTGCTGCCGCGCCTGTTCGAGCCATTCTTTACCACCAAGGACGACGGCCTGGGGCTCGGCCTCGGGCTGGCGATTTCGCTGGCGATCATTGAAGACTTTGGTGGCCGGCTCATCGGCCGCAACGCACAGGACGGCGCCGGCGGCGCAGAATTCATTATCGAGTTGGAACACGTCGTCAAACCGCATGCCTGAAAACGTTTCTACCGCCCTCGCCGCCTTGGAACACGCGCCGGTCTTCCTGATCGAGGACGACGACGTGGTGCGCCTGGGCTGCGAGCAAGCGCTCACGCTGGCGGATGTGCCGGTGCAATCGTTCGCCGATGCGGAAAGCGCGTTGGCCGCGCTCGCCACGCAAACGCCCTCCGTCGTCGTGACGGACGTGCGCCTGCCCGGCCGCGATGGCTTGGCAGTGCTGCGTGAGATGCTGCAGCACGACCGCCAGTTGCCCGTCATCCTCATCACCGGCCATGGCGATGTGACGATGGCCGTGGCGGCCATGCGCGCCGGCGCGTACGACTTCATGGAGAAGCCGTTCCACTCCGAGCGCCTGGTCGATGTGGTGCGGCGCGCGCTGGAAAAGCGCCGGCTCACTTCCGAAAACCTGCGTCTGCATGAAGCCTTACAGGCCGCGCTGCAAGGGCGGCAGGCCTACCCGTTGATCGGCCAGAGCCCAGCCATGCAGAACGTGCGCCGGCTCGTCGCCGCGCTGGCGCCGACCGATGCCGACATCCTCGTCACCGGCGAGACCGGCTCGGGCAAGGAAGTGCTCGCGCGGGCCATTCACGAAGGCAGCCGACGGCGCGGGCCATTCGTGGCGCTGAACTGCGCGGCGTTGCCAGAATCCGTGTTCGAAAGCGAAATGTTCGGCCACGAGTCGGGTGCCTTCACTGGAGCTAACCGTCGCCGCATCGGCAAGATGGAGTACGCCGATGGCGGCACGCTGTTTCTCGACGAAATCGAATCGATGCCGCTGACGCTGCAGGCCAAGCTGCTGCGTGCGCTGCAGGAACGCAGCATCGAGCGGCTGGGCAGCAACACGAGCGTGCCCGTCAATTGCCGTGTGGTGGCGGCCGCCAAGGTGGATTTGAAAGAGGCGTCCGACCACGGCCAGTTTCGTGCGGACCTGTACTACCGACTGAATGTCGTATCGATTGCATTGCCACCGTTGCGTCAGCGTGCCGAAGACATCCCGCTGTTGATGGCCTACTTCCTGCGGCAAGCCGCCGTGCGCTACGAGCGCGCTGCGCCGGATTGGTCTGCGCAGGACATGATGCGCTGGCAGCACCATGACTGGCCCGGCAACGTGCGAGAGCTGAAGAACGTGGCGGAGCGCTTCTGCCTCGGCCTGGACGATGGCTTGGTGGCCACAGAAGCGAGCCAGCACTCACTGGCCGGTCGGATGATGGCCGTGGAACGTACCACCATTGAAGAGGCATTGCGTGCGACGGAGGGCAACGTCGCCCGCGCGGCGGATCTGTTGGCCGTGCCGCGCAAGACGCTGTACGACAAGCTGAACCGACACGGCATCGAGCCGGAGCGCTTTCGCGCCCACCACTAACGCAGCGAAGATTCGCCGATCTTCCTGCCGCCCTGCGGCGGCCAGCACGTGGCCGCCAGCAATACGGCGATGACGGCATAGATCGCTTCCGTCACTGCCAGCGGCATGACGTGCACCTGGTACAGCGCGGCCGGCAGATCGGCCAGTGCGTGCAGCAGCACGGCCAGCATCACCAACACGAAGCGCCGCTGGCGCACCGCGTGCCATACCACGAGTGTCAGTGTGAACTGAACCAGCATCGCAGCCATACGCTCGACCACCGCGCCGGTCGCCAGCCACGGGGACAACTGCGCGAGCAGCGCGTGGATCGTGCCCACCATCGCTTCGGCGCCACTGGCGGCCAAGCGTGCATCCAGCTCGCCGCGGTTGGCGGCCACGCCAAACATCACCATCTGCACCTGCGATGTCGCGCCAATCAACCATGCCTCGATGCCGGCATGCCCCAGCGCGTAGGCCACTGGCGTGGCGGCATCCCCTGGCTTGCGTGTGAGAAAACGCAGGCCGAGCCACCGGCCCGTCTCTTCAAACAATCCCGCCATTAGGGCGCCATAGACCACGTACAGCGCAGGCGCGCGCAGCCATTGCGCCGTCACCGGATTGAGCTGCACCAGATACAAGTGCAGTGCGCGCTCCAGCACCAGTGCAAACACGATGAATACCGCCGCGCCCACCCCGATGTCGCGCCACGCCAAGTCAAAGCGCCGGCGCAGCCACAGCCAGGCGGCAATCGGCGTACAGGCGATCAACAGGCCGGCAAGGGCGTGGGCGGCAAGCGCGGAGTCGGAAACCGTTGGCATAGGCGGATGTGTGATGTAGGTCAGACGCCCGCATGCTACCTGAGGCTCACGGGCGCGCGTCTTGCGAACCGGTTGTTACAATGCACCCCTGCGGCAGCAAGGGGCCGCGATTCTTGACATGGCAAGGCGGACGGTCGTGAAACGCATGATGTGGCGGTGGATCTGGGTGTGTGGCGTCAGCATGGGCGCCCTGGGCGTGACTGCGCCTGCCCACGCCGCACGCTGGCACGAATACCTGACCACCACGGCGGTGTCGGCTTCCATCGATCGCACTTCGCTGCGCTCGAGCCACACCGGCCACAAGACCTTTCTCGCTCGTACCGTGCTCAAGCGCGGCGAGCGCCGTAGCCATGGCACGCGCTATCGCCCCGGCACGATGATCCTCTCCCGCCAGGAGATTGATTGCCGCCGCCAGCGCATCCGCCTGGTGGATTACGTAGTGCGCGGCCCTGACGGCGCCACCCTCGATACCGATACCGCAGCCGGCGCTCACTGGATGCGCATCCGCCCGGGTACTCTGGCGGCGCGCTCGGCCGCCTACGTTTGCGCGCGTCGCTAGGTGACCACCCACGTGCGCTTGGCTCGACAAGGACTGTCGGGCAGCGCACTATGGCAAGTGCTTCCAATACTGCTGGCCGGCCACGAGGGCGGCGGCGCCAGCTTACCGTTCGATGAAACTCACCCTGAAGTCGCAGGCGGCGATCATGGCGACCGTCATCAGCGTGACGCTGGTGAGTCTGTTCGGCTGGTCGCAGCGCGAGCCGATCCGCCGCGAGATGATGGCGCAGATCCAGGCGCAGCAGACTGCGCTGGTGAAGGAGTCCGCGGCTGATCTGAAACAGCGGCTCGATACCTACCTGGGCGTGCTCGAGCGCACGGCCCGGCAGATGCGCACCGTGCATTTCGATACGGCGGAGCAGGAAGCGGCGTTCTATCAGTCCATCGAGCCGACCAGTGGCTTGTTCGACGGCGTGTTTCTCGCCACCGCGCAGGGCAGGGTGACGGCCACGTCCTCGCGCCGCCCAGGCGTGGTGGGCATCGATATTACGGACCGGGATTACTTCAAGGCGGTCATGGTGGTCGATCAGCCCACCATCTCCGCGCCGCTGCGCAACCGCGTTGGGGGCGAGCCGATCATCATCATGGCCGCCCCTGTGCATGACAACGATGGACGTCTGGTCGGACTGATCGGCGCCACGCTGCTCCTGCTCAAGCCGAACTTTCTGGGCGTATTGCGCGACATGGGTATCGGGCACACTGGGCACGTCTATCTGGTGGCTCGTGGGGCGAACCCAGTCTTTATCGTGCACCCCGACGCTGATAAGGTGCTCGCCCCGCTGGATGCCGACCCAGCCATCGCGGCTGCTTTTCGGGCGGACCCGGCTGTGCCGCCGCAGCCCGGCGCAGACGTGGTCGCCACGCAGGACGTCATTGCCACCGGCTGGACACTGGGCGCCGTACTGCCCGGTGCGGAGGCCAATCGGCAGCTCTTTGCCATGCATCAGCGCTTTCGGCTGTCGCTGTTGGTGCTGGCTGTCTTGATCGGCGTATCGGTGTGGGCGGCGATGCTGTGGCTGCTGCGCCCGCTTGCCCGGCTGCACGCCGCCATGACGCGACTCTCCAGCACCGACCTGCGCGATGCGCCGCCGCTTGCGCTCGAAGATGCCTCGGTCGAAATCGAAGCGGTATCGACGGCGTTTCATAAGCTGATGGGCGAAGTGGCGCGCCAGCGCGCCGAGTTGGAGGCGGTGAACGATGCCTCTCCGCTGGGCCTGTTCCGTGCCGACACCGAAGGCCGTATCGTCTACGCCAACGAGGCCTACCGTCGGTTGCTGAGCGTGACGGACGAAGAGACGCTGGCGCAGGCATGGCTTGCCCGCCAGCATCCACATGACCGTGATGCCGCCATGGCCGGCTGGCACGATGCCATCCTGCGAGGCGTCGCCTACAGCGCCGAGCTGCGCGTGATGGTGCCCGGCATGGACGAACGTCTGGTGGTAGTCAACACGGCGCCCGTGCGCGTGGACGGCAAGGTGATGGGCCACGTTGGCGCCATTGAAGACATCACCGTGCGCGCGCGTGCGCAGCAGGCGTCCCGCATGTTGACCAAGATCCTCGATTCCACCACCGACTTCGTCGCGCAGACCGACGTACACGGCAACGTCACCTACATGAACCCAGCCGGCCGGCGCTTTGCCGGTATTGCGCCGGATGCGGACATCCGCGGCATGACCGTCGCCGATTTCTACCCACGTGAAACGATGGACTGGCTGCGCGAAGTGGCCGTGCCCGCCGCCGTGCGCGACGGCGTGTGGATTGGCGAAACGAACGTGCGTGGCGCTCAGGGCCGGGTGGTGCCGATCAACCACATGCTTATCGCGCACCGCGACCCGGCTGGGCGGATGGAGTACTTCTCGTCCATCATGCGCGACATCACGCAGGATCGTGCCGCCAAGGAGGCATTGCAGCGCAGCCGCGAAACCCTGCAGACCGTGACCGATGCCATGCCCGCGCTGGTGGCCTTTATCGATACCAACGAGCGTTTCCGTTTCCTGAATGCTGCGTACGAAAAGGCCTATGGCGAACCCACGGCTGCCATGCTCGGCAAGACCGTGAGCGAGGTGGTGGGCGACGAGAATTACCACATCGTGCGCGAGGCGCTGCACCGCGCCCTGGCTGGGGAGACCGTCGTCTTCGAACAGGAGCACCGCAACCGCGATATGTACCGCTGTGAAGAGATCAACTACCTGCCGCAGTTCGATGCGCATGGTGACGTGGCTGGCGTGCATTCAGTCACGCTCGACATTACCGAGCGCAAGAAACAAGAGCTCCGCCTGCGCGCGCTGACCACCACCGATCACCTGACGGGCTTGCTCAACCGCGCGGGTTTTGAAGAGCGCCTGGCCACCGCCTTGAGCCAGGCGAGTGCCGAGCGCACCATCGGCGCGCTGCTCCTGATCGACCTCGACGGCTTCAAGAGCGTTAACGATACGTATGGTCATGCCGTAGGCGACGTGCTGCTGCGCACCTTTGGCCAACGTCTGGCTCGCGTCGTGCGCCCATACGATGGCGTCGCGCGTTTTGGTGGCGATGAATTCGCCGTGATCCTGGAGCGCTTGCCGCTGCCAGACAACGCGAAGACGGTGGCCGCCAACATTCTCCACGTGTGCAACCGGCCGTTCCGGCTGGGCACGGCGACCGTGCGGATTGGAGCCAGCATCGGCATTGCCGGGTTCGACGCCAACACGCTGGCGCAAAGCGTGGTGTTTGAGGCGGCCGATGAGGCGTTGTATGAAGCCAAGTCACGTGGCAAAGGCCTGTTTGTCAGCGCGGACGAACTCTCCACCGGCTGATTCCGTGCCGTCTTCGGTCACGCAGAATTGGGTACGTTTTACTCAAAAACAGCAGCCCTGCCACCCCGATGGTGCGACGCAATATTGGCCCCCCAGGCCGGGTGGCGGACAATTCCCTATCGCACGGTCGTACGCTTTCCGGTAAAGTCCCGCGACTGACTGCGCGCGCCGGCCACCCCGGTGCGTCGCACGAGCGCGCTGTACCCACGGCGCCTTCGCTTCACTCTCCGACGTTACTTTCCGCTGCGCTTGCCTGATCCGGCATCGTGCATCGGTTGGGTTTGCCGATGTCTGCCTGTCCATGTCGACAGAGCGGTCCATGGCAACCGAGCGGCCGGACGCGATGCAGGGCGCATGGGGAAGCGACGGTGTTGGGCCAGCGCACTCTTCGGAACATCGCAATCGCGACGGATAACAAGGAGTAGGTTCACATGCAAAAGACCATCAAACGGCTGTTGGTGACGGCAGCAGCTGCGGGGGCGGCAATCGCAACGGGCACGGCATTCGCGGCCCAGGACATCAAGATCGGCGTGGCCGAGGCACTGTCCGGCGGCGCTGCGCAATATGGCGTCGCCATCCGCAACGGCTTCCAACTGGCGGCTGACGAGATCAACGCCGCAGGCGGCATCAACGGCAGCAAGATCGCGCTGGTGATCGAAGACGAGCAAGGCAAGAAGGAAGAAGCCATCAACGTCTTCAAGAAGCTGATCTTCCAGGACAAGGTGGCGATGGTGTTTGGGCCCACGCTGTCGAACTCCGCGCAAGCGGCTGACCCGATCGCGCAGGGCGCCAAGACGGTGGTGTTCGGCACGTCCAATACCGCAGACGGCATCACCAGCATTGGCGACTACGTCTTCCGCAATTCCGTGACGGAAGCCGACGTGCTGCCGGCCACCATCCAGACCGTGGTGAAGAAGGCCGGCGTGAAGAAGGTGGCCGTGCTCTACGGCAACGACGACGTCTTCACCAAGAGCGGCTACGACAATTTCAAGAAGGCGCTCGAAGACCTGAAGATCCCGGTGACGACCACTGAGACGTTCGCCAAGGGCGACGTGGATTTCAAAGCCCAGCTCACCAAGATCAAGGCGACGAACCCGGATGCGATCGTGCTGTCGGCGCTGATTGCCGAGGGTGGTCCGATCATGGTGCAGGCGCGTCAGCTTGGTCTGAACGTGCCCATCATCGGCGGCAACGGCATGAACTCGGTCAAGGTGTTCGACCTGGCCAAGGACAAGTCCGACAACCTGTGGGTGGGCAGCCCGTGGTCGATCGAGAACCACACGCCGCAGAACAGCAAGTTCATCACCGCTTACACGAGCAAGTACAAGGCGGCGCCGGACCAGTTTGCCGCGCAGGCGTATGACGCGATGTACATCGCGGCGACGGCGCTGAAGACGGTGAAGTTCAGCGGCAACCTGGAAGCCGATCGCAAGGCCATCCGCGATGCACTGCCGGCAGTCAAGCACACGGGTGCAACCGGTGCGTTTGCATTCCGCCAGGTGACGGCACGCGGCAAGCCCGCAGGCTATGACGCTGTGCAAACGCCGATCGTGAGCGTGACCAAGTCGGGCAAGTACACGATCGAGAAGTAATCTTCGGTTGGCTTTGAACCGAACCGCGGGGCGTAGCTAAACCTACGCCCCATCGCTTTTTTGTGGCCGCTTGGCAAAACCGGCCACGCTTTCCTCTTATTCATCATGCTGGAACAGCAACTCGTCAATGCGCTGTCGCTCGGCTGCGTGTATGCGTTGTTCGCCCTGGGGTTCACGCTGGTCTTTGGCATCCTGGGCGTGATCAACCTGTCGCACGGCGCGGTGTTCATGCTCGGTGCCTATGCGGCGCTGCAGGTCGTGACGCATTTTGAGCTGCCGCTGTGGGCGGCACTCCTGGTTGGCTTTGTCGTGAGCGGTGTGGCCGGGCTCGTCATCGATGTGCTGCTGCTGCGCCCGCTGCGCCGCCGCAACGCGCCTCACCTGATCCCGATGATCGCCACCATTGGCGCGGGCATTGCCATCAACAACGCCATGCAGGGCGTGTTCGGCGCGGAGAACCTGCGCTTTCCGGCGGGGCTCGTGTCGGATGCCTCGCTGGACTTGGGCGGCATTCATCTCACGCCGCTGGAGCTGGGCATCATCGTGCTGTCGTTCGCGCTGATGGCGGGGCTCATGCTGCTGCTCAAGCGCACGCAACTTGGTCGCGCGCTGCGGGCGATTGCAGAGTCGCCGAAAGCCGCGGCGCTGCTCGGCATCAACGTGGAAGGGCTGTTCTTGCTGACCTCGTTTGCCGCAGCTGCTCTCGGCGGGCTGTCTGGCGTGCTGATCGGCCTGTACTCCAACGCCGTGTTTCCGCTGATGGGCCAGCCGATGCTGCACAAGGGCATCGCGGTCATCATCCTGGGTGGCCTGGGTGACATTCGCGGCGCAATGCTGGGCGGGCTGTTCCTCGGGTTTGCCGAGGTGCTGTCGGTGGCCTACATCGGCTCGACCATGCGCGATGCGGTGGCGTTCGGCCTGCTGTTCCTGATCCTGCTGGTGCGGCCGCAAGGGCTGTTCGGCAAGGTGCTCGAACGCAAGGCATAAGGAGACCGACGACATGGAATGGTTCGACAATTTCTGGTCGGTCTACAGCAACTTGGTGCTGACGCTTGGCATCAACGCGCTGCTGGCGCTGTCCATTTACCTGACGCTGTCGTGTGGCCTGCTGGCGATGGCGAATGCGGCCTTCATGGGCATTGGCGCCTACACGGCGTCGCTGCTGACGATGAATGCGGAGATGCCGTTTTCGGTGGCGCTGGCCGGTGGCATGGTGGCGCCCGCTGTGGTGGCGCTCGTCATCGGCGTGCCGGTGCTGCGGCTGTCGGGTGTGTACCTCGCCATGGCCACGCTGGGCTTTGGTGAAGTCGTGCGCGTGCTCATCTTGAACACCGAAGACTGGACCGGCGGCGCGCTGGGCCTGAACGGCATTCCGCAGCTCACGCAGTGGTGGCACGTGGCGCTGGCCGTGTTGCTCACGCTGTTCGTGCTGGCACGCATGCGCCGCTCGAAGGTGGGCCGCGCGTTCGAGGCCATCAAAGAAGACGAAACCGCTGCCGGCCTGATGGGCATCAACGTGGCGGGTACCAAGCTGCTGGCATTCGTGCTGGGTGCGGCCATCGCCGGCCTGGCGGGCGCGCTCAATGCGCACCTGACGTTCTTCATCGGCCCGAACGAGTTTGGCTTTGATCGTGGTGTGGAAATCCTCACGATGACGATCCTGGGCGGCACCAATGGCCTGACCGGTCCGGTGCTCGGCAGCCTGATCCTGTCGCTGCTGCCGGAACTGCTGCGCGCGTTCAAGGATTTCCGCCTGGTCGTCAACGGCGTGATCCTGATGGTGATCGTGTTGTTCCTGCCCAAGGGCATCTGGGACCCGGCGCGTTTTGCGCGCTGGTTCGGCATCAAGCGCGGGGGCACGATGCCCGGCGCGTCGGCTGCTTCCACTGAATCGCACTGAGGCCGCCATGTTGAAACTCGCATCCATTTCCAAGCGCTTTGGCGGCCTGTCGGTGCTGCAGGACGTCAACATTGAAGTGCCGCAAGGCAGCATCTTCGGCTTGATCGGCCCCAACGGCGCCGGCAAGACGACGGTGTTCAATCTGATCACCGGGCTGCTCGCACCCACGGGCGGTTCGCTCACCTTCAACGGCGAAAACCTCGTCGGCAAGAAGCCGCACCAGATCACGCAGATGGGCATCGCCCGCACGTTCCAGAACATCCGCATCTTCAAGGAGATGACGCTGCTGGAGAACGTGGTGGTGGGCATGCATCGGCATCTCGATTACGGTGCGCCGGGGCTGCTGTTCTCCCTGCCGAAATACCGCGCTGCCGAGCGCCGCGCGCGCGACCGTGCGCTCGAGCTGCTCTCGTGGGTCAAGCTTGACCACAAGGCGCACGACGTGGCCGACAACCTCTCGTACGGCGACCAGCGCAAGCTCGAACTCGCGCGCGCGTTGGCCACCGAGCCGAAGCTGCTGCTGCTCGACGAGCCCGTCGCCGGCATGAACACCGGCGAGAAGGTCGACCTGATGAGCGAAATCGAGAACATCAAGGCGCGCGGCTACACGATCTTCATGATCGAACACGACATGCGTTTTGTGATGGGCCTGTGCGAACGCATTGCCGTGCTGAACTTCGGCCGCATCATCGCAGAGGGGCCGCCTGAGGCGATCCGCAACGACCCGCAAGTTATCGAGGCCTACCTTGGCCGCGATGATGACGAAGGTGAGGTGGCAGCATGACGACACTGCTGGAAGTCAAAGGGCTGGACGTGTCATACGGGCACATCGCAGCCGTCAAGGGCATCGACTTTGCGCTCAAGGCGGGTGAGATCACCTCGCTGGTGGGCGCCAACGGAGCAGGCAAGTCGACCACGCTGCTGGCACTGTCGGGGCTGATCCCGAAATCGCAGGGCACGGTGCGCGGGCAGATCCTGTTCGAGGGCGAGGACGTCACGCAGTGGTCCGCCCACAAGCGTGTGGAACGCGGCATCGTGCAGGTGGCGGAGGGGCGCGCGACGCTCACCACCATGACCGTGCGCGAGAACCTGGAGTTGGGCGCTTACACCCGCAAGGACAAGAGCCAGATCGCCTCCGACCTGGAGCGCGTGTTCCACCTGTTCCCGCGCCTGAAGGAGCGCATCGACGGCCTGGCCGGCAACCTGTCGGGCGGCGAGCAGCAGATGCTCGCCATCGGCCGCGCGCTGATGGCCCGCCCGAGGGTGCTGCTGCTTGATGAACCGTCGATGGGCCTCGCGCCGATCATCGTGCAGGAGATCTTCCGCATCCTGCGCATGATCAACGCCGAAGGGCTGACGATCTTCCTGGTCGAGCAGAACGTGCGGCAGGCGCTGAAGATCGCACAGCACGGCTACGTGCTCGAGACGGGCCAGATCGTGCTGGCGGACAGCGGCAAAAACCTGCTGGGCAATCCGCGCGTGCTCGAGGCGTATCTGGGCGGCTGAGGGCAGGCGGTATCCAACGCAACCGGCGCTGCTTCCTGGCGCCGGTTTTTTTTCTCAGGGCGTACCCGTTTCTGCGTACCCCAAAGCGTACCCAATTCTGCGTGCGTTCAATGCCCCGCCAACACGTGCCGTTGCGCCTCGAACAGCGCGATCAGGGCGTCGGCCACAGCCCGCACGCGCGGTGAACGACGCACATCGGGATGAATGGCCAGCCAGATTTCGCGATGCAGCGCTGGGTCATCCACGGGCAGTCGGCGCAAAAGCGTACCCGTTTCTGCGGGGGCGCCGAGGAAGTGCGGTAACGCTGCCACGCCCAATCCGGCCAGCGCCGCCAGATGCATGGCGAGCAGGTCGCTGCAGCGTAAAACGATGCGGCGTTCGCCAGCGTACGCGTCCAGCCAGCGCTGCTGCGGCACGTGCCGCAAACCTTCGTCGTAGCCGATGAACTCCCACTCCGCTTCGGGCCGCGCGAGCATCTCGGCCGTTGCATAGAGGCCGTAGCCGAGACTGCCAAGCGGCCGGGTGGCCAGTGTGGAAGCTGTGGGCCGGGATAGCCGGATCGCCAGGTCGGCCTCATGCGCCATCAGGTTGGCGTTGCGCTTTTCCCCGAGCAAGACGACGTCGATACCCGGCCACTGTCGACGCAGCGTTGCCAAGTTCGGTGCGATCACGTGGCTGGCCACCGTGGGCGGCGCGGAGATACGCACCGTCCCGCGCAGGCTGCCCGCACCCGCGGCCGCGCGTGCGAAGCCTGCCGCCTCCTGCTCCATGCGTTCGGCGCGTTCGGCCAGCGCCTTGCCTTCGGCGGTCAGGCGCCAACCACGCGGCAAGCGGTCGAACAGCCGCACGCCCAGCGATTGCTCCAGCGCATCGGCACGCCTGGCGACGGTGGTGTGCTCGACCTCCAACCGTCGCGCTGCGGCCGACAGACTGCCCTCGCGCGCCAGCACGAGGAAATAGCGCACGTCATCCCACTGCAAGGAAGAGGAGGGTTCGGCCGATGCCACACGCGCCAGTGCGCGCGCGCTTTTTGGCAGACCTGGGCTTTTTTGCACAGAAGATGGTCAGTTTTTACGAATTCCTGGGTGATTCTGAACGGAATACGCTTGTTGCACAACGTGACGAAGCAAGGGCTCGTCATCACGAAAACCGAAAAGCGTACCCATTTCTGCGAGGACATTTGCCATGCATGCCAAGGTGATCCAACTCCGCGAACCCGGGCCGGCATTGGGTTTGCAGCCCGCCAGCCTGATGCTGCCGCCGCCCCCGCCAAATGCATTGACGGTGCGGCACACGGTGGTCGGCGTGAACTTTGTCGACGTGTATCACCGCGCGGGGTTGTATCCCGTGCCGGCATTTCCGGCGGTGCTCGGTGTGGAGGGCGTTGGTGTGGTGGAGGCCGTGGGTCCGGATGTGCGCGGCTTTGTGGTTGGCCAGCGCGTGGCATGGGCGGGCCTGATGGACGGCGCGCCCGGCGGTTACTCGAGCCACCGCAATCTCCCGGCCGAACGAGCGATTGCCTTGCCCGACGCGCTGGATGACGAGACCGTCGCAGCGACGTTGGTTCGCGGCATCACCGCGCACATGTTGCTGACGCGGGTACGGCAACTGCATGCAGGCGACACGGTGCTCGTACATGCCGCAGCCGGCGGCCTGGGTGTGCTGCTTGTGCAGTGGGCCAAGCGGCTGGGCGCGCGTGTGATTGGTACGGTCGGCAGCGAAGCCAAGGCTGCAATTGCGCTGGGCCATGGGGCAGACCACGTCGTGCTGCACCGCCAGCTGGATGTGCGCGAGGCGGTGTTGCAGCTCACCGGGGGCGAGGGCGTCGATTACGTGATCGACGGCATTGGCGGGGCCATGCTGCAAACCTCGCTGGCGGTGACGCGGCCGTTCGGCATGGTGGCCAGCATCGGCCAGGCCGCCGACGTTGGCAACACGCAGACGACGTTGGATCTCGCCGCGCTTGGGCCGTCACGATCCATTGCGCTGGCGCGCCCAGGCGTGTTCCGCTACATGGCCGATCTGTCGAACTACCGGGCAGGGGCCCAGGCGGCATTGCAACGCATGCTGGAAGGTGTGCGCGTGCCGGTGGGCGGGTCGTATGCGTTGGAAGATGCGGCGGCTGCGCACGTTGCGCTGGAGGCCGGCCAGACCTCCGGTGCACTGCTCTTGCGCCCCTGAGTCCCACACGGTGCGCAGGGTTTCTGCGTAAAGCGTACCCGTTTCTGCGAGACACTCGGCGAGGTGGAAGCGTCTCGTTTTTTCGACATGTCACCTCAACCACAAGGAGTTCACAGCATGCTGTACCTGATCCTGTTCACCTACACCGCGCCGCTGGAAGCGCTCGATCGTGTGCTGCCCGCCCACCGCGCTCACCTGGACGCGCATTACGCGAGCGGACATTTCCTGATGTCGGGGCCGTTCTTTCCGCGCGAAGGCGGTGGCATCCTGGCACGCGCCGGTTCGCGTGAAGAAGTCGACGCCATCGTCGCGCGCGACCCGTTTGTCATCGAGAAGTTGGTACAGGTCCGTGTGATCACCTGGGGCCCCAACAAGCGCAGCGCTGACGTGCCGCAGAGCTGGCTGCCCGATGCCGTTGTCAGTCAGTCGGCCTGAAACGTGGTTGTGCGCCACTATCATGACGGTCTGCCGTTCACAGGACTGTCATGACCGAGCTGCCGCCCCCTTCACCTGATCAACCGCCACGTCCGGCTTGGTGGCAGCGTTTGGCCGCGCGGTTGCCGTTCGGGCGCGAGCATCTGGTGTTCGTGTTTGCCGGCGTCATCGGCTGTGCGGGGGCGTTGTCGACGATCCTGTTCCGGGAGTGCCTGCGGCAGGTGCAGTGGTGGCTGTCCGGCACGGATCAGGGTCTGGTGGCCACCGCGCGCGCCTTGCCATGGTGGGCGCGCCTGCTGGTGCCGACCGTGGGCGGCTTGCTGGCCGGGCTCACATTGAAGGTCGGTTTGAAGTGGATTCCGCGAAAGGGCGCGGAAGACTATATGGAAGCCATTGCCGTGGGCGACGGCGTGCTCAGCGCCCGGCAGAGCCTGGTACGCAGTGCATCGTCACTGTGTTCGGTGGCCAGCGGCGCCTCCATTGGGCGTGAGGGGCCGATGGTGCAACTGGCGGCGATGTGCGGCTCGCTGTTGGGCCGCATGCTTCGGCACGGGATGCCTGTCCCGGCGGAGCAACTGCGTTTGCTGGTGGCGTGCGGTGCGGCAGCTGGCATTACGTCGGCATACAACGCGCCCATTTCGGGCGCCGTGTTCGTCTGCGAAATCGTCTTTGGTGCCATCACCACGGCCACGCTCGGGCCGCTGCTGGTGGCCGCTGTGACCGCCGACATTGTGGTGCGCCAGTTCTTCGGTTACGGCGCGGTCTACGCCATGCCGCATTTCGACTTCGTTTCAGGATGGGAAGTGCTGACGTACGTCGGCCTTGGGTTGGCGGCGGGGATGGCGGGGCCGTTGCTGCTCGGCCTGATCGACCGCGCGCGCGATCTCTTTGTGCAGTCCAAGTTGCCGTTGGCGTTGCGGCTGGCGCTGGGTGGGTTGATTGTTGGCGCGCTGTCGACGCGCGTGCCGGAGGTCTGGGGCAACGGCTATAGCGTGGTCAACGGCTTCCTGCATGAACCGTGGCTGTGGCAGACGGTGGCGCTGGTGCTGATCTGCAAGGTGTTGGCAACGGCGGCCAGTGCCGGCTCGGGCGCGGTGGGTGGTGTGTTCACGCCCACGCTGTTCTGCGGTGCGGCGCTGGGGCTGCTGTATGGCACCGGCATGCATGCGCTGCTGCCAGACGCGGCCCCTGTTCCCGTCAGCTATGCCGTGGTGGGCATGGGCGCGCTGCTGGCGGCCACCACGCATGCACCGCTCATGTCGATCCTGATGATCTTCGAGATGACGCTGTCCTACCAAGTGGTGCTGCCGCTCATGCTGGCCTGCATCACCGGCTATGTGACTGCGCACGCTGCAGGCGCGCCGTCTGTCTATGCGCGGGCCCTGGCGCGCAATCGTGATGATGCGCAGTCCGTGCCACCTGCCTCTAGCAGCACGCAGAAATAGGTACGCCCGACCTCGACAACGCGTTTCGGACGCGCAACCGGGCGGGCGCGCAGCATCACACCAACAGATGGTGCGGCGCAATATATTGACGTGCTGAGCCGGTCGGCTTAACGGCCCGAGCGGCGATACAGCTCGGCCATCATGCCGCAGCTTTCCACATGCAGGGCGACGGCGCGGGCGGCTTCACGGCGCAGGACTTCCCAGAAACGGGCAAAGCGGGAGGCGGGAGCGGCGGAGAGAGCAGCGGCTTTCATGGCGATTCCTTCTGAGTGATAACCTAGGGATAACCCTATGTTAGCCTCAATATTGCGATGCAGCAAATGCATCGCGTCACGCGCCATGACTCTGTGGCCGCTTCACGACATTCGGGAGCCTCCTGAGTCACTTCCAGGCGCCATCGCGCTGGAACCACGCCGTCAGAAAATCGATGAAGGCGGTGACCTTGGCCGACAGGTTCGTGCGCTCCGGATACACCGCAAAGATGTCTGCCACGGGCAGCGTCCAGTCCGTCAGTACGGGCACCAGGCGCCCGGCGTCCAAGTGGGCGCGCACGTCCCATTCCGAGCGCATGAGGATGCCGTAACCGGCCAGCGCCCACAGCACGCCGGTCTCGCCGTCGTTGGTGCTGAGCGGTCCGCGCACTTTGATGGTCTCCTGCTTGTTGCCGCGCGACAGGTGCCACGTGCCATAGGCCGCATCGCTTTCGCGCAGCACGATGCACGCGTGCGACTGCAGGTCGCGCGGGGTATGTGGCACGCCAGCGCGCGCGAGGTAATCCGGTGACGCGCACAGCAGCCGACGGTTGCTGACAATCTTGCGCGCCACCATGCGTGAATCTGGCACAGTGCCGAACCAGATGCCGATGTCGAACGCTTTGTCAGTCAAATTGACGGCGCGGTCGGTCAACTCGAGCTGCACCTCGACTTCGGGGTAGCGCCGGGCAAATTCGACGATGGCCGGCGCGATGTGCCGGCGCCCGAACCCAAAGGTGGCATTCACGCGCAGCAACCCCTTGGGTGTACCACGGCTGCTGGAGACCGCCTGCTCCAGCGCCTCCAGTTCTTCCAGCAGGCGTGCGCCGGTGGCAAGGTAGAGCTCCCCTTCGTGCGTGACGCTGATGCGCCGTGTGGTGCGATTGAGCAGCCGCACGCCCAGGCGCTTTTCCAATTGCGCTAACCGGGCGGTCACGGCTGGTGGGGTCACGCCCAATTCGCGCGCCAACGCGGCCAAGGAACCTTGTTTGACCAGCCGGGTAAAAAACTCCAGATCGGATACGCGGTCCATTATTTAAATGGAATGAAGAATAGATAAAGAAGTGCGCCAATTATAAAACTCACTTGCATGGCTAGACTCCTTCTGGACGGAGCGGCACATCGTCTTTCAGCAATGCCGCGCCCAGGAACCGGATGGAGAACGCATGGCGAAAACGCTGTATGAAAAGCTGGTCGACACGCACACCGTGGCCCGGCTCGATGCGCAGAACGTGCTGCTGTATGCCGATCTGCACATCATGAACGAGTACACCAGCCCGCAGGCCTTTGCGGGCTTGCGCGAGGCGGGCCGTGCAGTGGCCGTGCCCGGCCAGCACATGGCGGTGGTGGACCACATCATTCCTACCCAGCCCGTGCGTGTGCGGGTCATTCAGGACTCGGCTTCCGCGCTGCAGGCGTCCAACCTGGCGAAGAACTGCGCGGAGCACGGCATCGCCCTGTTCGACACCAACGACGCATTGCAGGGCATCGAACACGTGATCGCGCCCGAGCTCGGCATGATCCGCCCCGGCATGGTGGTGCTCTGCGGCGACAGCCACACCACCACCTATGGCGCGTTCGGTGCGCTCGGTTTTGGCATCGGCACATCGGAGGTCGAGCACGTACTGGCCACGCAGACGTTGGTGTACCGGCTCGCGCAGAACATGCGCATCCACGTCGAGGGCGCACTGCCGATGGGCACCTCCGCCAAGGACTTGATCCTCCACATCATCCGCTGCATCGGCGCGCAGGGCGCGCGGGGCCATGTGATCGAGTTTGCCGGCCGCGCCATCACGGCGCTCTCCATGGAAGCGCGCATGACCCTGTGCAACATGGCCGTGGAAGCCGGCGCACGCGGCGCGCTGATCGCCCCCGACGCCAAGGCGACGCAATACGTGCTCGAACACGCGCGCGATGTGGCGCACACCTACGCAAGCGAAGCCTTGGCCGACTGGCAGCAGCTCTTTAGCGATGCCGATGCGCACTTCGATGTCGAACACCGCTTCAATGCCAGCGAGATTGCGCCGTATGTCACATGGGGCACGAGTCCGGACCAGGCCATTCCCGTGACGGGCGCGGTGCCGCAGGCAGATGCCGCATCGGCGCAGGCGCTGCGCTACACAGGCTTGCAGGCTGGCAGCTCCATCGAGGGCGTACCGGTGCAGCGTGTGTTCATCGGTTCGTGCACGAATGCGCGCATTGAGGATTTGCGTGAGGTGGCTGCCGTCGTGCGGGGCCGCACCGTGGCCCCAGGCGTGCGCGCGATGGTGGTGCCGGGCTCTGGCGCGGTGCGCCGCCAGGCTGAGCAGGAAGGCATTGCCGATGTGCTCATCGCCAGCGGCTTTGAATGGCGCCAGCCGGGTTGCTCGATGTGCCTGGCGATGAACGATGACGTCCTCGCCCCAGGCGAGCGCTGCGCTTCCACCACCAACCGCAACTTCGAAGGCCGCCAGGGCCGCGGCGGCATCACGCACCTGATGAGCCCGGCCATGGCGGCCGCGGCGGCCATCACCGGCTGCATCACCGATGTGCGGCAACTGGTGGCACAGCAACGACACACGGAGCCCACCCATGTCTGATTCCACACGGATTGTGGGCATCGCCGCGCCGCTGCCCACGCCCAATCTCGACACCGATCAGATCATGCCCAAGCAGTTCCTGCGCGGCATCGACAAGGCCGGGCTCGACAAGGGGCTGCTTTACGACCTGCGCTATGACGCCGATCACCAACCGCGCAGCGACTGCGTGCTCAACCAGCCGGCATACCAGGGGGCGTCCATCCTGGTGGGCGGCAGCAACTTCGGGTGTGGCTCCAGCCGTGAGCACGCGGTATGGGGGCTGCAGCAGTTTGGCATTCGCGCGGTCATCGCGCCGAGCTTTGGCGAGATCTTCTACAGCAACGCGGTGAACAACCGCCTGCTGCTGGTGATGCTGGCCCCGGCCGATGTGCAACGCATCCTGGCCGATGTATCGAACCCGCGCACACATCGGATCACCATCGACGTGCAGACGATGACGGTGACGAGCCACAGCGTGGCGGTGCCCTTCACGCTGTCGGCGCGGCATCGCCACATGTTTCTGCATGGTCTGGACATGATTGGCGCCACGCTTGCGCGCTGGAGCGAGATCGACGCGTTCCAGCAGGCGCACTGGCACACGCGCCCGTGGCTGCGCGACGTTGTGGCGACCACGCGCGCTCGCTGAGCGGCAGCAGGCAAGGCGGAGCAACGGCGCTACACTCAAGCACCGTTCACGCTCCCCAGATCGCCATGACTGCACTGCGCACGCTGTATCCGCCCATTGAGCCGTATGAAACCGGCATGCTCGATGTGGGCGACGGCCACACCATCTACTACGAGCGCGTTGGCACGCCCGGCGCCAAGCCGGCGGTGTTCCTGCATGGCGGGCCGGGTGGCGGCGTGTCGGCAGACCACCGCCGCGTGTTCGACCCAGTGCGCTACGACGTGATGCTGTTCGACCAGCGCGGCTGCGGCCGCTCCACGCCGCACGCGGGGCTGGAGGCCAACACGACCTGGCACCTGGTGGCCGACATTGAACGCCTGCGCGCCATTGCCGGGGCCGAGCGCTGGCTTGTGTTTGGCGGCTCATGGGGCTCGACGCTGGCACTCGCTTACGCGCAGAAGTATCCGCAGCACGTAAGCGAACTCGTGCTGCGCGGCATCTACACCGTCTCGCAGGCCGAACTGCGCTGGTATTACCAGTACGGCGTGTCGGAGATGTTCCCCGAGAAATGGGAACGCTTTCAGGCGCCCATTCCCGAAGCCGAGCGCGGCGACATGATTGCTGCGTATCGCAAAGTCCTCACCGGCACGGATACCGCCAAGCAGATCGAAGCCGCCCGCGCGTGGAGCGTGTGGGAAGGCGAGACCATCACGCTGCTTCCCGATCCGAACAACAGCGCCAAACACGCCGACGACCATTTCGCACTGGCCTTTGCGCGGCTGGAGAACCACTACTTCACGCATCAATGCTGGCTGGAAGAGGGCCAGTTGCTGCGCGAGGCGCACAAGCTGGCGGGCATTCCGGGCGTGATCGTGCATGGCCGGTACGACATGCCGTGCCCCGCGCGCTATGCCTATGCGCTGCATCAGGCGTGGCCCGGTTCGGAGTTCCATTTGATCGAAGGTGCAGGCCATGCGTGGTCGGAGCCCGGCATCCTCGACCAGTTGCTGGCCGCTACCGATCGCTTTGCCGGCAAATAGCCGATGACGGACTCGGCCGACCTGCGCTTCCTGCTCGCCATCCAGGACAACGGCAGCCTGGTGGCGACGGCGCGGGCGCTGGGTTTGACGCCATCGGCCGTGTCGCAGCGCCTGCAGCAGCTTGAGAAGAAGCTAGGTACGCGCCTCGTTGATCGCACCGCGCGCAGCCTGCGTTTTTCGCACGAAGGCGCGCTGCTGTGCGAGCGCGGGGCCGAGCTGATCCGCCAACTCGATGCGCTGTCGGACGATTTACACACGCGCCGGGGCGGCCTGGTGGGCACGCTCAAGGTCAACGCGCCGCTCGGGTTTGGGCGGCGCTATGTGGCACCGGTCGTCGCCGATTTTCAGCAGCAGCATCCCGACGTCGACATCGAACTGACGCTCTCCGATGCGCCGCTCACAGAAGCGGCAGAGCGCTTTGATGTGGTGGTGCATATCGGTGCGCTGCAGGTGTCGAACCTCGTCGGGTATGCGATTGCGCCGAATGCACGCTGGGTCTGCGCATCGCCGGCGTTTGTGAAGCGCTTTGGTTTGCCGCAGACGCCTGACGACCTCGCCACACTGCCGTGCATTGTGCTGCGCGAAAACAAAGAGGATGTCTCGCTCTGGCACTTCAGCAAAGGCCGCACCAGCCGCAGTGTGCGTGTGCCAAGCAAACTGATGTGCAACGACGGCGACGTGATCCGCCGCTGGGCCTGCGAGGGGCGCGGCGTGATCCTGCGCTCGGAATGGGATGTAGCCGACGACGTGCGCGCTGGTCGGCTCGTGCGTCTGCTGCCGGGGTGGAAGGCACCCGACGCTAACGTGATCGCGCTGACGCATGCCCGCGCGGGGCTGCCGCAGCGTACGCGCCACTTCATGCAGTTCCTGCAAAGCCGCTTCAAGCCCCAGCCCCCTTGGCGGGCATGATGAAGCGACGCTGAATCTATGAATCAATCCGGCTTGACCGAAAGCCGGCGCGCCCTGCCTACAATCGGCCGCATCGATTGACACTGTTGTGGGTGATGGCGTGGTCTCTCCTGATGCTTCTTCCGGTTATCCGAAGGCCGTTCTGTTCGATCTGCTGACGGCGCTGCTGGATTCGTGGTCACTATGGAACGCGGCGGCGGGCTCCGAACAGTCGGGCCGCACGTGGCGCGCCGAGTATCTGCGGCTGACCTACGGCTGCGGCACGTATGTCCCCTATGAGGCGATGGTGCGACAGGCCGCGCAGAACGTTGGCTTGCCAGCCTCCGCACCCGACGCGCTGGAGGCCAACTGGCTGCAACTGACCCCATGGAGTGGCGCAGCTGAAGCGCTCGCACAGCTCCAGCCGCACTGCAAGCTGGCGGTCGTCACCAATTGCTCCGAGCGGTTGGGCCTGCAAGCGGCGTCGCTGCTGCCTGTGGATTGGGATGTGGTCATTACCGCCGAGCACGCTGGCGTCTACAAGCCCGACCCGAAGCCCTATCGCATGGCGCTTGAGCAGCTTGGCATTGAGGCGGCCGACGCCGCCTTCGTGGCCGGCTCCAGCTACGACATGTTCGGCACGGCTGCGGTCGGCCTGCGCACGTACTGGCACAACCGCGTCGCCCTGGCACCGGTGGAGGGCGCGCAATTGCCCGAAATCACCTCACCTACGCTGGAAGACCTGCTGCCTTGGGCACGCCGTTTTTCTGCATCAGGAAGCAACCATGACCACTGACACACTCGAAGCGCTCGACACCCCCGCCGCGCTCATCGACGTGCCGCGCATGCAGCACAACATCGCGCGGATGCAGCACCGCATGAACGCGCTGGGCGTGAAATTCCGCCCCCACGTGAAGACGACCAAGTGCCTCGATGTCGTGCGCGCGCAGATCGCCGCCGGCGCGCAGGGCATCACCGTGTCGACGTTGAAGGAAGCGGAGGCGTTCTTTGCCGCTGGTATCCAGGACATCCTCTATGCCGTGGGCATTGTCGCGAGCAAGCTGCCGCGTGCCATGGCGCTGCGTCGCCAGGGCTGCGATCTCAAGCTCGTTGTCGATAACGTGGAAGCGGCCACAGCGGTGGTCGACCATGCCCGTGCGCACGGTGATCGCTGCGAGGTGTGGATCGAAGTCGATACCGACGGCCACCGCTCTGGCATCACGCCCGAGCAGGATGCGCTGCTGGAGGTGGGCCGCATCCTGCAAGACGGCGGTATCGACGTGGGCGGGGTGATGACGCACGCCGGTTCCAGCTACGACCTCAACGACCGTGCCGCGCTGGCGGCATTGGCCGAGCAGGAACGCGCTGGCTGCGTGCGCGCGGCGCAACGCTTGCGCGAGGCTGGCATCCCGTGCGCGGCCGTCAGCGTGGGGTCCACCCCAACCGCCTTGGCAACCGAGCACCTCGAAGGCGTAACGGAGGTGCGCGCGGGCGTCTACGTGTTCTTCGATCTCGTCATGCACAACGTGGGTGTCTGCGCGATGGACGAGATTGCGCTGAGCGTGTTGACCACCGTGATCGGCCATCAGCCTGAAAAGGGCTGGGTCATCGTTGATGCCGGCTGGATGGCGATGAGCCGCGACCGCGGTACCGCCAAGCAGGCGCACGATTTTGGTTATGGGCAACCCTGCGCGCTCGACGGCACGCCGCTTGATGGGCTCGCGCTGATCGGTGCGAACCAGGAGCACGGCATCCTGGCGGCCAGCGATGGTTCGGTGCGGGAAGATCTGGCTGCGCGTTTTCCGGTCGGCACGAAGCTGCGCGTTCTGCCCAACCACGCGTGTGCCACCGGGGCGCAGTTTCCGGAGTACCACGCGGTGTCGTCGCGGGGTGGGGTGCAGACGTGGAGCCGCTTCCACGGCTGGTAAGGGGCACGACTCGCTGGAGCCGGAAAAGCAAAAGGCCCGCATTGCTGCGGGCCTTTGCCTGAATCTTGGTGCCCAGGAGAGGACTCGAACCTCCACGGAGTTACCCGCTAGTACCTGAAACTAGTGCGTCTACCAATTCCGCCACCTGGGCTAGGTGAGCCGCGCATTTTACCGATCGCCAGGAATTTTGCAAGCCCTTCTTTTTTGGCCCCTTCACGCAGGCACGTGAACGATGGCCAAGCGCCAGTCTGCCCACTTGAACCCCACCGGCAGGCGTTAGTGAGATTTACCGCAAAGGATTGCGTCCAGAAAACTCAAGAATGCTCATTGCTTGGGCGATCGCGTTGACGTGCGTTCGCACGCTGACCTACGGTTGCGCCATTCAAAAAAAATAGTCGGGTGATGAAGATGTCGAAAAAGTCCGTGGGGCACGCCAGCCCCGATGGGTTGCCGGATCCTGTGCGTCGAGCGTTGTCCTTGGGCCTGGGGCTGTTCCCCATGCTGCCGCTGCTGCCGGGGTGCGGCTTTGGCTCGTCTGACGGCGTGGGGCAGGGGCAAGGCCAGCCGCAGGAGAAGACAGGGGGCGGAAGCCAGGCGCCGGGCGCTCCGGCACCGGCACCGGGGAAGCCGTCACCGGCGCCGGAGGCCGTGCCGGCTTCGGTGAGCGGCGTTTTCAGCCACCCGGGGCTGCTGCTCACCGAAGACGGCGCCACCCGTATCCGCGCGCTCATCAAGGCGGGCCAGGAGCCATGGACGGGCTGGTGGAACAAGCTGTGCGCCGAGCCCAACGCCTCCTTGAACGCCAAGCCCAATCCGCAGCCCGCAGTCTACCGGGCCGATGGTACCAAGTACGCCCTGTACGGCGACATCTGGCACGCCTGGACCCTGGTACTGCGCTGGAAGCTGTCTGACCCGCAGGACAACCGCTATGCCGACAAGGCGGTGGAGTTCCTCGATGCCTGGGCGAACACGCTGAAGGAGGTCGGGACGGTGCCGCCCGGATCGACCGCCCATGATGACCACACCTTCATCATCCTGGCCGGCATACAGGGCCATCAGTTGGCGCAGATCGGCGAAGTCCTGCGCACCTACTCCGGCTGGGCGCCGGCGAGCCTGAAGCGCTTTCAGGACATGCTGCTCAACGTCTTCGCCGGCATTTGCCAAAACCGCCTCAACAACGCGGCGCTGGGGTCTCACGCCAACTGGGACATGGCATCGCTGTGCGGGGCGCTTGCGATCGGCGTGTTCTGCGATCGGCCCGACCTCTATCGCCTGGCTTGCGATTACTACGCAGGCAATAACCGCGGCACGCTGAAGATGTTCGGCAACGGCTCCATCGTGCACAGCGTCTACTACATGCACCCGGGCTATTTCGGACAGTGGGAGGAGAGCGGCCGTGATCAGGGCCACTCCACGCTGGGCATGTCGCTGGGCGGTGACCTGCTGGAGATGGCCTGGAACCAGGGCGATGATCTCTACGGGCTGTACAACA
>CBJMVH010000002.1:0-243213 GCA_966433195.1 uncultured Ralstonia sp.
TGATGCCCGAATCCTTCTTCACCAGCATCAGCATGCCGTAGATGAAGATGTTGTTCGAGAACGCGACCTGCTTCTGGCGCTCCAGGTTGTTGGTGGTGGAGCCGCACTCGAAATCGATCGTGCCGTTCTGCAGCAGCGGGATGCGGTTCTGCGACGTGATCGGCGTAAGTTTGACTTGCAGCTTCTTACCCACCGCTTTTTCCACACCGGTGACGATCAGGTTGGAGATCTCTTGCGAGTAGCCGGTGACCGTGTTCGCGTCTGCCTGGTACGAAAACGGAATCGACGACTCCCGATAGCCCACCGAGATCACGCCCGATTGCTTGATCTTGGCCAGCGTGTCGTTCGACTGCGCTTGCGCGCCGGTCGACAGCGCTGCCAGCGTGCCGGCAGCAGCCAGCGTCAGACAGCACAGGGTACGTTTGGTCGAATGCAAGGTCTTCATGCTTCCCCTCCTTTGGGTGTGTTCGCTCCGCACTACGTTGATTACCAATGGGCGCGGGCTAGATGAATCATCGGGCCTGCACGCTCGGTCTTTTGAATCGGTTCTTAAACGGTCTTGCGTCACGCGGCCAGTGCATACGGCACTGGGGAAATCGCCGGCTCGCGACCGGCAATCTGGTCGGCCAACAGGCCCGCACTGCCAAGTGCCAAGGTAAAACCCAGGGCGCCATGACCGACGTTCAACCACAACCCTTCTACCGGTGACGCGCCTACCACCGGCACGCCCGTGGGCGTTGCAGGCCGCATGCCAGCCCACGGCGCCGCATCGGCGCCCGCATCGCGTGCCCGCATCGCGCCAGGAAACAACGCGCGGGTTTCGTCATACAGCGTCTGCACGCGCCGCGTATCGAGCGCCGTCGACCAGCCCACCAGATCGGCCATGCCGGCGACACGCAGCGTCTTGCCGATACGTGCATAGACGATCTTGCGCGCGGCGTCCGTCACGCTGATCACCGGCGCCGTGTCGCTCTCCTCCAGCGGCAGGCTGATGCTGTAGCCCTTGAGCGGGTACAGACCGGCATCGATGCCTACCGGGCTGAGCAGCTTTGCACTCGTTACGCCGGCGGCCATCACCACTGCATCGGCGGCAAGCTGTTCGCCACTGGCGAGTTTAAGGCCGCGCACGTGGCGACCCTCGGTCCACAGCGCCTCAACGCCGGTATTGAAGCGCAGCGTCACGTTCGACATCTCGCGCAGCCGGTTGAACAGACCAATGCAGAGTTGATGGCAATCGGCCACGTCTTCGTCGGGCGTGTAGATGGCACCGACGATCTGGTCACGCACGCCGGCCAGCGCGGGCTCGTGGGCGATGGTTTCGTCTGCCGACAGCGCATGTTGCTCGCAGCCGAGCGTGGCTTGGTAGCCCACCTGCGCGCGCGCCGATGCAAACGCAGCCGCATCGCGGTGCACCACGAGCTTGCCACGCCGGGCAAAACTGAAGGCCAGGTCGGGCGATGCCTCGCGCAACGCGTCCATGCGCGTGCGGCTGTAGAACGACAGCGCCAGCAACTCACGCGTGGTGCGGTCGGCACGTTCGCGGTTGCACGCTGCAATGAAACGCAGGCCCCAGCGCAGCAATGCCGGGTCCAGTGAGGGCTTGAGCCGCAGCGGCGAATCGCGGCGCAGCAGCCAACCCGGCACATGCGAGAGCACGCCGGGGCCAGCCAGCGGTGCCACATAGCTGTAGCTCAACTGGCCGCCGTTGGCGTAGCTGGTGCCCTCCCCCGGGCCCGGATGGCGTTCGACCAGGGTGACCTGGTGACCTTCCTGGGCCAGCGCGTGAGCTGTGCTGATGCCGATGATGCCGGCGCCGACGACTGCGATTTGCATGAATTGGCTGCGGGTGGGTGGAATGTTGCTCGCAGCTTACGGATGAGGGGCGCGGTTGCGCAAATGCGGAGTTGTTGGGGGGGATGTTGTGGGGCTATGGGTGGGGCTTGCTTGTTTGTTTGTTTTGGCCCTGGTGGTCCATCCCCGGTATCGTCCCCTGCCGGGGCCGACTCACTTTTCTTTGTCTTGCCAAAGAAAAGTAAGCAAAAGAAAGGCGCGCCCGAGATGGCGACCCCCTCCTTGAATTTTCGTAAGCGGGCGGAGACGGGAAAAACTCGCTTCGCTCAGACAGTTTCCCGTCTTTTTTCCGCCCGCTTACAAAAATTCAAGGCGCCATCAAGGGCAGGAACGTCAACAGCCAAACCGGCGCGAAGCGATGGGGAGCGCCAAGGCCCGTGCGATCAATCGCGCGCAGCTTGGGATGCGGGAATGCAAGACGGAGTAGCGCCCAAGCAAGAGAGTGTTTGCTGTTCCCTTGCCCTATGCGGCGCCTTGAATTTCTGTTGTAAGGAGGAAAAAGGAAGGGAAACTGTCTGAGCGAAGCGAGTTTTTCCCTTCCCCTCCTTGCGACATAAATTCAAGGAGTCTTTCGCCGCATCGGGCGCGCCTTTCTTTGCTTACTTTCTTTGGCAAGACAAAGAAAGTGAGTCGCCCCCGGCAGGGGGTGAAAAGGAAGTGCACCACCAAGCCCCGCACCGGCAGGGGACGATACCGGAGATGGACCACCAAGCCCCTTCACTGCAACATAAACGTCTCATACTCCAACCGATCCAACTTCCGATCGAGAATCACCAGACTCGCCATCACAACCAGCAGCAGCGAAACAGCAAACCCATACCCATACCAAGCCGGCCCGAGCTGCAGCGTAATCCATGTCAGCAAGCCGTTCAGCACAACAAACGCAGCGGTCAGCGCCAACACTACGCGCCGCCGGTCAAGGTAGAAGAAGATATTCACCACGCCCAGGAACACCACCTGCAAGCTCGCGGCAATGGTGTCCACGTACAGCAGCGGCAGGTACAGCTCCGAAATCTGCAACACCCGCAGCACCGAAGCGCCGACGGCAAACAGCACCAGCGCTGCCATGGCCTGGATCTTCACGATTTCGTACAAGCCCGCGCGGATGGTCTGCACCATCGTGTTGCGCATGTCTTCGATGTGCTCGAGCGACGCCCCGCCCCGCACGGCATCGTAGAACGCGTCGTAGTACTCGACGAAGTCGGTTTCGATGCGCACGAGGAACACCGCCATCCCCGGGATGATGCCGAGGTAGGCCAGAAACACCGGAATGTCATAGATGACCGATGCATTCAGCGGGCCAATCACCTGCTGCCCTGTGCCTGGCGCATACCAGAACATGAACTTGTCGAGCCAGATGCCGAGGTTGTACAGCAGCCCGATCATCATGAGCGACGGATAGGCAAACCGCTTGTCGAATACCTCGAACGAGAGAAAACGCCGTCCGCTGAAGTTGCGGTAAATGAGGCCCGCCATGCCGATCAGCAGGCACAGCTGCCCCAGCACAAAGCCCAGCAGCAGCCCTTCCAGCCCCTCGCGATTAAACAGCAGCGCCAGCAGCACCGTGAGCGTGTAGCCGATCAGGAAAAGCCAGACGATGGCCTTGTACTGCTTCATGCCCGACAGAAAGATCACCGCGATCCAGATGTTGGCCATGACCACGAAGCCCGCCAGCATCAGCACACGGTAGATGGCCGACTGCTGCGGGAACGCGAACAGCACGACCACCAGCCCGAGCCCGCCCGCGATCAGCGTCATCACAAACGACACCGCGTGGTAGTTCGGCAGGACAAGGTCGTCGCGTTTTTCGAACAGGCGGTCCGATGTGAAGCGGGTAAAAGCGAGTTGTAGCGGCCCGGTCAGGATCAGGCTGACGGCAATCAAGTACGTGACGGACACCTGGAACTGCGTAATCAGCGAGCCGGGAATCACGAACGGCAGGCTCAGGATACCGATCAGCAGAATCCCGACGATGGACAGGATCCACGGCCCCGAGCTGATGATGCCGGCATAGGTATAGGCGCGCAGCAGCCCGAGCAGGCTGTCGCGCTTGAGCATCTTGCGCAGTTCAAAACCAATGCCGGCCATCAGCGGGCTCCCTGCTTCGGATTCGGCTGATGCTGCTGCGCGTGATGCGGGCAGGCTGCAGCGGCAGTCTTGGCGCCGTGCTCGGTGCTCAGGTCCGGCATATTGTGCAAGCGCGTGTACAGCTCGCGGTAGCTGCCGACCATCATCTCCTGCGTGTAGTAGCGCTCTACGCGGGCGATGCCGGCGGCCTGGGCTTCGTGCCAGCGCGTTTCATCGCGCAGCAGCGTGAGCACTTCAGCGGCCAGCGCGGCCGGGTCAGCAATGCGCACCACGGCGCCGGCCGCGCCCAGTGCGGCATCTTCACCCTCCAGGCCGAACAGCAATTGCCGGCACGAACCCACATCGGTGGTGACCGACGGCACGCCGGCGGCAAACCCTTCCAGCACCACCAGCGGGAGCGCCTCGCTGATGGAGCTCAGCACCAGCACGCCCACCTTCGGCAAGATGTCGTCGATCTTCTGGAAACCGAGGAACTTGATGCGGTCGCCCAGGCCCAGGCTTTCGGCCAGGCTGTGGCATTCCTGCGCGTATTCCGGGTCTTCGTCCTCTGGGCCGGCAATCCAGCCCTCGGCATCGGGCATCTCGCGCGTGATGGTCAGCATGGCGCGGATGAAGGTCTTCACGTCCTTGATCGGCACCACGCGCCCGATCAAACACATCACGCGCGGCACGTTGGCCGGACGCTTGTCGCGCAGTGCAGCCAACCGCGGCAGGTTGATGCCGTTGGGGATGTTGCGCGTCTTCTCTTCCGGCGCGCCATCAATCACCTGCCGTCGCCGGTTGCCCTCGTACAGCGCGATGATGTCTTCGGCGGCGTCATAGCAGACGCGGCCCATGGTCTCGAAAAAGCGCACCCACAAGTCGCGGAAGTAGCTGATCTGCGCGATGTCCTTCTCGAAGATGCTGCGGTTGTCACGAATCCACTGGCTCTGGAACAAGTCGATCTTGCGTTCCTTGGTGTAGATGCCGTGCTCCGACACCAGCAGTGGCCGCCCACGCTTGTAGCGCAGCAGCGCGCCCAGAAAGCCCGCGTAGCCCGTCGAGATGGTGTGGAATACCTTCACCGGGATGAGGTTTTCGGCAATGCGCACGAGCTGCCACAGCGGCTTGTGCATGATGCGCACGGTCCAGAAGTAGTCCGTAAACGACGGGTCGGTGCAGTAGCGCCGGTAGTAGTCCGTCATCATGTTCCACGCGCTGTGGCTGTAGAGGAACTGCTCCTCGGCCAGCGGCCCACCATCGCGCAGGTCGGCAATCGAAGCACGGATCAGGTCGGCCGTGTCTTCCTTGTGCAGGGGGTTGCGCAGTGCATCGTGGAGCTTGCGCGACCGCTCGAAGGCGGCGGCATCTCCGCCGCTGGCCTGCACCAGTGGGGGCGGCGGGAAGTCGTACAGGTAATGGCACTCCAGGTGCACCACGTTGTCAGGGATGGCGTAGACGGGCTTGCCGTAATCCTCGCGGCGGCTGCCGATGAAGACGATGGCAAAGCGGATATCCGGAAACGCCCGGATCATCTGGTTGACCCAGCTCGACACCCCGCCGCTCACGTAGGGGAAGGTCCCTTCGAGCAGCAGCGCAACGTCGGCGGACTGGGCGCGTGGAAAGTGGTCGCTCATGGCACTCAGGATGTCCAGTAGCGCAGCAGCGGACGCAGCAGCGGCAGCGGCGATCTGCTGGAGAATTGCGCCAGCGCCGCACGCGCGCCGACATAGTCGTGGCGCAGGTAACAGGCTTCAGCCAACGGCGGCAGCAGGCGGTCACGCGGAAAGCCGAATCGCTCCGCCTCGCGCAGGTGCGCTTCGGCCACGTCGGGCTCGCGGCGCGACAGGGCCAGCCGGCCGCGCATGTACCACAGCGCAGCGTTGTCGGGTTGGATGTCCAGCGCAGCGCTGGCGTAGCGTTCGACCTGCTCGGCGGTATAGCGGTACACGTCCCCCTGCACGAGGTTCTGATAGATCAGCTCCCAGTACAGGTCGGCCAGGCGCTTGTTGATGTCGTAGCGGGCTTCGGGCGTCACGGCCTCTTCCAGGCGCGGCAACTCCGCGAGGATCTTTTGCATCAGCACCTTCTCGGCGTTGTCGAGCATGCCGTAGGCCAACAGGCGGATGTCGTCCACCGGATCGGCCAGCAGGTCGCGCAGCACAGGGCTGGCGGTGCGCGTCGGCATGGATTGCATGGCCACCAGCGCAGTCATGCGGCTTTGTACCGGCGCGCGCTCATTGCTGAGCTGCGCGCGCAATCGCGCCCCGCCGCCGTGCGTCACGCGCGAGATCAAATGCGCCACGAACACCGGCAGGCCCACATCGGCGATGTCCTTGTCGTCTTCGGGCTTGGGGAACACCTTGGAGAGCAGCAAGCCTCCCAACACCAGCGCACCGCCCGCCACCGGCACGAAAAAGCACAGCGCGGTCAGGTAGCCATACGTCCAGACAAACGGCACGCGATAGCGGCGCGGCAGCAGGCGCCACGCAGCCAGGCCGATCAGCGCGGCGGCGGTGCCCTGCAGCAGCAGGCACGACAGCAGCAGCGCCAGGCTGTTGCCGGCGTGCAGCACCATCGCCACCGCCGCAATCTGCGCCGAGATACCGCCGAGCGTGAGCTTGAACATGGTCGCGCGCCCTCGCCTTCAGCCGTCCAGATGGCAGCGCGCCAGGAAGCGCACCAGCGCCTCGCCGGGGTGCTCGCCGGTCACGTGCAGCGTCTGCGTGCTGATGTGCGCCTGCTCGAAGTCCACGCCGAACTGCGCGCGCAAGCTGTCTTCAATGCGCACGAGATAGGCCGACACGGCGCCCGCGCCCGACAGCGGCATCAACGTGACGATGGCGCGGCGCCCTTTGCCGCGCGCCTGCCAGACCACGTCCAGCGCACGGCGGCTGCGCAGCACGCTCTCGAACAGCGCATCGCTGGCTTCATCCTGGTCAAAGATCAGCGCCACCACCGATGAATCGATGCCGGTATCGCGGTGCAATCGCGCCAGGCGGCCGAGGTCGAGGGCAAATTCGTACGGCGCGTCGGGCACCAGGTCGAGAATCTCGGAGCTGACCGTGAGGTGGCGCACGCCGTCTGCGTAGTAGCCGAGCAGCACCAGCAGGAACTGCAGGTTCTCGTACGACAGCGAGAGGAATGGCATCTGCTGCACGACGACGATGCCGATCAGTTCATCCGCCCCTGACAGCACCGGCGCGCAGGCCACATAGCGCGAGCCATCTTCGTGGCGCAACTCGGGCGCCTGCGGGTGGCCGAGCGTGTGGGTATCGATGCAATGGCGGATCAGCGGGTCATCGGCAACGATCTCGAACGGCGCGCCCACATGGGCCACCGGTTCAGTATCGACGTGCTTGCCCGTCACCCGCACCATGGCGGCCACTTCCAGCTGGCAGGCCTGCGCCGTCCATTGCAGAAACTGCACGGCGCCGGGCAGTTGCGCCACGTCGGGCTGGTTGTCACTGGTACCGTGCTCGCGTGCGGCCAGCGCAATGTTGCGCAGTTGCGTGAGCGTGTCGCGCAGCGTGGTCGGCTTGGCCAGCAGGTCGTTTTCCAGGCGCTCATGCGACAGGCGCAGCAGGAAGTGATTCTTGGTCAGTGCCGCCAGCCGGTCGTTCAGATAGCCGTTGACGGTGCGCGCGCGTGAGAGCCGCGCACCCCAGATGTCGCCAAACTGCCCACCCACCAGCACGAGCATCAGCCCGCCGAGGAAGTACATCCGCGGGAAGCCCCCCGCAGCCTGGCCGTAAAACAGCCACCACGCCGCGAGCACCACCAGCGCGGCCAATGCGCCCAGCAGCGTGCCGTAGCGCAACGCCAGAATGAGCGGCACCAGCCAGACCCACGGAAACCCATAGCCCAGCAGCAATGGATTGGCGGGTGAAAACAGCCAGAGCACGCCGATGGCCACCACCGTCGCGCCCAACGTTTCCAGCACCGCCGTCGGGCTCTGGCCTGCGGACAGGGCCGGCGCGAGCAGACGCCCATACCAGGTGGACGCGCCAATGCCCTGCGCGTTGCGCCGGCGCTCAGTGCGGCGATCCTGGCCGCGCGAATCGACCGCCTGGGCGGCCGCCGAGCGCTCAGGCTGTGCAGCGTCGGCCTTCATCAATCCCGGCCCAAGGGCGAGAGCAACTGGCGCAGCAGCTTCTGCGCCACGGCGGACACCGCATCGCGGCTCCAGCCGGTGCGGCTGCCGGCGGCGCTCCAGATCACGTTGCCGCTCTGCACGTCGATCACCTGCAGTGTGATACCGACAGCGGGCTCGCCATCCACGCCGACCTTGTAGCGCCACTCATCCACCGCGCCGGTCAGGGCGTAGCGTGCCTTCTCGCCACGCGCCCAGTCGAGCGCGCGGGCCACGGCTTCACGCTCAGCCGGCTCGAACAGCGACTCCCCATTCAAGCTGGCCGGATATTGCTTGAGGTTGGTAAAGCCGCGCGCCTTGAGGATGCTCGCCGCGATGGTCTCGGCGCGCAGACCAGCCTGCGGCGTTTCGGTGTAGTTGACGATGGGCAGCACCACCCATGCATCCGATGCGCTGGTGGCCGGTGCGCGGCCGCTATCGACCACCGCGCAGGCAGACAGCGCCAGCGCCATGCCGACGCCAGCAACAGCCGCCAGCCAGCGGCGCCGGCCAGCCTTCATCGTGTTGAACAAGGGTGCCATCGCGTTCTCCCTAGTGTCTTTCGTTGTGTGCTTCATATCGTGTCGTTTCCCCGTGCGGTGTTCTTGTCCCACGCTTGCCCTGCGTCAGGGTTGTCAGTAAAGCCAGCGGTAACGCAGGCCGATTTCGGTCATCGGTGACGTGCCGGCGCGCGTGATGGAGGCGTGCTCAAGATACAGCGCCAGATGGTCGTTGCCGAACACGCTGCCAGCCACACCCAGCTGAACCTGCGTGCCCATCCCTTCGCGATTGTCGTGCAGCAGGCCGACATCCATGAATGGACGCCACGCCCGCGTATAGCGATCAAGATAATCCGTCCCAAACCCGAACAGCACACCGAACTGCGCAAACGAGCCGGGCATGAACTGGTTGATGCTCGGCGCTGTATCGCCGGCCGGCACCAGGCGGCCAAGCAAGGCGCTCGGGCTGCCCGATGCGTTATAGCGCGCATAGGTGCCCACGACGCGGATCGTGTAGTCCGGATATTCCACGCGGAAGCGGTGGCCGATCTCGCCATCGAACACCATGCCGCTGCCCAGGAACGAACGATCCTGCCCGTAGAAGCGATCTCCCTCTACGCGGGCACGGATGTATTGGCGCTGGGTCACGCGCCAGTTGCCGCCAATCGATACCAAGTCCTTCACACCGCCCACGCGCAGTTGCGGCGTTTCATTGGCAGGCTGGTTCCGGCCGACCGAGACCTCCGTCGCCAGCGGCCCCGTTTGGCCCAACAGGCCATCGAGCCTGAATGCCGTGAACGACGCCAGCCCCTGGCGCCAGCCGACCGTGCCCTTCCATTGCGTGTCCCGCGTCTGGTATTGCGAGATCCAATCGACACTGCGGTCCTGCGCGGGCACGCCGGTGAGTTGCGTATCGTCGGTCGAGCGCTGGTTACGCTGCGTCGCGCGCACCAGCATGCTGGTGTGGTCCGTCAGGCGGATGCCGGCGGCGGCACTGCTCTCGAAGTACGTGAGCGGCGCCTGCTTGAACCACGTTTCACGCGGCTCCAGCGCCTGCGCATTGGTCAGCAGCGTCTCTTGCACGCGCTCATGCAGCTGTTCGTCATCTGGCGCGGTGGTCAGGCCCTCGAACGACAGGCGCTGCGCCTCGCCCAGGCGGTCCGTCACCATGTTGGCGTCGATGCGGTTGTAGAGCGGCAGGCGGTCTGGCGCATCGTCCAGCAGGCGGTTGAGCGTTTGCAGATCACGCTCGGCGAGGGCGATGGAGATGTCGGCGTATGCCGGGCGTGTCATCTGCCGCGTGTATTGCTGCAGCAGCCATGCCCGCGCAAGGTCATTCGCTTCGTGCGACAGGGCCCAGCCGAGCGCGGCCTCCTTGGCGACGGCCGACACGAGCTGGTCGCTCACGCGGGCCGGCTGGCGTTTGTCAGCGGTGGGCTCCGGCGGCTCCGGTGGCAGGACGTCGAGGTCGCCCAGTTCAGAGGCCGCCACGGAAGCGCGGCCGCCTTCGCGTGCCTGTTTCATGCTGCGACGGTCGTCACGCAACAGCTCGATCAGCAGGCGCTGGGCGAGATCCCCTGATCCAAAGGTTTGCGCCAGCGACACGCGTCGAGCGCGCAACTCCGTGCGGGCATCGTCGTCCAGGGGTGCAGCATCGCTATCGCCCACGGTGACGCGCGTGCCGACGCTACGTCCCTTGGGCGTCGTGGCCTTGGTGTCGTCGGCCGTGCCGCCGGCCTGCCACAGCAGCCGCCACGCCAAGCGGCGCAGGCCCCAGGCCGCATCAGCCTGGCCGGCCATGTCACGGGCATCGGCGTAGGCGAGCAGCCAGAGCGGGTCGTTCTGCATCGACTTGCTCTGGCGGCCGAGAAAGCGCAACGCAAGATTGGCGTCGAACAACTGCAGGCCCGCGGCGGCATAGGCGCCCCAGTAGACGGAATCGTTCTCGGCCTCGCCGCGCCACAGCGCCAGCGCGCGCTTGAGGTCGGCGTTCTGGCCGGAGTCGAGCAAGCCCCACAGGTAAGCGGCCTTCACGTCGCTGCCAGCATCGGGCAGCGAAACGGCGCGGCGCAGATCGCGCATGGCGGCGGCCCATTGGCCACTCTGGCGGTAGTACTCGGCGCGCGCACCGAGCACCCCGGCGGACTGCTCGGCCGCCTTGCGTTGCTCTGGCGTGAGCGACGCCAGCAAACCCTCGATCCGCCGGAACGCGCGTGCACGCGTGTAGTAAGAGAGCGCCTGCTGCAGGTGGACCATCGTGCCGTCCTTGCGGAAGGCCAGTTCAGCCAGGCGGCCGGCATCGATGGGGCTCGCGTCGTAGAACTCGATCATCGATGCCAGGTCGTCGGGTTCAACGTTGCCGCCAATCAGCAGCTGCCGATACGCCTCCCGCGACAGATCATCACGCTGGTTCAGCCGTGCCAGTTGCGCGAAGGTGCGCCAGTACAGATCATCGGTCGGCGAGGCCACCTTGCTGGCAACCTGCATCGCACTCAAGGCTTGTTCGAACTGGCCACGCACATACAGCATGTTGGCCAGCTTGAGCG
Organism: uncultured Ralstonia sp.; assembly: GCA_966433195.1. Classification (GTDB taxonomy): domain Bacteria; phylum Pseudomonadota; class Gammaproteobacteria; order Burkholderiales; family Burkholderiaceae; genus Ralstonia. The sequence goes on from CBJMVH010000002.1 coordinate 11,097, forward strand.
CATAGCGCGGGTTGGGGCCGAATTCCTTTTGCAGGCGCACGTAGGTGTCGTAGGCCTGGTCGTCTTTGCCGGCGCGCTCGGCGAGGGTGGCGTAGCGCTCGAGAATCGCCTGGCGGTGCGGCCCACGCGCAATGCTGTTCAGGTAGGCGAGCCCTTCCACCGGTTCACCCAGGCGTTCATACGCCGCGATGACCTGATCGAGCAGCTTCATATCGCCCGGCTGGCGGCTAGCCTGGTAACGCAGGGCGGCCAGATAAGCGTGGTCTTCGTTCAGGGCAGGCGCCAGGCGCAGCACGTTCTGCCAGGCCGCATCGTCGCCGGTGGACTGCGCGTACGCCAGCCAATAGTTCAGCGCCGCCATCGGCTGGTGGTTCCATTCGGCCACCTGGGCGGCGCGCTCGGTCCAGATCTTCAGGTCGGGGCGCTGGCGCACGGCGGCCTCCGCCACGCGCAGCGCATCGTTCAGGTTGCCGCTGCCCATGAAGACGCGGTAAGCGAGGTCGTAGTCATCCGCATTGAACGGCGCGATGCCACGGGTGATCGCCTTGGCGCCGGCATCTTCGCCCTTGGCGCCCTCGGTGGCACGATCGGCCACATGGCGGATGCGCGCAGCGTGGCGCTGGCGGCGGGCGAGCCCTTCGGGGCCATCCATGAACATCACGTCAGCAGGAGACGGCAGGGGTTCCGGCCGGCCGGCAAACGCCCAATCATGGCGGGCCGTACCGCTAGCCAGGGCGATGCCCTCGCCCGCCTGACGCCACGTCAGATGCAGCAGGCGGCGCGCGTACTGGTCCGCCAGGTCTGGCCGGTTGCACGCCATGGCCAGGCGCGTGAGAAAGCGCAGCGTTTCGGTATCGTCGATGAGCGGGCCGACGCGGCGTTGGGCCTCGGTCATGGCATCGTCGAACAGGTTGCCGCCCTGCAGCGCCTGCAACCCGGCAATGAAGTAGCGGCGCTGGTCATCCAGCGATGTGGCAGCGGCCTGCGCGGCAAAGTTGGCCGCTGCCGCCGCACGGTATTCGCCCACGCCAAGCGCGATTTCCGCCGTGCGCGCCTGCCAATGCGCCGCGTGGGCGACGTCCTGCTTGGCCAGGCGCTGGTAGAACTGCACGGCAATCGCGCCCTGGTCCAGCCCACGTGCCTTGTTGGCCAAGATTTCCAGTTCGGCCGCCGTCCACTTGAAGCCCAGCGCCTGTTTGAGCAGGCCACGCAGGTCGTCCAGCAGGGCCGCGCGTTGTGGGTCTTTCGGCTGCAGCGCGTAGGCGCGCTGCTCGCGGATGGCGATGTCGAGCAGCAGCGCCTCGCGCTCGAGCGATGCATCGTTCAACGCCCGCATGCGGGCGACCATGGCTTCGGCTTCTTCCAACCGGCCGGTACGCACGTACTGCGCCGCCAGCACGCTGAGGAATTCGCCGTCATTCGGGCGCACGCGCAGCCACGCCTCCAGATACGCCACCGATAGCGCATCGACCTTGCCGCCTTCCAGCAGGCGCGCTTCCAGACGCTCACGCGGAAACATCAGGGCGAGCGCCAGCCCGATCAGCGCGCCGAGCGTGCCGATCAGCCAGGGCGACAGCAGCCGTTCGCGTGGAGTCAGGTCAGCAGACCACATCGATACGTTGGTAGGTCACGGTTTGGGCGGCGGCGCCGTTCAGCTCGACGCGCACGCTATTGTCTTGTGCGCGGGCGGCCCGCGCCGGGCTGCCGTTGACCTGCACGCGGCAGGCCCCCGCGTTGGCCAGGCGCACGAACGGCTTGTAATACCCGCCCGCCTCGAACGACATGCCAGTGCCACTGCGCGCAAAGTTGCGTACAAACGCGGCAGCTTCGGCAATGTACGCCGGCTTGGCTGCCTCGGCGGCGGGCGTGATGCCAAAGCGGGCCGCGCCGTCGTCCAGGTGGACGTAGATGCCGCCGGCGGCCGCGCTCGCTCTTTCGTAACCAACCACGCCTTGCGCATCCGCAAGACGCGGCGTGCCGGAGGCCATCCAGCGCAACTCGCGCAGGTCACCGTTGCCGCGCACGACCCACGCGTTGGGATCATCGACGTCGCGGGCAACGGCCATGTCGCGGAAGTCCAGCACCTTGGCCACGTATTCGGTCGAATAAATGGGCAACACGGGCTGCGTGAGCGCGTAGTCGTAGACCTTCTTCAAGGCCTTGAGCGACGCAAGCTTGGTGCCGGAATACATGTGGTAGTAGATGTTGATGGGCTTGAAGCGGTACGGCGTATCGGTCATCTGCAGCGTTTCAATCAGGCGCTCGAAGCCGTAGTAAGGCCCCGTCCAGTCATTGGTATAGACGTTTTCGTTCTGATTGGGCGCAAACACCTGGTAAGCCCCGGGCCCCTTGTCGATGCCGATGGAGGCAATGCTCGTCCACGACGGCGAGCTGCGCGTGATGGTGGTATCGCCGCCGTTCATGTTGACCACGCCGGCCTGCCAGGCCATGCGCACTGCCTGCTCTGGCGGCTGGCAGTCACCCGACCATTGCAGGATCTTCACGCGCTTGCCCGGCGGCGCCAGATGTTCGTCGATATAGCGGATGGAGCCGGCAATTTCACGGTCAAGATTGAACTTGTAGCCGGGAATCGTCAGCGCAAAAGCGGTATCCCCGCCACCGGAGTCCTTGCCCGGGCCAGTCGCCGGACTCTGCACCGTGCGGCTCCAGTCGAACGGGTGCGAGTACGTATGGGTACCCAACTCAACATACGGCAGCGCAAACATCTTGCGGGCAATGGCTTCGAGCCGCGGCGTCAGCTTCGGGTACAGCCCGGACGCCCCCACCTCCCCTTCGATCACGGAAAGCGTGGTCGGAATGCGGTACTTCTCCCACACCTGCTGCTGCAGCGCCTCACCGGGGTATTCGGGGCCGGGGAATTCCGCGCGTGAGGCAAAGCCGTCGCCGTCCACGTGCACGAGCATCAGCCGGCGGCCATTCTCGCTGGTCAAATCGGGAATGGGCATGTCGGGCAGCGCCAGCGCGCGGCGCAGAAACTCCAGGGGCTGCACCACCCAGCGTGCCTGGTCGATCTTGTCCATCGAGAACACCGCATACGGGTTCAGCACGTAGCCGCCCCAATCGGTGATGGCGGCGGCGTCGAACTGGAAGTTGCCCGACTTCAAACGCAGCAGCGATTGCCCGTTCGCACCCACCTGGATCGGCTGGGCTTCATGGCGATCGGGCCGGGGCGCCATCTCGAACCCCATGATCTTGTCTTGCGAAACCACTTCCAGCGGTGCAGTGGCACGGCCTTGCACAAACTTCAGTTTGAGCAGGTTGGCCATGCTGGCATCCGCCGGCATCCCAAACTGGTTCATAAAGGCGATGCGCACGCCATCGTTCATGCGCTGCCTCACCCACGATGTGAGCGTTGCCACATGGTTGACCGAACCTGAGTTGACCCAGACCACCACGCCGGCATAACGATCGGGCGGCACGTTGGCAGGTAGCGGCTTGTTGATATCGGCGTACTCCACGTCGTAGCCGAGATAGTTCAGCGGCATGGCCACGAAGCGCACGCCTTCGCTGGTCTCGATGGCGTAGCGCAGATCACGCTCCTGCAGGATCAGCACCTTGCGCGGCAGCACCTCGATGCGACCCACGCCAATGGTCGACAGCGCCGGATCGGTCACGTACGGAATCAACCCCTGTGCCTTGATGCGCTTGGCCGTATCGCGCGCGCACGCGCGGTCTGCGGGGGGGCAATAGTCGATGGCGATGACGGGCAGGCGGTATTCATCGCGAACCTTGCGCGCCTGGCCCATCAGCCACTCGCGGTCGGCATCGTTCACCACCCTGTATTGCTTGGCGCCCTGGTCCCAGCCGCGATACAGCGATTCAAACGCCACCGCATACGCCAGGTCATGCACCTGCGGCAGGATCTCGAAGCCACGGTTGAAGATCAGCTTGGCGTCGGGGTAGCGCGCCTTGATCGCCCGGATCACGCGCACCATGCCGGCTTCCTGCGCGGCACGGGCAGGGTCATCTTTGGCGATGAGCTGATACGAATCGAGCGTATCGAGGAAAAACCCCCGGTAGCCGCGATCCCACAGGGGCTTGATGACGTGGTCGACATAGAACGCCGGCCACTCGGGCTGAGTCTGGTCCACCACGCGGGAGGCCCATGCCTCGTTGCTGCCGGACAGCCACGCCTTGGGCAGCTGCTTGTACCAGCGGCGCTCTGGCGTGACCTCGCCCACGCTCACATAGGCGAGCCACTGCGTGTTGGGTGTCTTGAACTGGGCAGGATTGAAATCGTGGTCGGGTTCCACCACCACGGCGTCGAATGCGCGCAACTGACCCACGGGCGGTTTGTCGCCGTAGTACCAGGCAATATTCGGCGCGCTGGCCGAGACCCAAGATGTCACTTCAGACGCACCGGACCCGGTGGTGGCAGGCGCTTGCTGGGCAAGCGTCATACAAGGCACCGAAACGATGGCCGCACCAAGAAGCGCCACCAAACGTCCGATCGTCCCTGCCGTATTCCCCCGTTTCCCCCCGGTGCGCCGTTGTAAACGGCTGAGAACCCACATGAACTGCCACTCCGCTGTGCAACTCGGTGCACGATAAGGCCGCTCTGCGTCGGCGCTGAGGATGGGCGCATGAACCTGCGCTGGACCGGAACAGCTGCATTTTCTCTCAATCGCCCACCTGCAAACGCAGGCCCCGCAAGGCGATCGGGGCAGTCTGTCCGAAGCCGCAAGTATCGCCCATGGCGTGGGTACACGGCAAACCACATTTCGGTTCCCTCCCCCCACGGTAGGGCTTAAACAATTGTTTGAGATCGCCCCGGCACACTGTGGTTTGACAAAGCGATCAGCGCTGCACCATGATCGTCCGAAGCCACTTTCCACGCGGCCGGGCAGTTGCCGCAGCGCAACGGCACGCACCGCACCGCCATCATGTCTGCCCTGATCCTTCTCGCGCTCGTCCTGATCAGCGCCTTCTTTTCCGCTTCTGAAATCGCGCTGACGGCCTCGCGCCGTACGCGCCTTCAAACATTGGCGGACGACGGCGATACCCGCGCCCTGCGCGTGCTGCAACTCAAGGACATGCCGGGCAATTTCTTTACCGTCGTGCAGATCGGCGTGAATGCAGTGGCCATCCTGGCCGGCATCATCGGGGACAGCCAGATCTCAGGGCCCTTGGCCGTCTGGCTGGGCGACTGGCTGCCCGCCGCCCGTGCCGAGCGCATCGGCAGCATCGCCGGCTTCGTCATCGTGACGGGGTTGTTCATTCTGTTTGCCGATCTGCTGCCCAAGCGCCTGGCCGTGCTCTACCCCGAGCGCAGCGCCTTGGCCGTCATTGGCCCGATGCAGACGTGCCTGCGCGTGCTGCGGCCCGTGGTATGGCTGTTCAACGGGGCGGCAGACGTGTTCCTCAAGCTGTTTGGCGTGCCGACACACCGCGTGGAGCAGATCACCACCGAAGACATCACCGCCATGGTGGGCGCCGGGGCCGAGGCCGGCGTGCTGCGCAAGCACGAACTGGCCGTGATCGAGAACGTGTTCGAACTGGAATCGCGCACCATCACCTCGGTGATGACCGTCCGCGACGAAGTGGTCTACTTCACCATCGACGAGCCGCTGGAGTCGATCAAGAAGAAGATCATCGCGCAGCCGCATGCCGAATACCTCGTCTGCCGTGAAGATATCGATTCGGTGCTCGGCTTCATCGCCTCCAAGGACATCCTGCAGCAGATCTTGTCGGAAGAGTCATCCGCTGTGATCCGGAACCTGGGCAAGCACTACGACAAAAACCTGCTGGTGCTGCCCGATACGCTCAACCTCTCGCAGGCGCTCGCGCGCTTTCGCGAGATGCATGAGAGTTTTGGCGCGGTCGTCAACGAATACGGGCTGGTGGTGGGCGTGGTCACGCTCGACGACATCGTCGGCGCGGTCATGGGCGACATCCTGTACCTGGGCGAAGACGAGCAGATCGTGCGCCGCGACGACGGCTCCTGCCTGATCGACGGCGTCACGCCGCTGGGCGACGTCAAGCGCGCCTTCGACCTGGACGACCTGCCCGGCGAACACCACGTTGAAACCATTGCCGGGCTGGTCATCTACGCGCTCAAGCGCATTCCCAAGAAGAGCGAAAGCGTCGACATCGGGCCGCTGCATATTGAAGTGCTCGACATCGACAACCACCGCATTGATCAGTTGCTGGTGTCGCGGCGCATCGACCCGCCGGCCGGCGCATCGCCCTCGGCATCGTGAGCGGCAAACACTTCCTTGGCGGCAAACATGCCATTGAGCGCCGCCGGGAAGCCCGCGTATAGCGCCATCTGAAGGATCGTCTCCGTAATCTCCTGGCGCGTGAGCCCCACATTCAGTCCGGCGGCGATGTGCACCTTCAACTGCGGCGCGGCATTGCCCAGTGCGGTAAGCGCAGCGATGGTGGCGATCTCGCGTTCGCGCAACGTCAGCCCAGGGCGGCTGTAGACGTCACCAAACCCGAATTCGACAACGTAGCGGCCCAGGTCGGGCGAGATGTCGGCCAAGGCCTCGACCACGCGCTCGCCCGCCACATCATCGACTTCCTTCAGCTTTTGCCAGCCCCGTGCGTAGCGATCGTCCTGCAGGTTGGCGTGGCTTACGTGGTCTGGGGCTTGTGCGATCAGCGTCATGTGCGTCCTCGTTCGGTTGGCGTTTTGACTTGCGAGTGGAGGAAGCGGAACCCTGTGCGTTTTCCGCGGCTTCGAGCTGTGCCCGAATGCCGTCGTAGACAACCAGCTTCACGCGCAGCGTGGCCAGCGTTTCGGCCCGCGCGCGCAGCTCCGCTTCCAGCGCCGCGGCATGCAATTCCAGTATGCGTTGGCGTGCCGACACACTTTCCAGACTGTCGCCCTGGCGCCGCAGCGCCGCGTACTGCTGCATCTGCGCGATGGGCATGCCGGTGTCGCGCAGGCGCAGCAGAAAGGCGAGCCACGTCATGTCTTCCTCACGGAAGACGCGGTGGCCGTTATCGCGCCGCTGCACGCTGTCGAGCAGGCCGATGCGCTCGTAATAGCGCAGCGTATGGGTCGACAGGCCGGTGGCCTCTGCAACTTGGGCGATGGTCAGGAAGGTGGTCATGAACGGAGCTTAGGAGTTAGAGCGCACTCTAAGTCAAGCAACTTTAACGTGAACCACCTCACCACGACAAAAACAAAACGCCGGCCCCTTCTGAGGGCCGGCGCCGTGGTGTGCAGAAACTGGGCGGACGGGAGAGTGATCAGCCGCCTACGCCGTAGGCGCTCTTGTCTTGCATCTTGGGGCGGTGGTCGCGCTTCTTTTTCTTCTTGTGTTGCGGTGCCTTCTCGTTGGCGGCCGGGGCCGAAGCAGCCGGTGCGGGCGCTGCGGCGGGTGCAGCCGGCGCAGCGGGTGCTGCGGGCGCCGAAGCCTGCGCGAACGCGCCAGCGCTGAAAAGTGTGGCCACGAGGGCGGTCAGGAGCTTGTTCATCGGGTTGTCCTTATCAAGAGAAGAGACAGGATGGCGTCATGCGTGGACAGCGCATTGGCATGAACCGCGCATCACCAAGCAGTCTGGTTCAGGCGCTTACCGTTGTCCAATCACGTCCTCACGATACGCGTGCGGTGGACCGGCACCTTGACGTGTCTCAACCCCAGCCCATTGTTACGCGCGCTTACATCGTCAGCAGAACGCTTACAAACAGCGGTGCACGGGCTCGCGATGTGGGGCGTTTTAGGAGGCATGGATCGCAACATGGGACGAGATCCATGTATCTGGAGTCCCAATATCCCGCTTGATGAATCTGAAGGAGTCTCACATGAAAGTCGCTCAATCCCTGGCCGCTCTGATCGTTGCTGGTGCTTTCGCAGCCCCCGTGTTCGCCGCTGGTACCGCCTCCGCACCGGCTGCCGCATCGGCTCCGGCCGCTGCTGCTGCGACGACGGCGACCACCGATGCTGCTTCCGCCCCGAAGGCTGAAGCCAAGCACGAGAAGAAGCACGCGCACAAAAAGGCCCACAAGGCTGCTGCCAAGTCGGAAGCCAAGACCGACGCTGCTCCGGCTGCCAAGGCCGCTGAGCCTGCCAAGCAATAAAGCAGTCGCACCATGAAAGACGCCGGGACATTCCCGGCGTTTTTTTTGCCTAAAACCGCCTCAATGCAGATGCGTTCGTCGCTTCATCCCGCCAATCTGCACCGCCTGCAGCTCGTGTGGCTCGAGGCCCGCAGGCTTAGGGGGAGTCGGCGAGTTCCCATAGAATGACGTGCCCGCCGCATTTGCCGGCCCCACCCACACACGTCCATGTCCGTTTCGCGTGCCCTGCCCCGCCTCGTCCTTGCCTGCCTGCTGCCCACCGTGGCCACCTGCGCCGCTGCCAATGAGGGCAGCGAAACCAGCGACTGGAGCATCGCCGTCGGCCCGTCCATCTACGTGGCACCAAAATACCCGGGCGCAAAATCGAGCTTCGTGTTTCCGTGGATCGATCAGGAGATCGAGTACAAGCACCGCTTCTTCTCAAAGGGCATGGATTTCGCGGGTGTGTACCTCGCCAACGACGACACGTGGCAGGTGGGCGGCAACTTCCAGTTCGACCCGACCTGGCGCCATGCGCACGATGACGCGCGGCTCAATGGTCTGGGCAACGTCAACGCCACGGTGCGCGCCAAGGCGTTCGCGCAATACACGGTGTCGTTTCTCACACTGTCTACGGATGCCGAGCAGGACATCCTCGGCAATCGTCAGGGCCTGATCGCCAATGCCGATGCCTATGCCAGCGCGCCGCTCGGCCGCTGGCTGTTCAGCCTGGGCACCGGCGTGTCGTGGACCAATGGCCAATACATGCGCACGTTCTTTGGTGTGGACGATGGGCAAAGCGCGCGCTCGGGCTTGCCGGTGTTCACCACGCATGCCGGTGTGCGCGACATCCACGTCAACGCCATCGTCACGTGCAAGCTGGATGACCGCTGGACGGCCAATGGGTCCGTCACCATCGCGCGGCTGCGTGGCGATGCGGCCGACAGCCCGATTACGCAGCGTCGCCAGCAGACCACGGCCATGGCGTCGCTCACGTACCGTTTCCGCTAAGGCTGCGGCACCCGCCATAAAAGGCACCGGCAACGCTGCGCCGGGGTCGACTTTCCACCGCACCGTAACCCGCCTGGAAGACCTCGCGCACCAGCTTGGCGCGTCGGTGCGGCGCGCAATCGGTTGCACCTGGGCAGGCCGGACTTGCCTTGGCAGGCATTCGCGCACCGGACAATCACTTATCAAACCAGAACTTCGGCGGTGCGCATCTCACCCAAACGGACCATGCCCCTTTTTCGCAACAGGGCCAGCGGCGCGCGTACGCAAACGGCCCGGATTTTTTGCTAGTCTGTTTGGCAAGCAAAGATCGGTTCTGATCCAAGCGCGCTCAATGCGGGGCGACAGCGACACTCCCCCCAGGCACCCGCAGAGCTAAAACTGGAGGGCCTTACCATGTTGCGGTGGATTGCAAACTGGGCATTGAACCAAGCCCCCTCTCCCGAAAAGCAGGCCGAACGCGCACTGGGCGAGTTGCGCATGGAGCTGTATCAGGCCGAACAGCGCGTGCTCGACGCGCAGATGCATGCGGACTACTACCGCGCGCGCATCACCTTCCTGGAAGACGTCATCCGCAAGGGCGTCGAGCGCGTCTCCGACCAGCGTAGGGGCAAGCAGGAAAGCACACACGCGCTGCGCGCCGGGCTCAAGTTCACCGCCGAGCTGTGGCGCGAATCCCAATCCCATCTGCAAACGCCATCGCGTGATGCGCAGTTGCTGCGGCGGCGCACGGCGATGTCCTTCATGGAACAGCACGAGGCGCAGGCCGACGGGCATCGCGAGCCGAAGCTCCATCATCTTTCCGAGATGCCTGCTGGCTCGCACTTTGAGGGCAACGTCAATCCGCTGCCGCAAGCCAAACACGTGGCGCCGGAAAAGCTCTAGCGCCCTGGCGCAACCACCCGCGCCCTAGGCCCTAGGGCGCGACCATCGACACGCCATACCGCGCAAAGATGCGCTGCAGTTCGCCGTTGGCGCGCAGCGCATTGAGCGCGTTTTCAAGCGCGTGTGCCAACTCGGCCTGATCGGCCTTGACCGCCATGCCCACAGCCCAGCCGTGTGCCGGCAGCAGCGGCGATTGCAGTTCCGTCGCTACGAAACGCGTCGCAGAGGCGCCCTTCGCCTTCAGCGCGCTTTCGTATTCCGAGCGCATCACCATCACCGCCGCCACATCGCCGGCAAACAGCGCGCGCAAGGCATCGTCCGCGTGCGGATAGATCTTCACCTTATCCCGCAATACCCCTTGCGCGCTGGTGAGTAAGGCGTTGGCGCCGGCCGTGCCGCCCTCGGCGCCGGTCACCTGGCCGGTGAGGTCTTCAAAGCGGCTGACCTGATGGATGCGCTGCTGGTCATAGACGAGCACGAAGGTCTCGCGGTGGTAGGGCGCGAAGATCAGCACTTCCTGGTTCTGACGGATGAACGCCGGATCGACGGGCACGTGCAACATCACGTCGGCGGGGCCATAGCCGAGGTAGTGCCCGCGCCAGACCATGTTGCGCAAGTCGTCCGATACGCTGTCGTCATCCGCGTCGAACGGCAGCAACGCGGGCGACAAGCCCATCTGCTTGCTCAACGCATTGGCCAGCGCCACGTCGATGCCGGCGAACTGACCGCCCACGTTGTCGGAAAACGGCGGCAACCCCTTGTACAGCGCAATCTTGAGGCTGCCGGTCTGGCGGATCTTTGCCATGTCGGCATGCGCAGGCAAGGGGGCAGCGCCAAACAGCGCCACGGCCGCAGCGAGCAGAAAGGCAGCAAGGCAGCGGCCAATGCGAGCCGGATATGACCAGCGATGCGGCCAAGGGTGGGCGATCATGAAAACACTCCAGATGGATAGGCGTGATGTGCCCGACAGACGCAGGGCACCTGAACGACAACCGGCGCGTTACTCCTGCACGCGGCGTGATTCCAGATACGTCTTGATCGACCAGATGGCTTCCTGGCTGAGCACGCCTTCAAACGGCGGCATGTAGACACGGCCATCGCGCGTGCGGCCCTTGCGGACGGTGGTGGTCATGTACTGCGAGACCTCGGCAAAGCAGGCGTCCTGCTTCTTGCCGGCCGGCATCGTCATGCAATCGGTATCGAGCTTGCGCAGGTCGGGGGCAATCCCGCCGGAAATCGCCTCCAACCCGTGGCAGCGCGCGCAGTTCTGGTTGAATGCTGACGAGCCGATACGCAGCGCCTCGTCATGGTCCTTGCCGGGCGCGCGGTATGGATTGTCCTGACGCCATTCGCTGCCGAGTTGCGGTAAGGTGTGCGTGTCCACGGCTTGCGGGGTGACATCGCCGTGGGCGGTTGCGGTTGTGGGAAGTGCGCCGGCCATGAGCGTACAGACCGAAAGCAGCGCAACGAGTTGACGGGGCAGTTTCACGAGTTGTCTCCTGTGTCGTTGAAATGTCTTTTGAGGGCATTTCTGCAAGAGCCATACCAAGCGCGGAAGCTGCGCCAAATCAAAACGACCTCCCCCGACGCTGTTGACATGTTGGCGCGCCAACACCTAGAAATGGGTCGGGACGGTGCTCAGGAATGCAACACCCTGGCAAGCGTCTTGCTTCATGGCGCAACACTTCCGGCCCGTACATACGCAACAGCGAGCCGGACGACCCGCGCATAGATCGCGGGCGACTTCAAGGAGACAACCATGATTCCCCACGCGGCAGCCGCCCTGGGCGCTCCCGAGAGTGCCCGCGCCCCGTCCTCTGCATCGTCTGCGTCTGCTGACGCCTCGGACCACGATCAGCCGGAGCGGATCGCCCAATCGCACGAGCGCTCGAAATCGTACGGCCTGCGCCCCTACGAATCGCCTGACTTCTGCCCCGTTGAGCAAAGCGAGCTGAAAACACAGATCGAGCGCAGCCAGTCGTTGTTTGCGCATGCGCTGCCCGTGATGGAGACGCTCTATAGCCAGATCGTCAACACGCAGAGCATGGTGATCCTGACGGATACCGCAGGCCTGATCCTGCATTCGCTGGGCGATGACGACTTCCTGGCCAAGGCGAGCAAGGTGGCCCTGCAGCCGGGCGCGTCGTGGTCGGAAGAAAGCCGGGGCACCAATGCCATCGGCACGGCGCTGGCCGAGGCCAAGCCCACACTGGTTCATGCGTCTGAACACTATCTCGAGGCCAACCGGTTTCTCACCTGCTCTTGCGCCCCCATCTTTGATCCGTATGGCAAGACGGTGGGCGCGCTCGATGTGACGGGAGATCATCGTGGCTTTCACAAGCACACCATGGCGCTGGTCCGCATGTCAGCGCAGATGATCGAGAACCAGCTGTTCGCCAACACGTTTCAGGACGTGGTCTGTATTCACTTTCACTCGCGGCCGGAATTCATCGGCACGCTGGTGGAAGGCATTGCGGCGTTCACGCCGGCCGGGCGCTTTCTGTCGGCCAACCGCAGCGGGGAGTTTCAGCTCGGGCTGTCGAGCCGGGCGTTGCAGGCGCACACCTTTTCGTCGCTGTTCAGCCTGTCGATGTCGCAGCTGATCGATACGGAGCGTGGCGCCCCTGCCGGCATCGTGCAGTTGCAGTTGCCCAGTGGCGTCAAGGTGTTTGCGCGCGTGGAGTGGAAGCGGCAAGGCACGATCGCACGTAGCGCCATCGGCAACGACGGCGCCGGCGAGTCCTACTCCGCACCGGCAAGCCGCGCCTACATCGCCCCGCCTCGGCCCGCTGCCAGCCTGGAAGCACTCGACACGGGCGATGCCCAGATCAAGACCGTCATCAGCAAGGTGCGCAAGGTCATCGGCAAGGACATCACCGTGATGGTGTTGGGCGAAACCGGCACCGGCAAGGAACTCCTCGCCCGCGCCATCCATGCGGACAGCCCGCGCCACGCCGGCCCATTCGTGGCCGTGAACTGCGCGTCGATTCCGGAAGCGCTGATCGAATCGGAACTCTTCGGCTATGAGGAAGGCGCCTTTACCGGCGCCCGCAAGAAGGGCGGCATCGGCAAGATGGTGCTGGCCAACGGCGGCACGCTGTTCCTGGACGAGATTGGCGACATGCCGCTGCACCTGCAGGCCCGCCTGCTGCGCGCGCTGCAGGAGCGTGCGGTTTCGCCGCTGGGCAGCAACAAGCTGATCCAGGTGGATGTGGCTGTCGTGTGTGCCACCCACCGCAACATGCGCGAGATGGTGGCGAGCGGCCAGTTCCGAGAAGACCTGTACTACCGCCTGAACGGCCTGGTCGTGCGCCTGCCGGCGTTGCGCGAGCGCAGTGATCTGGATGCCGTGGCCAACCTGCTGCTGCGCCAGGAGCAAGCCGACGCACCGCCGATTAGCGAACCGGTGGCGCAGATGTTCCGCAGCTACCACTGGCCCGGCAACATCCGCCAGCTCGGCAACCTGCTGCGCACGGCGCGCCTGATGGCCGAAGACGCGCCGGAAATCACCGAAGACCACCTGCCCGACGACTTTCTCGAAGACTGGCACGCGCGCCACAACACCCCGCAGGCTGCGGACAGCGTGAGCGCCGCACAGGCACCCCTCCCGCCGGTAGCAACCGACGCTGCCCCCAAGCGGCTTGCCGACGTGGAAGCGATGACCATCCTGGCCGCCGTGAAGGCGCACAACGGCAACATCTCCGCGGCCGCCAAGGCGTTGGGCATTTCACGCAATACCGTCTACCGCAAGATCGACGAAGCCGGCGGCCTGCCCCGCGCGGATTGACCACGCCGCCGCGCGAATCGCGTCGCGCAGCGCCAGTGCCATGTCGCCCGTCGCCAGGTGTCCACCTGGCACCCACACCAGCCGCGCTTGCGGCATCACCGCCTGCAAACGCAGCGCGTTATCGGGCCGGCAAACGTTGTCTTGTCGCCCATGCAGTAGCGTCACGGGCAACCCGCTCGCGCCGCCGCGCGTACCAATACGCGCCGCCGCCCTGAGCAACGCCGCCTTCCCGAGGCCCGCTCTGCCGACGAGGTAATGCGCCTGAAGCTGATATTTGCGCAGCAAGGCCATCTGTTGGGGCCGCGTCTGCGGCCTGCCGGCCGGCAGACCCAGCAACCGACGCTCCGCCCGCTGCCAGTGGGTGGCGATGTTCAATTTCTGAACAGTTGTACCAGCGTGCAACATGTCTGTTGCAACGAGCAGGCGCCCACGCGCTCCGGGGAAACCCTCACCATGCCGCGGCACACCACGCAGGAGATCCCGCCCGGCACCACGCGCGTTGAACAGCGCTTGCCCATCATCGAAGCCCGTGAGAAAGCTGCCACGCAACACCAGCGCCGCCACCGCATCGGGAAACCGATCCGCATACGCCAGCGCCAGCGCCGCGCCCCACGACCCGCCGACCACGCCCCAACGCGCGATGCCGAGCGTGGCGCGCAACTGCTCCAGATCCGCCAGCAGCGTGCCCACCGTATTGCGACGCCGAGACCCGGCCGGACGCGATTGCCCTGCGCCGCGCTGATCCACCAGCACCGCACGATGCCGCAGCGGATCGAACCATGCAGCCATTGCAGGAGTGCAGCCACTGCCGGGGCCGCCGTGCAGTACCACCCACGGTTCGCCGGTGTCCGGCCCGCACAGCCGCACATGCAAACGATGGCCATCCGGCGTGCGAAGACGCATGCAAGTCGACGTGTCTGGCCAGGCGGAAGTGGGCATGGATGTTGCCTTGATCAGCGCGCGGCTGCGTTCGGCAACACACCGGCGCCAGCCGCGCAATGACGCACCACACTCACTAACTATGCCAACCCCTCAAGGAGGAGACATGACCTGGACCACGCCCGCCTACACCGAACTGCGCCTCGGCTTCGAGATCACGATGTACATCGCTAACCGCTGACATCGCGCAACGGAACGCACCGTTCTCCTGGGCCCGCCGGCTGTTCACGGCGGGCTTCTTTTTTCGTTCTCCAGTTGGCCCACAAGCTGGCCGGCTTCTTGCTCAATCCGGCCAACACGTTGGACCAGGGTCTGTTTGCATATGACGATACTCAGGGTTCTTGGCTCGGCCGCCGGCGGCGGGTTCCCGCAGTGGAACTGCAACTGCCGCAACTGCGACGGCGTGCGGCGCGGCACGTTACGCGCCACACCGCGTACGCAGTCTTCCATCGCACTGGGCGATGACCACCACAACTGGATCATCGTCAACGCATCGCCCGACATCCTGGCGCAGTTGCGGGCGTCGCCAGCGCTGCAGCCGGCGCGCGCACCGCGCGATACGGGCATCGTCGGCGTGATCCTGATCGATGCGCAGATCGACCACGTCACCGGCCTGCTGATGTTGCGTGAACACCGGCAGCCCTTGCCCGTCTATGCCTCGGCAGCGGTGCTCAGCGATTTGTCCACGGCGTTCCCGCTCACGCGCATGCTGTCGCACTATTGCGGGCTCGATACGCGCGCGCTGGCGCTGGATGGCTCCGCCTTTGCGGTGCCACCGCTCGATACCGTGGAACTCACCGCGGTGCCGCTGGAGAGCAAGGCGCCGCCCTACTCGCCCAGCCGCAATGCTCACCGCATTGGCGACAACATCGGCCTGCGCATCGTCGATCGCCAGAGCGGGCGACGCGCCTTCTACGCGCCAGGGCTTGCCCGCATTGAGTCGCACATCTTCGAAGAGTTGAGTGCCGCTGATGTCGTCCTCGTAGACGGCACCTGCTGGACCGACGACGAAATGCTGACACTCGGTTTTTCCACCAAGACTGCAGCCGACATGGGCCACCTGGCGCAGTCCGGCCCCGGCGGCATGATCGAAACGCTCGACCGCTTGCCGGCCGCGCGCAAGGTCCTCATCCACATCAACAACACCAACCCGATCCTCGATGAAGACTCACCGCAACGCCGCGAGCTGGAAGCGCACGGCATCGAGGTGGCTTACGACGGCATGGAAATCTCGCTATGACACACTCTGTTGCCTGGACCGCTGAAGAGTTTGAAGCACGACTGCGCGCGAAGCAGGCGGGCTATCACATCCATCACCCGTTCAACCTGCGCATGCGCGCGGGCGAATGCACGCCCGAAGAGATCCGCACCTGGGTTGCCAACCGCTTCTACTACCAGGTCAACATCCCGCTTAAGGATGCGGCCATCCTCTCCAATTGCCCTGATCGTGAAACGCGCCGCGAGTGGATTGTCCGCATCCACGACCACGATGGTGACGACACCCGCCCCGGCGGTATCGAAAGCTGGGTACGCCTGGGTGAAGCGGTGGGATTGAAGCGCAGCGAGCTGTGGTCGCACCAGCATCTGTTGCCAGGCGTGCGGTTTGCCGTGGATGCGTATGTCAACTTTGCGCGCCGGGCGCCGTGGCAGGAGGCGGTGTGCTCGTCATTGACGGAGATGTTCGCACCAGACATCCACAAAGAGCGGCTGGCCGGCTGGCCCGAGCAGTATCCGTGGGTGCAGCCGGAAGGGCTGGCGTATTTCCGCTCACGCATTCCGCTGGCCTCGCGCGATGTCGAACATGGCCTACGCGTGACGCTCGATTACTTCCGCACGCCCGAGCAGCAGCAGCGCGCGCTTGACATCCTGCAGTTCAAGCTCGACATCCTCTGGTCGATCCTGGATGCCATTCAACAGGCCCACGCTCATGACCCCGTCCTTGCCTGATCCAAGCCGCCCCACCCTGCACCGGACCTTCCGCCTGCAGTGGGAAGACATGCAGCAGAGCTGGGTGCTGCTGTACCCCGAGGGCATGGTCACGCTCAACGACAGCGCTGCCGCGATCCTGCAGCGCTGCGATGGCGCCCACACCCTCGACATGCTGATCGACGATCTGCAATCCGCTTTTGGCGTGCAAGGTATCGCGCCGGAGGTCCACGCCTTTGTCAAACATGCACTCGAACGCGGCTGGCTCATTTAGCGCCGAGCCGGGGCTCGCAACCGCGCCGCCGGTTCCGGGCCCGCCACTTTGGCTGCTGGCCGAGCTGACATACCGCTGCCCGCTGCATTGCCCGTTCTGCTCCAACCCGGTGGATTATGCGCAGCACGATCGGGAACTGAGCACCGAGCAATGGTGTGAGGTCTTCACGCAGGCGCGGGCGCTGGGCGCGGTGCAGTTGGGCTTGTCGGGTGGCGAACCGCTGCTGCGCAAAGATCTGGAAGCGCTGGTCGCGCACGCGCACAAGCTCGGGTTCTATGTGAACCTCGTCACTTCCGGCATCGGGCTGACGGATGCGCGGCTCGGCGCGTTGCGTGCGGCAGGGCTCGACCACATTCAACTGTCGTTTCAGGATTCCACGCGCGAGCTCAACGATTTTCTGTCGAGCACGCGCACCTTTGAGCTGAAGCGCCGCGTGGCAGACCTCATCAAGGCGCACGGCTATCCCATGGTGATGAACTGCGTGATGCACCGGCACAACCTGCCGCATGTGGGCGCCATCATCGACATGGCATTGGAGATCGGCGCGGAATATCTGGAGCTGGCCAATACGCAGTACTACGGCTGGGCCTGGGAAAATCGCCTCGCGCTGATGCCCACCATCGAGCAACTGCGCGACGCTGAAGCCGTGGTCAACGACTACCGCACCCGCATCGGCAACCGCTGCCAGTTGCTCTACGTGGTGCCCGACTATTTCGAGCAGCGTCCGAAGAAATGCATGAACGGCTGGGGCACGACCTTTCTCGGTGTCGCGCCCGATGGCGTGGCGCTGCCGTGCCATTCCGCGCGCATGCTGCCTGGGTTGGACTTGCCCAATGTGCTCGACATGCCGCTGAAAACCATCTGGCAATCGAGCACGGCGTTCCAGCGCTATCGCGGCACGCACTGGATGCCCGATCCGTGCCAGTCGTGCGACTCCCGCGAGGCCGATTACGGCGGTTGCCGCTGCCAGTCGTATCTGGTCACGGGTGATGCCGAGCGCGCCGACCCCGTCTGCGGCAAATCGCCGGACCACGGCACGCTGCAGACCGTCGTCCTGCAGGGCCGCCTGGCGGCAATGGACCGCTTCGGCCAGATGCGCGATCACCGCGCCGACGAGTTATCGATCGTGTTCCGCACGGATGCCAACTCCCGACGATTGACTTCGTCATAGAGAAAAAAAGGGCCGGACATTGCCGGCCCTGTTCGTTTGTGCGCGCGCCTGCGCAGTACGCACGATCAGCGGCTTAGCACCCATGCCACGAGTTGCTGCGCCTCTTCTTCCTTGAGGCTCGGATGCGGCGGCATGGGAATGCGGCCCCATACGCCCTTGCCGCCCTCGCGCACCTTTTGTGCGAGCCGTGCCGGCGCTTCTGCGTCGCCCTTGTACTTGGCCGCCACGTCAGCAAACGCTGGGCCGACGATCTTGTTCTGCACGCTGTGGCACGAAAAGCAGCCGCTCTTGTCCGCCAGGGCCTGCATGTCTGGGGCGGCATAGGCCGCAGCGCTGATTGCCATCGACGCCAGCGTCAACAGCGAGAGCATTCCTGTTTGCATGATTACCTTCCAACACTTCGTGATGCCGCTATCGGCAATACGGGGCCGTGCCAGGCAGTGCGCCTTGTTGGGGATGCACACCACCCGGCACGGTGCAACTTAGTTCTTGTGCAGCTTGAACACCCAGACCGAGCCACCCTGCTCCAGGAAGTTCACGCGCTTGGCCACTTCACCGCCCCACAGCGGCACTGCGCCGCCCCAGCCGGAGACGACGGCCACGAACTGCTCACCGTTGTCCTCCCACGTCACGGGCGGCGCGACGATGCCGCTACCCGTCTGGAATTTCCACAGCTCCTTGCCGGTCTTGGCGTCTGCCGCCTTCAGATAGCCCTCGGGCGTGCCCCAGAACACCAGGCCGCCGGCGGTCGTCATCACGCCACCCCACAGCGGCGCGGTGTTCTTGATCTCCCACACCATCTTGCCGGTCTTGGGGTTGATCGCGCGCAGCGAGCCGATGTAATCCTCATTGAGCGGCTTGATGGTGAAGCCGGCACCCAGGTAGGCCGCGCCCTTCTTGTAGCTGATCGGCTCGTTCCAGATGTCCATGCCCCACTCGTTGGACGGCACATAGAACAGGCCGGTCTGCGGGCTGTACGCCATCGGCATCTGGTTCTTGCCCCCGAGGAAGCCTGGGGCGGCAAACACCGACTTGCCCTTCTTCTCGTCACCCGTTGCGGCAGCCGGATCGCCAGGACGGTGGTCTGGCGAATAGTTCGGGCGCCCCGTCTTCAGGTCGATGCTGGTGGCCCAATTGACCTTCACGAACGGGAACGCATTGAGCAACTGGCCCGTCTTCGCGTCGTTCACATAGAAGAAGCCGTTGCGATCCGCCTTGGCACCCACGCGCTTGCCGTCCATGTCGAACGTGACGAACTCATTCACGCCGTCGAAATCCCAGCCGTCGTTCGGGGTGTTCTGGTAATGCCAGACGATCTTGCCGGTGTCCGGGTCGATGGCGAGCGTGGACGACGAGTACAGGTTGTCGCCCTTGCGGATGTGGCTGTTCCACGGGCCAGGGTTGCCGGTACCGAAGTACACCAGACCGGTTTGGGGGTCGTAGGTGCCGCCCAGCCAGGTCGATGCGCCACCGGTCTTCCAGGTCTCGCCGGGCCAGCTCGCGTTGAGTGTGCCGGTGATGCCGTTCTCGGTCTTGTTGCCGTCCTTGTCGTACTTGTAGCCCATGTGGCCTTCGACGGTCGGACGCGTCCAGATCAGCTCACCGGTCTTGGCGTCGCGTGCTTCCACGCGGCCCACCACACCGAATTCGCCGCCCGACACCCCGGTCAGCACCATGCCCTTCACGATCAGCGGCGCTGCGGTGTACGAGTAACCAGCGGCGTAGTCATCGATCTTCTCTTTCCAGACGACCTTGCCGGTGTCCTGGTTGAGCGCGACGAGCTGCGCATCCAGCGTGCCGAAGATGACGAGGTTGTCGTACAGCGCTGCGCCACGGTTCACCACATCGCAGCACGGCATGATGGCGTCGGGCAGGCGCTGTTCATACTTCCAGAGCTTCTGCCCTGTCTTCAGGTCGATCGCGTAGATGCGCGAGTACGACGCAGTGACAAACATCTTGCCGTTGTAGATGAGCGGCTGGGCTTCCTGCCCGCGTTGCTTCTCGCCGCCAAATGAGAACGACCACGCCGGCACGAGCTGGCTGACGTTTTTCGTGTTGATCTTGGTGAGCCCGGAAAACCGCTGGCCTTGCGTTCCCATGCCCCAGGTCAGCACGTCGCCGGAAGACTTGGCGTCGTTCTGGATCATGGCGTCTGTCACGGGGGGCGTTGCTGCGGTGGCGGTGAGCGTTGCCGTCAGGCTTGCCGCCGCCAGCGTGATCACGCGTAGTGTCCTCATCGTTGTCTCCTACCTCTCTGTTGTTGTCAAACTCCGCTGATGCGACAGTCGCACCGCACGGCTCCTTGGCAAATCCCATGCCATCTGGCAAACGCAGGAACACTGCGGCCTCGCGCGCGTTTGCGCGCCGTGTTGTGCTTCACGCCGCAACACATCCGTGTTCTGCTGCGAAAAATTGGAGCAGGCCCGCTGGCGCGATACGCCGTGGCCACGCTGCTATTGCCACGCATACCGCACCCCCACCCACACGCTACGCGGCGCACCGGGCGCAACAAATTGCGCGCTGATCGGGCTCGCTCCGTTGAAGGTGTTGTTCGGCCCGGTAAAGGCGTTCGCGCCCAGCACGCCAAAGCTCTGGTAGCGGCGGTTGAACAGGTTCGACACCGTGGCGAACACCTGCAGTTGCTTGGTCACCTGGTACGTCGTATCCAGATCGGCGAGGAAGTAGCCGGAGAGCTTGCCGTTGGTATCGGCGTTGTTCTCGTCGCCGCGCGCGTAGATGCTGCCGCGCCAGATCAGGTTGGTGCCGATCTTCCACTTGGGCGTGGCGGCGTAGTCGAACCGGAGCTTGATGGTGCTCTCGGGAATGCCGGGGATGCGGTCACCGGCTTTGATGTGAATATTGCCGCTGGCATCCGCGCTGGAATTGCTGGGGCTGTGCTCCGTCCAGTCAGAACGGTAGGTCGCGTTGACGTAGCTGTAGCTGGCGCTGATGCCCAGCGGCCCGAACTGCGTGTGCGCCGCCAGCTCAAAGCCCTGCCGGCGCGTGCGGCCCACGTTCTGGAAGAAGCCGAGCGTGCTGGCCGCGCCTGCGCTCACGAACTGGATATCGTCGTTGAGCGTGGTGCTGTAGGCGGCCGCGCTCCACGTGGTGGCGTCGCCCGCGCGGCCGCGCACCCCGACTTCAAACGTCTTGGAGATGACCGGCTTGAGCGGCGGATCGGCAATGAAGTTGTTCGGCAACGAACATGGCGCTGCGGGGTCCGCACACGCCAGTTCGATGGCCGTCGGTGCGCGCATGCCTTCGTTGTACGTGGCGTACACCGTCAGCTTGGGCGTCGGGTTCCAGTTCAGGCCGATGGCCGGGTTGAAGCGCGAAAACGTGTGGTCGCCATCGAGCAGCGGTTGCGCACCGCTGGCATCGCGGATGACGGCGTGCGCCCAGTTGTAGCGGCCCGCCAGCGTGAGCGTCCACTGCTTGCTGAGCGACAGCGTGTCGTTGAAGTACACGCCGAGATTGCCATTGCGCGTCTTCGCATTGGTGGTCTGCGTAAAACCACCGATGCCGACCGAGCCGCGCGCGTCCGTAAAGAATGCGTCCTGCGAGCCCTGCGTAAAACCGGAGTTGGCAAAGTCCGCTGCCGCCCCAACCACGAGCTGGTTCTCCATACCGGCGACGGTACTCATGCGCGTCAGCTGCACGCTGGCGCCGTAGCTGTCGGTGGAGATGACGGACTGCGCGTTGTGCGACTGCACCGTATCGACGTTCCCATTCGCGTCGACACTGCCGAAGTCCTCATTGACGTTGCTGCTGAGGTTGGCGTTGCGGAAATGCCGGTAGTAGACATTCGCGCTCAGTTGCAGATCGTCGTTGATGAAGTGGTCGCCCGACAGCGTGATGTACGCCGTGCTGTTCTTGTTGGTGTCCGGAAACGTATACGCCTGCGCCGGGTTGTTGAGGAACGAACGCGGAAGTGTCTGGCTGCCCTGCAGCGTGTTGTCTGCACCGCCCAGCGACAGCGACAGCGTGGTGTCCGCGCTGGTGTAGCGCAGCTTGCCGAACGCCTGGCGCACACGGCTGGCGTTGTGGTCGGCCCAGCCGTTGTCGTTCAGTGCACTGGCGCTGACGTAGTAATCCAGGTTGGCGCCAATCATGCCGCCCTGCTCTGCCTGCGCGGACTTGCGCCCCCACGAACCGCCGGATACTTCAGCGGAACTGCCCGGGTTCTGCTTGCCATTCTTGGTGGCGATGGTGATGGCCCCGCCCAGCGTGTTCAGCCCATAAGTTGGGTTCGAGCCCGGGATCAACTGGATGGTGTCGATTGCCATGCGGGGAATCAAGTCCCAGTTCACCACGTCGCCGAAAGGCTCGTTGGCGCGCACGCCATCCACGAACACCGACAGACCTTGCGGCGTACCCAACACCGGCGATGCGGTAAAGCCGCGATAGTGCAGATCCGTCTGATACGGGTTGCCCTGCACCTCGTTGATGTCAACGCTGGGCAGGTTCTTCTCGAAATCGTCGGTAAGCAGCGTGCGGTGCTGACTGCGCAAATCGCTGCCACGCAGCGTCTGCACATTGGCGGAGACTTGCGACAGCGGCGTGCCAATGCCGAGCAGCGGTGTGGTGCCGATGATCGTGGTGGTGGCCAGCATCAGGCGTGCGTCGGCATCTGCGGGCGCGCTCTGTGCCAGCGTGCAGAGCGGGCTGCAGGCCAGCGCACTCGCGTAGCACAGGCGCAGCACGGCCTGATACGTCCGGCGCTGCGGCACGTTGGGGCGGCTCATAGCCGTGTCTCCGATTGATTTTTTGACCCAGGCTCTTTGGCCTGTGGATCAGCAGGCAGGCGCGCGGGTGTCGATCACCCCGCGCCTGCCGCCTTTGCTGCAGACGGCTACACCATCAGAAGAAGCCCAGCGGGTTGACGTCGTAGCTCACCAGCAGGTTCTTGGTCTGCTGGTAGTGGTCGAGCATCATCTTGTGGGTCTCGCGGCCTACGCCCGACTTCTTGTAGCCGCCAAACGCAGCGTGCGCCGGATACAGGTGGTAGCAGTTCGTCCACACGCGGCCGGCCTTGATGGCACGGCCCACGCGGTAGGCGCGGTTGATGTCGCGCGTCCACACGCCGGCGCCCAGGCCGTACTCGGTGTCGTTGGCAATGTGGATGGCTTGCGCTTCGTCCTTGAAGGTCGTCACGGCAATCACCGGGCCGAAGATTTCTTCCTGGAACACACGCATGCTGTTGTTGCCCTTGAGCAGCGTCGGCTTGATGTAGTACCCCTTGGACAGGTTGCCGGGCAGCACTTCCACGTCGCCGCCGACCAGGCATTCGGCGCCTTCCTCCTGTGCCAGCTCCAGATAGCTGCGGATCTTGTAGAACTGCTGCTCGGAGGCTTGCGCGCCCACCATCGTGTCCGTGTCCAACGGGTCGCCACGCTTGATGGCGGCCACCTTGGTCATCACGGCATCCATGAAGCGGCTGTAGATGGATTCCTGCACCAGCGCGCGCGAGGGGCAGGTGCACACCTCGCCCTGGTTGAAGAAGCCCAGCACCAGGCCTTCGGCCGCCTTCTCGATAAAGCTCGGCTCGGCCTGCATGATGTCTTCAAAGTAGATGTTGGGCGACTTGCCACCCAGCTCCACTGTCGACGGAATGATGTTTTCAGCGGCGCACTTCAGGATGTGCGAGCCCACCGGCGTGGAACCGGTGAAGGCAATCTTGGCGATGCGCTTGCTGGTGGCCAACGCCTCGCCCGCTTCCTTGCCATAACCGTGTACGACGTTGAGCACGCCAGCCGGCAGCAGGTCGCCGATCAGCTCCATCAGCACGTTGATGCCCAGCGGCGTCTGCTCGGCGGGCTTGAGCACGATGCAGTTGCCGGCGGCCAGCGCGGGCGCCAGCTTCCAGGCGGCCATCAGCAGCGGGAAGTTCCAAGGGATGATCTGGCCCACCACGCCCAGCGGCTCGTGAATGTGGTACGCGACCGTCTTGTCGTTGATCTCCGCGGCAGACCCCTCTTGCGCGCGGATACAACCGGCGAAATAGCGGAAGTGGTCCGCAGCCAGCGGAATGTCGGCGGCCAGCGTTTCGCGCACGGGCTTGCCGTTGTCCCAGGTTTCCGTCACGGCCAGCAGTTCGAGGTTCTGCTCGATGCGGTCAGCGATCTTGAGCAGGATCAGCGAGCGGTCCTGCACCGAGGTGCGGCCCCATGCGTCGGCGGCGGCGTGGGCGGCGTCGAGCGCGCGCTCGATATCTTCAGCCGTCGAGCGCGGAAACTCGGCAATCACCTCGCCCGTCACCGGCGTGGTGTTGGTGAAGTACTGACCCTTGATCGGCGCAACGAACTCGCCGCCGATGAAGTTGCCGTAGCGCGGCTTGAACGAAACGATGGCGCCGGGCGTACCGGGATGTGCGTAACGCATGGGATGTCTCCTGATGTATGAGTGATGACGTCAGCGTTGCGGTGTGCGGTGTGCGCTGTGTCCGTGCTGACTCTGCAAAAGGCGGGCCATCCCCGGATGTGGGTGTGCTGAGCGCCGGGCAATCTTCGTTCTGCCTTGTGCGCGCGTGACGGTGCTCCAGAATGCAACACTCGCTGTTCCAAAGCGCAACGCTGCAGGCCGTTGCACACGGGTGCTGGAGCACGCGCCACGTGGCATGACTTTCGCAATGCCACCGGTTGCCCTGAACCCGACAACAAGACAATGAGACCGGCGTATCCCCATGCCTTCGCCATCGCACGTGGCTGTGCCATTGCTGCACTGGCTCTTGCCTGGCAGCCATGGCCGGCATGGGCGCAGTCCAACGCGAAATCCAACGTCGACCCGGCGGGCTCGCCGCTGTGGGAGGCCATCCACCAGGAATTTCTGGGCAACGCGCCGGCCACGTTCGACGACCGTGTCCATGTGACAGGCCCCGCGTTTGCCGAAGACGCCATGCAAGTACCGATTGCCTTTGATGCCTCGGCACTGGGCAGGGTCGAACGCATCGTCGTGGCGGTGGACCGCAACCCGATCCGCCAGGTGCTGGAGTTCGAACCGATGCGGGCACGGCCTGCGCTGTCGTTCCGCTTCAAGCTGCAGGAGGCATCGGCCGTGCGCGTGGCGGCGCGCACGCCAGATGGCGTCTGGCATGTCGGCACGTTGATGGTGGACGCCACGGGCGGTGGCTGCACGCTGCCCGGCGCCACGCGCCAGAACGCCAGTTGGAGCACCACGCTGAACCGGGTCGAGTCACGCGTGTTTCCCGGCTTCAACGGTGCGGGCACGCGCATCCGGTTGCGGGTGATGCACCCGATGGATACGGGCCTCGTCGCCGGCATTCCATCGTTCCATATTGAACGGCTGGAACTGCTGGATGCAAATCGCCAACCCTTGCTGCGGCTGGCCCTGCACGAACCCGTGGCGGAGAACCCCATCTTCTCGTTCGACTTTGACGGCCCGGCCGAACGGGGCATCTCGGCGGTGGGGGTGGACAACAACGGCAACCGCATCCGCGCGCAGGTGACGCCATGAGCCGAATGCTCAGTCTGCTGCTATGTCTGCTGATGCTGCCCCCCGACGTGCGCGCGCAAAGCCTCGATTACCACCTGGTGCCGCGCCAGGTGGCGCCGGACGTCTGGGTGCTCGAGGGCGCCAATGCCGATTTCGCGCCCGCCAACGGCTGCAACATCATCAACACGGGCTTCATTGATACCGGCGATGGCGTGCTGGTCATCAACACGGGGCCGTCCGCGCTGTACGGTGCGCAGCAGCGCCGCGCCATCGGGCAAGTCACCTCCGCGCCGGTGCGCTGGGTGTTCAACCTGAACCTGCATCCGGATTACTTTTTCGGCAACCAGGCCTATGCGGACGTGGGCGCGCAGGCGCTGCCCGGCACCATCAGGGGAGCGCAACAAGAAGGTGCCGCGTATGCCGACAACCTCTACCGCCTGTGCGGCGACTGGCTGAAAGACACCGTGCCCACGCCGCCCACCCTGCCGTTGACGCCCGGACAGCGCACCTTCGGCCGCCATCACATCGATCTCATCCGCCTCGACGGTCATACGGGCGATGACCTCGTGCTGGTGGACCGCACCAGCGGCGTGGCGTTTGCGGGTGGCATCGCCTTTCGCGATCGGATACCGACCACGCCGCATGCGGACCTGGCCCGCTGGCTCGCGAGCCTGGATGCGCTCCAGAGCATCGTTGTACAGAGCGGTGCGCGGGTGCTGATCCCCAGCCACGGCCCCGCGCTGGGCCACGCCGATGCCATTGCGCAGACGCGCCAGTATCTGCTGTGGCTCGACGCACGGCTACGGCGTGCGGCGGAAGAAGGCCGCGATCTGGCCGAGGTGCTGACGATGCCGGTGGCGCCCGAGTACGCCCATTGGGGCGGCATGCCTGCCGAGTACCTGCGTAATGTCACGCGCTTCTACCCGCGCTATGAAAGCGCGGCGCTGGCCCGCTGACATGGCCGAGGCGCGCGCGCGTCGACAGTGGATGCGGCTGATGCTCGCACTCGCCATCAACCCAGCGCTAAGCACGCCAGCGGCACCGCCACGCGTGTCGCTGGTGCGGCTGCAAGACGGCCTGTACGCGGCGCGCGCAGACAATGCCGAAGCCACCCGCATCAACGCCGGCGAAGTCGTACCAACGCTGGTGCACATCACCGGCAATGGCGTGCTGGTGGTGGACCCGGGGCCGCACCTCCATTGGGGCAACCGGTTGATAGCCGCCATCCGCAACCTCACCGCCGAGCCGATCCGCTGGGTGGTCAACACCCACGCCCACCCCGAGCACGTACTGGCCAATGCCGCGTTTGCGCAGTTGCAGCCGCGACCGGCATTTCTGGCATCGGAGGCCACGGCCAACCTCATGCGGCAGCGTTGCGACACCTGCCTCGCCAGATTGACGCGCATGCTGGGCGAACGCGCGATGCGGGGCACGCAGATCATCCTTCCCGAGCCCGCACTGCGCGATGGCGACTGGCTGCACACCGGCAAAACGGCGTGGCAGGTGCACGTGCACCCCATGGCGCACAGTGCCTCCGATACGACGCTCTACGCACCGCAGCGGCGTGTGCTGTGTGCAGGTGGGCTGGCGTATCGGCAGCGGGTGCCCGATCTGCAGGAGGGTTCGCTGCTTGGCTGGCGGCAGGCGCTGCGGGCGCTCGCGCGGTTACCAACTGACATCGTTGTCGCCACGGCCATCGGCACGCCAGTGCAGATGCTGCAGCCCACGCTGGCCTATCTCGATGCGCTCAACACGTCGATTGCCGCTGCGATTGAGGCGGGAGGAGACGGCGCACACGCGCTCCAGTACGCCCCAGGGCTAGCCTATCGCGACTGGCACAACTTCCAACCCCGCCATGCGCTGAACGTGGCGCACGCCTGGCGCGAGCTGGAAGACCGTTGGATGGAGAACGCGCCATTGAAGTAGGCGCCGCACGCGCTGCTCCATCGCGGAACAGCCATTGAGACACCTGTTGCACCGAGTGTTGCGTCTCACCACACCATCCGCATCCGGCAGACAGCGCGCAAACGTTATTCAAAACGCAGCAACGCCTGCAAACGCCCGGCAATCGGTTGCGAACCCGATGGTATGCATATTGCGGTGCCCCGCCCGGCGTCGAGCACAGCCCGTGCAAACGGCGCTTACCCCAAAACAGGTCCGCGCCTGATCCGCCGGACCCATGACACGAAGACCACAAAGACAATACGGAGACGACATGCAGAGCAAACACCTTCGCGGCGCGTTCCTGGTGGCGAGCCTGGGCTGCGCGGCAAGCGGCGCCCTGGCGCAGTCCTCAGTCACGATCTACGGCACGATCGATGCCGGACTGCAATACCGCAACCACAGCGCCGACAACACCGGCAGCCTGACGGAGATGCGCTCCGGCGGCATCAGCCCAAGCATCTGGGGCCTCAAGGGTGCGGAAGACCTGGGCGGCGGGCTGAAGGCCACCTTCAACCTCGAAGGGCATTACAGCAGCGATACCGGCACGCTCACCACCGGGCCCGGCTTCAGCTCGCAGCTCTTCCGGCGGCAGGCGAATGTGGGCCTGAGCGCAGACTGGGGCACCGTCACGCTGGGCCGCCAATACAGCCCGGCGCTCATCGGCACCATCGGCACGGAAGCGCGCGGCTTCAAAGAGCAGTTCTCCAACCTGTTCGGCTGGGCCTACAACCAATTGGCTGCCCCGGCCAACGCCTTGGGCGCGGGCACCAACGCCGGCAACGACATCGGCGTGTTCACGGCCAACACGGTGCAGTATTCGAACAACTTCGGGCCGGTGTGGCTGGGCGTGGCGTACTCGCTGGGCGAGGCCGCCGGCAGCTTCAAGAAGGGCAACGAGGTGTCGCTGGGGGCTACCTACACCGGGCCTGTGGTGGTCGGCCTTGGATATCAGTCGATGGCCGACAGCAATACCGGCGAGACGCTGAGCCGGTTGTGGAGCGCGGGCGTGGCCGTGCCGTTCAACGCCTTCACGGGCAAGCTCAACTTCATCGGCGTGACCAACAATGCACCGAGCGGTGCGCGCGTGTCCGACGTCAAGTCGATCGGTGCGGGGCTCGACTACAAATGGAGCGCGAGCAACACCGCCACGCTCGCGGGCTACTACAGCAAGTACGAAAGCAGCGCGCACAACAGCTCAACCAAGTCGATCGTGCTGAGCAACGACTACGCGTTCTCCAAGCGCACCACGCTGTATGCGCAACTGGTGTACGTGGATGCGGGTACGGTAGGCGCGGCTGATCCGCTGGAAAACCTCAAGACCTCCATCGTGGCGGGCGGCACCGCGCCAGGCATGAAGACGGTGCTGGCTGGCGTGGGTCTGAAGCATTCGTTCTGACGCACTGAAGCACGCAAAGCAAAAGCCCCTCGACCGTGAAGCCGAGGGGCTTTTCACATCCAACCAACGTAGCCGTCAGAACTTGTGACGCACACCCAGCATCACGCCCAACCGTGAGTTGTTGCCATACGTGTTGCCCGAATTGTTGAACGCAGCCGCGCTGTTCAACGCCACCCACGCGCCCTGCAAGTGCGTGTAGTCGATTTCGGCATACACATCCGTGCGCTTGCTGAAGGCGTAGTCGAGCATGCCGGCGCTAGTCACACGCTTGCCGCTGTTGCCGAGGTGTTTCATCCAGTCGTACTGCACCGTGCCGATGAAGCTCAGGGCACCGGTCAGCGGCACCTTGGCGCCAACGTAGGCGGCCTGGTTCTTGTAGTCCGCCACGTCCAATCGGCTGTTCGTGTAGCCGAGGTACCACGTGGCAATGGACGTGTCCAACTTGCCCCCGAAGCCCCACACCGTCTGCTTGCTGGCCAATGCAGCCGGCACCGCACCAAAGAACGCCGAAGACACGTCACGCGTCACCTGATACACCGCGCCCACTTCCGCCGGGCCCGTGCTGTAGACGATCGAGCCCGCACCGGCCGAGCTCTTGCTGAAGCTGCCCGCCGCCTCGCCAAACGTCCAGGCGCCGGCCAGTTGCAGCCCGCCGAACGACTTGATGTACTTGACCGTGTTGTCATAGCGCAGCCCCGTGTAGTTGCCGCCCTGGTAGCCGACGATGGAGTTGTTGGCAAACGCCATCGCTTCGTATGAAGACAAGACCTCGTGGGCCAGCGTGTACTGGCGGCCGAGGTAGAGCTTGCCGTAGTCGCTCTCCAGGCCGACTACGGCCGTGCGACCGAACAAGCGGCCGCCCTGCTGGCTGTTGCCGGTATCGGGCGAGAAACCCGATTCCAGAATGAACATCGCCTTGGTGCCGCCGCCTAGGTCTTCGGTGCCACGCAGGCCCCAGCGGCTTCCTGTGAGCACACCGTCGGTCATCTGCAGGTTGTGGTTGCCTGCGGCGTTTTCATGCGTGCTGTAGCGGATGGTGGTGTCGATCAGCCCGTAGAGCGTGACGCCGCTTGTGGCTTGCGCCGCTGCCGGCAGGCTCGTGGCCCCGAGCACCAGTGCGGCCAATGTTGTTTTGTTCATGATTCCTCCGTCTCCTCTTTTGATGTCGTGGCGTTGCATGTGCGACGGCTGCCCGCGCAGCCGGGTTGAGTTGAAGCGGCCCACGGCTGCACCGGCCATGGACGCCCGTGATCGTAGTTACTGGTCTGCCGTGGTAGCGCTGCGGCTCAGCTGCGCTTGCACGGCCATGCGTACGGCCGCGTTGGCCGCGCCGTAGCCGAGGTAACCGTTGCGCTGCACGAGCTCAAAGAAGAAGCGCTCGCGAAAGGGCTCGGTGTAGGTGTGCAGAAAATCGCCGTGCGCGTCGCGGTCGTAGAGCAGGCCGTCGTCGTGCAGGCGTGTGAGTAGCGCGTCATCCAGCCCGAGGCGGGCGGCGACATCGTCGTAGTAGTTCTCGGGCACGTGCTGCAGGCGGGCTGCGGCACGGTCAATGGTTTCGATGGTCTCGAACAAGTGCTCCGTGCGGAAGGCAACGTGATGCACTCCGGAACCGGCGTACGCGGCAATGAACCGGCCGGTGGCCGTGCGGCCGCTTTCCGACACGTTGAGCGGAATGCGCACGTTGCGGTCTGCGCTCACCATGGCGCGGCTTTTCACCAGGCCGTACGGATCAGCAATCTCCTGCACCGCCTCGGCCTGCATGCCGAAGATGGCGCGGTAGAACAGCACAAAGCTGTCGAGCCGATGTGCGGGCAGCGCCTGGGCGACGTGGTCAATGGAAACGAGGCCCGTGGCATCCGCTTGCGCGGTGGGCTCCAAGACGAAGTCGCTCTCGTAGATGCTGCGGTCTGCATTGCGGTCGTCGATCAGATAGAGCAGCGTGCCATCGGGCGCGCGCAGCGCCGGGATGCTGCGCTCGCTTGGCCCCACCGGCCCGCGCCACTCCTGGCAGCACAGCGCCCGGGCACGTTCCATCGCGCGCTCGGCATCGTCCACCTTCAGGCCGATCGCGCAAACCGACGGGCCATGCAGCTCGAAATGCTCCGACGCCGCGCTGTCCTGCTCCATGTTCAGGATCACGTTGACGCGGCCCTGCCGATACAGATCCACCGCCTTGGAGCGGTGGTGCCCCGCAAAGGCAAACCCGAGCGCACGCAGCCGCCCCTCCAGTTCACGCCCGGCGGTGGCATCCACGGCAAACTCGAGGAAGTCCACGCCATCAAAGCGTGCAGGGGCCGGCAACGCTGCCGCGCCCGCTTCCGACTCCAACCACACGAGCGATCGCATGCCGTCCTGCGCGGTCGGCCGCGCGGGCGCGGCGCGGAACTCATCGTTGAACACTTCGAGCGACAGCGGGCCGGTGTAGCCGGCGTCAAGCAGGGCGCGCGCGAATTCGGTCACAGGCAGGTCGCCCTGGCCCGGAAAGTTGCGGTGATGGCGGCTCCACGACAGCACATCCATCGATAGCTTGGGCGCGTCGGCAAACTGCACGAAGAAGAGCTTGTCGGCCGGCACGTCGCGCAGCCCATCCAGCGTGTCGCCCAGCGAGAGCGTATGAAAGCTGTCGAGAATCAGCCCCAGCGCGGGGTGATCGGCTTGCTTCACGATCTGCCACGCCTGACGCCAAGTCCGCGTATGTCGGCCCCAGGCCAGCGCTTCATAGCCCACGCGCACCCCACGCGGGGCGGCAAGCTCGGCCATCTGGCGCAGATCGTCTGCCGCGCGCGCGGGGTCGTCCACGGAGATGTCCTGCACATTGCTGCAGACGAGGATGTCCCGCACGCCCAGCTGGGCCATGACGTCGAACTTGCGCTCGGCACGCGCCAAGTTGCGGGCAAGTTGCTCGCGCGGCATTGCCTCGAAATCGCGAAACGGCTGGTACAGCATGATCGCCAGCCCCAGGTCAGACGCCATCTGGCGCACGCTGGCCGGCGAGCCGTCGAAATTCAGCAGGTCGTTCTCGAAGATCTCGACGCCGTCAAACCCGGCCGCGGCCGCGGCTTCCAGCTTCTCGGGCAGCGTGCCGGACAGGCACACGGTAGCGATGCATTTAGGACGGGGTCCCAAGTTGAGCGAACTCAGAGGCGAACTCACGGGCGAATTCATGGCGATGCGGTGATGCGGCGTTCAATCGATGCCCGCAGCGTAGGTGGGCACCCCGTGCACTCACAAGCGTCATTCGCGCAACAACGTGCGATGATCGTACAATCACGCGCACATATCGTTCGTTTCTAGGGTTATCGCCATGAAGAAGGAACCGCTGGATCGGCGCGACTGGATTGCCGGATTGGAAAAAGGGCTCGCCATCCTGGAGGCGTTCGATCACGAGCACCCCCGGCTGACCCCCACCCAGGCCGCCGAGCTCACCGGCCTCACGCGCACTGCCGCGCGCCGCTATCTGCTGACTCTGGAACACCTCGGTTACCTCACCAGCGAAGGCACGCTCTTCAGCCTGACGCCGCGCGTGCTGAAGGTGGGCTGGTCGTACTTCGATTCCGCCCGGCTGCCGCGCACGGTGCAGCCGTTCCTGCAGCAGGTCACAGCCGCCGTGGGCGAGGTGGCCTACCTCAGCGTGCTCGACGATTGGGAACTGGTGTTCATTTCGCGCACCAGCACGAGCCGCGTCATGAGCACCGGCTTCGTGCTCGGTGCGCGCGTGCCGGCGCCGCTGGCTTCGGCCGGCGTGTTGATGCTCGCCGCGCAACCCGAGGAAGACGTCAAGGCGTGGCTGGAAACCTGTGTGCTGACGCCCTATACGCCCTACACCATCCTGCAGCGCGAACGCCTGCTCGATGAAATCCGCAAAGCCGGCCGGCAGGACTACGCCGTGGTCGAGCAGCAATTGCAGATCGGCGTGCGCGGCGTTGCCGTGCCGCTGCGCGACCGCCACGGCAACGTCATCGCGGCGTTGAGCGTGAACATGCAGATCGGTGAAGAAACCAGTGAGCAGGCCTTGCAACGCGTGCTGCGGGTGCTGCAAGACACGGCGCTGTCGATCATGCGCGTCTTGTAATCTGAGGCGCACCCCATCCGGCCAGCCGCATCCTTCCTTTTTCTCAGCCCGGAATTCGGAAGACTCGGAAAAACCCTTGAGTCGTACGTTATTCGCACAGCGTTGTGCGATCATCGATCATTCACTGCCGCGATTTGCTTGTGCGCCCCTTGGGTGCCGGACTACGCTGCGGTGCGTGTAGCAGACACAGACGGCCCTTCAACATCGATAGGCCGCACAGATTTCACTTGGAGACCACCATGACGGCAGCCCCCGCCCACGAGCACCAGGGCAAGCATCAGTCGAAGAAAGCCGCCGCCAGCGGCTGGATCGGCTCGGCGCTCGAGTACTACGACTTCTTTATCTACGCCACCGCAGCGGCGCTGATCTTCCCGCAGATCTTCTTTCCGAAGGGCGATCCGAAGACCGCCATCATTGCTTCGCTGGCCACGTATGGCGTGGGCTATGTGGCGCGGCCCATCGGCGCGTTCGTGCTGGGGCATCTGGGCGACACGCACGGGCGCAAGAACGTGCTGCTGTGGTGCATGTTCCTGATGGGGTTCTCGACGATCGGCGTAGGCCTGCTGCCGACCTACGACCAGGTCGGTCTGCTGGCGCCGACGCTGCTGGTCGTCATGCGCTTGATCCAGGGCTTTGCCGTCGCCGGTGAAATCTCCGGTGCCAGCTCGATGATCCTGGAGCACGCACCGTTTGGCCGCCGCGGGTTCTTTGCCAGCTTTACGCTGCAAGGTGTGCAGGCCGGGCAGATTCTGGCGGCCGCCGTCTTCCTGCCGCTGGCGCACTACATGCCCGCCGAACAGTTCAACAGCTGGGGCTGGCGCATTCCGTTCCTGCTGAGCTTCGTGGTCATCATCGCGGGCTATGTCATTCGTCGTGAGGTGCACGAAACGCCGGCCTTTACCGCAGAACAAAAACAAGGGCGTCCGCGCTCCCCGGTTCTCGACGCTTTCAAGTACAGCTCGCCAGACATGCTGCGCGTGGTGTGCATGGCGCTGATGAACGTGATTCCGGTGGTGGCGACCATCTTCGGTGCGGCCTATGCGGTGCAGCCGGCGTACGGCATCGGCTTCGCCAAGGACATCTACCTGTGGATTCCGGTGGTGGGCAATATCGTCGCCGTGCTGGTGATTCCGTACGTGGGGGATCTGTCTGACCGCATCGGCCGCAGGCCGCCCATCATCATCGGCTCGCTGCTGGCCGGCCTGCTTGCGTTTGCGTATCTGTACGCCATCAGCATCAAGAACGTGCCGCTGGCATTCGGTATGTCGATCCTGATGTGGGGCGTGGTCTACCAGGGCTACAACGCGGTGTTCCCGAGCTTCTACCCCGAGCTGTTCCCGACGCGCACCCGTGTGTCGGCGATGGCGATTTCGCAGAACGTCGGTACCGCCATCACGGCCATGCTGCCGGCGGTCTTCACGGCGGTGGCGCCTCCGGGTGCCGCCAACATCTGGCTGACGGTGGGTGCCATCGCGTTTGGCGTGACAGTGGTCGCTGCCGTGGCTGCGCTCAGCGCCCGCGAGACTTACCGCATCCACATGGCCGATCTCGGCCAGCCGACCGCCCAGCCCGTCGACAAGGCCGAATATGCCCGCCAGCGGGCCGGAGCCCTGGCCGCCTGAAACACCTACGTAGAACCCCATGATCTCTGGAAAAACCACCCTCATCGCTCACATCGGCTACCCAACGGAGACCTTCAAGTCGCCGATGATCTACAACCCCTGGTTCGAGGCCAAGGGCATCGACGCGGTCGTCATGCCCATGGGGGTCAAGGCGGAGGACTACGCGCAGAGCTTTCCCGCCATCTGCCGCTTCACCAACCTGCGCGGCGCGCTGGTCACCATGCCGCACAAGGTGACCACGGTGGAGATGGTGGATGAGGTCACGCCCGCGGTGCGCATTGCCGGCGCGTGCAACGCGGTGCTCAAGCGCGAAGACGGCACGCTGCTGGGCGACCAGTTTGATGGCGCCGGCTTCGTGCGCGGTGTGTTGCGCAAGGGAAGGCAGCTTGCAGGCGCGCGCGTATTGCTCTCCGGTGCGGGTGGCGTGGGTTCGGCCATTGCGGCCTCGCTGGCGGCAGCGGGCGTGGGCGAGCTGGCCTTGTACGACACGCGCGCTGCGTCTGCGGAATCGTTGGCGCAACGCCTGCGCACGTACTACCCCGAGTTAGTCGTGCGCACGGGCTCGAACGACCCAGACGGCTTCGACGTGGTCGTCAACGCCACACCGGTCGGCATGAAGGACGACGACCCACTGCCCTTCGACGTGTCTCGCATCGCCCCAAGCTGCTTCGTCGGTGAGGTGGTCATGAAGACGGAATACACGCCGCTGCTGCGCGCCGCCCGCGACAAGGGATGCGAGGTGCAGGTCGGCACCGACATGTTGTTCGAGATGATTCCCGCTTATCTCGAATTCTTCGGCTTCGGTACCGCTACGCCAGAGGAACTCAGGCACACTGCCGCCATTGCGTACTAAGCATTTGGCATTGCCTGAACACCAATGATTCGCCGCCCGCTGAGCTTTGCCCTGCTGCTGCCGCTGCTGCTCTCGGCGCAGCCGGTGGCGACCGACAGCTATCTGCCCGCACTGCCTGCCATTGCGCAGGCGTTGGGCTCGGCCAGCACCAGCCTGACGGTGTTTGCACTCGCCTTTGGTATTGGGCAATTGCCGATGGGCAGCCTGGCCGACCGCTTTGGGCGTCGACAAGTATTGCTGGTGGGGCTGGCCTGTTACGCCATCGCCGCGCTGGCCGGCGCACTGGCGCTGAGCGCCACCATGCTGACCGCGGCGCGCGCCCTGCAAGGCTTTTCCATGGCGGCCATTCTGGTGTGCGCGCGTGCGGCGGTGCGTGATCTGCACCCTGCGCGCGATGGCCCGCACGTGATGGCACGTGGCCTCACCGGGCTGGGCTTCGTCGCATTGCTGGCGCCGATCCTTGGCGCCTTTGTCGCGCAACATGCCGGCTGGCGCTGGGTGCTCGCGTGCATGAGCCTGTATGCCATCGTGCTGTGGATCATGTGTTGGCGCGGCTTTGCCGAAACCAAGCAGGCGCACCCGCAGCAGGCGGGCGGCGTACGCGAGATCTTCGCCAGCGCGGAGTTTCGCCGCTGGGCGCTGCTGGCCGCCACGACGTACGCCGGCATCTTCTGCTTTCTGCTGCTCTCGCCGATGGTCTACATCGGCTATCTGGGCCTCTCCCCCGCGTTGTACGGTTGGATACCGGCCGGCGGGTCGCTCGTCTACATCGTCAGCACCACCATCTGCCGGCGCCTGTTACGACGCCAGAGCCTCGTGCGCACTGTGCAGCAAGGCGCCACGCTTAGTCTGTGCGGTGCCGGTATCCAGGGGCTGGGCTGCTGGCTTGTACCTGGCGAGGCATGGCCGCTGCTGCTCGGGCACGGCGTCTACTGCATGGGGCACGGCATCCACCAGCCGTGCGGGCAGGCCGGCGCCGTCAGCGATCTGCCGCACCTCGCCGGCCGGGCGGTGTCATGGTCGGGCTTCATCATGATGCTCGCGGCGTTCTGCTTGGGGCAGACGGCCGCCGCATTCGACGATGCATCGCACAGCCTCGGCGCTTGGCCGATGGTCGTGCCCATGCTGATCGCCGGTACGGGGCTGGCCTATATCGCCTTCTTCAGATTGCCGAAACTGCGGACGACGGCTTAACTGGGTCGCCACGCCAGCACGCCTGATGAGCGGGGCCTCGCCTGCGCACCCGCGCCCGTGGTACAAGACACGGTGTTCCATTCATTGTTTCGCCACAGGAGTTCGACCATGGCCCGCGATGCCGACCTGCCCTTCAAGACCGCCGGTCTGGAATTCATCGAGTTCGCCACGCAAGAGCCGGCCTCGCTCGGCAGCATGTTCGCGTCGCTCGGCTTCAAGGCCATCGCGCGGCACGTCAGCAAGAACGTGACCCTGTACCGCCAGGGCGACATGAACTTCCTCATCAACGCAGAGCCCGACTCCTTCGCCCACCGCTGGGCCGAGGAATACGGTGTGGGCATCTGCGCGATCGGCATCCGCGTGAATGACGCGCAGCACGCCTACGATCGCGCCGTCGAACTGGGCGCATGGCCGGCGGAGGGCGAGCCGATCGGCCCGGCCGAACTGGTCATCCCGGCCATTCAGGGTGTGGGCGATACGCACCTGTACTTTGTCGACCGCTGGCGCGGCAAGCACGGCGCCAAGGGCGGCCTGGGCGACATCTCCATCTACGACATCGACTTCCGCCCGCTGGACCAGGCGACGGCGCATGAGGATTGGCACCACGCCGGCGTCGGGCTGGCGCGCGTCGACCACCTCACGCAGACGGTCGGCGCCGGCCGCCTGCAAGATTGGATCGACTTCTACCGCAACCAGCTCGGCTTTCGCGAGATCCACGAACTGCACGCCAACTGGCACGTGGCGCCGGATTCGCGCGTGATGGTGTCGTCGTGCGGCACGATCCGCATTCCGCTCTATGAAGAAGGTACGCACCGCGCGCACCTGATGCACGCCTACCTGCCCGATCATCCGGGCGAAGGCGTGCAGCACATCGCGCTGGCCACCGACGACATCGTGCGCACTGCAGCCGCACTGGCCGCGAATGGCGTCGCTTTTGTCGAACCGCCTGCCCACTACTACGACACCATTGACGCCCGCCTGCCAGGCCACGGGCTCGACATCGCAACGCTGCGCCGCTACGGCATCCTGATCGACGGGGAGGTCGTCGATGGCGTACCCAAGTTGTTCCTGCAGACCTTCGTCAGGCGACACCCGGGCGAGATCTTTTTCGAGATCGTGCAGCGACGTGGGCACCACGGATTCGGCGAAGGCAACCTCGCGGTGCTGACAGCCGCCATGGGCGCGCCGTAAGCCGCCGGGCGACTGTTACGACAGTTGCGTCATTCGGTCTGCCCGGTGCGCGCAAAGATGTCCCACGTGGCCATGAACAGCGCAGCAACCAACGGCCCGATGACGAAGCCCGTGATGCCGAACAGCTCCATCCCGCCCAGCGTGGACACCAGCACGACCCAGTCGGGCATCTTGGTGTCCTTGCCGACGAGCAGCGGGCGCAGCAGGTTGTCCACCAGCCCGATCACGCCTCCGCAGAAGGCCACCAGGATCACGCACTTCCACACCGCACCGATCATCAAGAAATAGATCGCCACCGGCACCCACACCAGGCTCGCGCCAATTGCGGGCAGCAGCGACAGGAACGCCATCAGTGCGCCCCACAGCACCACGCCGCTGATGCCCAGCGCCCAGAATATCAGGCCGCCCAACGCCCCCTGCACCAACGCCACGACAATGTTGCCCTTCACGGTAGCACGCACGACCGTCGTGAACTTGTTCAGCAGCAGTTGCTTGTGTTCTTCATCCAGCGGCAACGCCCGGCGCACACGGTTGCCGATCTCGCCGCCATCGCGCAGCAGAAAGAACACCATGTACAGCATCACGCCAAAGCCGACCACGAACTGGAACGTGTTCTGCCCAATGCTGAGCGCCTTGGCAGCGGCAAACTGGCTGATCTGTGCGGCGCCGTCGGTGAGCTTCTTCTGCAGCCCGGCAATGTCGGCCAGGCCCGATTTGATCAACAGGTTCTGGATCGACGTGGGCAGCGCCTGCATGCCCTGCTGGAAGTACTCGGCGTAGTTCAGCTTTGCGCTCTGGATTTCCTGGTAGGCCGTTGTGATTTCCTGCACGATGGTCGCCGCCACGAACACCAGCGGCAAAATTACGATCACCACGATCAGGGTAAGTGTGACCAGCGCGGCAAGATTGCGCCGCTTGCCAAAGCGCGCCGTCAGCCAGCGCTGCACGGGCTGAAACAGGATTGCCAGGATCGCCCCCCAGAACACCGCGCCCACAAACGGCGACAGAATCCAGCCGAGGCCGATGGTGACGGCCGCGAGCAGCAGGTAGAAGAATTTTTGGCGGTCGGTTCTGCTATCCATGATGGCCGTCGCGTGAAGGTGGGGCTGATCGCCCGGCACGGCGCCGGGCAGTCGAAACGGGAGTGTGCCCGCAAAGCGGGTGTTGTCATAGATGCCGCAATCAGCGTGCGCGAAGGCGTGCGGCCCATGGCAAACGTGCAGTCGCTCAATGACGAGCGATGGGGCTGATAGGCAGCCCGGAAAAACAAAAACCCCGTAAGTCGGAGACCTACGGGGTTTTTGGCTACTGCTGGCGGAGAGGGTGGGATTCGAACCCACGGTACCGTCGCCGGTACGCCTGATTTCGAGTCAGGTACATTCGACCACTCTGCCACCTCTCCGGTAACTGGGTCGCTGAATCGCGAAACCGCGACTATAACAGACTTTTTCCGCCGAAATCAAGAGTTGCGGAACAACTCCATCAAACTGCCGGTTTCAGCACTTCCTGGCCGCCCAGGTATGGGCGCAGCACCGTCGGCACCGTTACCGAGCCATCCGCGTTCTGGTAGTTCTCCAGCACGGCCACCAGCGTACGGCCCACGGCGAGGCCCGAGCCGTTAAGCGTGTGCACGAGCTCCGGCTTGCCCTGCGCGTTGCGGAAGCGCGCTTGCATGCGGCGCGCCTGGAAGTCGCCCATGTTCGAGCACGAGCTGATTTCGCGGTACGTGTTCTGCGCGGGGATCCACACCTCAATGTCGTAGGTCTTGGTGCTGCCGAAGCCCATGTCGCCGGTGCACAGCACGACGGTGCGGAACGGCAGTTCCAGCTTGCGCAGGATGTTTTCCGCGCAGTTGGTCATGGCGTCGAGCGCGGCGAACGACGTGTCCGGCGCGACGACTTGCACC
Organism: uncultured Ralstonia sp.; assembly: GCA_966433195.1. Lineage (GTDB taxonomy): Bacteria > Pseudomonadota > Gammaproteobacteria > Burkholderiales > Burkholderiaceae > Ralstonia. Next base: position 50,746 of record CBJMVH010000002.1, read on the forward strand.
ATCTCGACCTTGTCGAACTGGTGCTGACGGATCATGCCGCGCGTGTCCTTACCGTACGAGCCGGCCTCCGAGCGGAAGCACGGCGAATGCGCAGCGAACATCATCGGCAGCGCATCAGCAGCAACGATCTCGTCGCGCACGAGGTTGGTGAGTGGGACCTCGGCGGTCGGGATCAGGTAGAAGTTCTCGACGTGTTCGCCGTCCTCGCCTTCGGCGCCCTGCCCCATCTTGCGCGGTACGCGGAACAGGTCTTCCTCGAATTTCGGGAGCTGGCCGGTACCGCGCATCGACGCAGCGTTGACGATGTACGGCACGTACGCCTCGGTGTAGCCGTGTTCCTGCGTGTGGGTGTCGAGCATGAACTGCGCGAGCGCGCGATGCAGGCGCGCCACCTGGCCCTTGAGCACCGTGAAGCGCGCGCCCGACAGCTTGGCGCCGGCGTCAAAATCCAGCCCCAGCGCGGCGCCCAGGTCCACGTGATCCTTGACCGGGAAGTCGAACGTGCGGGGGGTGCCTTCGCGGCGTACTTCCACGTTCTGCGTTTCGTCCTTGCCGGCCGGCACGCTTTCGTGCGGCAGGTTCGGGATCGACAGCATCAGGTCCTGCAGCTTGGCCTGCACGACGTCGAGCTGCGCGGCAGACGCCTTCAACTCATCGCCAATGCCCGACACTTCGGCCATCACAGCCGATGCATCCTCGCCCTTGCCCTTGAGCATGCCGATCTGCTTGGACAGGCTGTTGCGCTTTGCCTGCAGTTCTTCGGTGCGGGTCTGGATGGCCTTGCGTTCGGCCTCGAGCGCGGCAAAGCCGGCCACATCGAGCACATAGCCGCGGTCTTTGAGGCGTGCGGCAACGGCGTCGATGTCTTTGCGCAGCAGTTGGATATCAAGCATGGTGGGAAGAAAACCGAGGATGACGAACGAAAGGGCCGATTTTATCGCACCGGCCCGTGCGTCTTATTTGTTGCGGGAGGATTTGCCTTGGGCGTCATGCCACTGCGCATCCAACTCGCGCAGATGCCGCAGCTTGTCGCCAATCTTGCCTTCCAGGCCGCGCGGTGTCGGCACGTACCAGTTCTGCTCGGGCAGATCATCGGGGAAGTAGGTTTCACCGGCGGCGTAGGCTTCGGGCTCGTCGTGCGCGTAGCGGTAAGCGTGGCCGTAGCCGAGTTCCTTCATCAGCTTGGTGGGCGCGTTGCGCAGGTGCACGGGCACCGCACGCGATTTGTCCTGGCCGACGAAGGCACGCGCGGCGTTGTAAGCGTTGTAGCCGGCGTTGGACTTGGGCGCGATCGCCAGATAGATCACCGCCTGCGCCAGCGCCAACTCCCCTTCCGGCGAGCCGAGGCGCTCGTACGTTTCAGCCGCATCCAGGGTGATGCGGGCGGCACGCGGGTCAGCCAGGCCGATGTCTTCCCAGGCCATGCGCACGATGCGGCGTGCGAGGTAGCGCGGGTCGGCGCCGCCATCGAGCATGCGGCAGAACCAATACAGCGCGCCGTCAGGGTTGGAGCCGCGCACGGACTTATGCAGCGCGCTGATCTGGTCGTAGAACGCGTCGCCACCCTTGTCGAAACGGCGCAGGTTTTCCGACAGCGCCGAGGCGAGCAGCGCCTCGTCGACGACCGGCACGGCGTCACCCTCCGCCTGGGCGCGCGCGGCACGGGCGACGATCTCAATGTTGTTGAGCAACTTGCGCCCGTCGCCATCGGCGGAGGCCACAATGGCGTCGAGGGCTGCGGGCGTCCACTCCAGATTGCCCAGCTCTTGGCGTGCGCGCTCGGCCAATTGCTTGAGTTCGTCGTCGGACAAGCTCTTAAGCACGTACACCGCCGCACGCGAGAGCAATGCGCCGTTCACCTCGAACGACGGGTTCTCCGTCGTCGCGCCGATGAACGTGAACAGGCCGCTTTCCACATGCGGCAGGAAGGCGTCTTGCTGGCTCTTGTTGAAGCGATGCACCTCGTCGACGAATACCAGCGTGCGGCGACCATTGGCACGGAATTGCTCAGCACGCTCGACGGCTTCGCGGATGTCCTTCACGCCCGAGAGCACGGCGGAGAGTGCGATGAACTCGGCATCGAAAGCGTCCGCCATCAGCCGCGCCAGCGTGGTCTTGCCTACGCCCGGCGGGCCCCAGAGGATCATCGAATGCGGCTCACCGGAGGCAAACGCCACGCGCAGCGGCTTGCCCGGCCCCAGCAGGTGCTGCTGGCCGATCACATCATCGGCGGAATGCGGGCGGAGGCGCTCGGCCAGCGGCATATGCGCCGGCGCGTCCGGGAAGAGAGAGGCGGAAGCGGTCATGCGGGGATTGTCGCAGAAACGCGGGGCGCCGCCGGTGCCCCGTACACGCTCAATTCGACGCGCGCTGCACCAACCCCATGAATTCCTTGGCCGGCAGCGGCCCGTGGCACGACTGCGTGCCGTTGGGCGAACGCAGCAGCAACCAGACGCTCTCGCTCGCCGGCGGCTGGATCACGAATGGCTGACGCGCTGAAGCTTCGGGCAGCCGCGGATCGGCCGGCGCCTGAATCGGCACCACCTGCCCAGCATGCCCCTTCACCAACGCACTGCATTCAGCGCCAGGCAACTCCGTCGCACGCAGAAAGTCCTTGTTGACCAGCGCCTCGGCCAGCACTGTGTCCGGCGCGGTGAGGAAGGAATCGACGTCAAAGCGAGACGCGCCCGTGGAGGCGCATCCCGCAAACACCACCGCCATTGCGGAAACAGCGGCTGCACGTTGCAGCGATGTGGTGAAGGGCAAAGGCATGGTCGGTCTCCCTGTCGAAAGCCCGCCTGTACGCGTTACTGCTTGATCACGTCAGCGCCCTTGGGCGGCACGAAGCGGAACGCGTTGGCCGGCAGTTGCGGATTCTTCTGGATGCTCGAGAACGTCAGCAGCGTCGTGTTGCCGAAGGCATCACGCAGCTCCATCCCCTGCAGCTCGCCGCTGCGGAAACCAATGGCGATGCGCTCGAACTGGGTGTCCTTGGCCTTGGGTGTGAGTTCAACCCAATCGATGCCGTCTTTGGTGCCGCCTTCTTTGAGCGTGAAGTTCTTCGCCAGATCATTGCTGCCGAACAGGATGGCGGCGGGGCTGGAGCCGAGCGACGCATCGAGCTTGCGTTCCGTGACCTGGTTCAAGTCCTTGTCGAAGATGTAGAGCGTCTGGCCATCGGCCGAGAGTTGCTGCTCATACGGCTTCACATAACGCCAGACGAAACGCCCCGGGCGCGAGAACACGAAATCGCCGCTGGAGGTGCCGGCCACGCGCAGCGGGTTACCGTTGGTGCCGCCCTTCACTTGCCGCTGCACGAACTCGCCGCGCGCGGTGGTGACATTGCTCACGAAGGCGTTCAGTTGCTCGACCGCACCTGCATAGGCGCCGGCCGACCACGCCGCCAGCGACACAAGCCCGGCAGCCATCAGGTGACGTGCTTTCAACACAAACATAGGAATCCCGGTTTTCAGTTGATCTTGTTGTTAGTGGCCGGCCGCGCCGGAACATTCCGCTGGCGCGGTAACGCGATGTAACCGCAACATACGGACAACGTCACTCTTCTTCGACGACGTTGCCGTTGCGATTGGGCGCGAGGATTTCGCGGTTGCCATTGCCGGACATGGCGGACACGAGGCCTGCCTTTTCCATGTCTTCGAGCAGGCGCGCGGCGCGGTTGTAACCGATGCGCAAGTGACGCTGCACCAGCGAGATCGACGCGCGGCGGTTCTTGAGCACCACGTCGACGGCCTGGTCGTAGAGCGGATCGGCCTCGCCGCCACCGCCGCCTGCGATGCCGGCGCCACCGCCGAAACCATCGCCGCCACCCTCGTCGGCCACGCCGCCTTCGAGGATGCCCTCGATGTAGTTCGGCTCGCCCTGCGCCTTGAGGTTGTCGACCACGCGGTGCACTTCGTCATCCGACACGAAGGCGCCATGCACGCGCACCGGCAAGCCCGTGCCCGGCGCGAGATACAGCATGTCGCCCATGCCGAGCAGCGCTTCGGCGCCCTGCTGGTCGAGAATCGTGCGCGAGTCGATCTTGCTGCTGACCTGGAAGGCGATCCGCGTCGGCACGTTGGCCTTGATCAGACCGGTGATCACGTCCACGGAAGGCCGCTGCGTTGCCAGCACCAGGTGGATACCTGCGGCACGCGCCTTCTGCGCAATCCGCGCGATCAGCTCTTCGACCTTCTTGCCGACCACCATCATCAGGTCGGCCAGTTCGTCGATCACGATGACAATCATCGGTAGCTTGTCGAGCGGCTCGGGCGCGTCGGGCGTGAGGCTGAACGGGTTGGGAATCTTCTCTTCGCGCGCGGCGGCTTCTTCGATCTTCTTGTTGAAGCCAGCCAGGTTGCGCACGCCCATCTTGCTCATGAGCTTGTAGCGGCGCTCCATTTCGCCCACAGCCCAGTTCAGCGCGTGGCCGGCCTGGCGCATGTCGGTCACCACCGGGCACAGCAGGTGCGGAATGCCTTCGTAGATGCTCAGCTCGAGCATCTTCGGGTCGATCAGGATCAGACGTACCGCATCGGCCTTGGCCTTGTACAGCAGCGACAGGATCATCGCGTTGATCCCGACCGACTTACCCGAGCCCGTGGTACCGGCCACCATGCAGTGCGGCATCTTGGCGAGGTCAGCCACCACCGGCTTGCCGGCGATGTCCTTGCCGAGCGCCAGCGTGAGCTGCGAGGCGCTCTCGTTGTAGACCTGCGAGCCGAGAATCTCCGATAGGCGCACCGCCTGTCGCTTCGGATTCGGCAACTCCAGGCCCATGTAGTTCTTGCCCGGAATCGTCTCCACCACGCGGATGGACACCAGCGACAGCGAACGCGCCAAGTCCTTGGCGAGGTTCACGATCTGGCTACCCTTCACGCCCGTGGCGGGTTCGATTTCGTAGCGCGTGATGACCGGGCCCGGATAGGCCGCCACCACCGTCACTTCCACGCCAAAGTCCTTGAGCTTCTTCTCGATCAGGCGCGAGGTGAACTCCAACGTTTCAGCGCTGACGGTTTCCACAACCGGCGGAATCGGGTCGAGCAGCGCCAGCGGCGGCAAGTCGGAATCTTCGATGTCGACGAACAGCGGCTGCTGCTTTTCGCGCTCCACGCGCTCGCTCTTGACCACGGCGGTCGGGCGCACGATTTGCACCGGCGGCGCTTCTTCAATGCGCACGCGGCGGGTTTCAACCACTTCTTCGCGCTCCACCTTGGCTGCCTCGCCAATGGCACGATCCTGCTTGGTGTCACGGCGCGTTTTGAAGCCGACAAACAGCATCTCGACGCCCGCGCCAATCTGCTCGGCCAGGTTCAGCCACGAAAAGTGGAAGAACAGCGACAGCCCTACCAGGAACGTGAACAGCAACGCCAGCGTGCCGCCCGTAAAGCCCAGCGAGTGCTGCATCGCCCCGCCGATCAGATCACCCAGCACGCCGCCAGGGGCGCGCGGCAGCTTCATGTGCATGCTGTACATGCGAATGGCTTCCAGGCCCATGCTGGACGCCAAAATGAGCGCAAAGCCGATCCACGTGACGCTGGCGTCCACACGGGGCATGGCAGCGCGGGGCAGACGCTCATCCGACATCAGCTCACGCCAGCCGCGCCAAACGCGGCGCACCAGCAGCACCGCCCACCAGTAGGCAGACGCGCCAAAGACAAACAGCAGCAGATCGGCCAGCCAGGCGCCCACGCGGCCGCCCAGGTTGCGGATTTCGTCGACCTGGCTGGCGTGGGTGAACCCCGGGTCGGCCCGGTTGTATGACAGGAGGATGGTCAGAAAGGCGATGGTCACCGCCAGCAACAGGAACCAGCGGACCTCGCCCAGCAAGCGCCCAATGCGGGACGGCAATGCGGCGGGGTCGGTACGGGTTGTCGGAGTGGTGGAAGCTCGGGCCATGCGGGAGACGGTTGCGCCGCACGGCGAGCTGCCGAGCGGCATTGGGACTGCATCAATGCGATGCCAACGATTGTAACGCGCCCCTATCATTGCCATTGGAATTTACAACCGGGCGGATGAGGGGGTGCCACTTTATAATGGCGCCCGTCACCCCACCTACCCTGCATCGCGGCGATCATCCTTCCTCGCGCCGCGCACCTACTGGACGCATCATGGCAAAACACGCAAAAGTGCTGATCCTCGGCTCCGGCCCCGCCGGTTATACGGCCGCCATCTACGCCGCCCGGGCCAACCTGAACCCGGTACTGATCACCGGCCTGGCCCAAGGCGGCCAGCTCATGACCACCACCGACGTGGAAAACTGGCCCGCCGACAAAGAGCACTTGCAAGGCCCCGAGCTGATGCAGCGCTTCCTCGAGCACGCCGAGCGCTTCAAGACCGAAGTGCTGTTTGACCACATCCACACCACGCATCTGAACGAAAAGCCGATCCGCCTGGTGGGTGATTCGGGCGAATACACCTGCGATGCGCTGATCATCTCCACCGGCGCGTCCGCCCAATACCTGGGGCTGCCGTCGGAAGAACAATTCGCTGGCCGTGGCGTGTCCGCCTGCGCCACGTGCGACGGCTTCTTCTACAAGGGCCAGGAAGTGGCCGTGGTGGGCGGCGGCAACACCGCCGTGGAAGAAGCGCTGTACCTGGCCAACATCGCCAGCAAGGTCACGCTCATCCACCGCCGCGACAAGTTCCGCGCCGAGCCGATCCTGATCGACCGCCTGCATGAGCAGGAGAAGAAAGGCAAGATCGAAATCAAGACGAACATGGTCCTCGACGAGATCCTGGGCGATGGCTCCGGCGTGACGGGCGCCCGCCTGAAGGGCACGCACGAGAACGAAGGCAAGACCGAAGAGATCAAGGTGGCAGGCGTGTTCATCGCCATCGGCCACAAGCCGAACACCGACATCTTCCGCGGCCAGCTCGACATGAACGACACCGGCTACATCCGCACGAAGAGCGGTCTGGACGGCATGGCCACCGCCACCAACATCCCGGGCGTGTTTGCCGCCGGCGACGTGCAGGACCACATCTATCGCCAAGCCATCACCAGCGCCGGCACGGGCTGCATGGCCGCGCTGGACGCCCAGCGCTACCTGGAAAGCCTGGAATAAGCCGCACCCGACCCGGGTTCCGGGTGCAAACAAAGCGGCCGATGGGAAACCATCGGCCGTTTTGCCATGTGCCGCGCATTCGTATAATCCACGCACGCTCGACCCTGATTCACCTCCCACCATGAAACGCGCCACCCCTCCCAACGCCAAACTCAGCCTGACCGATCTGGCCAAGTTGCGCGATCAACTCAAGGTCGAGACCGAGGCACGCGAGGCAGAACGCCAGCGCGCCGAGGAAGCCAAGCGCAAGGCCATCGAAGAGGCCAACGTGTTCCGCGCCAGCATCGGCGAAGTGAGCGCGCTGCGCCAGAACAAGCGTGTCGAGCATCCGCGCAACCCGCCCGCACCCGACCCCGTGCACTCCCGCGCCGAGGACAAACGCGTGCTCGATGCCTCGCTGTCGGACGAATTCGACGTCGACAACCTGCTCGACACCGACGACACCCTCTCCTACCGCCGCCCCGGCATCGGCGACGACGTGCTCAAGAAACTGCGCCGCGGCGAGTGGGCCACGCAAGACCAGATCGACCTGCACGGCCTGCGCCGCGAAGAAGCCCGCGAGGCGCTGGCCGCCTTTCTGCGCCGCGCGGTGCAACGCGGCATCCGCTGCGTGCGCGTGATCCACGGCAAGGGCCTGGGCTCGCCCGACAAGACGCCCGTGCTCAAGGGCAAGGTGCGCTCGTGGCTGGTGCAGAAAGAAGAAGTGATCGCCTTCGTTGAACCGCGTAACACAGCGGGCGGTGCCGGCGCAGTGCTGGTGCTCCTGCGACAGCCGCACGGCGCCTGACCGTTTTCCTACCCCAACAACAAGAACACCTCATGCACGTCGGTCGCCTGCAATTGGTCATGCACTGGATGGAGATCCTCGCGGTCTTCTCGTTTGCCATCTCGGGCTTGGCCGAGGCGAAGCGGCGCCGGCTAGATGCCGTGGGCGCCTTCATCGTCGCGTTTCTCACCGCGTTTGGCGGCGGCACGCTGCGCGACCTGCTGCTCGATCGCCGGCCCTTCTACTGGGTGGAGCATCAGGACTATCTGCTCGCCCTGTTTGCAATGAGCCTGTTTGCCAACTGGGTGATCCGGCTGGTGAGCCAACTGGTGTCCGACCGCGTGCTGATCGTGGCCGATGCCATCGGCCTGGGTCTGTTTGGCGTGTTGGGCACGCAACTGGCGCTGGATGCAGGCGTGCCGGTTTTCGTGTCGGTGATGATGGGCGTGATCACCGCGGCCTTTGGCGGCCTGCTGCGCGATGTGGTCTGCAATGAGGTGCCCATGCTGCTCCGGGACAACCGCCCGTACGCGACCTGCGCGTTTCTCGGGTGCTTCCTCTATATCGGGCTGACGTTCACGGACCTGCTGCCGAGCGTGGCCGTGGTGATCGCCACGCTGGCGATCGTGATCGGGCGGCTGGCGACGCTGCGCTGGAACATCACCCTGCCGCGCTGATCTACGCTGATGACACCGGCCGACGCGAGCGCGCCGGCCTTGCTGCAACGGTTTAAACCGCCGCTTCGTCCTTCTCGCCGGTGCGGATGCGGATCACCTGCTCCACCGGCATCACGAAGATCTTGCCGTCGCCGATCTTGCCCGTCTTGGCGGCCTTGACGATGGTGTCGATCACGTTTTCGACCTGGCTGTCGGCCACCACCACCTCGATCTTGATCTTCGGCAGGAAGTCGACCACGTATTCGGCACCGCGATACAGCTCGGTATGGCCCTTCTGGCGGCCAAAGCCCTTCACTTCGGTGACGGTCAGCCCGGTCACCCCCACGTCGGCGAGCGACTCGCGCACTTCGTCCAGTTTGAAGGGCTTGATGATGGCGGTGATCTGTTTCATGGGTGTCTCGCTAACTAGTTGGTGAGGTATTCAAGCGTCCAATAATACTGGAGCCGGTTAATGCGCACATCCTGGGCGATGCCGGCCACTGTCTGCAGCAGCGTCGGATCGTCCGGAAAGTTCTTCAGCACGTCGTGCTCGCTGCCATCGCGCAGCGGACGACGCTGCCACGTGTTGCCATGTTCGTCGTTGTAGGCAATGGGCGTGCTGGAGCCGAACACATATTGATTATCAAACCACAGTACCCGCACGCCGGGCCCGAGCATGCGGTGCAGCCCCTCCACGTGCTGGCGCAGGCGCTGCAGCGGCACATGCGACCACCAGCATCCGGCAGTCATCACATCAAACGCACCCGGTGCAAACGGCAGCGCATCATTGTCCGCCCGTACGAATGACGCCCCGGCGAGGCCCTTGCCGCGCGCAATGCGCAGCACGGTGTCGTTGTAATCGGCGCCGACAATGCTGCGCGCATCCGTCATCGCCTCGGTCCAGAAGCCGGTGCCGCAGGCTAGGTCCAGCACTCGTGCGCCGCGCGTGAGGTCGCGCACGCGAGCCTTCAGCCACGCCAGATCGCCCTGCCGTTCCGGCTTCGCATAGATGCGTTCGTATTCGGGGGCGCGCTTGGCGTAGTAGTCGAGCATGGCGATGGGCGCTCTCGGCTTATTCCTTGAACCGCGACGTGATCGGATACCGCCAGTCGCGCCCGAACGCCCGCTGTGTCACGCGGATGCCCACCGGCGCCTGGCGGCGTTTGTACTCGTTGATCTTGATGAGCCGCACGATCTTCTGCACGTCGCCTTCCGCAAACCCGGCGGCGATGATGTCGGCCACGGGCTGGTTCTGCTCCATGTAGCGCTGCACGATGGCGTCCAACGCGTCGTATTCGGGCAGGCTGTCCTGGTCGGTCTGATTCTCGCGCAGCTCGGCCGACGGCGCGCGCGTGAGGATGCGCTCCGGAATCACGTCCGACAGCGTATTGCGGTAACGGCACAGCCGGTACACCAACGTCTTGAAGATGTCCTTGATGACGGCGAAGCCGCCAGCCATGTCGCCATACAGCGTGCAGTAGCCGACTGCCATTTCGCTCTTGTTGCCGGTGGTCAGCACGATGCGGCCGCTCTTGTTGGACAGCGCCATCAGCAGCGTGCCGCGGATGCGCGCTTGGATGTTCTCTTCCGTCGCGTCTTCGGGCAGGTTGCGGAACTCCTCCGCCAACGCGCCCTTGAACGCGTCGAACATCGGCGCGATGGGGATTTCGTCGTACTGCACGCCCAGGCGGGCGGCCATGTCGCGGGCGTCGACCCACGAGATATCGGCCGTGTAGCGCGAGGGCATCATCACCGCGCGCACGCGATCGGCGCCCAGTGCATCGACGGCAATCGCCAGCACCAGCGCGGAATCCACACCGCCCGACAGGCCGATGATCGCGCCCGGGAAGCCATTCTTGCCGAGGTAATCCCGCACGCCCAGCTTGAGCGCCTCGTACACCTGCGCCTCCAGCGGCGCCTCCGGCACGATCGCGCCCGGCAACGCCTTGCCGCCGTCGAACTGCACAATGCCAACGCCTTCGGCAAACTGGCCCATCTGCACGACCACCTTGCCCTCGGCATCGAGCACGAATGAGCCGCCATCGAACACCAGCTCATCCTGCCCGCCGACGAGATTCACATACACGTGCGGCAAGCCCGATTCCTTCACGCGCGCACCGATGATCTGCTCCCGCAGGTCTTCCTTGTCCAGGTGATACGGCGACGCATTGGGAATCAGCACCACCTGCGCGCCGGCTGCCTTGGCGTAGGCCGTAGCCGTCGGGTACCAGGCGTCTTCACAGATGATGACGCCGAAGCGCGTGGCATCCACCTCGAACACGAATGGCTCGGTGCCGGGCTGGAAGTAGCGCTTCTCGTCGAAGACCTCGTTATTGGGCAGCTCCAGCTTGTGATAACGGCCCACCACACGGCCATCTGCGGCCACCGTGCAGCTATTGGTGGGCTTGGGCAGCACGCCGGGCGCGGGCGCTTCCAGCGAGATCTGCGGATGGCCAATCAGCACGTGCAGGCCCGAAAACGCAGCCAGCTCGGCGATGAGCGCATCGAGAGCGCGCGCGCTGGCGTCAATGAACGCGGGGCGCAGCAGCAGGTCTTCGGGCGGATAGCCGGTGAGCGATAGCTCCGGCGTGACGAGAATGCGCGCACCGGCCTGGTGCGCCTCACGCGCGGCGGCAACAATGCGGGCTGCATTGCCGGCGAAATCGCCGACGGTGCAGTTGATCTGGGCGAGAGCGACAGAGACGGTCATGGGGGCAATGTGGATTGCAAGCGCGGCGACCAGGGCTGGAATTAGAATCGGCGCATGACCTCTCGCCCTCTCGTTCCCGAGCCCCAAGTGCGCGCTGGTTCGCGACACGAATTGACCGATTATCGCACGCGACTTGTGACCGATCTGCGCGACATCGGCCGCGACGCGTGGGATGCCCTGCTCGCCCTGCAGCCCGAGGCGACGCCGTTCCTACGCTTCGATTTCCTGCACGCGCTGCATGCGAGCGGCAGCGCCTCGCCGGATACCGGCTGGTCGCCGCAATACCTGACGCTGTGGCAGGACGGCCCGGATAGCCAAGAAGACGAGGTGCTCGCCGCCGCCGTGCCGCTGTATGTGAAGGGCCACTCGTATGGCGAGTACGTCTTCGACTGGGCGTGGGCCAATGCGTATGCGCAGCACGGGTTGGAGTACTACCCGAAGTGGTTGTCCGCCGTGCCGTTCACGCCCGTGCAGGGCGCTCGCCTGCTGGCACGGGATGCCACCGCGCGCGCTGCGCTGCTCGATACCCTGCTGGCCGTGGCACGGCAGAGCGGCTTGTCATCCCTGCACGTGCTGTTCCCCACCGCCGATGAGGCCGAGCAGATGCACATGGCCGGCATGCTGCTGCGGCAAGGGGTGCAGTTCCACTGGTGCAACGCGGGCTTTGGCAGCTTCGACGAATTCCTGGCCGCACTGGAGCAAAAGAAGCGCAAGAACATCCGCGCTGAACGCCGCCGTGTGCGCGATGCCGGTATCACGTTCCGCCACGTCCCCGGTGCTGCCGCGACGGATGCGGACTGGCGCTTCTTCCACCGCTGCTATCGCAGCACTTACCGCGAGCATCACTCGTCGCCGTATCTGAACCTGGAGTTCTTTCGCCAGATCGGCCAGGCGATGCCGGAGAACCTGCTGCTGGTGATCGCTTCGCGCGACGGCAATGACATCGCCAGCGCGCTGCTCGTGCTCGACACCCGGCCGGAGGCGTCTGTGATGTATGGCCGCTACTGGGGCGCGGTCGAACACCACCCTTGCCTGCACTTCGAGACGGCGTACTACCAGCCCTTGTCGTATTGCATCGAGCACGGCATCCGCACCTTCGAGGGCGGCGCCCAGGGCGAACACAAAATGGCGCGCGGCTTCGAGCCGGTGGCCACGCTGTCCGCCCACTGGCTCGCGCATCCGGACTTCGCGGATGCGGTGAGCCGGTTTCTCGACCGGGAAACGGCCGGCATGGAAGCGTATCTGGACGAACTGACGGACCGCTCACCGTTCAGGCAGCGGCCGGAATCAGAGTAACGAGGGAAGGACGGCGAAGGCAGGAAAGGCTGCGTCCGCACGAACGGCGGACGCGGGGGCGAAGCTTAGTGCGCGGCAGCCTTTTGCTGGGCGATCACACAATGCGACATGTTGGCATCGGTGGACACGGCAGCCGGCGCCACAGCGCGCTCACCGGCATGGGCGGCATCCGGGGGGCCCACCAGCAACGCCCAGACGGTGAATGCGGCCATGGCCACAGCGGAAAGCACGGGAACGACAACGGTCTTGTTCAACATCGCAGTACCGAGGGTTGGAGTCAAACTTGACGGGCAGTCTAGAGGCGTCGTTTCCGACGGGCAAATGAGCGTTTCTTAAATCTCTGTGTAGCGGGATTACCAGAGTTGCATGATGCAAAAATCGTTGATCTCATCAAAAAACGCATACTAAGCGTTCGACCCGCCGTAGATGGCGGTGCCATGCGGGTTCGCAAGGCATCACACTGCGGCATCGCTAGCCGCCTTGCAAAGAAAAAATCCCGGCGTTCCTTCCGGAAGCCGGGATCTCTCTGACATGCCGTACAGCAAAATCGCCAAATGGCTTACTTCTTATAGTTGGCGACGCCGTCGACGATTTCCTTATGGGCTTCTTCGATGCCGCCCCAGCCTTCCACCTTGACCCACTTGCCGGCTTCCAGCGCCTTGTAGTGCTCGAAGAAGTGCTTGATCTGGTCCAGCAGGTTCTGGCCGATGTCCGACAGGTCGGTCATGTGGGCGGTGGCCGGGCTCAGCTTGTTGACCGGCACAGCCACCAGCTTGGCGTCCACGCCCGATTCGTCCGTCATCTTCAGCATGCCCAGGGCGCGGCAGCGCACCACGCAACCGTGGATCAGCGGGAACGGCGTGACGACGAGCACGTCCACCGGGTCACCGTCGCCCGACAGCGTCTGCGGGATGAAGCCGTAGTTGGCCGGGTAGCGCATGCCGGTGCCCACGAAGCGGTCCACGTGCAGCATGCCCGTTTCCTTGTCGGCTTCGTACTTGACCGGGTCGCTTTGCGCCGGGATCTCGATGATGACGTTGAAGTCGTTGGGGATGTCCTTGCCGGGCGAGACGTTGTTGAAGCTCATGGAAATGCTCCGGAATGCGCGAAGTGCGTAAAAACGCGACGCAAATGGTTGAAAAGAAGCGTAAAAAACTGTCGGCGGGCATTATAGCCCCTGACACCCCGCCGCCCCTACCTCAGCCACGCCCGTGCGAAAATTGCGTGTTGCCGATCTTCTGCAGGAACCCCCCATGCATGCCCAGCACTTCATCGCCAACCGCCTGATGTCGCCCGATTCGGGAATGCGCATCAAAGTCTTCGACCCGTCCGACGGCCAGCCTTTTGCTGAGATCGCTCGCGGCAACGCTACCGACATCAACGTGGCCGTGCACGCCGCGCGCCGCGCATTTGAAGGCGTGTGGGGCCAGTTGCCCCCCGCCGAGCGCGGCCGGCTGCTCATGCGCGTAGCCCTACGCCTGGCTGATCACGAAGAAGAATTGGCCCGCCTGGAAGCCCGCGACACCGGCAAACCCATGCGCCAGGCCCGCGCGGACGCCCGCGCCATCGCCCGCTACTTCGAGTTCTATGCCGGCGCGGCGGACAAGCTGCACGGCCAGACCATCCCCTATCCGGCGGATACCACCGTGCTGACGATCCGCGAGCCGCATGGTGTGACAGCGCACATCATCCCCTGGAACTACCCCATGCAAATCTTCGGACGCAGCGTGGGCGCCGCCTTGGCTGCGGGCAATGCCTGCGTGGTCAAGCCCGCCGAAGATGCGTGCCTGTCGCTCCTGCGCGTGGCCGAACTGGCCGCCGAGGCCGGGCTGCCCGATGGCGCACTCAACGTCGTGACGGGATATGGCCATGAGGCTGGCGCGGCGCTGGCGGCGCATCCGGGCATCAACCATGTGTCGTTCACGGGCTCGCCAGAGACCGGCAAGGTGATCGTGCGAGCGGCGGCAGAGAACCACGTGCCCGTCACGCTGGAGTTGGGCGGCAAATCTCCGCAGATCCTGTTTGCCGATGCCGATCTAGAAGCGGCAATTCCGGCCGTGGTCAACGGCATCATCCAGAACGCCGGGCAGACGTGTTCCGCCGGTAGCCGCGTGCTGATCGAGCGCAGCCTGTATGAAACGGTGCTCGACCGCCTAGCCACGGTGTTCGAGGCCATCAAGGTGGGGCCCGCGTCGCTGGACCTGGATTGCGGCCCGCTCATCAACCCGAAGCAACAGCAGCGCGTGTGGGATTTCGTCTCGGATGCGCAGCACGCCAACATTCCCGTCATGGCGCAGGGCATGGTGGTGCCGGACGCGCCCGAGACCGGCTATTACCAGGCGCCGATGCTGCTGCGCGACGTGCCGCACACACATCGTCTGGCGCAGGAAGAAGTCTTCGGCCCATTGCTTGCTGCCATGCCGTTCGACACCGAAGCCGAAGCGCTGACGCTGGCCAACGGTACGCCATACGGCCTGGTCGCCGGTGTATGGACGCGCGACGGCGGACGCCAGATGCGGCTGGCCCGCAAACTGAAGGCGGGCCAGGTCTTCATCAACAACTACGGCGCGGGCGGCGGCGTGGAATTGCCGTTCGGCGGCACAGGCCAATCGGGCCACGGGCGCGAGAAGGGTTTCGAGGCGCTGTACGGCTTCACCACCCTGAAAACCATCGCCATCCGCCACGGATAAAACTGCCACCACCACACATACCCCGACGGTTTGGCCGTTGACGTTCCTGCCCTAGATGGCGCCTTGAATTTCTGTCAGCGGGCGGAAAAAAGAAGGAGGCTTGTCTGAGCGAAGCGAGTTTGCCTCCTTCTCCGCCCGGTGACATAAATTCAAGGGGAAGTCGCCATCTCGGGCGCGCCTTTCTTTGCTTACTTTCTTTGGCAAGACAAAGAAAGTGAGTCGCCCCCGGCAGGGGGTGAAACGGAGATGCACCAACAGCATCAACCATCACCAATAAGACAGGAGACACCATGCGGCTAGCCGGCAAGATCGCCATCGTCACAGGCGCAGGTTCGGGTTTTGGCGAAGGCATCGCCAACACCTTCGCCCGCGAAGGCGCACGCGTCATCGTCAACGACCTGAACGCCGAAGCCGGCGAGCGCGTGGCCAACGCCATCCGCATCACGGGCGGAGATGCCCATTTCGTGCAAGCCGATGTGTCGGATGGCGCCTCGGTTGCCAAGCTGCTGGGCGCCACGCTGGAGCGCTATGGCGACCTGCACATCGTCGTGAACAACGCCGGCACGACGCACAAGAACAAGCCACTGCTGCAGATCACCGAAGACGAGTTCGACCGCGTGATGGCCGTCAACGTAAAGAGCATCTACTGGACGGCGCACCACATGGTGCCGCACTTCCGGCAGCGCGGCGGCGGCGTGTTCGTCAACGTGGCCTCCACCGCCGGCATCCGGCCGCGGCCGGGGCTGGTCTGGTACAACGCCAGCAAGGGTGCCGTCATCACCGCCAGCAAGGCGATGGCTGCAGAGCTGGGGCCGGACAAGATCCGCGTGAATTGCGTCAACCCGGTCATGGGTGCTACCGGCCTCATCGAGCAATTCATGGGCATGCCCGATACGCCCGAGAACCGCGCGCGCTTCCTCGCAACCATTCCGATGGGGCGGCTCTCCACACCGCAGGATGTGGCCAACGCGTGCCTGTACCTGGCGTCAGATGAGGCCGAGTTCATCACGGGCACGTGCCTGGAGGTGGACGGCGGGCGTTGCGTATAAACCCTGCCTTTGGGCAGCTTGGCGGGGCCGCGCCAGAAGGCGCAGAATGCGGTGGCGGTTTTCCGGGCCGGGGCCGGTAGCAAGGCGGACTCGGCCTGCACTCACAACAACGCTGGAGACCCGATGGCCACGACAACCCCACCCACCTCACCCACTCCACCGGCCAGCGGCGCAGGCACCCTGCCCCAATCCGCCAGTGCGTTTGAAGAAGCCACCTACCGCAAGGTGAGTTGGCGCCTGATTCCCTTCCTACTGCTGTGCTACGTGGTTGCGTATCTGGACCGCGTGAACGTGGGCTTTGCCAAGCTGCAGATGCTCAACGATCTCAAGTTCAGCGAGACCATCTACGGCTTGGGTGCGGGCATCTTCTTCATCGGCTACTTCCTGTTTGAGGTGCCGAGCAACGTCATCCTGCATCGCGTGGGCGCGCGCATCTGGATTGCGCGGATCATGATCTCGTGGGGCCTGATCTCGGCCGCCATGATGTTCGTGACCACGCCGGCCATGTTCTATGTGATGCGCTTCCTGCTGGGGCTGGCAGAAGCCGGCTTCTTCCCGGGCATCATCCTGTACCTCACGTATTGGTATCCGTCGCACCGGCGCGGGCGCACCACCACGTTCTTCATGACGGCGATTGCGCTGTCGGGTGTCATTGGCGGCCCGATCTCCGGCTGGGCGATGAAGGCGTTTGCCGGTGTCTACGGCCTGGCCGGGTGGCAGTGGATGTTCCTGATCGAGGGCATTCCGTCCGTCATCGTCGGCCTCGTCGTGCTGGCCTATCTGGATGACCGCATCAGCCACGCCAAATGGCTGACCAACGAAGAAAAAGCCCTGCTCGCCCGCAATATCGCCGCAGAAGAAGCCGAAAAGGAAGACCCGCCCATCCGCACCGTCATGGCCAGCCCGCGCGTCTGGCTGATGAGCCTGATCTACTTCACCTTCGTGATGGGCTTGTACGGCGTGAGCTTCTGGCTGCCGACGCTGATCAAGCAGACCGGCGTGGCCGATCCATTTGCCGTGGGCCTGCTGACGGCGATTCCGTACGGTGCCGCGGTCATTGCCATGGTGCTGGTCGCGCGCAGTGCCGACCGACTGCGCGAGCGCCGCTGGCATATCGCCATTCCGGCCGTGGCCGGCGCCATCGGGCTGATCCTCTCGGCCGTGTGGCACACCAACACCACGCTGGCCATGGCTGCACTCACACTTGGCACCATGGGCATCCTGACCACACTGCCGCTGTTCTGGAGCCTACCGACAGCCTTCCTGGCGGGCACGGGCGCGGCCGCCGGTATCGCACTGATCAACTCGCTGGGCAATCTGGCGGGCTTCCTGAGCCCTTATGCCGTGGGCTGGCTCAAGGATGCGACCAAGAGCACCGATTCCGGCATGTACATGCTCGCCGCCTCGATGGTGCTTGGAGCGATTCTCACGCTGTCGGTGCCGGCACGGATGGTGAACAAGTAGGCGTATCCCCATCAACGAAAAAGGCCGGGTGTCCCCGGCCTTGTTTCATTTCACGGCAAGCAGCGCGCTCTGCCGGTAGTGTCGCTGCGCCTCCTCGGGGCGCTCCGTCTGCTCATACATCTGCGCCAGCGCCAAATGCGCATGCGCACGCAGGTTGCCGTGGTGCTCGGCGTCGGCATACTTCAATGCCGATTCCAGGCTTGTCTGCGCCTTGCCCCAGAGCTGCTCCTTGAAGCACAGCATGCCCAGCGTATAGAACAGGTCGGCATCCACGGGATGCTGCGTCAGCCATTTCTCAGCCTGTTGAATGAGCGGCAGCGCCTTGCCTGGCACGGCGCAATCGGCATAGCGGCGGATCAGGCGGCCATCCCAATGCGCTTTCAGGCCATCTTCGACGATGCGCTTGGCGTCGTCTGTGCGGCCGAGTTGCGCGAAATACAGCGCGGCCTGCGACGCAATACGCGGCGAGCGACGTTCTTCGGTGGTCAACTCGCGCCAGAAGCTGTTGAGCGCATCGGCATCGTGGCGACGCTCGGTCAGCAGTGTCTCGCAGGCCATCTGCTTGAGACGCGCGGCCAGCACGGTGTGAATGGCGTTGCGCTTTTCCAGCGCGCGCGTCAGGCGCAGCACCTCGCTCCAGTTCTTCAGGTGCTGGTGCGCGCGCAGGGCAATGCGCTGCGCCTGAATCTGCCGCGCACCCTGCGATTGCAGTTGCGCGATCTTCTCCAGCGCCCCTTCCGCATCGCGTGCATCCACGAGCAATTCCGCCATCGACACAAGCTTCGCTTGCTCTCGGTCGGGCGAGTCGACCTCGGCCATCCACGCGTCGCGGCGATCCGTTTCCTGCATGCGGTGTGCGGCGCGGGCACCGATCAGCGCGGCGGTTTCGCGTTGGGCATCCCACGCCTGGGCTTCGCGCGCGAGGCGCTCAGCGCGGCCGAAGCGGCCTGCGAACAGGCTCTCCATTGCCTCGCGCAGCGCAGCCGAAGCCTTCAGGATGCGATTGCGCTCGCGATACGCCGCCGCACGCGCCGGCATACCCGCCACGTGGTGGAACAAGCGCATCACAAAATGCAGGGCGATGAACGTCGCCAGCAGCACCGCAAGCACGAAATTGAGCGACATCTCCACCCGATACGGCGGGTAGAACAGTACGACGTTGCTCAGGTTCAGTTCCGTAAACAACGCCAGCCCGACGGCGGCAGCAAACAGCAGCGCGACCCAGAATACCCAGCGCATGCTCACTCCTTACCTTGGCCGCGAGCGGCCGCGAGGCTGTCGACCAGCGTCGGCACCTGCAGCGTGCCGACCGCCGAGCGCACTTGCGCCAGTTGATTCTGCACCGTCGTCACGCGCGGCGATTGCACGTCGAAGTAGCGCGCGAGCAGCGTATCGGCACGCCCCAGGTCAGCACGGAACACGGCATCGTTGCGCGAAAGCAGCGCCAGACGCGCGTTCATCAGACGCAGCTTGAGGTTTTCGCGCAGGAACCACGCTTGGTCGGCAGACAGCAGCAGCGCCTCGGTCTGGTCAACGCGGCGCACCTGCACGATCTGGCCCAGCTCGCCGCGTACGTCGTCCCACAGACGGCCCCACCAGGCGCGCACGCCGGCGGACCACCCGGTGCCAGCCTGGGCTGCCGACGCGGCCGGCGCCGAGGCCGGGGCTGCGTGAGCCTTGGCATTCTTGGCCGATTTTGCCGCAGCGCCGTGCGGAGCCTGCGCGGCCTGCTCAGCCTCCAGTGGTTGTGCGGCAGAGACCAACGGCAGCGTATCGACCGCGTTGATGGCGTCATCCAGACGCCCTGCGGCGCTCGCCAGGTCAATCGACGGCATTGCCTTGAGCTTGGCGATGTCGCGCGCCACGGCCCGGCGAATGGTGGCGAACTGCGGCTTATCGATGGTGGCCAAACGCGCATCAATGGTCTGCAGCGCAGCCAGCGCACCAGCCACGTTGCCGGTCAGCTGCAACTGGTCTGCGGCTACCTCCAGCGAATGCTCGATCTCGGCACGCTGCCAATCGTCGCGATTGCGCAGCAGGTCTTGGCTGGCCTGTTCGAGCGCGGCCTGACGATCGTGGGTCTCCGTGGTGCGGGCTTCCAGCGCGCCGAATTTTTGCTGCAACTGGGCGACGGCGTCTTGGTCCGCGCGCGACAACACGCGCATCTCCTGCGCCAGGGCTTCGTTCTGCTGCGCGCGCTGGCGGATGTCGCGCGCCAGACGTTCATTGCGTACCTGCAACGCAGCCACGGCAGCTACCACGACCACCAGCACAGTCCAGATCAACCAATTGCCACGGCGCGGCGCGTGGTTGACGGTCATGCTGGGGGCAAAGGCGGCAGGCGCGGATGCCGGTGTGGGCGTCGGTGCCGGGCTCGGCGTGGCAGCCGCGGGCGTCGGCGCGGGAGCGGACGAGGGAACAGGAGTCTGCGTCACGGTGGAAGAAGAAAGAGGAAGAGTCGATTCAGCAGGTGCAGGCGCGGGTGCTGCGGATAGCGCCGTCACCGGCCCTGCCCACGCCAGTACGCTGGCGAGCAGGCGGTCGTCACCGGCACCGGTGAGGGTGACATCGCGAAAACCCAACGACTGGGCTTGCTCAACGATCCGCGCGTGCGATGCAAAGCAAGGCGCGCCGTGCAGGGTTTCAAGTTCAGCGGGCGTCAGATTGGCGCGCGCCAGGTCGTCCAGATTGCGGACGGCCTCGGAGCTGGTCAGCGTCCATGCATGGCGGCCGGCCAGTACGGCTCGCAGCGCATTCCACGCAGCCGCATCAGGCGCGGGCACGCTGCGGCGATAGGCTTCCACCGCGCGCACCGAGACACCCGCTTCACGCAGCTGATCAGCCAGCCATTCGCGGCCGCCGTTGCCGCGCACGATCAGCGCTTCGCGGCCACGCAGCGATGCCACATCAAGCTGGGCATACAGCGCTTCGGAATCCTGCCGCGCATCATCAGCATGCGTGTCGGGCCGGATCACGCGATGCGCGGGCGGCGCAACGCCGTGGGTGGCGAGGGCCTGCGCGCTAGCTGGGCCCACCACGGCCACCGGCACTTCCTGTGGCCAGCGGAACCCTTCGGGCATGGCAGCAAACGCCTGCTGCACGGCGTTGGGGCTGACGAACACGACCAGCGCATAGCGCGACGGATCGCTCAGCACGGTGCGCAGATCGTCGAGGTTCGGCGTCGGCGCAATGTCGAGCAGCGGAAACTGATGCGCCCGCAACCCGTGGCGCTCCAACGCAGCGACCAGCATCGGCGCCTGCGCGCGCGGGCGCGTGACCACCACAACGGGGGGATCAGCGGAAGGCGAAGCGGCGGGCGCGCGGGGTGCGGGCGATGACAGTGGCAAGCGATCGTCCATGGCGTGCCGTTGGGATCAGGTTGCGGGCGGGGTGTCGGCGCTGAGCATGGCCAGAATGTCGCGCGCGCCGCCATCCAGCATCTGCTGGGCAACGCGCACGCCCAGCGCATCGGCTTCGGCCAGCGTGGCGGGCGTGGCTTCGCCGTCGGCGGCCAGCTTGCGCGTGCCGTCTTGCGAGGCCACAAAGGCGCGCAGGCGTAGCGTGCCGGCATCCGACCATTGCGCGAATGCCGCCAGCGGCACCTGGCATGAACCGCCCAGGATGCGGGAAACAGCACGCTCGGCCGTCACCGCCAAAGCGGTCGGCAGGTGGTGCAGTGGCGCAAGCCAACCCTGCACGTCGGCGCGATCTGCGCGGATTTCAATGCCGAGGGCGCCCTGCCCTGCGGCTGGCAGCGATTCTTCCGGCGCGATGGTCGAGCGGATGCGATGGGCCAACCCCAGGCGCTTGAGTCCGGCAGCGGCGAGGATGATGGCGGCGTAATCGCCACGATCCAGCTTGCCCAGGCGCGTATCCAAGTTGCCGCGTAGTGGCTGGATGACCAGATGCGGGAAGCGCGCACGCAGCGAGGCTTCCCGGCGCAGGCTGGAGGTGCCCACCACCGCGCCTGCCGGCAACGAGACCAGATCGGCGTAGTCGTTGGAGACAAAGGCGTCGCGCGGGTCCTCGCGTTCGAGCAGCGTCGGCAGCGCAAACCCTTCGGGCAGCTCCATCGGCACGTCCTTGAGCGAATGGACGGCCAGATCGGCACGTCCCTCGGCCAGCGCGACTTCCAGTTCCTTCACGAACAAACCTTTGCCCCCCACCTTGGAGAGCGAGCGGTCGAGAATCTGGTCGCCGCGCGTGGTCATTCCCAGGATGGACACGTCGCACGCGGGATAGTATTTTTGCAATGCAGCACGCACGTGTTCGGCTTGCCAGAGTGCAAGCCGGCTTTCGCGCGAGGCGATGACCAGCTTGGTCGGCGCCTGGGCTGCAGGAGTCGTTGCAAGCTGGGATTCCACGGGAGTCGGGCGGGCATGAGAAGACATGCGGCAATGGTAGCACGCAGCTTTTTCGCCACAGCCCGGCTATCACGTTGAAGTGATGCAGAAAGAAGGGCCCTTCAGGCACCTTACCGATCCAACCTAGGAGACACCATGACGCAGCCCGCCGCGCGCCGCGCTTCCTCGCGCGCGACCCCCGCCCGCAAGGCGCTCGCCGCCCCCGCCCAAGCCATCAAGGCCACCAAAGCCGCCCGCAAAGCCACACCCAAGACCAATGGCGCCGCACAGGGCACCGAGGCCAACGCCGCATCACTCGGGGCTGCGATTGGCGCCACCTCGCGCCGCTCGTCGGGCAGCGCTGCGGCCAAGGATCAGCCGCTGAAAGAAGACATCCGCTTCCTGGGCCGCTTGCTGGGCGATGTGCTGCGTGAACAAGAAGGCGGCGCCGCCTTCGAAACGGTTGAGACGATCCGCCAGACGGCCGTGCGCTTTCGCCGCGATGGCGACCGCCAGGCCGAGCAAGAACTCGATCGGCTGCTCAAGGCGCTCTCGCGCGAGCAGACCAACTCGGTGGTGCGCGCGTTCAGCTACTTCTCGCACCTGGCCAATATTGCCGAAGACCAGCACCACAACCGCCGCCGTCGCGTGCATGCGCTGGCGGGCTCGCCGCCGCAGCCGGGCAGCATGATGCGCGCGCTGCTGTCGGTGGCCGACGAAGGGACCTCGGGCGAAACGCTGCGCCGCTTCTTCGATGCCGCGCTGATCGTCCCCGTGCTCACCGCCCACCCGACCGAAGTGCAGCGCAAGAGCATCCTCGATGCGCAGCGCGAAATCGCCCGCCTGCTGGCCGAGCGCGACACGCCGCTCACCGCGCGCGAGCGCGAGCGCAACACCACACTGCTGCGCGCGCACGTGACCAAGTTGTGGCAGACGCGCATGCTGCGCACCACGCGCCTGATGGTGGCCGACGAGATCGAGAACGCGCTGTCGTACTACCAGACCACCTTCCTGCGTGAAATCCCCGCGATGTACCGCGAGCTGGAAGAAGATGTGGCCAGCGTATTCCCACGCCGTGGCGCGCGTGGCGAGCCGACACCACTGCCGGCCTTCTTCCAGATGGGCTCGTGGATTGGCGGCGATCGCGACGGCAACCCCTTCGTCACGGCAGAAACGCTGCGTTATGCCGCGCGCAAGCAAGCCAGCGTGATCCTGGCGTGGTACCTGGAAGAGATTCACGCGCTGGGCGCCGAGCTGTCGATGTCGACGTCCCAAGTGGACGTGAGCGCCGAATTGCTGGCGCTTGCGGAGCAATCGCCCGACCACTCCGAGCACCGCGTGGACGAGCCCTATCGCCGCGCCCTGATTGGCGTGTACGCGCGCCTGGCCGCCACGTGCCGCGAGCTCACCGGTGAAGACGCCGGCCGCCACGCCGTCGGCCCCGCACCGGCCTACGGCAATGCCGAAGAGCTACGCGCCGACATCCAGACCGTGATCGATTCATTGGGCGCGCACCACGGCGAGGCGCTGGCCGACGTGCGTCTGACCTCGCTGGCGCGCGCGATTGACGTGTTCGGCTTCCACTTGTCGTCGATCGACCTGCGGCAGGTGTCGGATGTGCACGAAGCAACCGTCGCCGAGCTGCTGAAGGTGGCCGGTGTGGAAGGCGCCTACGCGGCGCTGTCCGAAGCCGACAAGCGCACGCTGCTGCTGCGCGAGCTGCAACAGCCGCGCCTGCTCACGTTGCCGTTCCACACCTACAGCGAACAGACCACGCAGGAAATCGACATCTTCCGCGCCGCGCGCGAGGTGCGTGCCCGCTACGGCAACCGCATCGTGCGCAACTACATCATCTCGCACACCGAGACGCTGTCCGACCTGCTGGAGGTGATGCTGCTGCAGAAGGAAGCCGGCATGTTCCGCACCTGCACGAATGGCGACGGCAGCGCAGCACTCGATGTGATGGTGATCCCGCTGTTCGAGACCATCGAAGACTTGCGCAACGCTCCGGAAATCATGGGCGACCTGCTCGCCCTGCCCGGCTTTAACGGCGTGCTGGCCGCGCAGGGCAACGAGCAGGAAGTCATGCTCGGCTATTCGGATTCCAACAAGGATGGCGGTTTCCTCACCTCCAACTGGGAGCTGTACAAGGCCGAGCTGGCGCTGGTGGAGCTGTTCGAGCGCAAAGGCGTGCGCCTGCGCCTGTTCCACGGGCGAGGCGGCACGGTGGGCCGTGGCGGCGGCCCGACTTATCAGGCCATCCTGTCGCAGCCGCCGGGCACGGTGAACGGGCAGATCCGCCTGACCGAGCAGGGCGAAATCATCTCCAGCAAGTTCGCCAACCCCGAGATCGGCCGGCGCAACCTGGAGACCATCGTCGCCGCCACGCTGGAAGCCACGCTGCTGCCCACGCGCAACCGGCCGAAGGGCTTGGAAGAGTTCGAAGCCGCCATGCAGGCGCTGTCGGACAACGCCTTTGCCGCGTACCGCAACCTCGTCTACGAAACCCCGGGCTTCAAGGACTACTTCTTCGCCACCACGCCGATCACGGAGATTGCCGATCTGAACCTCGGTTCGCGCCCGGCCTCGCGCAAGTTGATGGACAAGAAGCACCGCCGCATTGAAGACCTGCGCGCGATTCCGTGGGGCTTTTCGTGGGGGCAGTGCCGCCTGCTGCTGCCGGGCTGGTTCGGTTTTGGCAGCGCCGTGCAGCAATGGCTGGACGACGCCGGCAACGCCAAGGCCCGCACCGCGCGCTTGGCCACGCTCAAGCGCATGTACAAGCAGTGGCCGTTCTTTGCGAATCTGCTATCGAACATGGACATGGTGCTGTCCAAGGCCGACCTGAACGTGGCCTCGCGCTACGCGCAACTGTGCGACGACCGCAAGCTGCGCAACGCAGTGTTCTCGCGCATCTCGGCCGAGTTCACGTTGACCGAGCAGATGCTGGCGGCCATTACGGGCCACACAGAGCGCTTGGCCGACAACCCGTTGCTGGCGCGGTCGATCAAGAACCGCTTCCCGTATCTCGACCCGCTGAACCACTTACAGGTGGAACTGCTCAAGCGCTTCCGTTCGGGCAAGGCCGGCAGTGATGACGCGCGCGTGCGGCGCGGCATCCACCTGTCGATCAACGGGATTGCGGCGGGTCTGCGCAATAGTGGCTGACTGCGAGCGGTGAAGACTTACGCCAGCGCGGTAGCGGCGGGCCGACGGCTGATCCAGGCCATCGCCATCGCGCCGGCGTAGGACACCGTCATCAGTCCAAAGACTGTCGGCGAGGCGTGGGCCAGATCGGGCATCACCGTGATGACCGCGCCCGCCGCCGCCACGCCAAGCAGACTGCCGGACTGCCGCGCGGCGTTGAGCAAGCCTGACGCCGTGCCGGCCAGCTCGCCCGGCGCCGCAGACAGGATGGTCGACGTCATGGGCGCAATCGCTAGCGCGGTGCCGCCACCGTAAGCCACCATCGTCGCACTCACCACCCACAGGTGCACCTGCCCGGTCAGTGCAGCCGACGTTGCCAGCAAACCCGCTGCGCCGATCACCAGGCCACTCAGCATCATGGCGGGCGTGGAAAACCGCCCCATCAGCTTGCCCGCGAAGATGTTGCCCGCCGACAGGCTGATCGCCATCGGTAGCATGACCAGGCCGGTCTGACGCGCGCTCAGGTGTTCGACGTTCTGCAGATGCAAGCTCAGTACGAACAGCGCGCCGTAGTAGCCGAAATTCAGCAGAAAGCCCAGGCCGTTGACCGCACCTAGCGTACGGTGGCCGAGCCATGCCAGCGGCACCAGCGGTGCAGGCGCGCGGCGCTCGGCCACGACGAACAATGCGCCAGTCACCACCATCAGCAATGCAGCGCTCCATACCCAGGGCGATTGCGCTCCACGCACAGGCCACTCGATCGCCGCAAAGCACAGCGCTGCGAGCATCACCGCGCTGGTCACCTGCCCTGCCCAGTCGAACGGCCGGGCACGCGCAGGCTGCACGTGTTTCACGATGACCCACGTGCCCAGCATGCCAAGCACGCCCAAGGGCACGTTGATGAGGAAGGCACTGCGCCAGCCATACGTATCGACCAGCACGCCGCCCAGCGCCGGGCCCACAGCGGCAGCTGTCGCCACGATGGCGCCCCACAGGCCGATGGCCCAGGCACGTTCGCGCGGGTCTTCAAACGTGCTGCGAATGAGCGACAGCGAGCTGGGCAGGAACATCGCCGCACCCACGCCTTGCAGGATGCGCGCCGCAATCAACGTGGTGACTGAAGGTGCCAGCCCGCAGCCAGCCGAGGCCACCATGAATACGGCCATCCCGGCCATGAATACGGTGCGGGCGCCAATGCGGTCGCTCAGCAAGCCACCGGTGAGGATGAACGCGGCAAAGGCCAGCGTGTAGGCATCAACAATCCAGGCGAGTTCTGCGACGCTGCTGTGCAGGCTGTCGCGCATGGCGATGAGCGCCACGTTGACGACGGTAGTGTCCAACACCGCCATGAACACGCCGGACGTCAGGATGGCGAGTGTGGCATTGCGGCGCCACCGGCTCAGGTCTGTGGCGGGCGCTGTGACAGGTGCTACGGGTGCGACAGGGATAGCGTTGCAGGACGGCATGGCGGAATCGTTTGGCAATCTCATGCAGCCCAGTGTAGGCTTGGCTCAGCATGCAAAAAAGCAGCGTTTTTGCATCACCACGCTGCAAATTTGCATACCTCAACCCCTCTCTACGAACATCCGGAGCCAACGGTGAATTGGGACAACGCACGTTTCTTCCTGGCCGTGGCTCGCACCGGCACGCTGCGTGGCGCGGCGCAACGGCTGTGCGTCGACCAGGCCACGGTGGGCCGCCGCATCGCCGCGCTGGAAGATGAGCTGTCGGCCAAGCTGTTCCTGCGGACATCGGCAGCGCTGGTGCTCACGCCGGCTGGCGAAGCCCTCATCGGCCCCGCCGAAGCGATGGAGCAGGCCGCGCATACCATCGAGCGCCGCGTGGCCGGCACCGACGAACAACTGGCCGGCACCATCCGCGTGGCTACGACCGACACCATGGCCGCCACGTTTGTGCTGCCCGCCATCGCTCGGTTGCGCGAGCAGCATCCGGGCATCGACATCGTGTGTATGGCCTCCAAGAGCATCGCCAACCTGACCAAGCGCGAGGCCGACGTCGCCGTGCGCACGCTGCGGCCGGATGCACCCGACCTCATCGCCCGGCGCATCGGGCAGATGGAAACCGGTGTCTATGCAAGTCGCAGCTACGTTGCTGCCCGCGGCGAGCCTGAGGAAGGCAGCGCCTTTGCAGGGCACGATCTGGTGCTCTACCCGCGCAACGAAGTGCCGTGGATGTGGGATGACCTCTGCGGCGAGCCCATCACGCGTGGGCGCGTGGTCCTGCAGAGCAACTCGGCCACGGCGATCATCGAGGCCGTCGTGGGAGGAATCGGCATCACGGAACTGGTCTGCCGCCGCGCCGAGGCATATCCGCAACTGGTGCGCGTGCTGCCCAACCGCCGCAGCATGCAGGACGTCTGGCTTGTCACGCATGCCGATCTGCACAAGACCGCCCGCGTGCGCGCCCTGCTCGATTGCATCGTCGAAGCCTTCAACGCGAATAAAAACACCGCCACGCCGTAACGCGCACCCAGCGTGGCGGCCCAACAAACCCCTAGCCCTAGCTAATGAACGCAACCGGCACGGGGTCTTCACCCAGCACCGAGAGCAGCACCGCCCAGTGCATCGCCTCATCGCCCAGGATGCTGGCGGCGGCCTTGGTCAAGTCGCGCGTATAGAAGTTCGGCATCACACCCAGATAGGCCGAAGTCGCGCCTTTCTCCAACCCCGCCGCAAAGCGCAACACGTCGGCCTGGGTCTTGAGCTGGCTGACCGGGAAGTTGTATTCCGCCACCTTTTTCTCCATGACCGGCGTGCCACCGAGCTTGGACACCGTGCCCGCCAGCACCGACGCATGCGCCTTGTGGTGGCTCTGGAACTTCACGGCTGTCGCCAGCACCGGCTTTTGCAGCAGGCCGCTTTCCGCCCCTACCTGGTATGCAGCGATGGCCTGATACTCCAGCCCGAGCGCCACGTTCAGGATGTTGATGTCATCCTTGACGCTGCCCGACTGGGTCTGTGCCCAGGCCGGCATCGACTGCCCCAGTGACACCGCCGCCAGCGAGCCCAGTGCCATCAGCCCCGGCGCGCGCAGCAGCACGCGACGGCGCGCATCGACGCGGGCGCTATCAACATCGAACAGGTCCATCTCTTTAGTCGTATCCATCGTCGGTCTCCTTGCATGTGGGGAAGAGGCACGACCCGCGTACTGCCGTAGTGCGGATCGCCGGCGTTTGTCCAGCGCCTGACCGCTTATACGAAGGGCACGCCCGATTGGATGCAGCCCGGATGCAAACCGCTACGCCGCCCACGTGAATTCCCCCGGCGACGCCCGTTTCTTCCTACACTTTGGGCAGACACCTCCACACAACCGCCCCGTGCTCACCTTCCAGCGCACCGCAGCCGACCACGCAGCATCAGACACCAGCCCGCCGCAAGCGGCTGCGCCTGGCCGCATCCAAAGCGCCGACGCGGAAGAGCTGGCCACCCTGCTGCAACGCATCAGCCTGGGGGAACGCGACGCCCTGCGCACGCTCTACACCCGCTGCGCGCCGAAACTGTTTGGTCTCGCGCTGCGTATCTTGGCCAGGAAGGACTGGGCCGAGGACGTCTTGCAAGAAAGCTTCGTCAACATCTGGCGCCACGCCGGCGATTACCGCCCGCACCTAGCCGCCCCCATGACGTGGATGACCACCATCGTGCGCAACCGCGCGCTCGACTGCCTGCGCCGACAGCAGGCCGAGCGCGTGCAGGAATCCGTGCCGCTAGACGAGACGTACGCCGAGGTGCTCGCCGACCACGCTCCAGGTCCGGCCGACTTGGCGCTCGCCGGCCAGCAGGCACGCGCGCTGGCCGAATGCCTCAAGCGCCTGGACCCAAAGCAGCGCGAGGTCGTGTCGCTCGCCTATCTGCGTGACCTCTCGCACAGCGAGCTGGCGCAAGCCCTCTCGCTGCCGCTGGGCACGGTCAAATCCTGGATGCGGCGGGGGCTGGACCGCCTGCGCGAATGCCTCGGAGCGCCCTGATGGACCCGCGCCGCTACCCCGATCTCGTCGACAAGCTGGCCGCCGAATACGCGGTCGGCACCCTGCGCGCGGGCGCACGCCGTCGTTTCGAGCAGTGGATTCGCCACCATGACGACATTCGCGCGACCGTTGAGCGCTGGGAGCGTTACCTGGCCGACCTGCCCGCATTGCAACCGGCCACGGCGCCGCTGCCGGAAATCCTCTGCCGCGTGGAAGCGCAACTCGGCTGGCGCGAACTTCCGCCCCCGCAGACAACGCTCTGGCGCAAGCTGTGGCAAGGGGCCGGCTTCTGGCGCGGCGCCACGGCGGTGGCGGCAATCATTGCGGCGGTGGCGATCGGGTTGAACCTCAGGCTGTCGCAGCAATTGCGCGAGGCACCCGTCGCCAACGCCGTGGCTGTGCTGCAGGACGCGCAGGCGCAGGCCGCCGTCCTCGTTACATGGGATGCGCGCACGGGCACGCTGTCACTCAAGCGGCTGGACGCGACGCCCCTCACCACCGAGCAAGCGCTGCAACTGTGGGCGCTGCCGCCGGGTGGGCATCCGCAGTCACTTGGCGTGATCGGGCACCAGCGCGCGGTGCGGTTGACGGTGGCGCAGCCGCTGCGGCAGGTGCCAGCACTGGCCATCAGCGTGGAACCGCGCGGCGGTTCGCCCAATCCGGACGGGCCGACCGGGCCGGTCGTCTTCAAGGGCGCCCTGATCGACAGCACGCTGTAGCCCGGCGGGGCTGGAGGGGCCGACGGGCGATATAATCGCGGTTTCCTGAATTTGCGGCCGAATGCATCGATTGGGCCGCCTTCCACCTGCTGTCCGCCATGACCTCCCAACTCGCCAAGAAGGCCGAAGCGTGGTCCGCCCGCTTTAACGAGCCGGTGTCCGACCTCGTCAAGCGCTATACCGCGTCGGTGTTCTTCGACAAGCGCCTCGCACTGTTCGACATTCAAGGCTCGCTCGCGCACGCGGCCATGCTCGCCAAGCAGGGCATCATCGCCGAAGCCGATCGCGCCGCCATCGAGAAGGGCATGGCGCAGATCCGCCAGGAGATCGAAGCCGGCACGTTCGAGTGGAAGCTGGACCTGGAAGACGTGCACCTGAACATCGAAGCACGCCTGACCGCCATGGCGGGCGACGCCGGCAAGCGCCTGCACACCGGGCGCTCGCGCAACGACCAGGTCGCCACCGACATCCGCCTGTGGCTGCGCAGCGAGATCGACAACATCGTCGACCTGCTCAAGGCCTTGCGCGGCGCGCTGCTGGACCTGGCCGAGCAGCACACCCACACCATCGTCCCGGGCTTCACGCACCTGCAGGTCGCGCAGCCGGTGGTGTTCGGCCACCATCTGCTGGCCTACGTGGAAATGTTCACGCGTGACACCGAGCGCATGCTCGACGCCCGCAAACGCGTGAACCGCCTGCCGCTGGGCGCCGCTGCGCTGGCCGGCACGAGCTACCCGATCGACCGCGAATTCGTCGCGCAGCAACTGGGCTTTGACGGCGTGTGCCGCAACTCGCTCGATGCCGTGTCCGACCGCGACTTCGCCATCGAATTCTGCGCCGCAGCCGCGCTCGTCATGACGCATATCTCGCGCTTCTCTGAAGAGCTGGTGCTGTGGATGAGCCCGCGCGTCGGCTTTATCGACATTGCCGACCGCTTCTGCACCGGCAGCTCGATCATGCCGCAGAAGAAGAACCCCGACGTGCCGGAACTGGCGCGCGGCAAGACCGGCCGCGTCAACGGCCACCTGATCGGCCTGCTCACGCTAATGAAGGGCCAGCCGCTGGCGTACAACAAGGACAACCAAGAAGACAAGGAACCGCTGTTCGACACCGTGGATACCGTGGTCGACACGCTGCGCATCTTCGCCGACATGGTGCCGGGCATCACCGTCAAGGCCGACGCCATGCGCGCCGCCGCGCTGCAAGGCTACGCCACCGCCACCGACCTTGCCGACTACTTGGTCAAGCGCGGCCTGCCCTTCCGCGACGCGCACGAAGCCGTGGCCCACGCTGTGCGCGCCTGCGACGACCTGCGCTGCGATCTGGCCGATCTGTCCGTCGCACAACTGCGCGACATCTGCGGCCTGGGCGACAAGTCCGATCTGATCAGCGACGACGTGCACGCTGTGCTGACGCTGGAAGGCTCGGTGGCTTCGCGCAACCACATTGGCGGGACCGCGACGGAGCAGGTGAAGCAGGCGATCGCCTTTGCGCGCGCTGCGCTGGCTGAATAATCGGCAGCGCACGCTCAGCATGAACGCCGCGCGATAACATGCGCGGCGTTTTCTTTTGAGCGTATGAATGCGGACTCGTGCGCCGCTCGCCGCATCTCTCGTCCATCCAGAGCACCGTTGTTCTCTTCCGCTCGCGTTATACAAGTTTGCAAATGTCCGGGATACGCCCCGCAGCATGAATCGGCCGCGGGTGCCCGTCTATGCTTCGCTCCAACACCCCTCACACCGATAAAACGCGCGCCGCCCATACGCAGGCTGCAGCGCAGCGAAAAAACCAATCGCGAGACAACGGTCTGGAGAATGCCCGCGCGCGCATGCCGGCACCCGTACCGATAGTAAAAAACCAGAACAGTGCCCCTCACGCTACCCACGGTCCGGACCACACTGGATCGGCCAGCGCGGAGCCCTGCCAGGAGACAAACCACCATGGCTGAACAGTCCATTCCGTCGACGACGGATCTTGGCGCCGCAGGCTTTGCCGACGCACGCGCCATCGATCGCTATTTCCAGATTTCCGCACGTGGCAGCACGCAACGCCGTGAGGTCGTGGCGGGCATCACCACCTTCATGGCGATGGTGTATGCCGTGTTCGTCGTGCCCGGCATGTTGGGCAAGGCGGGGTTCGACACCAGCGCCGTGTTCGTAGCGGTGTGCCTGACGACCGCCTTCGGCTCGTTGCTGATGGGCCTGTGGGCCAAGCTCCCCATCGCCATCGGCTGTGCGATTTCGCTCACAGCCTTCATGGCGTTCGGGTTGGTGCTCGGGCAAAAACTTTCGCCAGAAGTGGCGCTGGGGGCGGTGTTCCTGATGGGCGTAGTCTTCACTGCCATCTCGGCCACCGGTGTGCGTTCGTGGATTCTGCGCAACCTGCCGTCGGGCGTCGCGCACGGCACGGGCATTGGCATTGGCCTGTTCCTGCTGCTGATTGCGTCGAGCGACGTCGGCCTCGTCGTCAAGAACGCCGGCGCGGGCCTGCCGGTGGCGCTGGGTCACGTCACCGCCTTTCCGGTGATGATGTCGGTGCTGGGGCTGGCCGCCATCTTTGGCGTGGAGCGCCGTCGCGTGCCGGGCGGCATCCTGATCGTCATCGTTGCCATCTCGGCGCTGGGCCTGATCTTTGATCCGCAGGTCAAATTCACCGGTATCTTTGCGCTGCCGTCTCTGGCTGCGGCGGGCCATGCTTCGCTGATTGGCGCGATGGATATTCGCGGCGCGCTCTCCGCTGCCGTGCTGCCGGCCGTGCTCGCCTTGGTGATGACCGCCGTGTTCGACGCCACGGGCACCATCCGTGCCGTGGCAGGCCAAGCCGGTCTGCTCAATGACAAGGGCCACATCATCAACGGTGGCCGCGCGCTGACGGCGGACTCCATCAGCTCGATCTTCTCGGCATGCTTTGGCGGTGCGCCGGCTGCGGCTTACATTGAGTCGACGGTGGGCGTAGCGGCTGGCGGCAAGACGGGCCTGACCGCGGTGGTCGTCGGCGTGCTGTTCCTGGCGGTGATGTTCTTCTCGCCGCTGGCAGGTCTGGTGCCGTCGTACGCAACGGCGCCCGCGCTGATGTACGTCGGCCTGCTGATGCTCTCCAGCGTGAGCAAGCTGCACATGGACGACATGGTCGACGCCCTGGCCGGCCTGGTCTGCGCCGTGTTTATCGTGCTGACTTGCAACATCGTCACCGGCATCATGCTCGGCTTCGCCACGCTCGTGATCGGCCGCCTGGTCGCTGGCGAATGGCG
The DNA here is from genome assembly GCA_966433195.1 of uncultured Ralstonia sp. Lineage (GTDB taxonomy): Bacteria > Pseudomonadota > Gammaproteobacteria > Burkholderiales > Burkholderiaceae > Ralstonia. Next base: position 83,888 of record CBJMVH010000002.1, read on the forward strand.
CAAGCTGAACGTGGGCACCGTCGCGATTGCTGTGGCGCTGGTGGCGTTCTATGTGGGCGGCTGGGCAATCTGATCGCACACCGCGCCGTCTTCACAAAAGACAAACCGGCCAGACCCGCGAGGGCTGGCCGGTTTTGTTTTGGGCTCGCACGTTATCGTTTGCACGAACGCAAAAAACGCCCGGCACGAAGGCCGGGCGGCAATCACACTACCAAGGAGCCGGTCACTTGTTGGGCTGCGGCGTCAGGCGCAGGTACGGGCGCAATGCCTTGTAGCCCTTCGGAAATTTCTGCTTGAGGACTTCCTCGTCCTTGAGGGACGGCACAATGACCACGTCATCGCCGTCCTGCCAGTTACCCGGCGTTGCCACGCTGTGATAGTCGGTCAGTTGCAGCGAGTCGATCACGCGCAGCACTTCATTGAAGTTACGCCCCGTCGATGCCGGATACGTAATGATCAGCCGCACCTTCTTGTTCGGGTCGATCACGAACAGCGAACGCACCGTAAAGGTTTCGCTCGCATTCGGGTGAATCATGTCGTAGAGCTGCGAAACCTTGCGGTCCGGGTCGGCAATGATCGGGAAGTTGACGCTGGTGTTCTGCGTCTCGTTGATGTCGTTGATCCAGCCCTTGTGCGAATCGACAGAATCCACCGACAGCGCGATCACCTTGACATTGCGCTTGGCAAATTCGTCCTTGAGCTTGGCCGTCAGGCCGAGTTCAGTGGTGCAGACCGGCGTGTAGTCGGCCGGGTGCGAAAACAGCACGCCCCAGCTGTTGCCGAGCCACTCGTGAAACTTGATACGGCCTTCGCTGGAATCCTGCTCGAAATCCGGGGCGATATCGCCCAAACGTAGAGACATCGTGTCCTCCATACACTGATTGGGAACCACTATAGCCAGATTGCCATCCAACCAAAACGACTATAAATTCACAACAACATCACTTTTTGTCATTTGGCGCGGCTTTTGCTGACGAGACGGTGGAAGGCATGCGCACGTTGCCGGACAATGGCCGAGGCTTTGATCCATCGCAGCATGCGCCACACGGGCGCTTGAAGTTTCTCAAGCCCCACACATATGCTAGCGAATAAGCGCGTCGATAGATTGACGATCGAATTCCCCCAATACCAAGGTGCCCGACCATGACAAACACATCCCCCAACCTGGCCGACCCCGTCAATAAGGAGAAACTGATGACCGACGTGAAGACTGTTCTGTCCGACGCCGAAGCCCTGCTCAAGCAAGCGGCATCGACCAGCGGTGAGAAAGCCGCCGAGCTGCGCGAGCGTGGCATGGGCCTGCTACGCCAAGCCAAGGAGAAGGCGCAAGACCTGCAAGACGCCGTGGTCACCAAGAGCAAGGCCGCCGCGCGTGCCACCGACGACTATGTCCACGATCACCCGTGGCAAGCCGTGGGCGTGGCAGCTGGCGTGGGTCTGCTGATCGGCCTGCTGCTCAACCGCAAGTAACCTGCCGCACCCTTTCTGGCCGATGGCGCGCCCTGTGTGGATCGCGCCATCGGCCAGTCGCATTCTGGCGGCCCCGCCATGGGCACACTGCATGCTGCATTGGCAGCGCCGCCCTCGCCTCGTCCCATCCCCCCGGAACCAACATGTCTGATGACACCAGCCCAAAGCTGTTCGCCTCCCTGAAGACACTGGCCGGCACAGTCGTCTCGATGCTGCAAACGCGGCTTGAGCTGGCAAGCGTTGAGCTGGCCGAAGAAAAAGAGCGCCTGCTTGGCGCAGCCTTCCTTGGCATGCTGGCCGTGAGCCTGATCGGCCTGGCCATCATGACGCTGACGGCGCTGGTGGTGATCCTCTGCTGGGATACCTACCGCTGGCAGTCGCTGGCCATCATGGCCGCGCTCTATGCACTGGGCGCGGCGACGTGCCTGTGGAAAGTGCGCTCATCCCTGCGCAGCGGGCCACCGCTGTTCGAGGCCACGCTGGCCGAGCTCGACAAAGACCGGGAGATTCTGCGCCGATGACCGATCCGACCCAACACAATCCGTCGACCGACGCGGCCTCTGCCAACGAATCGATGCACAAGGCGCGCCATCACGTCCGACCGTCTCGGCGGGGTACTGAAACGCGCCTGCCGCTGTCCGTGCGCAAAGAACTCCTGCTCACCCGCGCTGCACTGGAGCGCTACGACTATGCGCAAGCCCGCAGCGACGTACATCGCGCGGCCAGCCGCACATTCAGCCTAGGCGGGTTGGGCGCGTTGCTGCCAAGCCTGATCCGCCCCCTCGCGCGGCCAAACAACCTGATGCGCACACTGGGCATTGCCCGGGAGTATCCGCTGGTCGGAACCGTGCTGTCGCTGGCGTATGCGGGGTTGCGCCGCACCTTCATCGGACGCATCACGCGCCGGCTCGGCAAGGTCGGGCTGGTGGCGGGCGCAGCATGGTGGGGCTATCAGAAATGGCAGGAGAGCCACGGCGATCAGGCGACTCATCCTTCTGCCGCGTCTTCCGACACCGACGAGATCATCCCGGGCAGCACCTCCTGAGCGCGCCCAACGGAAAAAGGCCGGAGCAATCCGGCCTTTTGTCTTTCTGGCGCTTGCACCTCAGTGCAGCGGGATCGGATGCCGCATGCGCTCCAAACGACGGGCGATGTTCTGGCGCAAACCCGAAAGGCCGTGCGCGGGCGGTGTAGATTCTGCAGCCGACGCGGTATCGATGCGAACGGGCTGCGTAGACGCATCAGCATCTTGCGCGACGTGGCGGCGACTGTGCCACAGCAGCACGCCACTGGCCGTCCAACCAATCACAAACAGGGTGTCACCCACATGCATGAGCGAGTCGGGGGACGTGCCCGCGTGGAAGATGGCGCCAAGCATGTCGGGCGGCAACTCCGCGCATACCCACAGGAAAATTGCCGGCGCCGATGCGAAAACGCCGGGCTGCCACCATGGGTGGGTTACCTGAACTTGGCTCGTCTCCATGGCGTCCTCCGTCGCTCTTGTAGTGGTGTTTTGATGCTAAGCCCGGTATGCGCAAATGGCGACCCTCCCGCCGCTGAACGCGCTGTCGGATTCCTCCGACATGTACCGAGTGACAACGTTTTCGCGCCGATCCGTTCAGACTAAGGATCACCCCGGGTGGCATGGAGATCGCGTTGCCATGCGGGGCGGCGCGTTTGCATGTCACAACACCGGCAGGAATTCGATGGAGCAAAGCGCCGCCCATTCATATGCATAATGCATAGACGGCACGCATTGATGCCGTATCGTACGCAACACACTCCCGCCTGCCATGCTGGTTGTTACCGACCTCCTCCGCCGCGATGCCCGCTCCGGTGCCACGCTGTTGCACCCGGCAACGCTTGCGGTCCGCCCGGGTGACCGCATCGGATTGACGGGCCCTTCCGGTGCGGGCAAGAGCGTGCTGCTGCGCGCGCTGGCGCTGCTCGACCCGCTTGATGGCGGTCATGTGACATGGCAGGGTGAACGGATGACGCCGCGCACCCTCCCCGCCTATCGCTGTCAGGTGGCCTATGTGCGCCAGCGCCCCGCGTTGCTGCCGGGCACGGTGGAAGACAACCTGCGCCTACCGTACCAACTGCGCGCGCGACGGCACGGCGCCGCATTCAACCGCGACACAGTCCTGGCGCTGCTCGCGGGCGCCGACCGCGGTACGGCATTCCTCGACAAATCGGCCGCCGACCTGTCTGGCGGCGAAGCGCAGATCGCGGCACTGGTCCGTACGCTGCAGACCGAACCGACGATCTTGCTGCTCGACGAGCCGACCGCCGCCCTGGACCCCGCCTCGGCGCGCGCGATCGAAGCCCTGTTGCAGCACTGGTTTGCGCAGGCGCCCGACCGACACGCCTGGGTATGGATCACGCACGATCCAGCTCAGGCCGCGCGCATCGGCCAGCAGCATTGGCATGTGGAAGCTGGCCATCTTCAAACGGAGGCCAACCGATGAACGGGCAGCCGCTCACACTCTCTGCCTGGCAGGTTGGCATTGCTGCCGCGCTGATCCTCGTCAATGGCGCGCTTTCGGTCGCGCTCGGGCTGGGGCTGGAACGGCGGCTGGCATGGGCCGGCGTGCGCACCGTGGTGCAGTTGCTGGCCATCGGCTTTGTCCTCGAATGGGTGTTTGCCCACGCGCATTGGGCCGTGGTGCTGACGGTCGTGGCCGTCATGACGCTGATTGCGGGGCATGCCACCGGCAGCCGTGGCGCGCGGGGTTACGCCGGGCTGCGCCTGGATGGCACGTTGTCGGTGTTCGGGAGTGCGTGGCTTGTCGGGGCGGTCGGGTTGATGGCTGTGCTGCACGCGCAGCCGTGGTACGCGCCGCAGTTCGCCATTCCTATCATGGGGATGATTCTCGGCAACACGCTCACGGGCGTAGGCTTGGCATTGGAGCGCATGACCGGCGAGCTGTTGGCCACGCGCGATCAGGTGGAAACGGTGCTGGCACTCGGCGGCACACGATGGGAGGCGGCCCGCAATGCTGCCCGCACGGCGGTGCGCGCCGGCATGACGCCGATCATCAACCAGATGTCTGTCGTAGGCGTGGTGAGCCTGCCGGGCATGATGACCGGTCAGGTACTGGCCGGGCAATCGCCGCTGGAAGCCGTGCGCTACCAGATCGTCATCATGTTCCTGCTGGCGGCGTCTTCCGGGCTGGGCACGGTGGCCGCGGTGCTGCTGGCCTACCGCCGGCTATTCAGCAGCGAGCATCAGCTGCTGAGCGCGCGCATCACGCAGCGTGGAGGCTGAACGGAATATGGCGATCGCCCTGTCGTGCGGCCTGGTGCTGCTCAATGAAGATGCCGAGGTGCTGCTCGCGCACGCCACCGAAACACGTCATTGGGACATCCCCAAAGGCGCCGCCGAGCCCGGCGAGTCGTGCCGCGATACTGCGCTGCGCGAAACGCGCGAAGAAACCGGCCTCATGCTCGACAGCCACACGCTGATCGAGCTGGGGCGCTTCCCCTATCGCCGCGACAAGGCGCTGCACCTGTTCGCCACGCGGTTGCGTCGCGCTGACGTTGCGCTCGACACGCTCACCTGCACGTCGATGTTCAACAGCTACCACAGCGGCCGGCTCATCCCCGAGATGGATGCGTACCGCTGGGCCACGGCGAACGACTTGGCGAAGTATGCGAGCCAATCGCTCGCGCGGCTGTTTGCGCAGGCGCTGACGCTGGAGAGCATCGACGCTCGACTGCGGGAAGCGGGGCTTTAGTCCATCAGACCGGCACATCGCCCTCAATGGTCGTGCGATGCAGCGTGCGCCGATATTGATCCGGGCAACCGGGCGCGAAGTGGATGGTGGAGCGGTTGTCCCAGAACAGCATGTCACCGGCGCGCCAACGGTGCGTGTAGACGTTGTCCGGGCGGATGCTGTGGGCGAAGAGCTGCTCCAGCAGGGCGGTGCTCTCGTCTTCCGGCAAGCCGAGAATGTGCGAGGTGAAGCCTTCGTTGACGAAGAGCGCGCGTTTGCCCGTTTCCGGGTGTGTACGCACGACGGGATGATCGACCGGCGGCACCGCATCACGCTGGGCTTGCGTCAGCGGCGGACGCCAGGTCGATAGCGCGCGCAATCGCTCATAGCGGTACACGTACGAATGAACGGCGCGACGGCCCTCGATGACACGCTTGAGTTCGTCGGGCAGCGTCTCATAGGCGCGGACCATGTTGGCGAACAGTGTGTCGCCGCGCTCTTCCGGCAATTCCCGAGCCAGCAACATCGAGCCGAGACTGGGCAGCGGTTTGTATGACAGGTCCGAATGCCAGTCACGGCCGGCATCGCCCAGGCCAATGGGCTGGCCGTTTTCGACGACGTTGGAGACGACGAGGATTTCCGGATGCCCTGCCAGATGGAACTGGTTCAGCACATGCACCTGCTGCGGGCCGAATCGGCGGCTGAAAGCCACCTGCGCCGCCGGCGTGAACTGCACGTCGCGAAAAACAAGCAGCCCATCATGCGCAAGCCACGCCTGGCGGATCGCAGCAATGTCGGCGTCGGAAAGCCCAGCGGCATCACGCAGACCAAGCACCTCGGCGCCCAGCGGTGCATCGGGCAGCCGACGGATGTGAAAGCGGGCGGTGTGGACGGCAGGCGCCTCGGGCGCAACGGTAACGGCGTCGGACATGATGTAAGCGCGCGGTAGCAGACGAATAGCGGACGAACTTCACATTACACCGCCCGCACCCAGCGTCTGCCAACGAAGGAAACCGCAGATCGATACGCGCTCAGCTGTAGACGGTGGCGTCGGGCAGCAGGCCTTCCAGCGCGTAGCGGCCGATGGCGCGCAGCTTGTAGTCGAGCGGATCGTGCAGGGTATGCGTGCGCGCGTTGCGCCAGAAGCGGTCGAGCGCGAGCGCCGCCTTGGTGGAACGGGCGCCAGTGGCCTCAAACAGCTCCTGTCCGATGAAGAGCGCGGCGCGATGGGCCACAACTTTCGCCTCGGCTGTAGCGAGCGACACTTCGGCGCGCTCGTCGGCGGTGAGCGCTGGCCCCTTGCGCCAAGCGCGATCCAGACGTTGGATGGCGCGATCGCCCAGCGCCTCGGCGGCGAGCCATTGCACGCGCATCTCGCCGAAGCGGTGAATCTGATAGGGGTCGTCGGCCACGCGCTCCACGCCGGAAGTGAACCACGGCCGCGACGATTGCAGCGTGTGCCTGCGTGCTTCGTCCAACGCGCCTGCGGCGATGCCGGTGTAGAGATTGACCAGCACATTCTGCGCAAGGCACGAACGCAGGGTCTGATACGGCGTAAAGACCGTCTCCGGACCGGCCAGCACTTCGTCTTCCGCCACCTGCACGTGGCGGAATTGCACGCTGGCGCTGTCGGTCTGGCGCTGACCGATCGGGTGCCAGTCATCCCGCACGGTGATGCCATAGCGCGCGGTCGGCACCACGGCGATCACGGGCTTGCCCGTCGTCTCATCATGCGCCGACACGACCATCATGTTGGAGCCGAGCGTGCCCGAACAGAACCCCTTCTCGCCATCCAGCGCCCACCCGCTGCCGGAGCGCTGCGCGCGCAGACGATGGTCGAGCGGATTGACGGCGTTGCCCCACCACCAGCCCAGCTCGGCCGTCGGGCGCAGAAAGCGTTCGCGCTGCGCATCGGAGGCATACAGATACACCGTGGCGGTCTGCAGATATTGAAACGCCAGCAGATGCCCTAGCGAGCTATCCACCGCCGCGATACTGCGCACAGCGGCAAAGGCCTCCGCCCAGCTCGCCCCTGTGCCGCCATACTGGGGCGGGATCACCAGCGGCAGCAGGCCCGCGCGCGCGATGGCGGCCTTCTCATGCGCGGCATGGCCGCCTAGCTGATCACGCTGTGCCGCTGTCGCGGCCAGTTCAGCCAGCAGATCGGTCAGGTCGGGAAGTTGATGCAGATCGTCGAGCTTCATGCGCGTGCCTTTCGCCGTCGGCGGGATACGGTGCAGGCACTATACGGACGCGCTCATCCACCCTGAAGGAAGCAATCCGCATACGCATATTGAACGCGTGACTATGCGCCGGCGTAGTGCGCGGCCATGCGCTCCAGGCACGCCCGCGCATCGCCCGCGACCAGGCGACTGCTGCACGCGATCATGAGATTGCGCGGCAAGCCAAAGTCTTCCACGGCCCAGCCGTCGGCATCGTTGCCGCTGGCATTCGGCACCTGGGCGATGAGCGGCACGGCGGGCACGTGGTAGCACCACACGTCCTTGCCGCGCGCGATGGCGTAGCCAATTTCAAAACACGTGCCGGAGTCGGGCTCGTAGCCGCGAAAATCGGCGACGTTGGCCATCACCGCATCTGCCGAATTGATCAATGCGATGTTCTGGCTGTAGATCTCGGCAGCGGTTGACGGACCGTCCGCCTGCGGGGCGATCGCGTTGTCGAGCGGGTATAGGCCGATGAAGCCGAATTCCGCACACAGCGCCTTGAGCGCTTCGCCATGGGCGGCGGGGTCCGGGCGGAAGACATCGGGGCCGGCAAGGTAGAGGCGCAAGGACATGATGAGCGTAGGCCCGTAAGTGACACGCGCAGCATAGCTGCCGCTTGCAAGCGCGGCACAAAAGACAAAGGGCCCGACATTGCTGTCAGGCCCTCTGGAATTTTGGTGGGTCCTGCGCGACTCGAACGCGCGACCAATAGATTAAAAGTCTACTGCTCTACCGACTGAGCTAAGGACCCCAAAGACCGCGATTATAGGAAGATTTTTGCGACGTTGTCAACGCTCGTCAGATCAAGCCAGGCGTTCCATCCGCCACATCTGATAACGGAACGCCAGCACGGCACCGATCAGAATGCCCGCAAGCGCGATGAACGAGCCAATGGCCAGCGTCGATACGCCTGAGAGGCCCTGCCCGATCGTGCAGCCCAGCGCCGTCACGCCACCCACGCCCATCAGGATGCCGCCGACGATGTGGTTGCCGGTGTCCTCGGCATTGGCAAAGCCTTCCCAGCGGAATGTGCGCGTCGTCAGCGCCACCAGGGCCGACCCGGCAATCACGCCCAGCACGCTCACGATGCCGACCGTCAGCACCTTCGACGTATCGCTGAAAAACATCAGCCATTCGAGCGTGTACGACACCGGGGCCACGAAGCTCAATGCCTCCATGCGGCCGCTGTTGGTAGCAACGAACGCTTCTTGCAGCGTGTTCGGGTCTTCCTGCACATAGCCCAGATGGCCCGACACGTACCACATGGCCACGATGATGAGTCCGACGCCGATGCCGCCAAGCAGGTTGTCACCCGTACGGAAATCGCGCCCCAGCAGCGCCCACAGCGACAGCGCCCCGCCAATGACCAGCGCAACCACCAGACGCAACGGGCGCGCATCTGCAGAGAACGCATGGCCCAGCACGCTCGGCAAATCCTGCGACGTCGGCAGCGTGATGGCGACGCTATCGACCGTGGCCACCCGCACCACGCCAAACACCCCCTTGAGCGTCATGTACGCCGCCAGCCCCAGGAACACAAACACCACCACCGACTTGAGGTTGCCGCCGCCGATGCGCACCAGCGTCTTGCTGCCACAGCCCGAGCCCAGCACCATGCCGAAGCCGAACAGCGCCCCACCCACCAGCGACGACAACCACAGCAGCTTGCTGGCCGTGTAGATCGTCTTGCTCGTATCGATCAGGCCCAGCCAGCTTAAGCACCCCGTGCCGATCATGGCCACACCAATGGCGAGCGCCCACATGCGCAGGCGGTTCCAGTCGCCGATGTTGATGGCGTCGGACACCGCGCCCATGGTGCAGAAATGCGTGCGCTGCAGAATCGCGCCAAACACGAACGTGAGCGCGAACGTGCCCCACAAAACCGTATGCGACAACGCGTTGAGATCAATCTCTGGCATGGTGCGTCAGACGTAGCGGGTCGGATCAGGCACGCCGGCGGCTTCGAAGCCCGCCTTGCGGATGCGGCACGAATCGCACACGCCACAGGCGCGGCCTTCATCATCAGCCTGGTAGCACGACACGGTCAGGCCGTAGTCCACGCCCAGTCGCGCGCCGGCCTGGATGATCTCGGCCTTCGTCATGGCGATGATGGGTGCGTTCACACGAATGCGATCGCCCTCCACGCCGGCCTTTGTCGCCAGGTTGGCGAGCGTTTCGTATGCAGCGACATACTCGGGGCGGCAATCTGGGTAGCCGGAGTAGTCCACCGCATTGGCACCGAAGAACAGATCCCGCGCACCCACGGCCTCGGCCCAGCCGAGCGCCAGCGACAGCATGATCGTGTTGCGCGCCGGCACATAGGTGATGGGAATGCCCGATTGCGCACCATCGGTCGGCACGTCGAACTTGTCGTCAGTCAACGCGGAGCCACCGAACTTGCGCAAATCCAGATCCACGATTTCGTGGCGGACCGCGCCCAGCGATGCAGCCACCTTCTTGGCCGCGTCCAGCTCGGACGAATGGCGCTGACCGTAGCGCATCGACAGCGCGTAGGTCTCAAAGCCGTCGGCATTGGCCATGGCGAGCACGGTGGCGGAGTCGAGCCCGCCGGAAAGCAGGACGATGGCGCGTTTTTTCATGGGCGAAGCCTTGTGAAGCCGATCAGGGAAGGCCGCATTTTAGCGTGCCGCCACCCTGTCCGCGCCGCAGGCCCGCGTATGGCCATCATTCTGGCAGCGCCATGAAAAACGCCCGCCGGTGCAATCACGGCGGGCGCTTGGATCGCAACAGAGGACGAGACGCCGATTAGCGCATCGTCTTGAGACGGCTTTGCGCGGTCTTGGCCTGCTCGGAATTGGGGTACTGCGCAACGACAGCTTCCAGCGTCTTGCGTGCGGCTGCCTTCTGGCCCGACTCACCCTGGTTCGTGGCCACCTGCAGCAGCGCATCCGCTGCCTTCGGATGCTGCGGATTCGTACGCGCCATGTTCTCCAGCACGTAGCTGGAGCCCTTGTAGTCGCGCTGCGCGTACAAGGCATTGCCCAGCCAGAACTGCGCCAACGGCAGATACGGGCTCTGCGGATACTTCTTCACGAAGGCCGAGAACTGGTTGCCAGCGCCCTTGAAATTGCCGGTCTGGAACGTCTTGAGCGCAGCGTCGTATTCGTCCTTCTCGCCGGGCTGGACCGGGCCTTCGCGGCCTTCGACCGTCGCTTGCTGCGGTTCGAACTTCTTCAGGCGCGCATCCAGGTCAGCGTAGTAATCCTTCTGCTGCTTGGTCAGCGTGTCGACCTGGTTCTGCAGCACCTCATTCTGCCCACGCAGACGCGCCACTTCGGACTTGAGCGTCTCGATCTGGTTTTGCGCGTCGATCAGGTTCTTGCTGTTCTGGTCGATGCGCTGTGCCGCGCTGGATTGGAAGGTGTTGAACTTGTCGCGCATGTCGATGATGGCGCGGCGCGCCTCATCGTCGTCAAACACACCCGCTGCCGCCGGGCCGGCCAGGGTCAGAGCTCCACCCGCGACAAGCGTCATCGTCAGGATGGCCCGGCGCAGGGCCCCGAGCTTGGCCCCTTCGGCGCGCTGTTTCATCATCGTATTCATGGGATTCCAACGTAAGAACGCCGGCCGCGACAACGCAGCCGGCGTATGCGACTTCAAACGGCCGATCAATAAACGATGTCAGCGCGGCGGTTCTGCGCCCACGACTCTTCGTCATGGCCGGTGGCCTGCGGCTTTTCCTTGCCCAGGCTCACAGCTTCCATCTGGCTGTCAGGCACGCCCATCGACGACAGCGCGCGGCGCACGGCCTCGGCACGCTTCTGGCCCAGTGCCAGGTTGTACTCGCTGGTGCCGCGCTCGTCGGTGTTGCCCTGGATCAGCACCTTGCGCTGGTTGTGCGATTGCAGGTAGCGCGAGTGCTGGCCCAGCAAGCCTTGGTACTCCGGCTTGACCGAGTAGCTGTCGAAATCGAAGTAGATGCTGCGCTTGGCCAGCGGGCTGTTCGGGTCGGTCAATTCGTCACGACCCACGTCCACCGGGGTCACTTGGCGGGCGTCGGCACCCGTGCCAGCTGCGCCGCCCGTACCGTTCTTGGCGGTGTCATCGAGCTTCACGCCCGAGCTGCAAGCGCCCAGGGCCAGCAGCGTGGCAATGGCTGCAAGTTTGATCATGGTTTGAGGCTTCGACATGTCCGATTTCTCCTAAAGGAACGGCCGGGTTATTGCATGAAAGGACCCCACGCCGGCTCGCGAACTTCGCCGGCCTGGAGGGAAAGAATCTGACGCGTGCGGCCATCGGTGGACACCGCTGCCAGCACCGTCTTGCCACCCACGCGCGTGGAATACAGGATGAACTTGCCGTTGGCGGCAAAGCTCGGCGATTCGTCATAGGACGTATCGGTGAGCGCATTCACGTCGCCATTCGACAGATCCTGCGTGTACAGGCGGAATGCCCCGCCCACGCGCGAGATGTATGCCAGCAGCTTGCCATCCGGCGACACGCGCGGGCTGGTGTTGTAGCCGCCCTTGAAGGTCACGCGTTGCGCACCGCCCGCCTCTTCGCCGTCGGCCGACATGCGATAGATCTGCGGCGCACCGCCACGATCGCTGGTGAAGTAGATCGACCGGCCATCCGGCGAGAACGACGGCTCGGTGTCGATTGCGCTGCTGCGGCTCAGGCGACGCAGGCCCGAGCCGTCGGCGTTGACCACGTAGACCTGCGTATTGCCGTCACGCGAAAGCGCCACGGCCACACGACGGCCATCGGGCGACCACGACGGCGCCGAGTTATTACCCTTCTGGTTCGAGATCACGGTGCGGCGGCCGGCCACCAGATCGTGCACGTACACCACCGGCTTTTTGCTCTCGAACGACACGTACGCGACCTTGGTGCCATCCGGCGACCACGACGGCGAAATGATCGGCTCGTTGCTGGTCAGCGCGATCTGCGGGTTGGCGCCATCCGAATCGGAAATCTGCAGTTGGTAGCGGCGGCCCACCTTGGACACGTACGACAGGCGCGTCGCAAACACACCGCGTTCGCCAATCAGCTTCTGATAGATGTAGTCGGCAATCTCGTGACCCGCCAACCGCAGTTGGCCCGGGCCCCGCGTGAGCGAGAGGCCGCCCAGGCTTTCGCCCTTGGCGGTGTCATACAGGCGGAAGCGGATCTCGTAGCGGTCGCCATTGCGGGTCACGGTGCCACCCACGAAGGCGGCGGCGCCACGCGTCTTCCAGGCACCCAGGTCGGGGGCCGGGCTATCCGGCACTACGGCACCAGCCACGTCCACGTTGGAGAAGCGCCCGCTGCGCACTAGGTCAGCACGCACGATAGCGGAGAGGTTCTGCGGGATGCCGGCCTCGCCCTGGAAATTGGCGATCGCAATCGGGTACTGGCTGGAACCGACGCCCGAAATTTCCACGTTGAGCTGGGCATGAGCAATGCCGGCGCATGCCACGCTTAGCAGCAGCGCCTGCGTTGCTCGCCGGAACATCTGGGTCCACATCTTTCTCATCATGTTCATCATCATGGTTCTGGGTTCATGGAGGCCTTATTCCAGGCGCATCGTTCAGCGGTCCTTGGGGTGGAAGGTCAGCTTCAGCGACGAAGGGGCCTTGCCATTGGTATCCCGGGGCAGCGGGCTGGACGCGGTAATCGCGCGCAGCACTGCTGCATCAAAAGCCGAGGACCCACTCGACTTGGCTAGGCTGCTGGTCAACACTGCCCCATCCGGAGCCATCGTGATCAGGACCACCGCCGACGGATTCGCCGAGCCCAGGTCATCGTAGAAGTTGATGTTGGGCTTCACCTTCGCGCGGACACGCTCGGCATATCCCGCCGATGCCGTACCGCCCGTACCTTGGTTTGCACCCGCTCCGCCGCCCGAGCCGGCTACGGACCCCGCAGCGGCAGCACCTGCTGCAGCTTGCAAACGCGCAAGTTCAGCGTTGCGCGCGGCATTTGCACGCGCTTCATTGGCCTTACGATCCGCATCTGCCTTGGCCTTCGCGTCCGCTACAGCCTTCGCCTTCTGCTCCTTCTGCTTGGCCTCGGCTTCCGCCTTGGCCTTGGCTTCAGCCTGCGCTTGCAACTGTGCGTTCTTGCGAGCCTGCGCCTCAGCCGCAGCCTTGTCCTTAGCCTGTTTTTCAGCCAGTGCCTTGCGTTGAAGTTCGGCCTGACGAGCCTGTTGCTCCTTCGCTTGCTGCTCCTTCAACTGTGCCTGGCGTTGGGCTTCCGCGCGTTCGGCGGCGGCACGGCGGGCCAGCTCGGCCTCGCGGGCGGCGGCCTCTTGTTCGCGCTTACGCTTCTGCTGCTCCAGCGCAATGTCGGCCTCGTCTTCCACCTTGGGGGGCGGCGCCTTGATGACCGGCTCCGGCTTCACCTCAGGCGGCGGGGCCGACTGCACGGCCTGCTGCACCGCGGCTTCATCCCACAGTTCCGCCTCTTCACCGCGCGGCGTACTGCTCTGCCACTGCACGCCGAAATACAGGAACGCGATCAGCAGCAGGTGTGTCAGCACCGCCAACCCGAACGCGCGCAGCGTGCCGCGCTCGCGCACGGGCTCATACCGATGCAGCTTGGAGTGCAACGCCGTCGTGGCCATGACGCTCAAATTGCCTCGCCTCGGTTCATCCGCGTGCCCATCACGACTTCACCATCAGGCCGACGCGCTTGACGCCGTCGCCCTTGAGCACGCTCATCACGGTCAGCACGCGGTCATATTGGACCGACTTATCGGCTGCAATCACGACTGGCTGATCGGGGTTTTCGTCGGTGCGCTGTTTCACAAACGCGCGCAACTCGTTGTTATTGGCAAGCTTTTGCTCGGTGGCGCCTGAACCTGTCTTGACGCGAGCAAGGATCGTGCCGTCACTCTTGATCGTCACCACAATGGGCGGCTGCGTCTGCTGGGGGGTGGCGTTGGCCACCGACGGCAGGTTCACCACGCCAGGGTTCACCACCGGCGCCGCCACCATGAAGATGACCAGCAGCACCAGCATCACGTCGATGTACGGCACGACGTTGATATCAGCCTTGGCCCGTCGGGCGCGGCGCGTTCGCTGGATGGTAGCCATGCGCTCGGCTCCTTAGCGCGTCTGGCGCTGCAGGATGTTCGAGAACTCTTCCATGAAGCTCTCGAAGCGGTTGGCCAGGCGGTCCATCTCGGTGGCGTAGCGGTTGTAGGCAATCACCGCCGGAATGGCCGCAAACAGGCCGATGGCCGTGGCGACCAGCGCTTCGGCAATCCCCGGTGCCACGGCAGACAACGTCGCCTGCTGCACGTTCGACAGACCACGGAAGGCGTTCATGATCCCCCACACCGTGCCGAACAGGCCGATATACGGGCTCACCGAACCCACCGATGCCAGGAACGGCAGGTGCGATTCGAGCGAATCCATTTCACGCTGATACGCGGCGCGCATGGCTCGGCGAGAAGCGTCGAGAATGGCGCTGGGGTCAGCGATGGCGCCGCGCTGAAGCTCGCGCGCCTTGAGGTACTCGCGCATGCCAGCTTCAAAGATGCGCTCCAGCGCCCCTGTGGTGTGGCGGTTATTGGCGGCGCTCTGGTACAGCGCCTGCAGGTCGCCTCCTGCCCAGAAATCGCGCTCGAACGATTCGGTCTGGCTGCGCGCGGCACGCAGTGCAAAGGCTTTGCGGAAGATGTACGTCCAGGAGAACAGCGACATCACCAGCAGCAGGCCCATAACGAATTGGACCAGAACGCTGGCGTGCAGCACCAGCGAGACGATCGACAGATCTTGTGTGACCTCGACGGGATTCATGCGGCAGCTTTGATGGTTGCGAGTACGGGAGCGGGAATCGGGGTCGGACGGAATGTGAGCCGGTCGACACATCCAACACGAATCGTGCCGGTGGCGAGCAAGATATCGCCGCGCCAGCTTTCCTGGGCGAATTGGACCGACGCGGACCCGACGCGTTCCATACGCGAACGGATCTGCAGCAGATCGTCCAGGCGGGCGGGTGCGCGATAGTCCACAGCCGTATTGCGCACCACAAAGATGGCACCTGTTGTGTCAGCCAGCGCCTGCTGGTCGACCCCCAGCGCGCGCAGCCATTCGGTACGGGCGCGCTCGAAGAATTTCAGATAGTTGGCGTAGAACACCACGCCGCCTGCGTCGGTATCTTCCCAATACACGCGCAGGTTCCAATCAAAAGAAGACATCGGGCAATTTTACCAAGGCGCATGTGACGGCCAGCCATCCACCGGCTGGCCGAGGGCTTGCGCTGGGGATCAGGCCATGCCACGCGTTACGCTGGTGGCCGAGAACGACTGGCAAACGGGCATCAATTCCATCGCGTTGACATTGAAGTGCGCCGGCAGCGCCGCCATCCAGTAGACGGCTTCGGCAATATCGTCGGCGGTGAGCGCTTCCGTGCCTTCGTAGACCTTCTCCACGCGGGCATCGTCACCCTTGAAGCGGACATTGGAGAACTCAGTGCCGGAGCACAGGCCTGGTTCAACGTTTGATACACGCACACGTGTACCCGTCAGGTCCGCCCGCAGGTTCAACGAGAATTGGCGCACAAACGCCTTGGTCGCGCCATAAACGTTGCCGCCCGGATACGGATAGGTGCCGGCGATCGAGCCGATGTTGATGACGTGACCACGGTTGCGCTCCACCATGCCGGGAAGTAGCGCCCGCGTCATATGGACGAGGCCGGAGCAGTTGGTGCCAATCATGCGGTCCCAATCCGTCAGGTCGGCGCGCTGGGCGGGCTCCAGGCCCAGCGCCAGGCCGGCGTTGTTCACCAGCACGTCCACTTCGCGCCAGCCCTCGGGCAGCGAGCCCGGCAGCGCGGCAACGGCGTCGGCATCCAGCACATCCAAGACGATCGGCAGCAGCGCATCGCCCAGCTCGCCCTTGAGCGCATCGAGACGATCCTGACGGCGGCCGGCCGCGATCACGCGGTGGCCTTCTCGCACGAAACGCCGCGCAATCGCCGCACCAAAGCCGGCCGTGGCGCCGGTTACGAATACGATCATGGAGTGTCTCCGAGCCTGAAAAAAACGAAGGTCTGAGTTTACCCGAAGCGTGGGGGGCTGTTGCGCCGCAATGTGCGCTACGCCACGCCCGGTGCCTTGCGGCGGTCATGGGCCTGTCGTACACTCGCGGGCAACCATTCCACCTTGCGCGACTGGCGAATCCTGAGGCTGCTCCCGGCGGCCTCGATATGTGGGCAGCGACCACGAGGAAGCGCAAGGTTCTGGCGTCATGCACAACGACGCCTGCCGCTCGCCTGGGCAGCGAATGGGAAGCAAAGGGTGACTTGGGCGCCCGCTGCGATCGGCCAACACCGGAAGCAGTCGTCCAAGCCGCGCGCGTTTCCCACGCCTCGCCCGATCTCCGCCATTTCCGTTTCGTTTTTGACCTGACACTCGCCATGTTCGAACGCAGCCGCTATACGATCGACCAGATCGACCCCGAAATCTTTGCCGCCATCCAGAAGGAAAATCAGCGTCAGGAAGACCACATCGAGCTGATCGCCTCTGAGAACTACACCTCGCCGGCCGTGATGGCCGCGCAGGGCTCGCAACTGACCAACAAGTACGCCGAGGGCTACCCCGGCAAGCGTTACTACGGCGGTTGCGAATACGTGGACGTGGTGGAACAGCTCGCCATCGACCGCGTGAAGCAATTGTTTGGCGCCGAAGCCGCCAACGTGCAGCCGAACTCGGGCTCACAAGCCAACCAGGGCGTGTTCTTCGCCGTGCTCAAGCCGGGCGACACGATCATGGGCATGAGCCTGGCCGAAGGCGGTCACCTGACGCACGGCATGGCGCTCAACATGAGCGGCAAGTGGTTCAACGTGGTCAGCTACGGCCTGAACGCACAAGAAGACATCGACTACGACGCGCTGGAAGCCCTGGCGCAAGAGAAGAAGCCGAAGCTGATCATCGCCGGCGCATCCGCGTTTGCCCTGCGCATCGACTTCGAGCGCATCGGCAAGATCGCCAAGTCGATCGGCGCGTATTTCATGGTGGACATGGCTCACTACGCCGGCCTGATCGCCGCAGGTGTGTATCCGAACCCGGTGCCGCACGCTGACTTCGTCACCACAACCACCCACAAGAGCCTGCGCGGCCCGCGCGGCGGCGTGATCCTGATGAAGGCCGAGCATGAGAAGGCCATCAACTCGGCGATCTTCCCGGGTATCCAGGGTGGCCCGCTGATGCACGTGATCGCCGGCAAGGCCGTGGCGTTCAAGGAAGCACTGTCGCCTGAGTTCAAGGCTTACCAGCAGCAAGTGGTGAAGAACGCCGCTGTCATGGCTGAAACGCTGATGGCCCGTGGCCTGCGCATCGTGTCGGGCCGTACCGAGAGCCACGTGATGCTGGTCGACCTGCGCGCCAAGAACATCACCGGCAAGGAAGCCGAGAAGGTGCTGGGCGATGCGCACATCACCGTCAACAAGAACGCGATTCCGAATGACCCGGAAAAGCCGTTCGTGACTTCGGGCGTGCGCCTGGGTTCGCCTGCGATGACCACGCGCGGCTTCAAGGAAGCCGAGGCCGTGAAGGTGGCCCACCTGATCGCCGACGTGCTGGACAACCCGCACGACGAAGCCAACATCGCTGCCGTGCGCGCCAAGGTGGCTGAGCTGACCAAGGAGTTCCCGGTCTACGGCTAAGCTGTTGGCCATGGCCGAAGGCACACACGCCTGAGGCCACGTAGTACCCTGCCGCGATGCGCCCCGAGTTGAACGGACGGGCCATCGCGGCATTGTCGTTTTAGCGCAGTGCGTTTTGAGGTTGTCAGGAGAGCGGCATGAAATGCCCGTTTTGCGGCCACGCGGCCACCCAGGTGATTGAGACCCGCATGTCGGAGGAAGGCGATACCGTGCGCCGTCGCCGCAAGTGTGAGTCCTGCGACCGCCGCTTCACGACCTACGAACGCATCGAGCTGTTCTTCCCCGCTGTCGTCAAAAAGAACGGTAGCCGCGTCGACTACGACCGCAACAAGGTCAAGGATTCCATGCGCCTGGCGCTGCGCAAGCGGCCCGTGTCCGCCGAGGCCATTGACGAGGCCATCGCGCGGATCGAAGAAAAGCTGCTCAGCCACGGCGAGAAGGAAATCGGCAGCGACCGTGTGGGGGAGCTGGTGATGCGCGAACTCAAACGGCTGGACAAGATCGGGTACATCCGCTTTGCATCGGTGTACCGCAGCTTTGAGGATGTGGCGGAGTTTCGCGACGTCCTTGACGAGATTTCCGCGCCGAGCGTGCGCAAATAAAATGCACGGCGGTCAATGCGCGGCGGGTTGACCACATTTGACAGTCACCCGCCCCAATCCGCACTAACTTGAGCGGCTTCGCCACGCGTCAGCCGCTCCATGTCCGCCCGCCCTCGCTCCGCCCACCAACGCGGGGCCATCCTGATCGAATCGCTCATTGCTCTGGCGCTGCTTTCGCTTGGCGCGGCGGCCATGTTCCGGGCGCTCGACCATTTTGATGCCGTCGGCTACGCCGCCACCCGGCTGGGTGACGAAGCACGCGCCCAATTCGACCAGACGGAAGCCCGCTGAAATGCCAAGGCCGCCCGCACGCCCTGCAAGGGGCGCGTCGCTGATTGAGTTGTTGGTCGGCATGGTCCTCGCCTTGATCGTGCTCGGGATTGCACTACAGTTGGTGTTGATCGCGCGGGCACGCTACCAGCGGTTGGCCGACGAGGCGCTCATCCAGGATCGCGGCATGCAAGCGCTCGATTTGATTGGCCGATCGGTGCGTCAAGCCGGATGGCTAACCGATACACCCGCTTCATCGCCCACGCGCCGTTGGCCGGACGCTGGCGCACCACCCTCGCTGTTTGGCTGGGACAACTGTGCTAACCGTGGGGCGCTCTTCTCGACGGAATGTCCCCCTGGCGCAGAGGGCTGGAGTGACGCCCTCCTGGTCCGTTTTGCCGGCCGCAGCAAAAACCCCAATGGCTCCGACGGCGATGGCGCGACGGTCGACTGCGAGGGTGGCGGCGTACGCGAACGCATGAAAGGTGATGATGATCCCCGCGCCGGCCGCATGTTGCTCTATGTCAGCCGCAGCACCGATGCGGAACAGACGCCACAGCTCATCTGCGTTTCACTTTCGCGCCGGTCCGAGACACCTGCCATTGGAAGGTCGAACGGCATGGTTCGGGGCATCGAAACGCTGCAACTCCTCTACTCGCTAGCTCCAACAGGGACCTTACCCGCACAGACCCTTCCTGCGCGCGCCATGCAAACGGACGACTGGTATCGCGTGCAGGAAGTGCATGTCGCGATCGTCGTACAGGGGAATCACGTTTCGCTCAGAAAGCCGGCTTCGGACACCATAGCCCTGTTTCCGGGCCTCGAAGCCATATCGGGGGCGGTAACGGAGGACACGGAATATCGCCCAAGGAATCCGCGCCTCCACCGCACGCGATTCACCGCGACGTTCGCGGTGCGCAACCCTCTTCGTTGCGGAGTTGATGCATGCTGATCGCACCGACAAACGCCCGTGGCTTTTCCATCATCGCCGTGACCGGAGCGCTGACTATCATCGGCCTGCTGATGATGGCCGCCTGGCCGATCGCGCAAGACCACAGCCGCCGAGCAGCACTGTCTGCCGATCGCGCGATCGCCATGCACCAGGCGGAACGGGCGCTGGACGCAGCGGAGTGTGAAATCGCGATGGCGACCGGTACTCCGCATCCTCGTCCGTGCGTTGGCGCGCCAGACGCCGAGCGCGCTGCAGCCCTCGACCCCATTACGTTGGCGGGCTTCAGCCCAGGCCAATGCGGACAAAGCGCCGCCACACAAGCATTGTGTTGGCCATTGCCAAACCAGCCGTTACAGGCGCTGTCCAAGCTGCTTGCTCCCGACACCAACGCAAAAGCGCTTGACCCCGTTCCGGACGCGTGGCGCGCATCAGCCCATCCGCCGCGCTACGTCATCGAGCCCATTCCAGACGCATTGCCCGGCCAGTGGATGCACGCTGGAGCGGCCCGGGCGCCATCACTCTTTCGCATCACGGCAGTCGGTTTTGGGCAGAGCGAGAAAGTGAACGTCATGCTGCAGGCCATCTACCGGCCACAGGCGGTTCAACCATGAAAATGCGACATGTAAGCGCAGCGCTTGTGGTCGCGCTGACGAGCTCTGCTCCCGCAAATAACAGCAGCATGCCCGTAGGGCAACTACCGACTCACATCATCGTTGCGCGAGGCGATGACGCATGGAGCGGTCGATTGCGCGCGCTACAGTTTCGTCCGACATTGGGCACGCTTGATGCCCCCGCACCGCAAGATCTCTGGGAAGCCGGGCGTTTGCTTGATGAGGCGCCCGCTGACCAGCGCAACCTGTGGACATTCCACCGCGACGACACAGCAAAACGCCGCCCAGTGGCGTTGCGCTGGGAAACGCTTTCTCCCTCGCAACAGGCGCAAATCGACGCGAGCGGCCAGCAAGGTGCGGCACGCATCGACTATCTGCGCGGATTTCGATCGCCCGAGCATGGGCTCAACTTGCGCGCCCGCACCTCGCTACTCGGCGCCATGCGGGGCGCGCACGTGCAGTTGCTCGGCCCGCCTGGCTTCGTGCTCGACCCACGTCATACCAACTTCCGGCAAAACCATGCGCGACGGCCTTGGATGGTCTATGTCGGCGCCAACGACGGCATGCTGCACGGTTTCGATGCGCTCTCCGGCGCGGAACGCTTCGCCGTCATACCCGACGCCGTCCTACCGGTGGCCGCACGGAACGCATCGCCTGGTCAGCCCGTGCCCTCCCCCGTCTGCAACCGGCCATTTGTTGCGGATGCGTTGATCGGCACGCAATGGCATTCGATACTCACGTGCGCCAACGGCACCATGGCCTCAGGCCTGTTTCTGGTCGACGTAACCGATCCGGCGTCGATAACCCCTCCACCGATGCTCGCTTACGACGCGAACGACGATGCGACCGTGGGCCAAGTAGAAGGCCCGATTCCTATTGTTCTGCTCCCAGATGGCGGCGACGGTGAACCGCGCTGGTTTGTGGTCAGCGGCAACGGAACCGGCCACCCCAACGTCGAAAGCCGCCTACTCCTGCTGCCGCTCAACCAGCCTGGGATGGCTCAGTGGATACGGGTACCGCCAGGCGCCCAACGCCGCGGCGGCCTTGGCGCACCTGTAGTGGCGCTGAGCCCGCAGGGCACAGCCACGTTCGCCTACGCGGCAGACCCCCACGGGCAGATCTGGCGCTTCGACTTGCGCGGCGCGCCGCCATGGACAAACGCCCTCGGCACAAACGACACACAGCGGCGCACACCCTTCTTCACCGCGACCTCGCAATCGGGCTCCGTTCAACGCATCCTCAGCCCGATCTTGCTTGCGGCAAGTGCCGGTGGGCCAATGCTGGTGTTTGTCGCCGTCGATCAGGCCGGCAACACCACCCTTTATGGCGTTGCGGACACCGCAACTCGCAGTCTCTCGCGTGACAGCCTAGTGCCACGTACCGCCACACCCGACGGCGATGGAGTCATCATCCGAGCCGAGGGCAATGGCGTATCCAACGGCTGGCACATCGACTTGCCCGCCGGCCACACGCCCGATGATCTGGTCGCGGCCGGGACGAACAGCTTGTTGCTCACAACGCAAGATGCCTCCGGGCAGACGCGAGCCTATCTGCTGGATGCCCACACCGGCTTGCCACCCAGCAAGCAAGGGCGGACAGGACATGTACTGGTCGGCGCGCCGTTGGTGACCGTACAACATGGCGCCCCCACACAGATGCCCGATGGCACCACTGCGCAGACCACACACACTGCCACGTGGCGACTCGGTGGCGAGCGCGTCCAGCAAATCGATTCGCGCGCCTACACGCGCAGGCTCGGCCGGCTGAACTGGCGCGAAGTCAACGAAGAGGGTGCCCGCTGATGCGCCGCTCACGTGGATTCACTCTGGTGGAGTTGATGGCCGTGGTCGTGATCACGGGTGTTCTGGCCGTCGCCGCAACGTCAACCTGGCCGGCATATATGCAGCGCACTCGACGCACGGCGGCCGGGGCCGCATTGGTGGCGGCGCTGTCGCAACTCGAACTTCGCCACGCGCGCACCGGAACCTACGATGGCGACCCCGGCCCGATGCCCAAGGCAGAGGGCTATGTCATCACCACACAGGAATGTATGAGCCTGGATGTCACATTGAACATGACTGACTGCGTCCAATTGGTCGCCTATCCAACGAACGGAACGGACAAGGCCTGCCCTTACCTCGCGTTGCGCAGCACAGGAGAGCGAGAGCCCGCCAACGCCGCCTGCTGGCCATGACGTGCCGCCCAACTTCCGCTAGGCAAGCAGGCGTCACCCTGCTGGAATTGGCCATTGTGTTTTCCATCGTCTCCATACTGGCGGTGATGACCCTACCGCTAGCCATGGACCGCTTACAGCGCGACACGGTCATCGTGCATGCCGAGCGCCTCGCAAGCGCCATTTCCCTGGCGCAAGCAACGGCCCAGCACCGGCATGTCCGCGCAGAGATCAGCGCCAAGGGCAGGCGACATGATTGGCGTGACGGATGGCAACTCACCATATCCCCGTGGGGAGAAGCGGCAAACAAGTCGCCCTCATCCAGCAGCGAAATACTGCTTTCCGTCGCCTTGCCGACGTTCCCCCGCGTAGAACTCGCCCACCTCGGTCGCCAAGAAGCGCTTTCCTATGGGCCTATGGGATACTCTCAACTTGAAGGCACCCGGCTGAGCATCTCGAGCGGACGCCACGTCCTCGTTGTCGTGATCAGCCCCGCTGGCCGCGCCCGTATCTGCGACCCTGCAACCGATAGCAACCGTTGCGGAATCACTGGCGATGGCGATCCAGATTCCGACCCCTAGTCCAACTTTTCCACCTCACAACCATGTTCTCCGACTTCGACCACGCCATGATGCAACGCGCCCTGGCACTGGCCGAGAAGGGGCTCTTCACCACCACGCCCAACCCACGCGTGGGCTGCGTCATCGTGCGCGATGACGTGGTCATCGGCGAAGGCTACACGCAGCCCGCCGGTCAGGACCACGCAGAAATCCAGGCCATCAAAGATGCCCAGTCGCGGGGGCAGGACGTCCGTGGCGCTACCGCCTATGTGACGCTGGAACCCTGCAGCCACTTCGGCCGCACCCCGCCCTGTGCGGATCGCCTGGTCGAAGCCGGCATTGCCCGTGTGGTAGCGGCCATGGAAGACCCCAACCCCGCCGTCTCCGGACGCGGCCTGCAGAAACTACGCGATGCCGGTGTCGACGTACGCTGCGGCCTGCTCGAGCGCGAGGCGCGTGAACTGAACATCGGCTTCGTCTCGCGCATGACGCGTGGCACGCCCTGGGTGCGCGTGAAGGTTGGCGCGTCGCTCGACGGCCGCACCGCGCTGGACAACGGCATCAGCCAGTGGATTACAGAAACTGAAGCGCGCAACGACGGCCACCGTTGGCGCGCGCGCGCCTGCGCCATCCTCACCGGCATCGGCACGGTGCGGGAAGACAACCCCCGCCTGACCGTGCGCGCCGTGACCACACCGCGCCAGCCGCGCCGCGTGCTGATCGACTCGGCGCTGGACGTGCCACTGGACGCGCACATCCTCGCCGCCGACGGCCACCACGAGCCCACGCTCATCTTCGCCGCCCAGCCCGAAGCCGGCCGCATGCGCGCCCTGGCCGAGCATGGCGCCGAGGTCGTCCTCCTGCCCAATACCGCCGGCAAGGTCGACCTGCCTGCCGTGCTGCGCGAACTGAGCCGCCGCGAAATCAACGAACTGCACGTCGAGGCGGGTTTCAAGCTCAATGGCTCGCTGCTGCGCGAGGGGCTGGTCGACGAGATCCTCGTCTATCTGGCGCCCAAGGTGCTCGGCTCGGGCCAGGGCATGTTCAATATGGGGCCGCTGCAGACGCTGGAAGGCGCGGCCGAATTCTTCTTTCACGATATCTCGCGCATCGGGGGCGATCTCCGCATCCTGGCGCGCCGTAACCCGACGGATTGATTGCTCATGTTCACTGGAATCGTCGCCGCAATTGGCCGCATTGAAACCGTCTCGCCGCTGGGCGCAACCCCCGATGCCGCTGACGCAGGCGTGCGCCTGTCCATCGATGCCGGAGGATTGCCGCTGGCCGACGTTGCCTTGGGCGACTCCATCGCCATCCAGGGCGCCTGCATGACGGTCGTCGCGAAAACCGATACCCGCTTCGACGTGGATGTGTCACGCGAATCGCTGTCCAAAACCGTCGGCCTGGAGCGCCCCGGCGAAGTGAATCTGGAAAAAGCGCTGCGCCTGGCCGACCACATCGGCGGCCACCTTGTATCGGGCCACGTGGACGGCCTGGGCACCGTCACACATTTCGCACCGGTGGGCGAATCGCATGAACTGCGCGTGCGCGCCGCGCCGGCGTTGGGCAAATATCTGGCCTATAAGGGATCGGTGGTCGTCAACGGCGTGTCACTCACGGTCAACAGCGTGCGCGACGATGCCGACGGCTGTGAGTTTTCGATCAACCTGATCCCGCACACCGTGGCGGTCACCACGCTCAAGCACCTGAAGGCCGGCAGCCAGGTCAACCTGGAAATCGATCTGATCGCCCGCTATGTCGAGCGCATGTTAAGTCACACGACCCTCGCGCAGCCCGTCGCCGCTTGACGCCCGTCTGAGCCGCGGCCGGGGGCGTCGTGGGGGCCGCCTTGACGTACAATAGCGGGCTTCCCATTTATGCAATCGCAGGCCGCCGAAGTTACAAATTCCGGGGCGGGCCAGCGACGCGCCTCCAGCTACGCCATGTCGATCGCCACAGTCGAAGAAATGATTGCCGAAATCCGCGCCGGCCGGATGGTCATCCTGGTCGACGAGGAAGACCGTGAGAACGAGGGCGACCTGGTCCTGGCGGCCGATTTCGTCACGCCGGAAGCCATCAACTTCATGGTCACGCATGCGCGGGGCCTGGTGTGCCTGACACTCACAGAGGAACACTGCGACCAGCTCGACCTGCCGATGATGGCGAGCCGCAACGGTACGCAGTTCGGCACCAACTTCACGGTCTCGATCGAAGCGGCCGAGGGCGTGACCACCGGCATTTCCGCCGCCGACCGCGCTCGCACCATCCAGGTGGCCGCCGCCAAGAACGCCAAGCCGTCGGACCTGGTGAACCCGGGTCACATCTTTCCGCTGCGCGCCCAGAAGGGTGGCGTGCTGATGCGCGCCGGCCACACCGAGGCCGGTTGCGACCTGACCGCGCTGGCCGGCCTGACACCCGCCGGCGTGATCTGCGAGATCCTGAAGGACGACGGCACCATGGCGCGCTTGCCGGATCTGGTGGAGTTTGCCCAGAAACACGGGCTGAAGATCGGCACGATCGCCGATTTGATCGAATACCGCAGCCGTACCGAGAGCATCGTCGAACGCGTCGGCGAGCGCACGATGGAAACGCAGTTTGGCACCTTCCGCGCCGTTGCGTTCCGCGACCGCGCAGCAGGCCGCGCCCACTTGGCCCTGGTCAAAGGTACGCCGACGCCCGACACCGAGACGCTGGTGCGCGTGCACGAGCCGCTGTCGGTGCTGGATTTGCTCGAATGCCAGCGCACCACGCATTCTTGGAGCGTGCCCGCCGCCTTGCGCGCCGTGCAGGCTGCGCCGGCCGGCGTGGTCGTGCTGCTTAACTGCGGCGATTCGCCGGACCGCCTGTTCACGCAGTTCACCGCGCTGGACGCCCCGCACGAGCGCCCGCGCGCCAAACCCGACCTGCGCCTCTACGGGATCGGCGCGCAGATCCTCAAGGACGTGGGCGTTGGCAAGATGCGGGTGCTGGCCTCGCCGCTCAAGCTGCCGAGCATGGCGGGCTACGATTTGGAGGTCACGGCCTATCAATCGATGGCTGATGCACCGGAAACGGCTTCAGCCACCACCCACTAAATTTTTGTGCGGCAGCTCCGGCTGCCGCGCTGGTTTCTTCTTTTCTGACGCTGCCCTGCGCGGCAATTTAACCGGAATACACCATGGACCACGGTTTCTACCCGACCAATCTGAACGGCGAAGGCCTGCGCATCGGTATCGTCCAGGCGCGCTTCAATGAACCCGTGTGCGAAGCGCTGCGCGAAGCGTGCGTCGATGAACTCGAACAACTCGGCGTGGCCGGCGAAGACGTGCTGCTGGTCACCGTGCCGGGCGCACTGGAAGCTCCGCTGGCACTGCAGAAGATGGCCGAATCGGGCCAGTTTGACGCGTTGATCGCACTGGGCGCCGTGATCCGCGGCGAGACGTACCACTTCGAACTGGTCTCCAACGAGTCGGGCGCCGGCATCACGCGCGTCGGCCTGGATTTCAACATCGCCATCGCCAACGGCATCCTCACCACGGACACCGACGCACAAGCGCACGCCCGTACTCGCGAAAAGGGTCGCGACTGCGCCCGCGCCGCAGTTGAAATGGCCAACCTGACCGCCGCCCTCGACGGCCTGCAGGACCACGGCCACGACGACGAGAACGAGTAAACGCGCGAATCAACGCGGCCCACCCGCGCAAAGGCTTTTCCCATGACGCAAGACAATTCTCAGGCCAAGACCAAGGCGCCCGCCAAGAGCGCGCGCCGCCGTGCACGCGAACTCGCGCTGCAGGGTCTGTATCAATGGCTGCTCAACCGTAACGACCCGGGCGTGGTCGAAGCCCACCTGCAAGACGCACAAGGCTTCAACAAAGCCGACCGTGCACACTTCGACGCCCTGCTCCACGGCGCCATCCGCGAAGAAACCACGCTAACCGAGGCCTTCACGCCGTATCTGGATCGCCCCGTTGCAGAGCTGTCGCCGGTTGAGCGCGCAGCCCTGCTGGTTGGCGCGTACGAGCTGGTGCACTGCGTGGACATCCCGTACAAGGTCGTGATCAACGAAGCCGTTGAACTGACCAAGACCTTTGGCGGCGTGGAAGGCTACAAGTACGTCAATGGCGTGCTGGACAAGCTGGCCGCCCAAGTGCGCGCTGTTGAGGTTGCTGCCCGCCACTGATCGCGGCGTTTGTTGTTCGCCTGACTTTTCGCATCGCTTGAAAATGGACGCCCACCGCCTGCAGACGGCCGCCCGGCTGGCCAATATCCGCGCTTTTCACGTGATGGAGCTGGCCAAACAGGCCCGCGAGCTGGAACTGGCGGGGCGCAACATCATCCACATGGGTATCGGCGAGCCGGATTTCACCGCCGCCGAACCCGTCGTGCAGGCGGCCGCCGATGCCATGCGGCGCGGCGTCACGCAATACACCGGCGCGCTGGGCATCCGTCCGCTGCGCCAGGCCATCGCCCGCCACTACCAGACCACCTACGGCCTCGACATTACGCCCGAGCGCATTATTGTGACGGCCGGTGCATCCGCGGCCCTGCTGCTGGCCTGTGCGGTACTGGTGGAGGTGGGCGGCGAAGTGCTGATGCCCGATCCGAGCTATCCGTGCAACCGCCATTTCGTGGCGGCGTTCAATGGCGTAGCGAAGCTGGTGCCGTCGGGGCCGGAAACACGCTTCCAATTGTCGGCGGAGCAAGTGGAGGCCAACTGGGGGGAACGCACGCAGGGCGTGCTGCTGGCCTCCCCGTCCAACCCGACAGGCACATCGATCCTGCCGGATGAATTGCAGCGCATTGTGCAGACGGTGCGCGCACGGGGCGGCTTCTCCATCGTCGACGAGATTTACCAAGGCCTGTCATACGACCAGGCACCCGTCTCTGCGCTGTCGTTCGGCGACGATGTCGTCACGATCAACAGCTTTTCGAAGTATTTCAACATGACGGGCTGGCGCCTGGGCTGGCTCGTGGCGCCCACGGAACTGGTGCCGGAATTCGAGAAGGTCGCGCAGAACCTGTTCATTTGCGCGTCGGCGGTGGCGCAGTATGCAGCGCTGGCATGCTTTGAACCGGAAGCGCTGGCCATCTACGAAGGCCGCAAAGCCGAGTTCCGCCGCCGACGGGATTTCATCGTGCCGGCGCTGGAGTCGCTCGGCTTCAAGGTGCCCGTCAAGCCAGACGGAGCGTTCTACGTATATGCCGACTGCCGCGGCGTAAACCACCGGCACGCCAACGACGCCGATGCGCTCACACAGTCCATGCTGCATGACGCAGGGGTGGTTCTGGTGCCTGGGCTGGATTTCGGCCCGTACACGGCGCAGCACTACATCCGGCTGTCGTATGCAACGTCCATGGACCATCTGGAAGAAGCAGTAGCCCGGCTGGGCAAGCTGTTCGCCAGTTAGTCCCCGCGCTGCGTCGCCCAAACAAAAAAGGCCGTCTCGAAAGACGGCCTTTCTTATATAGCGAACGCGTACAGCAATTGCAGAGAGTCAGGCTTGGCCTTGGTGTGCCGCACCTTCCAGGCGCGCTTCTTCCTGCTGACCAGCGACGGGTTGCTTGTCGGCCGGCTTGGCAGTTTGTGCCTTCGCATCTGCCTGCGTCACGGGCGCGGCTGCAGCCACCGGCTTGGCCGGCTCCCGCTCGGACGCCATGGTCACCGGCGACTTATGGCCGGTCGCTACCATGCGAAGACGCGAGCGCTCCTGCAGCACCTTGCCACCGTAGCCGCCATCGCCCTGCGTGACCGCACCGACGTACAGCTTCAGGCCACCCTCGATCGACCCGGCGCGAGCAATGCAATCCTTGAGCACCAGCGCGCCGACCTTGATATTGGCGTACGGGTTGAGCGCGGCACCGACCCCGCCCATGACTTCGTACTTGTCCTGGTGGACCTTGGTCATGACCTGCATCAGGCCTTGCGCACCCATACCGCTTTCCGCGAACGGGTTAAAGCTGGACTCGATGGCCATCACGCCCAAGATCAGCAGCGGGTCCAGGCCGACTTCCTTGCCGGTCTGGTAAGCCGCCTTCACGAGCTGGCCGGTAGCGGTCGCCGCCACGCGGTACTTACGCGCGATGTACTCAGCCACGGCAGCCTGCTCACGCGGGGTACCGGCGGTTGCCGAGTCACGCGCGTCGCGCACGACCTGCGTGTTTGGAATCTGCGCAGCCAGTTCGGCCACAGACGGCACCTTCGATAGCGTGTCCCAGCCGGCAGCTGCCACCGTGCCGCCTTGGGCAGCGGCAGGCGCCACAGCCTGGACAGCGCCCGTGCCAGCTGACGGCGCAGTCGGCGCAAAAGCCACCGGCTGTACGCCAGCCGCGATCGCAGACGACGAATTGGCCGAAGCGGCATTGGTGTCCACACCCGGCGTGAAATGCAGCACGCGCTGGGCGACCACGGCACGCCACTCACTGTTAAGCGAGAGCGCCACAGCGGCCACCACGGCCAGCACGCCGATGCTGTTGAGCACGACGTGCCCGCCGCGGAAGACCCACAGCACGCCAGGATGCAATTCATTGCGGGACGCGACAGCGCCCCCAGCGTTCAACTCCATGCGCAACTTTCTAGGTAGCGCAACTTGGCCTGCGCGCGCGAGGCGGCGGCCAACCGGTGCAACGAGCCGGCGTTGCAGCGCCAGACCGATCCCGGAAGAATGAAGGGTTTTCCAACCGTTCATACTTACCTCCGTCCGCTGCGCAGATCCGGTGGGCGCCTTTCTTTTGCATGGCGCCGTGCGTTTCGAATCGCAACGGTTTTTAGTAAGGATGCCGCGCTGTTGCAGTCAGCCGGCATCTGTTGGGGGCACTCCCCGTGTGCCCAGACAAATGCGGGGCGTGTCCTTGGGGAGGTCACGTCCCGCAGCAATGCTGAAGTGCTCTGGCAGCGCCTCTCATTTGAGCAAGAGTAGGCGGAGGCGAGTAGCCCAAACCATGTTGCGACGCAACAATTGCCAGATCGGATTGGATTGTAGGAAGGGCGTTATTCCAAGTCAATCATAAAGAAACGGATTTTCATATCTTTAAGTTATAGAAAATCACACGTTGTTGGGACTAGCTGACCTGCAGCGCGTGCTGTCATCAGGGTGCCGCGAAGTTTTGCCCGTACAATCGCGGCCACCCGGCCTACACCAAAAAAAAAGCGTCCCGGGGCGATCATTCAGCCGTTC
Source organism: uncultured Ralstonia sp. (assembly GCA_966433195.1). Taxonomy (GTDB): domain Bacteria; phylum Pseudomonadota; class Gammaproteobacteria; order Burkholderiales; family Burkholderiaceae; genus Ralstonia. Next base: position 114,238 of record CBJMVH010000002.1, read on the forward strand.
GGGGGTGCGTGACGGGCCCCTCCACCCTTACCTTTCGTTACAAAATCTCCATGCAATACAGGGACTTACGTGACTTTCTCGCCCAGCTTGAGCGCCTTGGCGAGTTGCGGCGGGTGCGCCAACCGGTGTCGCCGAGGCTGGAAATGACGGAAGTCTGCGACCGCCTGCTGCGTGCCGAAGGCCCGGCGGTGGTCTTCGAGCAGCCCGTGGACGGTACGCACAAGTACGACATGCCGGTGCTCGCCAACTTGTTTGGTACCACGCGCCGTGTGGCGCTGGGCATGGGCGCGGAGTCGCTCGACGAGCTGCGTGACGTGGGCCGCCTGCTCTCTGCATTGAAGGAGCCCGAACCGCCGCGCGGTCTGCGTGAAGCGGGCAAGCTGTGGACGATGGCCAAGGCCGTATGGGACATGGCGCCGTGCAAAGTGTCGTCCCCCGCCTGCCAGGAGATCGTGTGGGAAGGCAACGACGTGGACCTTTCGCGCATTCCCGTGCAGACGTGCTGGCCGGGCGATGCGGCACCGCTCGTGACGTGGGGGTTGGTCATCACGCGGGGACCGCACAAGAAGCGGCAGAACCTGGGCATCTATCGCCAGCAGGTGATCAGTCGCAATCAGGTCATCATGCGTTGGCTGGCGCACCGGGGCGGCGCGCTAGACTTCCGCGAGCACGCCATCGCGCACCCGGGCCAGCCTTTCCCGATTGCCGTGGCGCTGGGGGCGGACCCGGCCACCATCCTCGGCGCGGTCACACCGGTGCCGGATACGTTGTCTGAGTATCAATTCGCTGGCTTGCTGCGCGGCAGCAGGACCGAGTTGGCAACGTGCCTTACGCCTTCCTTGGCGCAGGCGCAACTACAGGTGCCGGCCGGTGCGGAGATCGTGCTCGAAGGCCACATCCAGCCGGACCCGACACACCCCAGCGGCTACCAGCATGCACTCGAAGGCCCGTTTGGCGATCACACTGGCTATTACAACGAGCAGGACTGGTTCCCCGTCTTCACGGTCGAGCGCATCACGATGCGGCGCGACCCGATCTATCACTCTACGTATACAGGCAAGCCGCCCGATGAGCCGGCCGTGCTGGGCGTGGCGCTGAACGAAGTATTCGTGCCGCTGCTGCAGAAGCAGTTTCCGGAGATCGCGGACTTCTACCTGCCGCCCGAGGGCTGCAGCTACCGCATGGCGCTGGTCAGCATGAAGAAGCAGTACGCCGGCCACGCCAAGCGCGTGATGTTTGGCGTGTGGAGCTTCCTGCGGCAGTTCATGTATACGAAGTTCATCGTGGTGGTGGATGACGACGTGAACCTGCGCGACTGGAAGGAAGTCATCTGGGCGATCACCACGCGCGTCGACCCGGCGCGCGATACGGTCATGGTGGAGAACACCCCGATCGACTACCTCGACTTTGCCTCGCCGGTGTCGGGCCTGGGCTCGAAGATGGGCATCGATGCCACCAACAAATGGCCCGGCGAAACGACCCGCGAATGGGGTCAGCCCATCGTCATGGACGCCGCCGTCAAGACCAAGGTCGACGCCATGTGGGACACGCTCTTCCAGTAACCGCGCGGCCTGGCGGGTCAGTCTGCGAGCGAACGGTCGTTCGGTTATTCTTAGCGAGTTAAGCGACTGCTGCATCTAAAAGGCAGACCTCCCGGTCTGCCTGCTTTCCTTTCGGAGACCGCCATGGCCGAAGCACTCGACTCTTCCCGCACCGCCGCCAACGCGCTGGAGCGCATCAAAGACCGCACCCTCGTCAAAACGCAGTCCTACGTGGATGGCGCGTGGGTGAACGCCGCAGACGGCGCCACCTTCGCCGTCCACGACCCCGCCACCAACGTACACCTGACCGATGTCGCCAACCTGGGCCATGCCGAAACGCTGCGCGCCATCGATGCAGCCAACGCCGCCTGGCCGGCCTGGCGCGAACTGACCGGCAAGGACCGCGCCACCATTCTGCGTCGCTGGTTCGACCTGCTAATCGCCAACGCCGACGACCTCGGCGCACTGATGACCGCCGAGCAAGGCAAGCCACTGGCCGAAGCCAAGGGCGAAGTCATCTACGGCGCGTCGTTCATCGAGTGGTTTGCCGAAGAAGCCAAGCGCGTCTCCGGCGACGTGATGGCCAGCACCTGGCGCGACAAGCGCATGGTGGTGCTTAAGCAGCCGGTGGGTGTGTGCGCGTCCATCACGCCGTGGAACTTCCCGCTGGCGATGATCACCCGCAAGGTGGCGCCGGCATTGGCTGCGGGCTGCACCATCGTCATCAAGCCGGCCGAGCAGACACCGCTGTCCGCGCTGGCGATGGCGGAGCTGGCGCACCGCGCAGGCATCCCCAAGGGCGTGATCAACGTGGTGACGGGCGACGCGGATCGCTCCATTGCCATAGGCAAGGCGCTGTGCGAATCGCCGATCGTGCGGCACCTGTCGTTCACCGGTTCGACGCCGGTGGGCCGCATCTTGATGCAGCAGTGCTCGCCGACGGTGAAGAAGGTGGCGCTGGAGCTGGGCGGCCATGCGCCGTTCATCGTGTTTGATGATGCCGATATCGACGCCGCCGTGGAAGGCGCGGTGCAGTCGAAGTACCGCAATGCCGGCCAGACCTGCGTGTGTACGAACCGCTTCTATGTGCACGCCTCGGTGTATGACGCGTTTGTCGCGAAGCTCTCCGCCAAGGTGAAGGGCATCAAGGTGGGTAACGGTTTCGACACCGGCGTGGTGCAAGGCCCGCTGATCGACGACCAGGCTGTAGAGAAGGTGCAGCGCCACATCAGCGATGCCACGCAGAAAGGCGCGCGTCTGACCGCCGGCGGCAAGCTGATGCAGGGCTTCGGTTCACAGCGCTTTGTGGAGCCCACCGTGCTGGCCGATGCCACGCCCGACATGCTGATCGCGCGCGAAGAAACCTTCGGCCCGGTCTCCGCCATCTTCAAGTTCCAGGACGAAGCGGAAGTCGTGCGCCTGGCGAATGACACCGAATTCGGCCTCGCCTCGTACTTCTTCAGCCGCGACATCGGCCGCATCTGGCGCGTGGCCGAGCAGTTGGAATACGGCATGGTCGGCATCAATACGGGGCTGATCTCCAACGAGGTGGCGCCGTTTGGCGGCATCAAGCAATCGGGCTTGGGCCGTGAAGGTTCGGTCTACGGCATCGACGAATATCTGGAACTGAAGTACCTGTGCATGGGCGGTATCTGAGCCGCATTCCCTTCGGCCGACCCGCCACCACATAGAGCGGGCGGCCGTCCCCTAGCCTCACGGCGGAGGAGACACATGAGCACCATCCAGGAAGGCGCCCTGCTGTGGACGCCATCGGCTGATTTCATCGAACGTGCGCGCCTGACGCATTACCTCGACTGGCTTGCGCGCGAACGCGGCCTGCGCTTCTCGGCCACCACGCCCGAGGGCTATGCGCAGCTCTGGGAGTGGTCCACCACCGACCTCGAAGCGTTCTGGACCTCCGTCTGGGATTACCTGGACCTGCGCGCCTCCACGCCATTCACCAAGATGCTGGGCGACCGCACGATGCCCGGGGCGCAATGGTTGGTGGGCGCCAAGCTGAACTACGTCGACCAGGTCATGCGCCATGTGGAGGAAGGCGGCAGCCCTGACCGCACCGCCATCCGCTATGCCAGCGAGACCAAGCCGCTGGCCGACCTGTCGTGGCGCGAGCTGCGACGCCGCGTTGCCTCGCTGGCCGATGCGCTGCGTAAGATGGGCGTCGAGCCCGGCGACCGTGTGGCGGCCTATCTGTCGAACACGCCGGACGCCATCATCGCGTTTCTCGCCACGGCGAGCGTCGGGGCCATCTGGTCGGTGTGCGCGCCGGACATGGGCCAGGTGGCCGTGACGGACCGCTTCCGCCAGATCGAGCCCAAGGTACTGATCGCGGTGGACGGCTATCACTACGGCGGCCGCGCGTTCGATCGCACCGACGTGGTCGCAGAGATGGTCGCCGCACTGCCGACGGTCGAACACCTCGTGCTCGTGCCCCAACTGCTCGGTGACATCAACCAGGCCCGCTTTCCGCAAGCGAAGGACTGGCGCGATCTGACAGCCAACGATGTGCCACTCGTCGTCTCGGCCGTGGCGGCGGATCACCCGCTGTGGATTCTCTATTCGTCCGGCACGACCGGCATGCCCAAGCCCATCGTGCACGGCCACGGCGGCCTGCTGCTGGTGCAGACGATGATGGGCGCGCTGCATCTCGACCTCGGCCCCAGCGACGTCTACCACTGGTACAGCAGCACCGGCTGGGTCATGTGGAATTCGCAGGCCAGCGGCCTACTGGGCGGCGTCACGCTTGCCATCTACGACGGCAACCCGGGTACGCCCGATCTCAACACGCTGTGGCGCTTCGCGCAGGATGCAGGCGTGACGTTCTTCGGCGCGGGCGCGGCGTTCTTCGCGAATTGCCTGAAAGCCGGTATCGAGCCCGGGCGCGATTTCGATCTATCGAAGCTGCGCGCAATCGGCTCAACCGGCTCACCGCTCTCGGCCGAGGCGTACGACTGGATCTACCGCCACGTGAAGGCTGACGTGTGGCTCAACCCGATTTCCGGCGGCACTGACTTTGCCGGCTGCTTTGTCGGCGGCGTGGCCACCCTGCCCGTCTATGCCGGCGAGATGCAATGCCGCAATCTCGGCTCGCGCGTGGAAGCGCTGGACGAAGCGGGCCAACCGCTCATCGACGCCGTGGGCGAGCTGGTCTGCACCGCGCCCATCCCGTCGATGCCGCTGTTCTTCTGGGGCGACACCGACGGCAGCCGCTATCGCGACAGCTACTTCGACATGTATCCCGGCCAGTGGCGCCATGGCGACTGGATCAAGATCACCCCGCGCGGCGGCGCCATCATCTACGGCCGGTCGGACGCGACCATCAACCGCCACGGCATCCGCATGGGCACGGCCGAGCTGTATCGCGTGGTGGAAGATCTGCCGGAAGTGCTCGACAGCCTGGTCGTCGACCTGGAATTTCTCGGGCGCGAATCGTTCATGCCGCTGTTTGTGGTGCTGCGTGACGGTGCGGTGCTGGACGACACGCTGCGCAATACGATCAACGCCCGCATCAAGGCAGGGCTGTCGGCGCGGCATGTGCCCAACGTCATCGTGCAGGCGCCGGGCGTGCCGCGCACGCTGTCGGGCAAGAAGATGGAAGTACCGATCAAGAAGCTGCTGCTGGGCGCGCCGCCAGAGCGCATCGCCAACCCCGATGCAATGGCGAACCCTGGCGTACTGGCGTGGTATGTGGACTATGCCCGCACGCTTGTTGCGCAAACAGCCGCGGCGACCAACGTTACCTCAGCGCTGGAATCGTGGCGGAGCTAAACCGATCGGTCGCCTGAAGTTCTACAATCTCCACCAATCGTACGATGGCATGGCACAGACAGGCTGACTAACGTACAGCGTGCACCGGCACGCCAAGAAGCCGGGCTCGCTGCTTTAACGGGGAACCACCATGCTTGCAACGACGAGCGTCCTGATCAAGACCGAGGACGGCCGCGAGGCGCTGGCCGCGCGTCGCCACGACATGCAGATACGCCAGCGGCATCTGCTCATCCTCATTGACGGCGCACGTACGGTCGGCCAACTGCACCAGTTGCTTGGCAGCTGGGCCGATCTGGACGAATTGCTCATGGGGCTGCAACAAGCCGGCATGGTGGATGTGCTGCCGGGCGTGCTGCCAGATCTAACGGCCTCCCCTGCGCCCCCTGCCGCACTCGACGCCTTCGACCCCATCGCCTATTTCAATCGTCCGCTGTTCGAGGACGAAGCCGAACCGGGCACGCTTTCCCCCCTGTATGACGAGTTGCCGCCGTTGACCGGCATGACGCTCGGCCTGCAGACCGCCGCCGGCCCCGCCGACATGCCGGCCGCCAACGAGCCTCAACTGACGCCGGCGGGGCCCGTGCCGGCTGCTCCAGGCGACCCCATATCCGCCATCACGCCGGAACTGGCCGACGTCTTGCCCAATGTGATCAAGGTCGAGCTGATGCGCCTGGCGCAGCACCACTTCGGGTCTGCAGCCGGTGCCGCCCTGCCGCTGCTGCGCGCATGCCGGGAAGACACCCAATCGCTATGTGAGGTGATTGCCGCCTGCGCCAAGGCAGCCGAGCCGATCGTTGGCGAACGGGCGGCCGCCCGCTTCGTTGACGACGCCATGCATACGATGGCGCAGCGGCGCTAGGCGCCCACGGCCACACACGCCTTAGCCCGGCAATATTTGCCGCGTCACAGATTCCACGGCCTTCAATAGCCGCAGTCCACTTTGCGCGCGCCGCAGAACAGCGGACAATCCCGCTGTAATGCTGTTCGTCATCCCCCCGTCGGTATGTCAGACCTCAACCCTTCCGAAACCGCTCGACATGCCCTCCGCGAGCTGGCCTCGCGCAAGCTTGCCCCCACGCCAGACAACTTCGCGGCCATCTACCACGAGATTGCTGGTAGCAACCCAAACGAAGGCACCGAACGCGCCGCCCTCGTCCGTGAACTGCGCGAACACATCGCGCGCACCATCGAGCGCTGCCTCCCCGCCATCGGCGAGGACGATGCCGCCATCGGACCCGCCGCCTCGGCGCTGGTCACAGCGTGCCGGTCGGAGTCGGAAAGCCTGCCACACCTGAACGCGCGTTTGGCGACGTTCAACCATCGGCTCGCACTCGCCGCGGAAGACCAGAGCGAGATTCGCAAATCGTTGCTCGGCCTGCTGCAGCTGGTCTTTGAGAACATCGGTGAACTGTCGCTGGACGACCGCTGGCTGCGCGGCCAAATCGATGCACTGATGAAGGCCAGCGAAGCGCCCGTCAGCCTGCGCCGGCTTGACGATCTGCGCCGCCGCCTCAAAGAGGTGATTCACAAGCAGGGCTCGCTGAAGACGAAGTCCATCGAAGCCCAGGAAGAGATGAAGCGGCTCCTGGCCTCGTTCATGGAGCGCCTCTCTGCCGCCGCGGAAATCTCGGGCGAGCACCATCGCCAGATGGAGGCGTGCGCCAAGAAGATCGAATCCGCGACGTCACTCTCCGAGATCGCGCCCGCGATTCAGGATGCGCTGTCCGCCACCCGCTGGATGTCGCTGGAATCTGCCCGCAATCGCGACGAGCTGTCGGTAATGAAGAAGCGTGCCGAAGAGGCTGCCAACGAAGTGGCGACGCTGCGCAAGGCGTTGGACGCGGCGTCAGCCTCGGCACGTCATGATCTGCTGACCGGCACCCTCAACCGCAAAGGGCTGGAAGAAGCGCTGGAGCGCGAGGTTGCGCACGCGGCGCGCCAAAGCTCAGCGCTGTCGATCGCGTTTCTGGACATCGACAACTTCAAGTCCATCAACGATACCCACGGGCACAGCACCGGCGACGACGCGCTCGCGCATCTCGCACAGGTGGCGCGTGAATCGATGCGCCCGCAAGACACGCTCGCCCGCTTTGGCGGCGAAGAGTTCGTGATTTTGATGCCCGATACAGGCCTGGAAGACGGGGTCCAGACCATCATCCGGCTGCAGCGCGCGCTCACCCAGCGCTTCTTCATGGCGGGCGATACACGGCTCTTCATCACGTTCTCTGCCGGCGTGGCCGAACTGGGCAAGGACGAAACGCCCATGGCGGCGATCCAGCGCGCGGATCGCGGTATGTATCAGGCCAAGCGGGCAGGCAAGAACAAGGTGGTCATGGCGTAAGTGGGCGGGCCATCCACGGCCCAGTCCGCGTATCCGCCCGTTGGCCCATCAGGCGGCCATCAGCGCCGCATCGGCGGCCAGCGCAACCAGTGCCCGGGCCACGCGGCCAATCTGCTCCGGCGCCAACCCCGCGATGTTGATACGCCCGCTCTGCGTGCCATAGACACCGTGTTCCATGCGCAAGCGCTCCATGGCATCGGCGTCCAGCGGCAGCACGGAGAACATGCCCTTGTGCCGCGACAGGTTCTGCAGCGCGCTGGGTGCCCCCAGGCTGACAAGCGCATCGTCTAGCCGGCGCCGGGTGCCGATGATGCGCTGACGCATGTGTTCCAGCTCGTCGCGCCAGCACCTCGTCAACGTGGCATCGGCCAGGATGGTGGCGACGATAGCGGCACCGTGGTCTGGCGGCATCGAATAGTTGCTGCGCGTGATGCGCTCTAGAACACCGCTCACGGGCTGCAATGCCGCCGCGTTCTTGCCGATCACCATCGCGGCGCCAGTGCGCTCGCAGTACAGGCCCATGCTCTTCGAGCAGCTCGCCGCCACCAGCACCGTGTCGAGCGCGTCCACCAGCAACCGCAGGCCCTGCGTGTCCTGCTCCAGACCGTCTGCGAGCCCCAGGTACGCCATGTCCACCAGCGGTACCAGGCCCTGCTTCGCGCAGCACGCGGCGACGGCCTGCCAGACCTCGGCGTCCATGTCGATGCCCGTTGGGTTGTGGCAGCAGCCGTGCAGCAGCACGATGTCGCCCGCACGTGCGGCAGAAAGGTCCGCGAGAACGGCATCGGCATCGAGTAGACCACCTTCGGCGCGCCAGCGGTAGCGCTCCACCGCCAGCCCTGCGGCTCGCATGATGGGCACATGGTTGACGTAGCCGGGGTCGGATACCCAGACCCGCGCTTCGGGCGACGCTACAGCGATGAAATCCGCCAGCAATCGCAGCGCGCCGGTGCCGCCGACGGTCTGCATCGTGTACTGGCGAGCCAATCGCGCTGGGTCGTGGCCGAGCAACAGCGTGGCGAGCCCCGCGTTGAAATCGAGATTGCCGGCCAGCCCGCGGTAGGTCTTCGAGGCACCGGCGGCGGCCAGGCGTTCTTCTGCGGCTTTGACGGCGGCCATGACCGGCGTGCGGCCAAGCTCATCACGGTAGACGCCCACCACCAGATCGACCTTGTCAGGCCGAGGATCAGCGCGGAAAGCAGCCGTCAGGCCCCAAAGCGGGTCCGGAGCAACAGTGGCGAGGGTTGCGAGCATATGGGGTCTCCGCAAGTGTGATGCGAGGGTCTATGCGCGGTTTGCCAGGATCACGCCAGTGGTGATCACGGCAACGCCGCAGACAACGGTCAAGGTGAGCGATTCGCCCAGCATGGGCACGGCACCCAGGCAAGCCAGCGCCGGGGCCAGCGAACCGATGGCGGAACAACGCGGCGTATCCAGATGACGGATCGCCAACGCATACGAGAGGCTGGAGATCACCCCCACCCCCAGGCCCTGGGCGAGCAAGAACGGCATGGCGTTGCTCAAGGTGAAATGGCCGATGTGGCTGTCGACCAGCCCTAGGCGCACCAGCAGCAGCACCACCAAGAACGACGGCACGCTCAGCAACAGCGCGCAGCCGATCGCGTCAAGCCCCGCGCGGCGCAAGCCCAACGTGTAGCTGCCCCACAGCAGACTGGCCAGCAACAGCATGGCGGCCCCGCCGACGAACGTCCCTTGTGACGCATGCGATTGCGACACCAGCAACAGCATCACGCCGGCCAGGATGATGGCGATCGCCCGCGCCCGTGCCGCGCCGATTCGCTGACCATCCAGCGCATAGGCGACCAGCGCCACCGACAACGGCGTAGTACCGGCGATAAGGGCAGCAACGTGGGCGGCGGAGGTCGCCTTGCCCCCGGCAGACGCCATGAAGAAGAACGGCACGCCCGCGCCAGCCAGAATCATCAGTGCGCTGAGCGGCTTCACACGCCGCAGCATCGGCCAGCGTGATGGCAGGAACGGCAACAGCAACAGCGTCGGCAAGCCAAAGCGGATCAGCGCCACATCCGCCGCCGCCAAGGGCGAAGCGCCAATGGCGCGGATCGACAGGGCAAAGCCGGCCCAGATCAACACCGTCAGCACCATCGCCGCATACCCGATCAGCGGGTTGGCCTGAAAGGCCTCGCGCCCGACCTGACCACCTGCCCCTGCCGTCCACGTCAAACCGCGCATTCCCGTTCATCCTCGATTTTCGAATGACGACAGAATGCCTCAGCATAAAAAGTAGTATCTTGTGATTTCCACCAAGACAGGCATCAGCATTGGCAGAAACTGCCACTCCACCGGAAATCATATGGACAAGAAGGACAGACAGATCATTGCCGCCCTCCAGAAGGAAGGCCGTTTGACCAATCAGGAGTTGTCGGAGCGCGTCAACCTGTCGCCCTCGCCCTGCCTGCGGCGGCTGCGGCTGCTGGAAGAGGCAGGCGTGATTCGTGGCTACACAGCCATCGTTGATGAAGAGGCGTACGGCTTGCCGGTGACGGCGTTCGTGCATATCCGCCTGCAGCAACATACGCGAGAGGTGGTCGCGACCTTCGAGAACCGCATCCGCGCCATCGACGCGATCCTCGACTGCTACGTGCTGACCGGTGAAGCGGATTACCTGCTGCGCGTGCTCGTGGAAAGCCTGCAGGACTACGAGCAATTCGTGCGCAGCCAACTGCATGCGATTCCGGGTATCGCAGCGATCGATACGAGCTTTGCTTATGGCGTGGTCAAGCGGTCTACGGTGTTTCCGGCGTGGGATGAGAATCGGCGAAGCGCGGGGCGCCGGCGTGTCACAAAAAGCGCGAGTTGATTCACTTTTCGAGCCGGCTTTGGCCCCACCGCTTGCCCAACGCCGGCAACCCCGCATAGAATGTCAGGCTACGCGGGCGTCGTATAATGGTAATACCCTAGCTTCCCAAGCTAGAGCCGTGGGTTCGATTCCCATCGCCCGCTCCACCGAACAGTCTGAAGCCGCCCTCGGCGGCTTTTTTGTTGCCCGCTCGCCCGTCATTCCACTGCCGGGCACACGGCACGGGATCTTCATGCAGCCCATCGAACAGCCGGGCACCGGCCCCGCCGACACCACGCCGGAATCGCAAGACAACAACGCCACCGAAGGCACCGAGGTCGGCCATCCGCGCCGCATCCGCTCCTTCGTGCGTCGCGCCGGCCGCACGTCTACCGGTCAGCAGCGCGCCATTGACGAACTCGGTCCGCGCTTCCAACTGCCCTACACCACCGAGCCGCTCGATTGGGAAGCCGCCTTCGGCCGCACCGGCGCGAAGCGCATCTTCGAAATCGGCTTCGGCATGGGCGAGACCACAGCGCACATCGCACAGCTGCGTCCGGATGACGATTTCTTGGGCGTGGAAGTGCACGAGCCCGGCGTGGGCGCGTTGCTCAAGCTGATCGGCGAACGCGAGATCGGCAACATCCGCATCTGCTCGCACGACGCGGTGGAAGTGCTGGCGCACATGATTCCGGAAGGCACGCTCGACGGCATCCACGTGTTCTTTCCGGACCCGTGGCACAAGAAGCGCCACAACAAGCGGCGCCTGATCCAGGGCCCGTTCGTGGCGTGCCTGGCGGCGCACTTGAAGCCGGGCGGCTACCTGCACTGCGCAACGGACTGGGAGGAATACGCCCATCAGATGCTCGAGGTGCTGTCCGCCGAGCCGCTGCTCGAGAACACTGCCGACGGCTTCGCGCCCCGACCCGACTATCGCCCCGTCACCAAGTTCGAGAAGCGCGGCCTACGCCTCGGGCACGGCGTGTGGGACGTGGTCTTCCGCAAGCGCGGTTGACCACATCCGCGCGCCGCAGTTAGCGCGCGCCGAAATGCGTGTCGCCGAAGAGGTTCTTGGCGTGACGCGGAAAGGCGCGCCAGTATTGCGGCGGCGCCTTGACAGTCGCGCCCAGTTCCGCAGCCGCAGCCCAAGCCCAGTGCGGGTTGTAGAGGAAGGCGCGGCCGACGGCGACCAAATCCGCACGCCCTTCCGCCACGATGGCCTCTGCCTCATGCGCCTCGTTGATGAGGCCCACAGCGATGGTCGGGATGTCCGCTTCGTTGCGGATCTTCTCGGCAAACGGCACCTGGTAGCCGGTCGACAGGGGAATCTGCTGCAGCGGCGACACGCCGCCTGACGACGCATCGATCCAGTCGCAACCACGCGCGCGCAACGCCTGCGCAAACACCACCGAATCTTCCGGCGTCCAGCCGCCCTCCACCCAATCGGTGGCCGACACACGCACGCCCACCGGAATGTTGTCCGGCACCACGGCACGCACGGCCTCGAAAATCTCCAGCGGATAACGCATGCGGTTCTCGCGCGAGCCACCGTAGGCATCGGTGCGCTGGTTGGCGATCGGCGAGAGGAACTCATGCAACAGGTAACCGTGCGCGCAGTGCAGCTCGATGGCGGCCATCCCTAGGCGTACGGCACGGCGCGCGGTGTCGACAAATTGATCACGCACGCGGGCGAGGTCGGCGTCGGTCATCTCGCGTGGCGCTCGTTCTTCCGGGCGCTGCGGTAATGCAGATGGGCCCATCGTCTCCCAGCCACCCGCGTCGAGCGGCAGCAGCGCGCCGCCTTCCCACGGGCGGGCGCTCGATGCCTTGCGGCCCGCGTGGGCGATCTGCATGCCGATCGGCACCAGCGCGTTCTGGCGAATGGCCGCCAGCGTGCGGGCCAAGGCGGCCTCTGTGGCGTCATCCCACAAACCCAGGCAGCCATTGGTGATGCGGCCTTCCGGCGACACGGCCGTCGCCTCGATCATCAGTAAACCCGCGCCCGACAGCGACAGACTGCCCAGATGCGTGTGGTGCCACGCCGTGGCCTGGCCGTTGTCGGCCGAGTACTGGCACATCGGCGAGATGACGATGCGGTTCTCAAGCGTGAGACCGCGCAGGGAAAAAGGCTGAAAGAGTGCACTCATGATCGGGAGATCCGGGGTCAGCGGCTGACGGAAGAAACCGCCAGTGTGTCCGAATCCACCCGATCGTGCAGGCGGCGCGAAAGCCCGCGCCGGTGTGTGGAAATGCGCGCTGGCTCAGGCTTGCCAGGCGATGAGGTGGGTGTACGCCGTCACCAGCACGATGATGCCGAAGATGATCCGGTACCACGCAAAGCCGCGGAAATCATGCGTGGCAATGAACTTGAGCAGCCAGCGCACGCAGAAGAACGCCGAGATGAACGCGGCCACAAACCCCACCGCGAAGATCGACAGATCATCCGCCGACAGCAGCGCACGCGACTTGTACAGCTCGTACACCGTCGCGCCAAAGATCACCGGAATTGCCAGGAAGAACGAGAACTCGGTCGCCACCTTGCGGGACAGGCCGAACAGCAACCCGCCGATGATGGTCGAGCCCGAACGCGACGTGCCCGGAATCAGCGCGAAGCACTGCGCGAAGCCGACCTTGATGGCGTCGGAGATGCGCAGGTCATCCAGCGTCTCGATGCGCGGTGCGCCGGCCTTGGCCGCTTCGAGCAGCGCATTGGCGCGCGGATCGTGCGTCTGGCCGCGATGGCGCTCGCGCCATTCCGCCCACAGGATCACCAAGCCACCAATGATGAACGCGGATGCCACCACAATCGGGTTGAACAGATGCGCCTTGATCGACTTGCCGAAGATCAGTGCGAGCGTAATAGCCGGAATCGTCGCCACGATCACGTTGATGGCGAAACGCTGCTGGCGCGGGTCGTTCGGCAGACCCTTCACCACCTCGATGATCTTGTGGCGGAACTCCCAGCACACCGCCAGGATGGCGCCGAACTGGATCACGATCTCGAAAATCTTGCCCTTCTCGTCATTGAAGTCGAGCAACTGGCCCGCAAGGATCAGGTGGCCGGTACTGGAGATGGGAAGGAATTCGGTCAGACCTTCAACGATGCCGAGAATCAGCGCTTTGATGGCGAGTGCGATGTCCATGCAGTGAGCAAAGAGGGAAAAGTGAAACGAAGCGCTGGGCGTGCCACGCAGTTCAGGGCCGCTTGGCCTGGACGTGTACGCCTTCGGGCAAAACCGTGATTGTACCGGGCTCGACGGCAATTCCCGCCACTTTCAGTTGCTCCGGCTTGAAGGTGTAGACCGCGTAGTCATTGAGCAACTGGCCGGCAATCAACGAACCGATCGCGCTGATCTGCGGGCCTACGCCGCCGGGCACATTCTGCAAGTCGAAGCGATCGACGCTGGGTTGGTCCAACCGGATCGAACGGGTCGGTGCGTCGTAGTGCAGGCCGCTGGAAACGGCCAGCGGTCCGGCCAGCGGCTGGCGAAACAGGCCACTTTGCACTTGCGCATCCGCCTGGATGGCGATGCGGTTGCGCGCGGGGTCTAGCGTGATCTGCGGGTTGGTCAACGTGACATCGAAGAAGCCCAGGAAGCGCCGCTGGAACGGAAACTTGCGCGCCAGCGCATCTTGCATCTGGCCGCGCGAGAAGGTGTAACCATCCCCGGTCCAGCCCGTCGGCATACACGCGACCAGCACGGCCGCCACGGCCACAGCAACAGCGGCCGCCCCGGCCCACCAGCGAACACGTTTCGTGCGGGGGGAAGCAGGTTTTGTCGAATCGTTCATCTTGGTCAATGCGCTGCGGTGGCGATTTCGAGCCGGGTCAAGAACTGCATGGCATGGATGGCCGATGCGCCACACATGTCGGGCTCCGGCTGCAGGCTGCCGCAGACCGCAGGCCGGTCAGGCTGCCCAAAGATGCGACAGCGGTTGGCGTCGTCCAGTTGTGCGCAGCGCACACCGGCGGGCTTGCCGTCAGGCATGCCGGGGATCGGGCTGGAGATGGAAGGCGCAATGCAGCACGCGCCACAGTGGGGTCGGCAGTCCATGGCCGGGTAATAGACGACAGGACGAAATCGCAATGGAAACCGCTATTGTGCACCAGCACATTTGAGGCCGAATCCGATTGACAGCAGCGACTGCCAATAGCAATGCCGCTTGACCCGCTCCTGTGGCATGCGTACATTAATGACCCGAAAGTAAGTTATCTGTGAGTCAGTGACGTTTCTGTACCGACCCACACCCCAACGCAGTGACCGCCGTGACCGACCGAGAATCCGAGTCTTCCGCCAAACGCTGGACGCGCCGTAAAGAGGCCCGCCCGCAAGAACTGGTCGCCGCCGCGCTGAACCTGTTCGTGGCGCGCGGCTATGCGGCTACGCGCCTCGAAGACGTGGCGGCTGCAGCGGGCGTATCCAAAGGCACGGTCTACCTGTATTTCGCCAACAAGGAAGAGCTCTTCAAGGCCGTGGTGCAGGAAAACCTGCTGCCCGCGCTGGCCGAGGGCGAAGCCCTGATCGACAGCTTTGACGGCACCAGCGAAGCGCTGCTGCACGAAATTCTGATGGGGTGGTGGGAGCTGATCGGTGAATCGCCCGCTTCGGGACTGACCAAGCTGCTGATGGCCGAATCAGGCAATTTTCCCGATTTGGCGCAGTACTACAACGAAGAAGTCATCGAGCGCTGCGACCGCCTGTTCGCCCGCATCCTGGCGCGCGGCGTCGCCCGGGGCGAGTTCCGCGAAACCGATGTGGATCTCACCACGCTGGCCATCACCGCGCCCATGCTGTTCCTGATGATGTGGAAGCACTCGTTCGGCCCGTGTGCCTCCAAAGTGCTGGAACCCAAGGCCTTCATTACGCATGTCGTGGCGCTGATGCTGCATGGGCTGTTGCGCAATCCGGTGCCGGGCGCAGTGGTTCCCCCGCCGCCCCCGCTCACCGAACAACCGTGGCGCCCGCAGCCGGCGGGCACCGGCAATGCCGATGAGGGCACATCGTCATGACGTCCTCTGCCGGAATGTCCTCCGGACTTGCTAAAATGCCGGGTTTGTCGTCAAACCCTCATTTGCATCACTCGCTCCGCGTGGAAGGCATGCCCATGGACATCGAAAAATCCCGCTTCAACATGATCGAGCAACAAATCCGTCCGTGGGACGTGCTCGATACCGACGTGCTCGACCTGCTGAGCGTCGTCAAACGCGAACACTACGTGCCCGAGGCTTATCGCGCGCTGGCGTTCGTCGACATGGAAATCCCGCTGGCCGGCGGTCAGAACATGCTGGCCCCGCGCGTGGAAGCCCGCGTGCTGCAGGAGCTGGCTGTACGCAAGCACGAAGACGTGCTGGAAATCGGCGCGGGCTCCGGCTACATGGCTGCCCTGCTGGCACACCGCGGCCGCCAGGTCACCACGCTGGATATCGTGCCCGAACTGGTCGCCTTCGCGCGCGACAATCTCTCGCGCAACGGCGTGACCAACGTCGACGTGGTGGAAGCCAGCGGCGCGCAAGGCTGGGGCGATGGCCTGTATGACGTGATCTGCGTGTCGGGCTCGGTGCCGGCCGTGCCGGAGGCGCTGCTCAAGCAGCTCAAGGTCGGCGGTCGCCTGGCGATCTTCGTGGGCGGCGCACCGGTCATGGAAGCGCAACTCATCACGCGCATCTCCAACACCGAATATCAAACGCGCAACCTGTTCGAGACGTACGTGACGCCACTGGTGGGCGTGCCCGCTCCCTCGCAGTTCCGCTTCTGATCCGCCTCGGCTCTCCCCAATCATCATGCAACAGCTCGCTCCCACCGCCCTCGCCCAATGGCTCGCCGACGCTTCGCGCGCGCAGCCCATCCTGCTCGACGTGCGGTGGGCGGAGGAACTGGAAATCTGCGCCCTGCCCGGGATCACGCATATCCCCATGGACCAGATTCCGGCACGCGCCGGCGAGCTCAATGCTGAGCAAGACATCGTCTGCATCTGCCACCACGGCGGGCGCAGCGCGCAGGTTGCGCAGTTCCTGATTCAACGCGCTGGCTTTGATCCGCAGCGAGTCTACAACCTGCAAGGCGGCGTCCATGCCTGGGCCAACCAGGTGGACCCGCAGATGGCGACGTACTGATTGGGGAAGCTGCCGCCAGACGCCGCTGACTGAACGCGTCTGCGCTGCCTTCCGACGTTTTCCTCGTTCGGGGGCTTTATGAGTGTTGCTCGCAGTAGCCGCATGCGGAAGACCGCGCGCGGTTCGCTGGTTGTGCTGTGCTGGTCGATCTTGCCGATGTTCGCGTGGGCGCAGGCCCAACCGAGCCAACCGAGCGCGTCGGCCGTGACCGACCTTCTCTCCGCTTATCGCGCTGCGCTGGCCAATGACCCGCAATTCGCGTCGGCCCGCGCGCAATCGCTTGCCCAGCGCGAAAAGCTCACGCAAGGCCGCGCCGGCCTGTTGCCGCAGATTGGCGGCGCGTGGAGTTCAACGCGCGTCATCTTCGATCAAACCGCGCCGGCCGAATTCAACAAGACGTTCTCGTCGACAGGTTGGACGCTCTCGCTCTCGCAGCCGCTGTTCCGCTGGGACCGCTGGGAAACCTACAAGCAAGGCGAGATTGCCGCGCAGGCTGCCGAGGCTTCGCTCGCGCAAGCCCAGCTCGACCTCATCACACGCACGGCGCAGGCCTACTTTGACGTGCTCAATGCGCAGGACACGTTTCAGCTCGCCACCGCGCAGCGCGACGCAATCCAGCAGCAGTACGAACAGGCACGCCGCAATTTCGACGTCGGCAACGCCAACATCACTGATGCCAACGATGCGCAGGCACGGCGCGATGCCATTGATGCCACCGTCATCGCTGCGCGCAGCGACTTCGAGATCAAGCAATCGGCGCTCAGGCAGATCATCGGCGAGCCCGTTGGCCGACTGGCAGGCGTGCGCGCCGGTGCTTCCATTCCGCAACCTGAACCGGCGGCCGCAGAACCTTGGGTGGACCAAGCGCGCAGCAGCAACCTGCAAGTGGCGCTGGCCCAGTACAACCTGCAAAGCGCCGAGCGCGATGTGAAGAAGGCCAACGCAGGGCATCTGCCGTCGGTGGACCTAGTGGCGCAGACGGGCCACACGAATGCCAGCGGCAACCAGTATCTGCCGTCGCTGCCAGGCGGCGCGCGGTTTGATAGCTCGCAGATTGGCGTGCAGGTGTCGATTCCGATCTTTGCGGGCGGCGCGATCCAGTCGCGCGTGCGCGAAAACATTGCGCTCGAAACCAAGGCTGCGAACGATCTTGAATTCGCCCGCCGCTCCGCCGAGCAAGGCGCGCGGCAGGCATATATCGGCGTGATTGCGGGGCTGGCGCAGGTGAAGGCGCTGGAAGCGGCCGAGCTGTCGGCACGTACGGCGTACGACTCCAACCAACTGGCCTACGGCGTGGGCGTGCGCATTGGCAACGATGTGCTGAACGCGCAGGCCCAGCTGTTCCAGGCGCGGCGCGATCTGGCACGCGCGCGGTACGACACCATCCTGAACGGTCTGCGCCTCAAATCGGCCGCTGGCTCGCTTTCCGAGGCGGATGTGATTCAGGTGAACACGTTGTTGACGGCCAACGGCTCGAACGATATCACCGCGCTGCCGCCGCGCCCGAGCCGATCGGCCAAGCGCTGATCAATGTGTCTGGCCACGCGGCGGCAGGGGGCGCTCGGCAAACTGCAGCAGCGCGCCGCTGGTGGTCTTCCAGATGATCTGGCGGCCCTGCTTGCCGTCCGCCGAGGGCTGCATGCCGACGGTGGCCAGCGGCGATTTCAACGCCTCCAGGAACGCGGTTTCGAGCTCCATGCGCGGCGGATCGCATGCCATGCGCGTCGATACGAGGTTGCCGAAGCGCATGCCCGAAGCCAGTTTCTCGTATGGTCCTGAGAAGCGGTTGCAGCCCGAGTAGCCCGACACCACACCATTGGCAGCGTCCAGACCTGCGCTGAACTCGATCGAGATCGGCTGCGTGGCCGGGTCGGCATTGTCCTCGTCCGCGGAAGGCAGTTCCTTGGGCGCGGCGCCGGGCTCTTGCCAGCGCACCAGCACAAAACGTGAGCGGCCTTCTGGCTGCGCTTGAGCCAGCGTCGCCTGGCCCGGGTTCGGAGCGGCGCTCGCAGGCGTCGGTTTGGTCTCGGCGGCCGGCGCCGATGCCGTGGCAACCGGCGCAGATGCAGCAGCGGACGGTGCGGCAGGCTTGGACGTGGCTGCCGGCGTCATGCAGCCGGCGCCGATGATGGTGGCAGCTGTCAGGGCAGCCAGCGCCGCTGCCGTCAGCACCACGCGGCGCGGCGTCTGCAGCAGGCTCGGCTTAGGACGATTCGGTTGGGACATGAACGTGTCGTAGACAGTGACGGAGTGCAAACTGCGTGAAGAGCCGTTAGTCCGCACGGCTCGCCATGAGTTCGCACTTTTCGTGCCGAAGCACGGGACTGCGTTACAGCGTTGGCAACACCAGCGAGGCCACAGCCTCCACGGTACGCGCCGTCGCGCCGCCGTGCGTGGCGGCAAACGCCAGCGCGGCGCGCGAGGCGGTTTCGCGCGCATCGGCATCCGACAGCCACGTATCGATCACGCGCATCACCGCGCTGGCGTCTTCAACCTGAATGCATGCGCCTGCCGCAACAGCATCGCGCGTGGCCTGCGCAAAATTGAACGTGTGCGGGCCAATGACTACCGGGGTGCCGACCGCGCACGCCTCGATCAAGTTCTGCCCGCCCAGCGGCAGCAGGCTGCCGCCGATGAACGCCGCTTCAGCAGCAGCGTAATACAGCGCCATTTCCCCCATCGAATCACCGAGCAGGACGTCAGCCTCGCGTAAACCGGCATCGTTGGACATGCCCGCGCCCGACACCGTCATTGCGCTGCGGCGGGCAACGCGCAAGCCCGCACGCTCGGCCAATTGGGCCACCTCATCAAAGCGCTGCGGATGACGGGGCACGAGGATTAGCAAGGGGTGTCGACGTCCGGCGTGTTGCGCACGATGCGCTTGCCAGGCCTCGAGCAACAGCGCTTCTTCGCCTTCTCGCGTGCTCGCGGCGACCCAGGCGGCGCGTCCGCCCAACGCATCGCGAAGCACGCGCCCGGCCATGATCTGATCCACATGCGGGGTGATGTCGAACTTCAGGTTGCCGGTCACGCGTACGCGCGGCACGCCAAGCGAGCGATAGCGGTCTGCATCATCCGGCGTTTGCGCCAGCACGGCGGCAAGCTGCGCGTAGGTCTCGCGGGCGGCGTCACCGAGCCGGGCCGTGCGCCGGTGGCTGCGAGCAGACAGGCGCCCGTTGACCAGCACCATCGGCACACCGGCCGCATAAGCGCGCTCAATGAGCACCGGCCAGATTTCCGTCTCCATCAACAAGCCGAGACGCGGCTGGAAATGCCGCAGGAACCGGTCAACCGCACCCGTCAGGTCATACGGGAGATATGCCTGAATGACGCGGCCCATACGCTGCTCGGCAAATTCCGCGCCTGTACGGCGGCCCGTCGGCGTCATGTGCGTGAGCAACACAGCGTGGTGCGGAAAGCGCGCGAGTAACGCGTCGATCAGCGGCTGCGCGGCGCGCGTCTCGCCCACCGACACGGCGTGCACCCACAGCAGCGGCCGATCGGGATTGACGCGCGGTGGGTAGAAACCGAGCCGCTCACCGACATGCTGGCGATACCCCGGCTCCTTGCGGCCGCGCCACCACAAGCGCAGCAACGCAATCGGCAGCGCAATGCGCCACAGCCATCGATACAGGATACGCAGCATCAGAGCACACCCAGCGCACGCAGCGCATCAAGCGCTTGCGCGCTGGTGGGATGGGCCTCGGCGCTGCCGAGGTCATGCACGTTGGGCGTCCAGTAGCCGCCCGTGCGCCATGACGTCGTGAAGTTGTAGAGCGCCACAGTCGGCTTGCACAGCGCAGCGGCGATATGCACGAGGCCTGTATCGACGCCCACCACGGCCGTCGCCTGAGCAAGGAATGCCGTCACCTCCGGCAGCGACATGCGCGGCGGAATGACCACGCGTCCCACCGTGCCCGGTACCGCCGCAACGATGGCTTCGCGAATGGATTCACTGGTGCGCCGTTCCATCTCGCTTCCCCACGGCAGCGCGATGGCGTAGTCGCGCGCCAGCAACTCGCGCGCAACATCCACCCATGCCGCTTGCGGCCAACCCTTGTCCGCACGCGACGTCGCATGCACCAGCGCCACATACGGGCGCGGCAACGGAAACGGCAGTTCAGCCGGCGGCTGCAAACCGAAATCGATCGTGTCGGGCAGCGTGTAGCCGAGCGCCTCCGCCACCATGCGCCGCGAGCGCTCGACCACATGCACCCGCGGCTCCATCATGACCTTGCGTTGATAGAACAGCCTGGCGAGCGGCTCGTAGCCCGCGCCATCGGTGCGATTGCCCAGCCCCGCCACAAAGCCGCTTGGCGTCAGCTTCGCCTGCGCGGCAATCAGGGCTGTCTTGATGAGGCCCTGCGTATCGAGCACCGCATCGTACGGCTTGGCACGCAGCGCACGGCGGAACGCTGCCATCTCGCTCCACGTCTTGGCGGAACCCAACGACTTGCGCCAGCGCCGCAACGCAAACGGAATCACGCCCTGCACGCCGTGCACAATGCGCACGATGCCGGCAAAGCCTTCCTCGACCACCCAGTCGATCTCGGCGCCCGGATACGCACGCAGAATGTCCGCCACGACAGGCGTGCAGTGCACCACATCGCCAAGCGACGACACCTTGACGATCAGCACACGCATGCCGCCATCCTTTCCCCCAACTTCATGAGTGCGGACCGTGCGATCAGAACGGCAGTGCCGCGTCCGGCTTTTCGGCCAGGATCGCGCGACGGAACTGCGACTGAATGCGCGCCATGGCGGCGTCGTTATCGGCCTCGAAACGCATCACCACCACCGGCGTGGTGTTGGACGGGCGTGCCAGACCAAAGCCATCTTCGTATTCCACGCGCACACCGTCGATGCGAATGACTTCCTTGGCGCCGTCAAACGTGGCGTTGGCCTTGATCTTGTCGAGCAGCGCGAACGGCTCGCCTTCGGCACACTTGAGTTGCAGCTCCGGCGTGCAATGCGAGTTCGGCAGCGCATTGAGCGTGGCGCTCGGGTCCGCCAGCCGCGACACGATTTCCAGCAGACGCGCACCCGTGTACAGGCCATCGTCAAAGCCGTACCAGCGGTCCTTGAAGAAGATGTGGCCGCTCATCTCGCCGGCCAGCGGCGCACCGGTTTCCTTCAGCTTGGCCTTGACCAGCGAATGGCCCGTCTTCCACATCGTGGCCTTACCGCCATGCTCGCGGATGAACGGCGCCAGCTTGCCCGTGCACTTCACGTCGAAGATGATCTCGCCGCCCGGATTGCGCGACAGCACCTCTTGCGCGAACAGCATCAATTGACGGTCGGGGAAGATCACCTGGCCATCCTTGGTCACCACGCCCAGACGGTCGCCATCGCCATCAAACGCAAGGCCCAGTTCGCAGTCGGTGGTCTGCAACGTGCGCACCAGATCCTGCAGGTTCTCGACGTGTGCAGGGTCTGGGTGGTGGTTCGGGAAGTTGCCGTCCACCTCGCAGAACAGCTCCGTCACCTCGCAGCCCATCGCGCGGAAAAGCTCAGGCGCAAAGGCCCCTGCCACACCGTTACCGCAATCCACGGCAATCTTCATCGGGCGGGCAAGCTTCACGTCCGAAACGATGCGGTCGATGTACTGCTGGCGGATATCGACCTGGACGTAGTCGCCCGCGCCTTCGGTGAAATCGCCCTGTTCGATGCGGGTGCGCAGCGCTTGGATCTGCTCGCCATAGATGGCTTGGCCGGCCAGCACCATCTTGAAGCCGTTGTAATCCGGCGGGTTGTGGCTGCCGGTGACCATCACACCCGACGTGGCGCGGCGGCCGGCCAGCTCGATGTTGGTGCCGAAGTAGACCATCGGCGTAGCGACCAGGCCCAGGTCGATCACGTCGACGCCGCTTGCGCGCAGGCCGTCGGCCAGGGCCGCCAGCAGCTCGGGGCCCGACAGGCGGCCGTCGCGGCCGATCACCACGGCGGATTCGCCTTTGGCGCGCACGGCGGCGCCGAAGGCACGACCGATCAGGCGAGCGGTTTCAGCGTCGACGGTTTTTCCGACGATGCCGCGGATGTCGTAGGCTTTGAAGATGGTGGGGTTGAGTTGCATAGGTCTACAGGCCGTTTCAATCGTAAATCATCCAAGATGCTTGAGGCTCGCCCGAGATCGAACGGACGACCACATTACCGCGGCCACTGAATAAGACCCCGCCGGAAGTCGCTAATCAAGCCCCAGCCAACCGCTATAAGCAAGCCCAATGCCAGGCCTCCCGCGCCAAATAGCAGGCTGCGCGGATAAACGTGATACCGGCTGACGTATATCGGCCCAAAAAGCCGCGTGTTGAAGGTTCTTTCAGGGCTCAGTTGTTCCCGAATGCTGATTTCGCGCTGGCGCAGCAGCTGAAGCTGCTTGTCATTTTCGGCAACCATGCTCGCCAACAGTACGCTCTCCGGAAATTTCTCTGCGGCCTTCGCCGGATCGCGAACGCGAGTCAGGGCCGAAAGTTCGGCCTTTCTGGCCTCTCCCGCAGCGATCTGCCGAGTCACCTCGGCCATATTCGCATTGATCTTATCCATTGACGGTTTAGCGATCACAGCATGCGCACCGATCAACTCATCGACAAAGGCCTGGGTGTATCGCTTGGCATCGGCTTGGGAAAAACCGCGCACGGTCATCTCCAGCAGGTCGGCATTCTTGATCTGCGTAGCCTTAAGCGAGCGCCGGATAAGCTCTGAATCAGCGCTTTCACCATTTCCAAGGGGTAGGCCCAGGTTTTGGAGCACGACGTCCTCGAATTGAGGTAATTGCAACCGCTCCACCGCACGGCCCACGGTCTCTACAGGAGTGGTGGGTGACTGTGGAGTCTCGCTGGCGATCTGACCAATTTGGATCACTGCGCTTGCTTCCCATTGTTTAGGCAAAACCAACGCTAGAATCAGTGCAAGAGCGCCGCCGACAATCCCAACCAGTGCAAGTTTATTCAAGTGGCGACGAGCAAACCGCGTCACCTGTGCCAACATCACAATCGTTGCATCGCTCGGACGGTTGTCGTCAAATCGTGGATCACTGTTCATTGTGTTTCTTTTCATGATGGTGCTTCTTAACAATCAGCCAACGCGGCGACTGGAATCGGACGATGCTCCAGTAAAGCCATACATAGCAGCACATAAAAAGTATGACAAAGGCCAGCAGCGCGATCTTGTTGTTCCAGAATAGCGTCGCCGGCAGCACCGCCAACAGGCTCAGCAACCAGAGGTAGGGCGAGGTCATCGAATTCCGCCTCAGCCGGTGTCGTTCGTCCTTGCTGCCCACAGCCCACCGCATGACGCGCTGGTAGATCAAGGTGTGAAGATGTACACCATCCGGATATCCGGCCGGCACCCCTTTCAGCACACGTCGCCGATAAATCGAGAACAGCGTCTCGAAAATGGGGTAGATCACCATCAAGACGGGGTACCACGCCGAGACGCTGCCGTTACGCAGCACGAGCAGGATGCTGCATTCGGCCAGTACGAAGCCGATCATATAGGCTCCACCGTCACCGAGAAAAATATGCCCTGCTGGAAAATTCCAGATGAAGAATCCGAGGATGGCCCCGATCATTGCGAACGCGACAGTCAGGATCAACGTGTCACCCACCTGAAACGCGACATAGGCGAGCGAAACAAACATCATCATCGCTACCATCGAGGCCAACCCGTTGAAACCATCGATGATGTTGATGGAATTGGCTAGGCCTGCCACAGCAACGGTGGTGATCGCGATGGAGATCAAGGGGACGGCTAACGCCAGATCGATCAGATGAATGTCGATCCTTACAATCTTGGCATTGAGAAGATAGACCGCGATCAGCGCTGCCGCCATGGTGGCCAGAAGCCGTTCCCGTGGGCTCACTCGCTTGGTCATGTCCTCAACGAAACCGGCGATGAAGGCAGGCATGACGCAGACCACAAGCAGCAAGAACGGATAGCCCACAGCCTTCGGATCGCGCAGCCACGCTGCTACAGCTGCGGCGATCATCGCCAACACGATGCCGAGCCCGCCGATCCGAGGTACGGGCCTTGCATGAAATTTCTGTACTCCGTTCAAATCCCAGTCTGCTGTGATGTGGGCGTGCAGGCTCGAATACCTGATCACCATCAAAGTCACCGCAAACGACACGAAGAAAGCTACCGACAATGTAAGCATAGAGTTGCGCGCAGTCTTTATCGTCCAGCAACCGAGCGCACTGCATTCACGCGCGCCAGTGTTTCTTTGTTCAGCCGCTGCCGCTCCGCGTCAGCAAACCATCCGAAGCGATTGAAATACAAAATCGCGGAGCGTATGTGCTCGCGCAGGAGTCTCCAAGAGCGATACGAACCCTTCCCGTGTTCGTGCACGACTTCAGCTTGCGGCAAAAAAATCACTGCGCCCAGCCGCGACGCGCGACGACAGATGTCGACGTCTTCCAGATACATGAAGTACCGAGGATCAAACCCACCCAGAGCCTCGAAGGCCTGCGAGCGGAATGCCAGGAATGCTCCCGACAGGTTGTGGAGCTGCAATTCCGAGCGGTAATCAAAGGCATCCAGCTCATAGCGAGCATCGGCCTCGGCGTACAGCCGCTTAGGAGCGAACCGCCTGGCAAACAGATTCCACGGCGTTGGCAAGAGCTTACAGGACCGGTACAGCGCACCGTCCGGTGACACCACGCGCGGCCCAACCACAGCGACACCCTTACTCTTGCGCAGCACATCCGCCACCGCCCGCACGCAACCCGCGCTGACCACGATGTCGGGGTTCACCACCAGATGAACTTCGGAGTGCAGCGCCGGCAGCCGGCCTAGAACAAGATTGTGCCCCCGACCGAAGCCGACATTACCCGGCGCATCGAGGATTTCGATGTTGTCTGCTGCCAACCCGGCGTAACAGCCCTTTCTCTCGGAGTTGTCGACCAGAAGCACGTGAACGCGCGTATCCGCCTGCATCGACTCGATGCATTGCCGAACCTGATCGAACGGATTGTTATAAAGAACAATCGATGCTGTGATATTCGTCATGAGTTACCAGTTGCCTGGCCCACAATCACTCGCCCCCGCGATGACGCCTAGCCGCAAGCCGACAGCCCATATGGGAAGCTTCATAGATAAGCACCTACAGCAATAATGGCGTCAGGCGCAAAGAAATTTAGATACACAAAGTACGCACAAATCAGTGGCATGGCAAAACACCATACCGGCCAGTCAATCGTTCGATTTCGGCTCGCAACCAAGGCCAGAATCGCCAAATAGAGCGCGATATCGGCAATGCGAATCGCAGCGCTTGGCATTCCCGGCATCGACCAATACAGCAACAGCATGGAGATCGAAATAAATGCGATCATGCGTGCGAATCTTGGCCACGAGAACAACCCGATGCAAGCCGACACGACAAAAATAAAGACGGACTTGAGCGAAAAAGGGTTGAAGTTTTCCACATAGTCCTTGGCCGAATACACATCGAAATACGGCATCCTGCTCTGGAACAGATAGACCACCATGCAAGTCAGGGCA
Source organism: uncultured Ralstonia sp. (assembly GCA_966433195.1). GTDB lineage: Bacteria > Pseudomonadota > Gammaproteobacteria > Burkholderiales > Burkholderiaceae > Ralstonia. The sequence goes on from CBJMVH010000002.1 coordinate 140,334, forward strand.
GACCAGATGAGCGCCGTTGCCCCAAACAAAATAGCCATCCCCCAGAACACAAGAACAACCAAAGCGGAATAGTGAAACATCCCGGCAATCAGGAACAGGATGCACGACGAAAACCTACTTTTCGACGTCAGCGCGAGCGCGACGATCCCCATGGCCAATCCCGCACGGATCTGCGTCAGTTCCCACAGCGGGAAAAACACGCACGCGTAGACAGCCCAGAAGGCGACCATGCGGCCCATCGAGGACGTCGTGAGTCTGCGAATGGCAACATGCTTGGCCCAAAGTCCAAAAAAACCAAACACACCCAGCAGATCGATGTATTCACCGCCCAGCCGATCCAATAGCCGAGTCACCACGATGAAGCCTGGCTCGACAAAACCGGTCTCGCCCGCCAGGACGCGCCCGTAATAGTCGAGATAACCGTAGTAGTCTTTATCCAGACCAGGCGGACGGTGTGCGACAAGAGCGGAAATCAGGATGAGTGCGAGCAGCGGGGCCACACGGAGTATCGTGCCCGCAGCCGATGTCGTCTTGTATGCGGCCTTCATCTCCATTCTCATTACATGCCCGCGGGTATTGTCCGCCTGCAGCCCCTTCCTCCACTCCGCCTCTGCGGCGCTAATTCAACCACGCCGTTAGCCCACCAGCCACTGATAGAACCGGGGGGCAATTTCCCTGAGATCGCCCAGCCGATTCATCACGCCATGGACGATGCCAACCCCGATCGCCGTCAATTTCTTCCACTTCCGTCGCTCATAGAGCAACACACCGATGATCTCGTGTGCTAGCCGCTTCTGGTTATGTATCAGAAACGCGGGAGAATGCCGTGCATGCCGCAGGCTGAGGCTGATGCCATTACGACAACGGTAATACCTGCGCAACGCGCCATGATGGCTAGGCCGGATCCGCACGCCCAGGAAGCGGTGCTCCTCGCGCTCGCCGATCGCGTGGTTCAACACCGCCCGCGGGTTGATAAACACGCCGACGCTCAACTGAGCCGCGCGCAGGCAGTACTCCGTGTCGACATCGTCGATGAAATAGTCCTCCCGGAACGGACCGCACGCCGACAAAGCCTCCCTGGTGGCCACCGAGCCGCTGGAAATCAGGAACGAGCACGGTATCAGCGCGTTGGCCGACTCGGGGATGGGATCCGCACGATACGTCCAGCGCGACACTTGATAGCGTGGCGAGAACGCCCGTAAATTGACGTCATAGATCTTGGGCCCAATCATGCAAGCCTTGGGCGCGCCGTCCAGTGCCTCGTCCATGAGCTGGCGATAGTCGCTCGGAACCACCGAATCCTGATCGAAGAAGTAAACCCGGTCGATCCCGCTCGCCAACAGCGCCTCAATGCCGCGGTTGAACGCCCCCGCGATCCCGCCGCGGTTTGCGTTCTCCAAAAGTCGGATATTCGACAGGCCGCAGCTGTGACGAAGGACCGCGCCCCCCTTCGGCGAGTTGTCGACCACGATCACGGCATCGAACAGCCGTGCCGTGGCGGCAATCGCAGCGACCTGCTCGTCCGTCGGAGAGAACGTGACGAAAATTGCACCAGATTTCAACATTCCAAATCTACCTTCCCTTTGGCCCGTGGCCCGCACGACTACGCTTGTGCCTCGGCACGCGAACGCAGTCTTTTCAGGCTATACCCAGAGAGCCCCAGTGCCATGCCATATCCCGAGAGATAGGCGATGAGCACCCCGACGAGCCCGAGATGAGGAAATAGCACGGTAATGAACGCGTACTGCAGGACCGCGGCAAGCGTCCACTTGATCAGCACCACTCGGAACACCCGCTCCCTGACCAAGATGCCTGTAAGCAGCGTATCCATCGCCGCCGGGACAGTCAGCCAAATGCCGACGGCCAGGATCGGCGCTGCGTCGGTAAAACTTGCACCGAACAACACGCGGACGATGAACGGTGCCAGGAGCGACGTCACCGCGCATGCGACCGCGATCGCGCCCAGCAGGCCCGCCGCAGTCGTGCGGTCCAGCCTGCCTCCCTCGCGGTGATAGATCAGCCTCGGCATCAACGTATTGGTAACGAGGATCACCATGCCGACCGCTGTTTCCACCAGTTGAGCCGCAGCCCCGTACACACCGAACGCTTGGGGGTCCATGCGATGCGGCAGCAGCAACCGGTCCGCTTTCAAGAAGAGAGCATAGAGCAGCAGCCCCCACCAGACCGGCAGCCCTGCGCGTACCAGCGATAACAGTTCCGCGAAAGTCCATCGAAACCGGAACGCCCCATGAGACGACACAAACATTGTCGCGACCAGCATCCCCGCCACCAGCGCCTCGATCGGCCAAGCGCTCGCAAGCAAGGGCAATGGCGGCGTTCCCAACATCGCAATGCACAACAAAAAGATGGCAAGCCGCAGCACCAAGCCAACCAGTCGGCGCAGCGATACCGGCACATTGTTCAGTTGCGCCTGATACCAGGAACTGAGTCCATTCACAGGCTCGGTGATGGCGATCGAGCATTGCAGGATCAGCGCAACAACCAACGTGCTTTGCAGCGCAGCAGGTGCAACCATCAGGGCCACGCCATAGCCCACCAGAATCAGTGCGCCGAATGCGATGCGCGCGACTAACGCCGAAGACAGCGTAACGGACAACTGTTCCCAGTCTTGTGTCGCCTTGAGGCGAGGCAGTAAGACTTCACCTGGCACGATCAGCGACAGTGCGGACGTCACTACGAAGATCGACTGAGCGGCCTGCCAGACGCCATACGTCTGAGGTCCGAAGACGCGCGCAATCACCAGCGTCGCAACCAGTGTCACGCCGATCTGCGCGATTCGCTCAAGCACGACAACGCTCGAGTTGGCGAGCGTCCTGACGATGCTAGTACATTGAGTGGGCGTTCCTATCATGTGCTCTGTATCAATGGCAAGGAAACCCCACCTGTACGACAAGTACCGGATCCTGACGGTCTGATTTTGCCGGAAGCGCCTCCGGCAAGATCCAGAGCACCGTCCGGCGTCATGCCGTGATGGCACCCCGAGCCAAGATCAAGATGGCCCGCCCTTACGCAAACAAATCTGCGTCGGCAAGCCGGGCGCCTACGGCGTCCTTCGCCGCTAGGATCGGCGCCTCCTGAACCGGCCACTCAATGCCGAGATCCGGATCATTCCAGACAATGCTGCGCTCGTGCTCGGCGTACCAATAGTCCGTCGTCTTGTACAGGAACTCCGCATAGTCAGAGGTCACAACAAAACCGTGCGCAAACCCTTCCGGTACCCACAGCTGACGTTTATTCTCCGCCGACAGCGTCACGCCAACCCACTTGCCGAAGGTCGGCGAGCTCTTGCGCAAATCGACCGCGACATCAAAGACTTCGCCAACCGTCACTCGCACCAGCTTTCCCTGCGGATGCTGTATCTGGTAATGCAAGCCCCGCAGTACGTTGCGGGCAGAACGCGAATGGTTATCCTGAACGAAGGTCCGCTTGACGCCCGCAGTCTGTTCAAAGGCACGCGCATTGAAGCTTTCAAAAAAGAAACCCCGATCATCGCCAAATACCTTCGGCTCAAGAATCAGGACCTCAGGAATGGCGGTAGGAACGACGTTCAGATTCATTTGACGGTTTCCGAAGTGATGTGCTGCAGATATTTGCCGTAACCGTTCTTGCTGAGCGGCTTTGCCAGCGCTGCGACCTGCTCTGCATTGATCCAGCGATTGCGGTACGCAATCTCCTCAGGGCAGGCCACCATCAACCCTTGGCGGTTCTGCAGCGTCGCGATGAACATTGCTGCTTCCAGCAGAGAGTCGTGTGTGCCGGTGTCGAGCCACGCATAGCCGCGGCCCATGATCTCGACGTCCAACTGGCCCTGCGCCAGGTAATGCTTGTTGACGTCCGTGATCTCGAGCTCGCCACGGGCCGACGGTTTGATGTCGGCGGCAATGTCGCACACTTGGTTGTCGTAAAAATACAGCCCTGTGACGGCGTAGTGAGAACGCGGCTTGGCCGGTTTTTCTTCCAGCGAGAGCGCACGGAAGTTCTGGTCGAATTCGACCACGCCGTAGCGCTCCGGATCATGAACGTGATAAGCGAAGACGGTGGCACCCGAGTGCTGTGCGGCCGACCGCGTCAGCTGGGCCACGAGATCATGCCCGTGGAAAATGTTGTCCCCGAGAATCAGCGTCGATGGATCGTTACCGACAAAGTCGCGCCCGATGATGAACGCTTGCGCCAGCCCGTCCGGTGAAGGCTGCACCGCATATTGCAGGTTGATGCCCCACTTGCTGCCGTCACCGAGCATCTCAGTGAAGCGGGGCGTATCCTCGGGCGTGGAAATGATCAGAATGTCACGAATCCCTGCCAGCATCAGCGTGGACAGGGGGTAGTAGATCATCGGCTTGTCGTACACCGGCAGCAGTTGCTTCGACACTGAGCGGGTGATCGGATAGAGTCGCGTGCCGGAGCCACCGGCCAGGATGATGCCTTTACGCATTGCGGTTCGGTCAGGAAAAGATTTGGTCAAGCAACAGATGCACGCCCTGCTGCCAGTTAGGCAGGTGAACACCAAACGTCTCGGTAAGTTTGCTGGTATTCAAACGAGAATTTGCGGGCCGTGGCGCGGGCAGCGGATATGCCGTGGCAGGAATCGCTTCGATGCACTCCGGATCCACTTTCAGTTCCAACCCGCGTTCCTTCGCATAACGCAGCACGGCCGTGGCATAGCCATGCCAAGTCGTCTCACCCGCAGCAGCCAGGTGGTACAGGCCGCCAGGGAATACAGCGCGATCGCCCGAGAGCCAGAAGCGCGCGACGATTTGCGCGGTCACATCGGCAATCAACGCGGCCGTGGTAGGTGCACCGAACTGGTCCGCAATCACACGAAGGCTGTCCCGCTCGCGGCCCAGTTTCAACATCGTCTTGGCGAAATTGCTACCATGCGCGCCGGCAACCCAGCACGTACGCAGCACCATCGCGGCGGCGCCAGATGCAGCGATTGCTTCCTCGCCGGCGAGCTTGCTCTTGCCGTAAACTGACTGCGGATTGACTAGATCAGCCTCGACGTAAGCGCCGTCCTTGGTGCCGTCGAAAACATAGTCGGTGCTGTAATGCACCAGCAGACTTCCCAGTGCACGAGCTTCTTCAGCCAATATGCCAACCGCAGCACCGTTGACTGCGAACGCCGTTTCCGCATCGGTCTCGGCTTTATCGACAGCGGTATAGGCGGCCGGGTTGACAATCACATCCGGGCGATATTCCCGCACCAACTGACGCAATGCATCCGGCTTGGTCAGATCGCAAGCGGACCGATCAAGCGCAATGACCTCGCCCAGCGGAGCAAGGCTGCGGCGCAATTCAAAGCCAACTTGGCCATTGCTGCCGGTAACGAGCAACCTCGGAATAGCCGACGCCTTACGCTGCATACTGCTTCGCCACCCAGTTACGATACTCACCCGAAACCACGTCCTGCACCCAGACCTGATTGTCCAGATACCACTGGACGGTTTTGCGCAGGCCCGTCTCGAAGGTCTCAGCGGGCTTCCAGCCAAGCTCGCGCTCCAGCTTGCGCGCGTCGATGGCATAGCGACGGTCGTGGCCGGGGCGGTCCTTCACAAACGTAATCTGGTCACGGTACGAACCGGTTGCCTTCGGCTTCAGTTCATCCAGCAGATCGCACAGCGTGTGGACGACATCCAGATTCGTCTTCTCGTTCCAGCCACCCACGTTGTACGTCTCACCCAGACGGCCGCGCGCCAGCACCTCACGGATCGCCGCGCAGTGGTCGCCCACATAGAGCCAGTCACGCACGTTCTGTCCATCACCGTACACCGGCAGTGGCTTGCCGCTGAGTGCGTTGGTAATGATCAGCGGAATCAGCTTTTCCGGGAAATGATACGGACCGTAGTTGTTGGAACAGTTCGTGGTCAGCACCGGCAGGCCATACGTATGGTGGTATGCGCGCACCAAATGGTCCGATGCCGCCTTGGAGGCCGAGTACGGGCTGTTGGGGGCGTACGGCGTGGTTTCCGAGAACTGCGGGTCGGTCGCGCTGAGCGAGCCAAACACTTCGTCGGTGGAAACATGCAGGAAGCGGAACGCCGCCTTTGCTTCGGCATCGAGCCCAGCCCAATATGCGCGCGCGGCTTCAAGCAGCGTGAACGTGCCGACGATATTGGTTTGGATGAACTGGCCGGGGCCATGGATGGAGCGATCCACGTGGCTTTCGGCGGCGAAGTGCACCACGGCGCGCGGCTTGTATTGTTCAAACAGGCGATCAAGCGCGGCGCGGTCACAGATGTCCGTCTGCGAAAACACGTGACGCGAGTCGCCTTCTACGGCGGCCAGCGTTTTTCGATTGCCGGCATAGGTCAGCTTGTCAACGTTGACGATGCCGTCGGCGCTCGGGTTCGCCAGCCAGTTCAGAACAAAATTGCCGCCAATGAAGCCGGCACCGCCTGTGACGAGAATATTGGACAACCTTTGTGCTCCTTGTCGCGTGTCTCTATACGCGGCTGGGTCCGCGCCATGCCCGGTTTAGGGGCGGCGGACTTTGTTGAATGCAATAAGAAGTGGCGTATTCTATCCGACCCTAGGGTTACCCCTCCCAAACGGACCGATCTTTTTGTAGCGCGTTGTAACACCTGAGACCTTAACGTCTCGTTATCGGCGACGCGCGACTTGCAACTCACATGACAAGCGCGTCTTCCCTTCCCCACGCCATCGGCGACCTCCAAGGCTGCTGCTCCCCGCTCCGAACATTATTGGCTGCTCTACCCGCCAGCGCCCCGCTACGCTTCGTCGGCGACCTCATCAACCGCGGCCCGGAGTCGCTCGACACACTCCGCCAGGTCATCGCCTTGTGCGAATCTGGCCGCGCGCGCACGGTGCTCGGCAACCACGACATCCACTTGCTGGCGGTTGCTGCGGGCGTGCGCAAACCGGGCAAACGGGACACCATCGCCGACATCCTTTCCGCACCCGATGGCGATCAACTGATCACCTGGCTGCGCCACCAGCCGCTGGCCATCTTCGAAAATGGCTTCCTGATGGTGCACGCTGGCGTGCTGCCTCAATGGACGACGGGAGACGTCTTGGAACTGGCTGGCGCGGTGGAGCGCGAGTTGCGCAGCCCGCATTGGAAAACCTTCCTGGCCGATGCGTTTGGCAACCACCCGGACAAGTGGAGCAACAATCTCGTCGGCATGGATCGTCTGCGCCTGACCATCAACGCCCTGACGCGCCTGCGCTTTTGCAAGCCCGACGGCACGATGGAGTTCGAGACGACCGATGCGGAAGGCGCTCCTGAAGGCCATATGCCCTGGTTTGATGTGCCGGGCCGGCGTACGCGCGGCACGCCGATCGTCTACGGGCATTGGTCGACGCGCGGGCTGGTGATGCGCGACGACGTGATGGGGCTGGATACAGGCTGCGTCTGGGGCGGCAAGCTGACAGCAGCGAAGCTGTCGCTGGCGCCCGCTGGCCGTGAGGTGATGCAGGTCGATTGCGAGCAGGCACAGGACCCGCTCGCGCATAAGAAGAAGTAGCCGCGGTTCGCTGAATCTAGCCCGCGCGGGCGATCAGGGCCGCAACGGCGTCCTGGCTGTGCGCCGCCAGCGCGCGGCGGTCCATCTCCGGGGCGACGGCAGGGCCGACCAACACCTCCACCACCAACGGCGGCCCGTTCAGGATGGCGTTGATCGTATCCATCATCGACAGATCGTCGATATAGGCGGGAATGGTCGTCAATTCGCCCGTCGCGGCCACGCGATAGCGCAGCGCCAACGGGCGAATCGGCGCCCCGGCGCTCACCGGCGCCTGGAACAGGTTGGCGTGGAACGGCAGCAGTTGCAGGCCATCGGAGGTCGTCCCTTCGGGAAACACGCAGATGGCGTCCCCTGCGCGCATCGCATCGGCGATGGCGTGCATGATGCGGTGAGCATCGCGCTTGCGGGCGCGCTCGACAAACAGCACGCCGGTCTGCGCACACAGCCAGCCGATCACTGGCCAGCTGCGAATCTCGGATTTGGCGACAAAACGCGGCGGGTACCAACTGTTGATGGCGTAGATGTCGATCCACGACACGTGGTTGGACACCAGCATCGAACCCGCCAGATCCTTGCCTTCCACCGGCTCGCCATGCACGACCAGGGAGACGCGGAACAACGCCAGCAGCTTGCGCGACCAGCGTTGAATCAGCGCCTGCTTGGCGTGCGGCTTGATCCACCAGAACAGCAACGCGCACGTGACCAGCCCCTCGACCAGATGCACGAGCAACCGCAGCTTGCGCAGCAGATGCTTGCGCTGCGACGTGCCGACCTCGGTGGGCGCGCTTGTCACGCGCTGATCAATGCCCGTCATACGCAAGGTGGCCGGCGACCAGCGTGGCGCGCACGCGGCCGGCCAGTTCGAAGCCCAGGTACGGCGAGTTCTTGCCCTGGCTGCGCAGGGTGCGCGGCTCCAGTTTCCAGATGGCTTCCGGATCAAACACGCACACATCAGCCATTGCGCCGACTTCCAGCGAGCCCGCATGCAAACCCAGCACACGTGCCGGCTCACTGGTGATGCGCGCCAGCGCCTTCGGCAGCTCAACCTTGTGTTCGGCGGCCCAGCGCAGCGTGAGCGGCAGCAGGGTTTCGAGGCCGGTCGCGCCAGGCGTGGCCTCCGCAAAGGGCAGCAGCTTCTCGTCGTCGTCCACGGGCGTGTGGTCGGAGCAGATAGCGTCGATGGTGCCGTCGGTGAGCGCCCGCACGATGCCATCGCGGTCGCGGCCCGAGCGCAGCGGCGGCACGAAGCGCATCTGCGAATTGAAGTAGCCGATGTCCACGTCGGTCAGCGAAATATGGTGGACGTTCACATCACACGTGACCGGCAAGCCTTCTGCCTTAGCACGGCGCACGAGGTCGATGCCGGCTGCGGACGACAGACGGCACAGATGCACGCGCGCGCCCGTGCTGCGCATCAGTTCAAAGATGGTGTGGAGGCGCACCGTCTCGGCCATCACCGGCACACCGGAGAGGCCCAGGCGCGAAGCCAGCGGACCGCTTGCGGCCACACCGCCCTTGCCGAGGTACGGATCTTCCGGGCGCAGCCAGACGGTAAAGCCGAACGTCTGCGCGTATTGCATCGCACGCATCAGCACCTGCGTATCGATGATCGGCGAGTCGGCTTGCGAGAAGCCCACGCAGCCCGATTCGGTCAACTCGGCCATTTCGGTCAGCACGGCGCCCTTGAGGCCCACGGTCAGCGCACCGAGCGGATACACGTGCGCCTGGTTCAGATTGCGCGCGCGGAACTTGAGCATCTCGACCAGGCCGGGTTCGTCCAGCACGGGGTCGGTGTCGGGCGGGCACACCAGCGACGTGACGCCGCCGGCCATGGCAGCAGCCATTTCGGATTCCAGCGTGGCCTTGTATTCAAAGCCGGGCTCACGCAGGCGGGCCGACAGGTCAATCAGGCCGGGGCAAACAATCAAGCCGGTCGCGTCGATGGTCTTGTTGGCGTGGAAATCCGCCGGTGCCTGGCCGACGCCCACAACCTTGCTCGCGGCGATGTACAGATCCTGTTGCGCGTCGATACCGTTGGCCGGGTCGATCAGGCGGCCGCCTTTGATATGCAGTTTCATCGTTCTTCTTAGTCGTTGTTGCCGGCTACGATGCCCATCACGGCCATGCGGACCGCAATACCGAACGTCACCTGATTCAGGATCACCGATTGCACGCCATCGGCCACGGCGGAGTCGATCTCCACGCCGCGGTTCATCGGGCCCGGGTGCATGACGATGGCGTCCGGCTTGGCCAGGGCCAGGCGCTCCTGCGTGAGGCCGTACGCCTTGAAGTACTCCTGCGCGGACGGCAGCAGCGCACCGCTCATGCGCTCGTTCTGCAGACGCAGCATGATGACCACATCCACGCCCTTGAGGCCCTCTTCCATGTTGTGGAAGACGCGCACGCCCATGTGCTCCAGACCGCCCGGCAGCAGCGTGCGCGGGCCGATGGCGCGCACTTCGGCGCAGCCCAGCGTCGTCAACGCGTGGATGTCGGAGCGCGCCACGCGCGAGTGCAGGATGTCACCGACGATCGCCACCGTCAGGTTGGAGAAATCCTTCTTGTAGTGGCGGATGGTGTACATGTCGAGCAGCCCCTGCGTGGGGTGCGCATGGCGGCCATCGCCCGCGTTGATCACGTGCACATGCGGCGCAACGTGCTCCGCAATCAGATACGGCGCACCCGAGCTCGCATGCCGCACGACAAACATGTCTGCCTGCATGGCCGACAGGTTGTTGATGGTGTCCAGCAGCGACTCACCCTTGCTCGTAGACGATGCGTTGATGTTCAGGTTGATCACGTCCGCCGACAGCCGCTTGGCCGCGATCTCGAACGTGGTGCGCGTGCGCGTGGAGTTCTCGAAGAACAGGTTGAACACGCTCTTGCCGCGCAGCAGCGGCACCTTCTTCACCTCGCGGTCGGCGTCTGAGATGGAGACGAACTGCTGCGCGGTGTCCAGCACGTGCGTGAGGATGTCGCGCGACAGCCCCTCGATCGACAGCAGGTGCTTGAGCTCGCCGTTTTTCGTGAGCTGCGGGTTGGCGAAAGTCTTGGGCATGGAGAAGACGAAAGCGACGAAAAAGCGACGACGGGGTCAGGTCAAAACAGAAACGATGCAGCGCAAAAGCTCAGGCACCCTTGGGCTCGCGCGTGAAAACAAAGCGTGCGGACGCACCCTCACCGGACTCACTCAAGACGAGCGACTCGTCGGCCGACAGCGTGATGCATTCACCGATGTAATCCGGGGCGACGGGCAACTGGCGTTCACCGCGGTCGACAAGCACAGCCAACTCCACCGCAGCTGGGCGGCCATAGTCGAACAGTTCGTTGATGGCCGCGCGGATGGTGCGGCCGCTGGCCAGCACGTCATCCACCAGCAGGATGCGGCGCTCGTTCACGTCGAACGGCAGCGTGGTCGGCTGGGCCTTGGCGTGCAGGCCCTTTTTGGCATAGTCGTCACGGTGCATGGCGACGTTGACGACGCCGTATTCGGGCAGCCCGAGGTCATGCGCCAGACGTTTGGCAATCCAGGCCCCGCCGCTGACGATTCCAGCGACCGACCAGGCGTGGCCGTCGGCCATCCGCGTGCGCAGCTGTGCAACGAGGCTCTGGTACAGGGCCTCGGCATCGATCTGTTGCGATGTCATGATTCGTCGAAGAACTGTTGGAGGATGATGCGCGCGGCCTCAGCGTCGAGCACATCGTCGGAGGCGCCGGCATCCTGTGCGGCGATCGACGAATAGCGTTCGTCCACCCAGGTAACCGGCAGGCCGTAGCGGCCATGCAATTGATTGCCGAAGCGCTTGGCGAGCTTGATCATCGGCTGCTCGTCGCCGTCGGGGTGCACCGGCATGCCGACGACGAAGCCGACCGGCTGCCACTCCTTGATCAAGCGCGTGATCTGTTCGAAGCGAAAATCGACCGAACGGTTGGGAATGGTTTCCAACGCCCGCGCCGAGCGCGAAATCGTATTGCCCAGCGCCACGCCGATGCGTTTTTCGCCGTAATCAAACGCCAGTAAGGTGCCTTCTGCGGGCATGGGGGCGGGTGCCGCGACCTTCAACGAGGCCGGCTCAGGCATGCCCTGCCTCGCCCGACAACATGGCGGGATTGATGCCGAGCAGGTTCAGCGCCGCGGCAAACCGCGCTTCGGCAGGCACGTTGAAGATGATCTCGGGGTCGGCCTGAACGGTCAGCCAGCCGTTACGGCTGATCTCGTCTTCCAGTTGGCCGGCGCTCCAGCCGGCGTACCCGAGGGTCAGGATGAAGCGATGCGGCCCGCCACCCTGGGCGACGGCCTCGAGCACATCCTTGGACGTGGTCATTTCCAGCCCACCCGGCACCGCCAGCGACGACGAATACGCGCCCGTGGCGTCGTGCAGCACGAAGCCGCGCTCGGTCTGCACCGGGCCGCCGTAATACACGGATTGTTCTGCGAGGGGGTGGATTTCGAGCTTGAGATCGATCTTGTCGAACAGCGTCGCCAAGTCGATGTCGATGGGGCGGTTGATCACGAGCCCGAGCGCGCCGCGCTCGTTGTGCTCGCACATGTACACGACCGTGCCCGAAAACGTGGAGTCCGCCATGCCGGGCATAGCGATCAGGAACTGATTCGTGAGATTGATAGGTGCGTCCGGCGAGGCCATACAACTAGTTTACCAAAAGCCCTCGCCCATCGCCCCCTTTCATTTGGAGGAAACGGCGTCGATGGCAAGATTTTTTGTGCTGCCTCATGCACCCGTATCGGATACACGCGGCGGCGTGGCGTTCAGCGCCTCCAGGTCGGCGGCCTCGAGCCAGCGCCATTCGCCCGGCGCGAGATCGCCGAGCGACAGCCCACCGATCGTGCTGCGGTGCAACCCTGCCACATGGTTGCCCACTGCAGCCACCATGCGTTTCACTTGGTGGTATTTGCCCTGCGTGAGCGCCATGCGCAGATGGTGCGTATCGACGCGCTCGGCCCAGGCGGCGGCCACGTTTTCATCCTCATCGGCCAGGAGCACACCGGCGCAAAGCTGCCCAACCTGCGCGTCGGTCACCGGTTCGGCGGTGGTGATTTCGTACACCTTGGGCACCTGGTGGCGCGGGCTGGTGAGCGTGTGGACGAACTGGCCGTCATCGGTGAGCAGCAGCAGGCCGGTGGTGTCCTGGTCGAGCCGGCCGACGCACTGCACGCCGCGCTCGCGCAGCGGCACCGGCAGCAGCGTGTAGACGCTCGGATGGTGCTTCGGCTTTTGCGAGCACTCCACCCCGGTCGGCTTGTTGAGCATCAGGTAGGCGCGCGCGTGATACGTCCAGCGTTCGCCGTCCACGTCGAGCACCAGGCCGGCGGTATCGACCAGCGCGTCCGGGTCTTCCATCTCAACGCCGTCAATGAACACCAGCCCGGCGAGCACCAGGTCCTTGCAATAACGGCGCGTGCCAAACCCTTGCGATTGCAGGATGCGATACAGCGGAAGACGAGCAGAAGAATCAGCCATGACAACAACGTGAAGAAGACGATACAGCGGCGTGTTTTGCGATACGCTCAGCCGGTTTCTGACCCAGCCGAAGCAACGATGCCCACCACTTCCCAAAGCCGCACACCCTATGCGATTGGCGCGCATTTCCAGCGCGGGCTGGTGTGGTTCCGGCGTGATCTGCGGCACTTTGACCATGCGGCGCTGCATTATGCCCTGCGCCACTGCCGCGAGGTCTACTGCGTGTTCGTGTTCGACCGCGACATCCTCGACGCCCTGCTCGCGCGCGGTCTCAAAGCGGACCGCCGGCTCGAGTTCATCCGCGCATCCATCGAGGAATTACGCGGTGCGTTGCGCGAAGCCGGCGGCGACTTGATCGTCCTGCACGACGCCCCCCGCCACGCGATTCCAGCGCTCGCCCGCCAGCTTCATATCGAAGCGGTTTTCGCCAACCACGACGAAGAGCCCGCCGCGCAGGCCCGTGACGAGGCGGTGCGCAAAGCGCTGGAGCAGCAGCCGTGCGCGTGGTTCGACTTCAAGGACCAGGTGATCTTCGAGCGCAACGAAATCCTGAATGGCCAGGGTAAACCGTACGGCGTGTTCACGCCTTACAAGAACGCGTGGCAGGCTGCACTCACGCCGTTCGACCTGCGCGCGTATCCGACCGAGCCCTACTTCGGCGCGCTGGCCATGCCGCCACATGCACTCGCACCGGCCACGCCTTCGCTGGAAGCGATGGGCTTCGCACGCTCGAACCTTGCGGAGATCGCGCTGCCCACGGGCATGACCGGTGCAGAGGCATTGCTGGCGGATTTCGAAGACCGCATGGATGACTACCACGCGCGCCGCGACTTCCCCGCCGTGCGCGGGCCGAGCTATCTGTCGACGCATCTGCGCTTCGGCACCGTGTCGATCCGCACCTTGGCAGCCCGTGCCCACGCGGCCATGCTGCGCGGCAGTCGGGGGGCCGCAACATGGCTATCAGAACTGGTCTGGCGCGACTTCTATTTCATGATCCTGCATCACCGTCCGGACCTGGCCGACGGTGCATCGTTCCACCCCGAGTTCGACCGCGTCCGCTGGGTGGACGGCGAGACCGGCGACACGCGCTTCCAGGCATGGAAGGCCGCGCGTACGGGCTATCCGCTGGTGGATGCCGCCATGCTGCAGATCCATCAGAGCGGCTATATGCATAACCGTCTGCGCATGGTGGCGGCCAGCTTCCTCATCAAGGACCTCGGGGTCGATTGGCGACGGGGGGAGCAGTATTTCGCCGACGTGCTCAACGACTTCGATTTCGCGGCCAACAACGGTGGCTGGCAATGGGCGGCGTCGAGCGGCTGCGACGCGCAACCGTGGTTCCGTATCTTCAACCCGGTCACGCAATCGGAGAAATTTGATCCGCAGGGGCGCTTCATTCGCAAGTACCTGCCGCAACTGGCTGGGCTGCCCGACAAATACCTTCACGCGCCGTGGACAGCGCCTGCCAGCGTATTGAAGGAAGCCGGTGTGGTCCTGGGCAAAACGTACCCCCACCCGATCGTCAACCACGCCGACGCGCGGGCCGCCACGCTCGAACGCTACGCCATCACCAAGGCGAACCGCACGTCGGGCGCGGAAGCCGCGGCGCTCAGCAAACGCAGCGCCGACTAACGCACCAAAGACAACGGGCCGGTAGGTACCGGCCCGTCATCATTTCGGCTTCACGTGGCGTCAGCCTGCGTTGGCCGCAGGCGCGCGCTCGCCGATGAGCGTGCGCAGATGCTGCAGCAGTTCCTCTTCGTTGTACGGCTTGCCCAGGTAGACGTTCACGCCGATCTCCGCAGCGTAGCGGCGATGCTTATCCGCCGTACGCGAGGTGATCATGATGATCGGCGTGGCGCCAATGCGTTCGTCTGCACGCACGTTGCGCGTGAGGTCGAAACCGTCCATGTGCGGCATTTCGATGTCGACGAGCATCGCGTCCGGCGTGATTTCCTGCAACTGACGCAGCGCGTCCACGCCGTCGCGCGCAAGCACCGCCTGGTAGCCCGAACGCGTGAGCAGACGCTGCGTGACCTTGCGCACCGTCAGCGAATCGTCGACCACCATGACGATCGGCTGGGTGGCCAGGCCCGGCACAGCGTCGGTACTGCCGCTGCGCGAGAGCTCTGCCACGGCGCCCGTGGTTTCCTGATCAGCCTGCGGCAAACCGAGCGCGGCAGCTTCACGCTCGAAACGCTGCGTGAGCACCACCGGGTTGTAGATCAGCACGATCTCGCCATCGCCCAGCGTGGTGGCACCGGCAATCCCTTCCAGACGTGCGAGGTGCGGGCCGATGTGCTTGACCACCACTTCGCGGTTGCCGATCACTTCGTCAACGTGCACCGCTGCGCGGTCGGCACCGCTGCGCACCACCACAGCGGGCGAGTACTTGCGTGCGCCGGCCACAGGTTGCGCTTCTTCAAGCAGCGCGCCGAAGTAATGGAACGGCACCGGGCCGGTCGGCAGCTGCAGGGCAGCGGCGTTGTACGCCTCGGCCAGCGCCTGCGGACGCAGTTGCTGCACGTGGTCGATCATGCCCGACGGGATCGCGTAGACACGCTCACCCACACGCACCAGCAGCACCTGCGTAATCGCGGTCGTAAGCGGCAGGTGAATCGTAAAGCGCGTACCGACATCCGGCGTCGTTTGCAGCGAGATCCGGCCGCCAAGCGCCACCGTCTCGGCACGCACCACGTCCATACCCACGCCACGGCCGGCCAGCTCTGACACCTGATCGGCCGTCGAGAAGCCCGGCGTGAAGATCATCTCGGTGAGGCGGGCGTCGCTGGCCTCTTCGTCAGGGGCGAGTAGTTGGCGCTCCAGTGCGCGCGCACGAATGCGGTCGAGGTTCAGGCCACCACCGTCATCGACGAAGTTCAGCACCACTTCGTTGCCTTCCTGCTGCACTTCGAGCGTCAACTCGCCAGCGGGGGCCTTACCTTTGGCGCGGCGCTCGTCTGCGGTTTCAATGCCATGCGCGACCGCGTTGCGGATCATGTGCTCAAGCGGGCCGCCCATGCGGTCCAGCACGCTCCGGTCCAGTTCCACCGTACCGCCCTTGATGAACAGGCGCACTTCCTTGCCGGTTTCCGACGCGGCCTGACGGGCCACACGGTACAGGCGGTCGGCCACGGTATCGAACTGCACCATGCGCGCACGCATCAGGCTGCGCTGCAGGCCGCGCGTGAGGCGCGCCTGCGTTTCCAGATCGAGCGACGCCTGGTCGAAACCACGGAACAAGTTCTGCTGCACCGTGGCCACGTCGTTGACGGACTCGGCCATCATCCGCGTGAGTTCCTGCAGGCGCGTGAAGCGGTCGAACTCCAGCGGGTCGAAGGCTTCGGAGTGCGCGGCTGCATCGGCAATGCGCGACTCCATCTGCGTTTCGGCCTGGATTTCGATCTCGCGCACCTGCGAGCGCAGACGCGCCACGTTGTCGTTCAGTTCCGACAGATACGTCTTGAGCGCATCGACTTCCGATTCCAGACGTGCACGCGCCGCACCGACTTCACCGGCATCGTTGATGAGCGAATCGAGCGCACGTGCCTGCACACGCACCATTGCGCGCTGGCGTTCGGCCACCTCCAGGGCCTCAGCCTCTGGGCTGCGCGCGCCGGTCAGATCGACGCTCGTCGTGGTGGCCACGGCGGGCAGCATCGATGTGCCGGACGATGCTTGCGTATCCGACGGGGCCTGCGGCGCCTCTGTGGCATCCGCCAAGCCTGCGTCCATCGGCAGCACCTTGCCCGAGCCCAACGCATCGACGTGCGCCTGGATGCGGTCGAACCAGACGTAGAGCTTGCGGAACAGCGCGTCGTCCACGCGGTTCTGGCGCAGGCCGCCTTCAATGGCGCTTTCCATTTCGTGCGCGACCTGGCCCAGCGTCATCGCGCCGGCCATGCGCGCACTGCCCTTGACGGTGTGCAGGTTACGCAGCAGCAGGCCGGAGGCG
The DNA here is from genome assembly GCA_966433195.1 of uncultured Ralstonia sp. Lineage (GTDB taxonomy): Bacteria > Pseudomonadota > Gammaproteobacteria > Burkholderiales > Burkholderiaceae > Ralstonia. The sequence goes on from CBJMVH010000002.1 coordinate 157,271, forward strand.
CTGCGGTCTTGCGGCGCGGCTTCCCATGCGCGCAGATGCTGGCCCAGTTCGGGCAGCGCCGCGTGGGCTTCTTCCAGGAAGATTTCCAGCAGTGCGGGGTCCAGCGCGTCGGCAGGCGCCTGGCGCACAAGTTCGGCCACCGCTGGTTCCGCCACGGGCGGCTCGTACACCGGCGTCAGTTGCACCAGGTCTTGCGCGGGCGCGAAGGTGGGTGCGAAGGCGGGCTCGCCTGCCAGGCCAGCGGTTTCGTTCTCGGCTTGTTCCGCTTCGACAAAGGCTTGCGGCGCCGGCTCCAGCGGCAGGCGCGGACGCACCAGCACACGCTCGCACAACTCCTCGAGGCTGCGGCGCAGGGGCTCGTCGGTTTCGGGCCACAGGCTGGCGGCAAACTGATGCAGCATGCCGCGCATGCGCTCAACGGCCTGGTCGAGCAAGCGGAAGTCGCCCGGATGCATCGCCACGGGGCGGCTGTTCAGGTTCAGCAGCACCTGCTCCAGCGCATCGGCCAACTGGCGCACGGGCTCCAGCTCCACCACTGCGGAGCTGCCTTGCAGCGTATGCGCGGCGCGCAGCGCCAACTCGCTCGGCGGCGTGCGTCCTTCATGGCGCCACTCGGAGAAATCCACCCCCAGGCGGCGGATCAGATCATCCGCTTCCTGCAGGTAGACGTTGTACAGCGCCACGCTCACACGCACAGGGCCGATGACCTTCACGCCATCGTCGTGCGGTGCATCTTCGTGCTCGCCGGTCTGCCCAAACGGGAAGGGAATGACCTTGGCTTCCGTTTCGGCGTGGTCGGCTACAGGCTCAGCGACAGCGTCTTCTGCCAATTCGGCGACAGGCTCGACGATAGGCTCGGCAAGGGGTTCGGTCGCCACCGCTTCCACGAAAGGCTCGGTGACGGGCTCGGCCATCGGCTCCACGAACGGCATCACAGCCTCAGGCGCGGTGACGTCCGATTCCATGACGGGCGCCGTCGCCTCGGGCATCGGCGCTTCAACTTCAGGCAGTGGCGGTTCGTCGTCCAACGTGAGCGTCGCAGCTTCGTGCGGTTCGACAGCAACTGCGGGTTCTTGCAGTGCGGCCTCCACAGCCGGCGCTTGCGGTTCTACCGCTTCGACATGGACAGCAGGCTCGTGGGCTTCCTGCACCTCGTGCGAGGTCTCCAGCCACACAAACGGGCCGCCGTGGCGTACGCGTTCGGCAGCGGCCACCAGCGGCTCGATCGGATGATCAGCTTGCGGCGATTGGGCGATGGCAGCCGCCCACGTCGACAACTCCGATTCGGCACGCGCGAGCAGCGCGGCCAAGTCACGCGTGGGCACACGGCTCTCGGCCAGCCACACGTTCATGACCTGTTCGATGGCCCAGGCAGCCTCGCCATAGCGCGTGAGGCCGACCATGCGGCCCGAGCCCTTGAGCGTGTGGAAGGCGCGGCGCAATTGCGTGAGCAGGTCCAGATCGGAGCCGGTGGCTACGCCGCCCGTGCCGGCTTCGGCGGCGTCATGCAACGCGTGCAGATCTGTACGCACACCGGCCAGCACTTCGTCGGCTTCGGACAGGAAGATGTCGAGCAGTTCGGCATCGATCGACTGCGTATCGCGCGCGACAGCCGCAGGGGCGGCAGTGCTCGATTCCGCGGCCGGCGCAGCAGTCGGTGCAGCCAGCGCAGCCTGCATGCGCTCGAGCGCGCCTGCACTGCCCGCCTGCCAGGCGTCGAACTGGGCCAGCGCCTCTTCCAGACGGCGGCGTCGAGCCGGGTCATCGTCGATGGCGGCGGCATCGCGTGCTTCTTGCAGGGCGGCGCGCAACTCCACGGCCAACGGGTCGGTGGGGTCGACAGGCTGCTTGGCCAGCAAGCGATCCAGCATGGCTTGCAGCGGCGATGCCGTATCGGCATCCGCAGCGTGTGCATCCGCTTGCGCAGCGGCCTGGGCTTCGCGGCGGACCAGCATGCCGGCTTCGGCGTCAAAGGCAAAGGCTTGCCAAGCCGTCTCGCGCTCGGTGGGGGTCAGCTTGCCCTCAATGACGATCTCGTCGACTTGCCCGCCCGTCAGCTCGGTGCCGGCCGACAGCGCATCCAGCAAGCCCTGCAGCCCGCTGACATTGGCGGCCAGCGCAGCGAGGTAGCGTTCACGGTCGGCCGCGACATCAACGCCTGCGGCTTGCAGCGCGGCAATCGTCGATTGCGCAACTTCCGTGGCGTGCACAGCTTCGTATGCGCCCAGCGCGGCAAAGGTGCCTTGCATCTCGCCGAACAAGCGGGCGGCTTCCTGCAGGCCACCGCTTTGTTCGCCCTCGCGCTCAAAAGCGTCGAGGTGCGTTTCTGCCGATGCCAATTGCGTTTGCAGCGCGCGGACCTGCTCGGCGCGGGCGCGACGTTGCGCGGTTTCTTCTGCCAGAAGGGTCAGCCACGCGGGAGGCGGCATGGGGCTGCCGCTTTGCGCGGCGCGCGCGTGTTCGGACAACTCGTTGCAGCGGGCAGCAAACCAGGCGCTGCGCAAGTCGCCGGATTCACCATGCAGCGCCCACGGACGGGCCAGCATGCGAGACAAAAATTGCTGTGCGGCGGCGGCATTAGGCCCGTGAGCCTTGCCCAGTTGCTGTGACAGCTCCGCCAGCGCGGGCTGGCCCAGCGCGTCGGCTTGCAGCGCCAGCGTCTGGAACGTTGCGTCGATTTCGTCGGCATCGGGCTCGGTTTGCTGGCTCAGCGTGTCGAGCGTACGGCCCACACGTTGCAGCGTATCCGTGGCGTCGGCGGGCAGCAGCGCGTAGTACTGGCGCGTGTGCAGTGCACCGGCCGGTGCGTGCGTAGGCGGAATCGCAAAGGCCTGCACGCAGGCGACGATGTCGGGGCCGAGTGTGTCGTCGCCCACTGGTGCGGCAGGCGCGTTGCTGTAAGCCATGCCTGCCAGCAGGTACAGCGCGTCGGTCAGCAAGCCTTGCGGCAGGTGGATATTGTTGTGCGAGTACTGGCGCAGCAGCAGGTTGACGCGCGCGGCCAGGCGCTTGGCCGTCAGATCGACCGGCACCAGGCCAGCACGCAGCGCGCCAAAGGTCAGCGCCAGCACGAGCCAGAGATCGCGCTGCAGGTCATCACCGGTGCGGCGCGGTTCGCGTTCCAGTGCGCGGATGCTGTGCAGCAGTTGCTCCAGCGGCGCATAGGCGGCGGCTGCAGCGGCGGGGTCGGCTTGCGCGCCCTCGCCGGCCGGTGCACGCAGCGCGGTCAGCAGCGCGAGTTCGAATTTGCGACGCAGGCGCGCCAGGCCCGGCAGATCGCGCGAGGGCAGCAGCAGCGCCGGAAGGTGGCGCAGTTCATCGGCCCACAGGTCGGCCGGGTGAATGCGCTCTTCGCCCAGGCGGGCGAGCACGGCTTGATACGGTTGGAACAGGCGCAGCGGCTCTTCGGCCATGCCGGCCATCAGGTCGGCCACATATTCCTGCATGGCCTGCACGGCGCGCGAGAACACGTCCAGCGTCTGCATGTCAGACGGCACGGTGCCGGCATCCACGGCGTCGAGCAGGCGCTTGGCGGCCTGGCAGTACACGTCGATACCGCGCAAGCCGACGATCAGCAGCGCGCCAGCCGCCTGGTGCAAATACTGGCCAGCCAGACGCAGTGATGTGGTGTCGCGCGCACCGATGACTTCCGGATTGGCGACGATATCGGCCACGTACTCGCCGAACTCGCGCACGGCGTCGTCCAGCGCGGCGCGCATGTTGGGCGCCACCCAGGCCAGCGCGGAAAGATCGCGTGCCGGCACGTTGGCTTTCGGACTGGGCTTCTGAGACCCGGCCGGGGCTCCGGTCGCCTCAAAGGCGGATTCGGGCTGGGCGGAAGATTGATGACGCATGTGTGCTTCCAAAAAGCAGGCGGCGGTTGCTGCTTGGCGCTCCCGCCCGAAATCCAGTGGTAGCGCGCTCAGGCGATACGGAACCGAGCCACCGAGTCACGCAGCTCTTCTGCAAGCTGCGTGAGCTGGCGCACCGACTGCGCGGTCTGGCGCGTACCGGTCGACGTCTGCTCCGTGATGTGCAGGATCTGTTCGATGTTCTGCGCCACGTCGGAAGCCAGCGTCGCTTCGTGCGACGTCGTCTGCGAAATGCTTTCAATCAGTTCGGCAAGCTGGCGCGACACGCGGCCGATCTCCACCAGTGCGGCACCGGCGTTATCGGACAGCTTGGCCCCTTCCACCACACCCGCCGTGCTGCGCTCCATGGCGTGCACCGCGTCTTGCGTATCGGTCTGAATCGTGCGGATCAGCGCACCGATCTGCTTGGCTGCCTCGGCAGAGCGTTCTGCCAGGCGCTGCACTTCTTCTGCCACCACCGAGAAGCCGCGGCCGGCTTCACCCGCCGATGCCGCCTGGATGGCAGCGTTGAGTGCCAGCACGTTGGTCTGCTCGGTAATGTCCGAGATCAGCTCCACGATTTCACCAATCTCCTGCGACGATTCGCCCAGGCGCTTGATCCGCTTCGAGGTTTCCTGAATCTGGTCACGGATGTCGTTCATGCCCGTGATGGCGTTCTGCACCGCCTGCTGACCTTGCTCGGCAGCGGCCAGCGATGCGCGTGCCACGTTGGCTGATTCAGCAGCGCCGCGCGAGACCTGCGTAATGCGGTCCGCCATCTCCACCACCGACTGGCCGGTTTGGCGAATCTGGCGGGACTGTTCTTCCGATGCGGCCACCAGGCTTTCCGACGTGGTCTGCACGGCAGACGATGCCTGCGTCACCTGCTCGGCCGTCTGCTGCACCCGGCCGACCAGCTCGCGCAGTTCTTCCACGGTGTAGTTCACCGAGTCGGCAATGGCGCCGGTAATGTCTTCCGACACGGTGGCCTGCTTGGTCAAGTCACCGTCTGCGATGTCCTGCAGCTCGTTCATCAGACGCAGAATTGCGGCCTGCGTGTTGTCGTTGTTGCGCTTTTCGACCATCCGGCGCTCTTCCGCTTCACGCTGACGGGCTTCTGCTTCCATCGTACGCACACGCGAATCGCGCAGGTACAGGGCAGCCAGGCCGGCCAGGCAGACCACGGTCAGGATGGCCGACAGCACCACCGCGCCCAGGGTCAGCGGTCGATTGCGCACGCTGCCTGCGTAGGCGGACTGCAGCTCCGACAGATCGGCACGCAGCTTTTCGTTGTCGTTGAAGATCTGCTGCTGAGCGCGCTTGGCAGCAATCAGGCCCGGCAGGTTTTCCAGAATGATCTGCGTGGTCTTCTGCACGTTATCGAAACGCGACTGCAGTTCCACCAGGTAGCCCTTCGTTTCAGGGTCGGTCACCGGCGACAGGCGCAGCGCTTCCGAGCCGTTGAGCAGGCCGTTCAGGGTTTCATTGAAGGTGTTGGTGTCCTTACCGAGCAGGAACGCCGTTTCCGGGTTCACGCCTTCACCGGCCAGGAACTCGTTCATGTTCTTACCCAGACGCTGCGTCAACATCACCAGCTGCGACGAGGCGGCCACTTCACGGGCCGGCGCGTTGGTCTGCAGCTTCATCGACGAGATCTGTTCAGCTTCTTCCAGCAGTTCGGGGTTGGACGCGTTGAACACGTTCAGCGTCTTACCCACCGCCACCAGCGTCTTTTCCTGCGCGAGCACGGCTTGGGCGCTCTTGTCGCTGCGCTTCCATTCGTCGATCGACTTTTGCAGCAGCGCTTCGGCGTCGCCGCCGGATGTGGCACGCACGCCGCGATCGGAGTTGCCGTTCTTGAGCGCCTCGAGGTTCTCTTGCAGACGCGCGCGGCTTTCCTTGAGCTGGGCGAAGGCGTTGGTGTTACCCAGCAGCGCCACCGGCACTGCCTTGGCCAGACGCTGCGAGTGCATCAGCGTGTCACCGGCAATTTCAATCTGCACTGAACCGTTGTTTGCCTGGCGGTTATCCAGGTACACCGAGATCAGCAGGGCCAGCAGGCCGACCACCAGGCCGATGGTGAACACACGCTGTTGTGCGGCAAACGGCACGCGCTCCATCCAGCCGACGATGGCGTCGACCGGGGTGCGGCCCAACTGCGTGGGTGGGCCAGCGGGATTGTCGTCATCCCCGGGGTTATCCAACTGCATGGAAGCGGCAGCCGAAGCGCCCTCCACGGCAACCTCTGGCGCCCCTGCCTCACTCTTGGCACGGCGACCCGCGTTGAACCACTTGAACCCCATAGGACCCTCTTGTTTTGTCGATGCCACTGTCTCGTCTGGTTGAGAACAGCCGCATGGATTTCCCATCCGCGTCCACACCTTGTCTTGCTCGGCGTGGTCCGCACCTCTTGCCCCTATGCGCGCTTCGCTCCCGACGCGAATGCACGCACGTTTTCTTGTTCGTTGCCGGGCCGATCAAGCGGCACCGGTCTGACCTTCAACTGACTAAACGGCGAATTTGCTGACGACTTGCGCCGCACCATCACGCGCGGCTACGGCCCACCTGCAGGAAGGCCGGATCGGCCAGCAATTGGCGCACATCCAGTTCACGCCACAGCAAACCCTGGGCATCGCGCCAGGCGCGGCCCTGCCACGGACGGTTCTCGTCCGGGGTGGCCTCTGCCGGCTGCAGATCACTCAGGCTGCGCAGGCCCGCCACGCGCGGCACCAGAATCGCGCAGGCACGCTGCGGGTCTTTCGACAGCACCACGATCTTGGCCCCGGCGGTGCCGACCGTCGCGGCCTCGCCGCAGAATAGGCCCAGATCGATCACGCCCAGCAACGTCCCGCGCGCATTCACAAGGCCGAGATACCACGGCTGCGTCAGCGGCACGCGCGCAGGCGCCTGGTAATCCAGCACCTCGCCCGTCTCGGTCAGCGACAGCAGCCAATGGTGCTCGCCGATCTGCACCCCCAGAAAACCTTCCGACGACGACTTGGCGCGCGCCTCTTGCAGGCGGCGTGCCAGCATCGCCTGGTATTCATGCAGGCGCTGGCGGGAGGTTAGGTTGGTGCGCGTTTCGGTCATGTGCGATGCCTTGCTGGCGATTGCGGCGATTGCGGGTGCCGCTTACTGCGGCAGCTTGCCGATCTTTTCGAGCAGCTCTTCGGCCTTGACCGGCTTGACGATGTAGTCCGACGCGCCTTGGCGCATGCCCCACACGCGGTCGGTTTCCAGCCCCTTGGTCGTGCAAATGATCACGGGGATGTTCTGGAAGCGCTCGTCCTTCTTGATGGCACGAGTCGCCTGGTAGCCGTTCTGGCCGGGCATCACCACGTCCATCAGGATCAGGTCGAAGGTCTCGGCTTCGAGCTTGGCCATGGCCTGATCGCTATCGGCAGCCACCGTCACCTTGAAACCGTTCTTGCCGAGGATTTCCGACAGGTGCAGCGCTTCGGTCGGGGAATCATCGACCACCAACACTTTCTTGATTGCCATAAAAACTGTCCTTCGATTGAGAGAGATGCCGTCCTTGCCTGGCAGCTTACGCCGCCGGCAAATGGGTCTGAACCGCCTCCAGCAGCGCCTCCTTGGTGAAAGGCTTGGCGAGGTGGTCCACCGCCCCGACCGACTTGCCGCGCGCGCGGTCAAAAATTCCGTCGCGCGAAGACAGCATGATCACGGGCGTGGCATGAAACTTTGGGCTTTTCTTGATGAGCGCGCACGTCTGATAGCCGTCCACGTTCGGCATCAGGATGTCGCAGAACACGAGATCAGGCTTCAGATCACCGACCTTGGCCAGGGCGTCGAAGCCATCTTCGGCCAGCACAACCTGGCAGCCGGCCTGGGTGAGGAAGATCTGCGCGGTGCGGCGGATGGTGCTGGAGTCGTCAATCACCAGCACTTTGGTGCCAGCAAGAGGGCTTGCCAGAGGTTGGGATTCGGTCAGTTGTTCCACCCGCGCGGATTGCATCTTGTTCTCGGCATACGCGACTACGGCGACCAAGGGTCGCCACGACATTCTGACCGGATGGATCGCGGCAAATCGCCGCGCAGCGTGCCTTCCTTTGGGAAAAGGATCGCTGACGACGACTTCAAAACTACGCCCCCCGGCCCGCTTATGAAGTGTGAAGCTCAGAATTTGACGAAGTGTGACAAGTCACCCATCCGCCGTCAATGATGCCGTTCATGGCGACGGCCCTCGGACAGGTGCTTGTGGCATGGAAGCGACGAGCTTCATCGAGCCGTCACTTCCTGGTATTTGGCTGTCGGCGAGAGGGCAACCGCTCACTTGCCGACGAGAGACAGGTCAGATCTGACTCAGATCTGCACCATTTCGAAGTCTTCCTTACGTGCGCCGCACTCGGGGCACGTCCAGTTGATGGGCACGTCTTCCCACTTCGTGCCGGGGGCGATGCCGTCATCCGGTGCGCCTTGTTCTTCGTCATAGATCCAGCCGCAAATCAGGCACATCCACGTTTTGAGTTCGGTGTTGGTATCGCTCATAGGGTAAAGCTGGGTGGTTCCGTCTATTAAAATGGCAGGCCAGATGGTACCGAATCACGCCCGCGTGCGCCATAACAGGGTGCCGGGCGAGCACGTTGTTTGACTGCATCGGCCTGCTTCTGCGCCAAACCAACGCACAATCGATTCCAATCCACCTTTAACCCCGTGCTGCAGCGGCATCCCGCGCGGCGCTCCTTGCTTCCAACGCATCCATGTCGAACTCCTCCCGCAGCGCTGCCCTGTTTGAACGTGCCCAGAAGACCATCCCCGGCGGCGTGAATTCGCCGGTGCGGGCGTTCCGCTCGGTAGGCGGCACGCCGCGCTTCATTGCCAAGGCAGCCGGCCCGTACCTGTGGGACGCCGACGGCACCCGTTATATCGATTACGTCGGCTCGTGGGGCCCGATGATCGTCGGCCACGCACATCCGGACGTCGTCCGCGCCGTGCAGGAGGTGGCGGCGGACAGCTTTTCCTTCGGCGCCCCGACCGAGGCCGAAGTCGTCATGGCCGAGGAAATCTGCAAGCTCGTGCCGTCCATCGAGCAGGTGCGGCTGGTGTCGTCGGGCACCGAGGCGACCATGAGTGCGCTGCGCCTGGCACGTGGTTTTACCGGGCGTGATCTGATCGTCAAGTTCGAGGGCTGCTACCACGGCCATGCCGACAGCCTGCTGGTCAAGGCGGGCTCGGGCCTGTTGACGTTTGCCGATACCACGCAGAACGCGCCGTCATCGGCCGGTGTACCGGAAGATGTGGTCAAGCACACGATGGTGCTGCCGTACAACGACGTTGCCGCGCTGCGCGAGGCCTTTGCACGCCATGGCAAGGAGATCGCCGCCGTGATCGTGGAGCCGGTGGCCGGCAACATGAACCTGGTGCGTGGCAGCACGGAATTCCACCAGGCCATGCGCTCGCTGTGCAGCGAGCACGGCGCCGTGCTGATCTTCGACGAGGTGATGACGGGTTTCCGCGTGGCGCTGGGTTGTGCACAAGCGCTGTACGGCATCAAGCCGGATCTGACGTGCCTGGGCAAGGTGATCGGCGGCGGCATGCCGGCGGCAGCGTTCGGCGGCCGCCGCGACATCATGGGGTTCCTGGCACCGCTGGGCAGCGTGTATCAGGCGGGTACGCTATCGGGCAACCCGCTGGCCGTGGCGGCTGGGCTGACCACGCTGCGCCTCATTGCAGCAGAGGGCTTCCACGACAAGCTGGCCGCGCAGACGCGCAAGCTGGTCGACGGCCTGGCCGAACTCGCACGCGAAGCCGGTGTGCCGTTTGCCGCGGACAGCGTCGGCGGCATGTTCGGCATCTACTTCCGTGAAGGCGTGCCGACCAGCTTTACGGAGGTGACCAAGAGCGACGTGGGGCGCTTCAACGCGTTCTTCCACGCCATGCTGGATCAGGGTGTCTACCTGGCGCCGTCAGCGTTTGAAGCGGGCTTTGTGTCGGCCACACATGACGACGCGGTCCTCGATGCCACGTTTGAGGCAGCCCGGAAGGCGTTCAAGGCGGTTTAAGGACGGGGGACTACACAGTCCCCCTTTCTTCTATCTCACTCGAACCGGTGCTCGGTCAGCTCCAGCGTTTCGGCAACCACGTCGGCGCGGTTGGAGAAGCCCCCTGTAAATCGCACCACCCGCCCAAGTTCGGGCGCATACCAGAGTGTTGCCTTGTACTGAACCGGGACGGTGCCCATGCCGTTCATGTAGCCACCCCGATTCACGTAACCGCGATAGGCAATGCGGATCGCCCGATAGGAACCAGCCGCCACCCGAATCGTTTCTTCCTGCTCGGCCACGCCTTGCAGGCTGATGTCCTTCGATCGCCTGGAGCGGCTGTACTCCACCTTCCAGCGGTTCCCCACCTGCACGTTGGCAGGCACCCAGCCTCCGGGCGGCGCCCCCACATCAAATTCACCGCCGACCGGCGTATTGATCCGATCGACTCGGCCGTCCTTGAATTCGATACGCGCGCCCTGGTTGAAGATCACGCGGTCGTTCTCGATGCGGTCGACGCGATACGAGATTTGCTGGCTCGTGCGCGTCAGGTTGTCGGTGAGCCGATAGCGCCACACCTCCCCCACGCGCGGCGAACCGGCGGCAACATCGGTCGACTGCATCGGCGCGGCTTGCGGCTGCGCACCGGCGGTCTGGCGATAGCTCGCCATGGCAGCGGCACCGCGTGCGTTGATCTGCGAAATCCACGACGCGGGCACGGCCTGCTGACGCGTTTCCGCCGCCGACGCCGGGTTCATCAGGATGCCGACCAGGCGTCCGTTCTCATCGAACAAGCCGCCACCGGCGCTGGCGGCATCGGGTTCGACGGACACGTCGATCCGGTCGAGCGTGCCATTGGCACCGGCCCGCAAGCCGGCGACGGTGGCTTCACGCACAGACAGCGCAGGGCCGACGACCGACGCCGCCACGACTTTCTGGCCGAAACCCGGCGCGGCCGCCTGCGACACCGGCGCTGCCGGCGCATTGAGGTCCGCCACCTTCAGCAGGCACAGGTTGCGCTCCACATCCGGCGCATCCAGCGTGGCGCCGTAGGTCACGTTGCCGCGATGGACCGAAATGGAGCGGGCACCCGCCAGCACATTGCACGCGGTCACGACCTGGCCCGGCCCCGTCACAATGCCCGAGCCCGTGCGCAACATCGCGCCTTGCGGCCCATAAACGTAGACGGCATACACGCTGGTGTTCAATTGATCCAGGCTGATGGCCAAAGCGGGTGCGGCGGTGCCGCAGAGCAATCCAAAGACAACAGGTAGGCGGGACAGGCGCATGGTGGCGTCGGAAACGATTGGGGTGAATTGGGAAAGCGGGATGGCGATGTTCAGCGCGGCGGCAACACGTAGCGCAGGTCGTCCATGGCCACGGGTTTGGAAGCGGGGCTCGGCGGAACCGACGTGCGCGGCGTTGCGCTTGCGGGGGCTGGCATGCCGCCAGACGGAGCACCTGCACTGCCTGCATTGAGAATGACCGGGCTCGTCTCCACGCCGCGCCGGGCGTCGATGACGGTGCTCTCGCCCATGCTCACGCGGATGAATTCGGGGTAGTCGTAGGCCGCGCCCGAGGTGGTATCCACCGCCACGCCGATCGCGCCGCCAAAGATGAGGTTGCCGAACGCCAGCGCCTTGGTGCCGGACACCACTGTCGCCTTGCCCGTTGCCACGCCCTCCTTGTCGCAACGGACTTCCAGATTGCCGTAGGCCCGGTGGATGGTGACCGTGCCCGGGGTGGTGACGTAGTAGGTGCCCTTGCTGTTGACCATTTCGCAGCGGGCGCCTTCCACGGGGCGCTCGGCTTGATGGGTTTCCACGGAGACCACCTGTCCGGTGCCGCCAACAATGGACGCGCAACCGCTTGCCAGTGCTGCGCTGGCGACAATCAATAATCGAATGAGCCGCATATCCCCCCGGAGCTGTGGCGTGGTTTGTTTTTCTATGTCTGGCGTGTCTGCGCAACACTGCGTGGGAGCAGATGGCCGGTACGGTAGCGCGAGGTGTGATCTAAGCGCCCCTACTCGCGCAGGGGTGCACTATAAACGCAACCAGTCAATCAGAGGAGCGTCACCGCTTCCCGCAGCTGAGCCGCCAGCGTCTCGGGCGCCCGCATCATGGGGGCGCGCAGGACGTTCTTCATCAGCCCTTCGGCAGCCAGCCATGCCTTGAGCGGCCCGGGGTTGGTCTGGGCGAACAACAGCCGGATGACCGGTGCCAGCGCGTGGTGCAAGTGCCGCGCATCGTTCAGCCGCTGCTCTTGCACCGCCCGCACCATCTCGACAAACAGCTCGGTGCGCACATGCGCCGCTGCGATGATCGCGCCCACGCCGCCCGCGCACAGCGTGCCGAACACCTGCGCATCTTCGCCCGCCAACACCTGCAGGCGCCCATCGGCAATCACGCGCTGCGTCTTGTCCGCATCGCCGCCGCAATCCTTGATGCCGTGGATGTTGGGGTGGGCGGCCAGGGCGAGCAGCGTTTCGGTGTCGATGGTGGCGCCGGTGCGATAGGGAATGTCGTACAGGAGCACCGGCACGGGCGAGGCGTCAGCGAGCGCGGTGAAGTACTCGATGATCCCGTCCTGCGACGGGCGAATGTAGGCAGGCGCAGGGATCAGGAACGCGGCGGGCCGATGCTCCGCCAACCGCAGCATGCGCTCACGCACGGGCGCCAGGGCGCTGCCCGAGACGCCCATCACCACGGGCAGCCCGTCGGCGGCAGCGCGCACGGTGTCGAGCACGTCGGCCTGCTCCTGGTCGGTCAGCGCGGCGGCCTCTCCGGTGCTGCCACAGGCCACAAACCCCGCGACGCCTTGGGTGCGATACCGGGCCACCAATGTATACAGCGCACCGTAGTCGACTGACCGCACCGCGTCATCGGCAAACGGCGTGACGATGGGCACCCAGATGCCGGCATACGACCGGTGCGCGAGGGTAGGCAGATGGGTAGATGCATGTTCGAGCACGACAAACTCCTGGACGAATCAACGACCGATCAAGAACCGTCAGAAGCGCACCGGGAATACGGGGCCCGCGAGATGCGGGTGAGAGGTCAACCGTGTCGAGTGTGTCGGTCAGCCACTGTTCCGTCGCCCATCTGACGGAACAGCGCTCCGGTCAGACGAGCGGCTGTTTGGAGGCTTTTTTGGCGTGCGCGCGCGTCGACGCGACCGGCAGGCTGGCGGCCGGTGCACTGCAGATCGACGAGATGAAGGAAATCGCGCGCATGGAAATTGTCAAAAAAGTCCCCATACCGTACTGATGTGTGACTGGAGCGTCAAGCGCATAAGCTACAGTGCGCTGAACGCTCCAAGACACTGTCTGTCTCATGCCACATTCTTTTCAGACCAAGAGGACTACATGACCCCTGCCCTGACCTTCCGCTCGATGCGTTTTTCGGTGCTGCGCTGGATTGCGCTTTCGCTGGCCGTGCTGGCAGCGCCGTTCCTGACGGCCTGCGGCTACAACGATTTCCAGGCCAAGGATGAAGCCACCAAGGCCGCGTGGTCCGAGGTCGTCAACCAGTACCAGCGCCGTGCGGACCTGATCCCGAACCTCGTCAACACGGTCAAGGGCTATGCCTCGCACGAGAAGGACACGCTGGAAGCGGTGACCAAGGCGCGCGCCGCAGCCACGAGCTTCCAGATCACGCCGGAGGTGCTGAACGATCCGGCGGCCTTCCAGAAATTCCAGCAACTGCAGGGGGAGCTGTCGAGCGCGCTGTCGCGCCTGATGGCGGTGTCGGAAAACTATCCGCAGCTCAAGGCTGACCAGTCGTTCCGTGATCTGCAGTCGCAGCTGGAGGGCACCGAGAACCGCATCACCGTGGCACGCCAGCGCTATATCAAATCGGTGCAGGACTACAACGTGCTGGCCCGCAGCTTCCCGACCAACCTGACGGCCAAGGTGATGGGCTATCAGGTCAAGCCGAACTTCACGGTCGAGAACGAGAAAGGCATCTCCACCGCCCCGGCAGTGAAGTTCTGACGAGCTGACCACCATGTCGATCCGTGCGCGTGCCTACCTTGGCACCTTCGTTGCCCTCCTGCTGACCACCGCACTATGGCTGGCCGCCGCGCTGCCAGCGCGTGCGCAGAGCGACATGGTGCCCGTGCCGCCCCTGGCCGCGCGCGTGACCGACCTGACCGGCACATTGAGCGCCCAGCAGCGCAACGCGCTCGAACAGGTACTCGCCGACTACGAACAGCAGCGCGGCAGCCAGATCTTCGTGCTGATGGTGCCCACCACCGCGCCGGACCCAATCGAGTCATACGGCATCCGCGTGGCCGAGGCGTGGAAGGCCGGCCGCAAGGGTGTGGACGACGGCGCAATCATCCTCATCGCCAAGGACAACCCGGCTTCCCTGCGCAAGATGCGGATCGAGGTTGGGCGCGGGCTGGAGGGCTCGCTCACGGACGCGCAGTCCAAACGGATCCTGCAGGACGTGATGGCACCGCATTTCCGTCAGGGCGATTTCTATGGCGGGCTGTCGGCGGGTATCTCCGCCATCCAGACCGTCATTGCGCAAGAGAGCCTGCCGCCGGCCGAACGCGCCAAGCACCAGCAATCGGGCGGCGGCATCGGCGATTGGCTGCCGGTGCTGTTTCCGCTGGCGATCATCGTGTTCTTCGTGCTGAGTGCGGCGATGCGCTCCGGCGGCCGTGTGACCGGCAGCCTGCCCGGCCGGCCAGGCTCGCGCGTGATGATGGGCAACCGTGGCTGGGGCCCGGGCACCATCGGCGGGCTTGGCGGTGGATTGGGTGGCGGACTCGGCGGTAGCTGGGGACGCGGCGGCGGGGATTTTGGTGGCGGCGGAAGCGGCGGCGGCTTCGGTGGTGGCGGCGGTGGTGATTTCGGCGGCGGCGGCGCCTCCGGCAACTGGTAACCGGGGAAGACGACCATGGCCTCCCAGATTCGACACCACCGTGGCGCACGCCGCGCCCTCGCCCACCTGCTGACCACGCCGGCGCACGCACGGCGCGCGTTTCCGCCCGACGATCTCCGCAAGCTCGAAGCCGCCGTGCGCGACGGCGAACAACGCCATCGCGGCGAGGTGCGCGTCGTCATCGAGAGTTCGCTGCCCGTGCGGGATGCATGGGCCGGCGTCAGCCCACGCCACCGTGCACGCACACTGTTTGGCCTGCTGGAGGTGTGGAACACGCACGAGCATGTGGGCGTGCTGCTCTACATCAACCTGGCCGACCACGCGGTTGAGATCCTGGCCGACCACGGCATCGCGGCCAAGGTGGACGCGCACACCTGGCGCACCGTCTGCGACACCATCACGCGTGGCTTTGCGCAGCGAGTATCGATTGCGCCGGTGCTGGATGCGCTGGCGCAGATCAACGACATCCTCGCCACGCATGCGCCCTCCGACGGCGCACCGCGCGCCAACGAGTTGAGCGACCGGCCGCTGGTGCTGTAGCCGTGCTCATTTGCGGCACGCGCTCGCGTGCCGTTTCCCCTGCACCTTCCCCGCTATTCCCTGGCCACGTTTCAGAACTGAAACAGTTTGGTCGCCGCAGGCCACGCCCACGCGTCGGCGGCGCGCCTAATCCTTCCATACGAGAGCCGAACCGCTAACGCCTCGGGCATCGAGATCAGATGCCTCCGGCGCAGTAGACCACCTCGCCGATCCGGTGCTCATCTCTTCCTGCAACGGCAGGTTTTTCCGCTACCCGCGCGAGCCCCGCGCAATGCCATTGGCGCGCGCACAGGTTGTCCTGGCAAGGGCCGGATGTTTCAGCCCTGTAGCGATTGACAGCGGTGGGCACGTATCCGGGCTTACCCGCTTCTTTTTGCGCCGCACAACGCGCATTCGTCACTTTTACGTTTGAAGTTTGCGCAAACCGTGTGTGCTGCATCGTTTGCTGCGTCGTGTGCGGCACAAAGTGTCCGTAACGCCCGGGATACAAGCGCGCGCCAATTGCCTGGGCTGAGGGCTGGCATGCCTGGTCAGCCATTGAAAAACAAGGACTTAGCGGCAATGGCACGGTCGTCGCTCTGATGCTCCCGCCGACATAGCAGCACGCTGTTCTGGAATGAGAAAACCAAGCCGGCGCATCACCAGGGGGTGGGACGTGGAAACCAGGCATGGCGGGACCCAGTGGAGCAAGCGCTATGAACACGGTGGCGCGGGCGTGGAATACGCGCTGCTGCTGATGGTGGCGGCCATGGTGCTGGTCGGCGTAATGGCCAGCGTGGAAAGCAGTGTTGGCGATCTGTGGAGCGCCGCCGCCGCGCAGATCTCCGCCGTACTCGGGTCTGGCTGAAGCACGCACAAAAAAAGAAGCACAGCGCCAACAACAGAACAACGGCGCAAAAGCAGGAAGACGTAAGGGGAAGGTAGGGGAAGGCAAGGGGAAGTTCAGACAAGGGCCAGTGCCACGTATGCGCCGGTCCAGCGCGGGGAAGCGGCAGCATCGCTTGACGCTCGCGGTCAGGAAGTTTTGCAACACGTTCAGGTGTGCACGGGCCTCTGAAGGTTGTCGCGGGCCAGTGCGCGGCATCTGGAGCAGACATCGCAGCCATGCGGTGATGCAACAGGTGGGACGACAGCGGTAGCGCTGCTGCCGGTGCAGTCCCTGAAAAGGTGAAGTCGGGGGAGCCGTCTTGTCGCGTCGCTCCATGGTGTTCCGAATGCGGTTCCGGTCTTGCGCCGGGCGCGTGCGGAGGCCTGCGTGCGATATCCCGTCCCCCCTCGACCCGACCTCAGCCGCTTGCGGCCGAAACGGGTGTCCGATCTTCAGCGGGTGCCCCTTTTTCTCAACCATGACGTCAAGGAGAAGGGACATGAAAACCCTGTTCGAAGGCATCAAGCAATTTGCACGTGAAGAAGACGCAGCAGCCGGCGTGGAATACGCCCTTCTGCTTGCCATGGTGGCTCTGGTGATGGCCGCGTCCTACACGACGGTCTCGACGGCAGTCAGCAGCATCTGGACCAAGATCGCCAGCGACCTGTCTTCGGCTGCGGGCTGAGCCGCCGCCGTGGCCGGACCGGGCCGGGCTGCACCGGCTTGGTCCCGCCAGGCGCAACGTACATCGACACGCTTGGACACCCGTCGCCACCAGGAGCACCACCATGATCACCGCCCTGCACCTGACCAACCTGAGCCTCGTCGCCATGGTCACGACTGCCGCGGCATGGGATGTGCGCGCGCGCCGCGTGCCGAACTGGCTGGTGGCCAGCGGGTTGGCGATCGCACTGCTTGCGCAGTGCCTTGAACACGGCGTGCTGACCGGGAGCTGGACATGGCTCCTGGGCGCCGCCACCGGCCTGGGGTTGTTCCTGGGCTTGTATCTGCTGGGCGGCATGGGCGCCGGCGACGTGAAGCTGATGGGCGCGGTGGGCGCGTTCATGGCTCCCGCTGGCGTGCTGCATGTGGCCATCGTCAGCTTCATGGTGGGCGGCGCACTGGCGCTGGTCATGATGCTGATCCGCGGGAATGCCATGCGGGCGTTTTCGAGTGTTTCAGCGCTGCTGCTCTCGCTGCCCTTCGTGGGCACATCCGGCACCAAGGTGGCCGCAGCAGGGCGCGACAAGACAGACAAGACAACCCAGTTGCCATACGCCGTGGCCATCGCCATCGGCACGCTGCTGGTGATGTGGGGCGTGCTCTAGCGCGCAACAACGAAAGACAGCTGCGCCAGCCGCACCCGCCGGCAACACCGGCAGCATCGGCATAGAGGGTGCGCGGACGGCAGCACGAGGGACGCCAAGGGCCACGCAGGTTCGACCCAAGGCCAAGGGGGAGTGAGATGCGCCAATGCAATCGCACCATCGGGCAATCCAGGACCGCCGCGAATCCGCATCGCCAACCGAGCGGCCCGCGCGCGGCCTGGCATCCGCCGCCGCCCACGGGCGCCCGCCTTGCGGATCGCCGGCTCGGCCGGCCTTGTATCCCCACCCACTGCATTTCGGTCAGCTGGAAACGGGGTCTCTGACAAACCAAACGAGGTTGCGAAATGAAAAACGTGCGCATCTTTTCCATGCTGCTGATCGCGGCGCTGGCAGGCGTCGCAGCGGTGATGTTCGCCTCGCGCTGGCTCATGCAGCAGAGCACCAGCGGCATCACCAAGGTGGCCGTCGCATCGGCCGATGTTGAACTCGGCCAGCGCCTGTCGCCGGAGATGGTCAAGCTGGTCGACTGGCCGGCCACCAGCCTGCCGCCGGGCGCCGTCACCGACGCTCAAGCGCTCAACGGCCGGGTGGTGAAAGCCAGCCTCACGCGCGGTGAGCCGGTGCTGGAAAGCAAGCTCACGCCGGTAGGCACGGCAGGCGGGTTGTCGGCGGTGATTGCCGATGGCAAGCGCGCCATCACCGTCCGCGTGAATGACGTGGTGGGCGTGGCGGGCTTTGCACTGCCGGGCAGCTATGTCGACGTGATCGTCAACACGATGGAAGACGAGAAGCCCGGCATGAAGACCGTCAGCACGGACCAGAAAGAACACTCGATCTCGAAGATCGTGCTGGAAAAGATCCTGGTGCTGGCCGTCGCGCAAGAGGTGAGCCGCGACGACACCAAGCCCAAGGTCGTCAACGCCGTCACGCTGGAAGTCTCGCCCGAGCAGGCAGAGAAGCTGGACCTCGCACGCAGCGTGGGCACGCTCTCGCTCGTCTTGCGCAACCAGGCTGACCCGCGCCCGGCCGAAACGAACGGTGCCACCAAGAGCACGCTGCTCAAGGAGCCCGTGATCCAGGCTGCGGTTGCCGTGCCCGTGGTGAAGACCGTGCAGGTGGTACGCCGCGTAGCTGAGCATCGGCCGATCAGTGCTCCGGGCAACTGCGTGGGCGTCATCAGCGGCACGCAACGCGATCAGGAGTGCTTCTGACCGCTTGAACTACACAGGAACCAAAGAAAACAGGCTCCAAGAAGAGAGCCGGCTAAGCATCCGACCTTGTCAAGCAGAACAACCAATCTGGGGGACCGACATGGACCGACTCAACCAACATGGCGGCACAACACGCCGCATGGGCTCTAGCCTGAAGGCCACCGCGCTGGCGGCGGCCCTGCTGGGGATGTGCGGACTGGGCACCGCCGACCTTGCCTACGGGCAAACCGGCGTCGAGAGCGCCATCATCAACAGCGGCGCCACTGCGCCCGCCAAGCCGATGAAGATGTCCTCGTCGGGCCCAATGCAGGGGCCTATTCAGGTCACGATCGGCAGCCCCGCCACGGCCGAGGCCAACCGCGATACGGCCGTCAAGGGCCCAAGCTGCACCGGCACCATGCGCTCGCACAGCGAGGTAACGGTGCCGGTAGGCAAGTCGACCATGGTGCAACTGCCCGAGCCCGTGCGCAGCCGCACGGTGGGCAACCCCAACGTCGTGCAGGCGATGCTGGTGTCGCCGCAGACGCTGTATCTGCTGGGCCAGGAAGTGGGCACGACCAACATGATCGTGCAGGGCCGCAGCGGCTCCTGCAGCGTGATCGACGTCGCCGTGGGCGCCGACCCCGGCGGCCTGCTGACCACGCTGCATACGCTGGTGCCCGAAGCCACCGGCGTGCGTGTCTCGGCCGCTGCCGACAGCCTCGTGCTCAGCGGCACCGTGGCCGACTCCGTGCAGGCGCAGAAGGTGCTGGACATCGCCAACGCCTTTGTCATGCGCCAGACGCGCGGCCCTGCCCGTGGCGATCAAGCCAATGCGCAGGCTGGCAACAATGCCATGCAAGGCATGCAGACCGCACCGGGCGCACCGATGCGCAGCCCCCGCATCATCAACATGATGTCGGTGGAAGCCCCGCAACAGGTGATGCTGGAAGTGAAGGTGGCGGAAGTCTCCAAAACGCTGATCGACCAGATGGGCGCGGCCTTCAATCTGAACGGCGCCTTCGGCAGCTGGACGTTTGGTGCCATCGCCAACTTCCTGTCCAGCTCGCAAGACCTGGTCAGCTTCAGCAAGGCCAACCATCTGCCGCTGAAGTTCGCGCTCGACGCGCAGCGCGGCGACGGCCTCGTCAAGGTGCTCGCCGAGCCGAGCCTGATGGCCATCAGCGGCCAAGAGGCCAGCTTCCTGGCAGGCGGCAAGGTGTTTATTCCGGTGCCGCAGAGCTTCAATGGCGGCTCGACCACCATCGTGCTGCAGGAAGAAACCTTTGGCGTGGGCCTGCGCTTCACCCCCACGGTGATGGAGAACGGCCGCATCAACCTGAAGGTGGCGCCGGAAGTATCAGAGTTGTCGCCCACGGGGGTGGCTGTCACGGCCGCCAACACGAATGGCACCACCATCCTGCCGCTCATCACCACGCGGCGCGCCTCGACCACCTTGCAAGTGCGTGACGGTCAGAGCTTTGCCATCGGCGGGCTCATCAAGAGCAACGTCACCGGTAGCCTGAAGGCCTTGCCTGGCATTGGCGAGTTGCCGGTGATCGGCTCCCTGGCGCGCAGCACGAGCTTCCAGGAAGACCGCACCGAGCTGCTGTTCGTGGTGACACCGCGTCTGGTGAAGCCGCTGCCGGCGCAGTATCCGCTGCCGACCGACACCTTCGGCGAGGTCAACCGCGGCGAGCTGTACTTGAACGGCAACATGGAAGGTCATCCTGCCAAGCCCGCCGCCCAACCCGCTGCGCCTGCCGCAAACGCCCCGGCCGCCCCGGCCACCACCACGGCCCCGGCTGCCACCGCTGCTCCGGCGCCCGCCACCAGCGACGCCACGCCGGCCACCGAACCGAGCACGCCACCCGCGCCACCGGCCACGCAGGAGGCCACGGCGGTGTCGGCGGCACCGGCTCGCCCGTCCCTGCGCTTCGTTGCCGTCGGCGAACGGCCGTTCAGCAACTGACCTGCCCACGACCTTCAAGGAGACCATCATGAAATACCTCTCAATGCTGGCGCGTGCGGGACTGTGCGGTGGCGCAGCCATCGCCCTGGCCGGGTGCATGCACACCACGCCGCGGTATGACGCGCATTTCGGCGAGGCCGTCCGCACGGTGCAGGCCATGCAGACGCTCAACCCGAATGCCTCGATGAACACCGACCCGGTAATGGGCGTGGACGGCCGCGCCGCCACCTCGGCGATGGACCGCTACAACACGCAGTTCCGCACGCCCACAGCCGACGCAAGCGCCTTCACGGTGGGCGTAGGGACGGGCAGCAGCCTTGACTCGATGGGCAAGTAACCACGGGCTCGCGCGGCGCACGCCGCGCGGCACGCGGCTCACAGGAGCACAGCAATGGCCAAGATCGCTCTCGTATCTGCCGACGATTCGCACCAGCAATATCTGGCGGCGCTAATCGCACAGGCTGCGAACCACGTCGTGCAACAGGTTCGTGCCGAACCGGCACACGCGCTTGCCCGGCCGGGGCTCGGCCAGGGCTGCGACCTGCTGGTCATGGACGCCGCCACCTTCGGCCCCGAGCAACTCAGCCAGGTGCGCCGGCTCACCACCGAGCACCCCGAAACGCAATGCATGCTGGTGGCCGAGAACCCCAGCGCCGAGCTGCTCATGCGGGCCATGCGCGCCGGCGTGCAGTGCGTGCTGCCGTGGCCACCCGATGCAGCGGAGTTTCGCGACGAGCTGCAACGCTGCACCAGCCACGCGCTATCGAGCGGGCGCAGCGAGGGGCAAGTGCTGTCGTTCCTGTCATGCAAGGGCGGCGCCGGCACGACGTTCACCGCCGCCAACCTGGCCCATGTGCTGAGCGTGCGCCACGGCAAGCGCGTGCTGCTGGTCGACCTGTGCCAACAATACGGCGACGCCGCCTTCCTGGTCACCGACCAGACGCCGCCGGCCACCGTACTGACGGTCTGCCAGCAGATCGACCGCATGGACGCGGCCCTGTTCGATACCTGCCTCACCCACGTCGCGCCCGACTTTGACGTACTGGCCGGCGCGGGCGACCCCGTCAAGGCGGGCGAGATCAAGGCCGTGCACCTGGAGCGCATCGTCACGCTGGCCACATCGCTGTACGACGTGGTGGTGTTCGACATCGGGCAGGACATCAATCCCGCCTCCATCGTCGTGCTCGACCACAGCAAGCTGATCTACCCCGTGCTGCAGATGAACCTGTCGTATCTGCGCGCGGGCCGCCGGCTGATGGAGCTGTGCCACTCGCTCGGCTATCACGCCGACCGCCTGCGCCTGGTGATCAACCACTTCGACAAGCACGCCCCCATCGAGCGGCGCACGATGGAAAACGCCTTCGGCATGACCATCGCGCACGTACTGCCGTATGACCCGACGCCCGTCCGTGATGCCAGCAACCAGGGCGTTCCGCTGTTGCAGCTGAGCGAGAACAGCCCAATTGCGCGCGCGCTGTGCGACATGGCTCGCCCGCTCTACCCCGACTTCCGGCATCAGCGCGACGGCCTGCTGCGCAAGCTGTTCGGCCAGCACAACCCCGTGCCCGCGCCCGTGCGTGCCTAACCTCTCTTTTGCGTGGAGCGCATCATGTCCTTGCGAGAACAACTCTTCCACCAGGCTGGCGAAGCGATGCCGCTGCGCGTGCACCACGCCAACGGCGCGAGCGCGCAGACCAGCGCGGGCTATCAGCAACTGGCGGCTGACATCCACCACATCATCATCGACCGCGTGGAACTGACCCGCCTGCAGCAACTCACGCCCGAGCAGGTCAAGCGCGAGCTGGCGCAACTGGTGGAACGCATCATTGAAGAAGGCAACCATCAGGTCAATGAAGCCGAGCGCCGCCGCCTCGTGTCCGATATCCAGGACGAGATGCTAGGCTACGGCCCGCTGGAGCCGCTGCTGGCGGACCCGACCATCTCCGACATCCTCGTCAACACGTCTAAGCGCGTGTATGTGGAACGGCGCGGCAAGCTGGAGCTGACCGACGTCACGTTCCTGGACGATGCGCACCTGATGCGCGTGATCGAAAAGATGGTCTCGCGCATGGGCCGACGCATTGACGAGTCCAGCCCGATGGTCGATGCGCGCCTGCCTGATGGCTCACGCGTGAACGCCATCATTCCGCCCTCGGCCATCGACGGGCCGCTGCTCTCCATCCGTCGCTTTGCGGTGAACCCGCTGACGATGAAGGATCTGCTGGACTTTCAGACCCTCACGCCGGAAATGGCGCAACTGTTCGAGGCCATGGTGCGCGCCAAGCTGAACGTGTTGATCTCGGGCGGCACGGGCGGCGGCAAGACCACGCTGCTCAACATCCTGTCGGGCTACATCCCGGCGGACGAACGCATCGTCACCATTGAAGACGCCGCCGAGTTGCAATTGCTGCAAGCCCACGTGCTGCGCCTGGAAACGCGCCCGCCCAATATCGAGGGCCGTGGCGAAATCACACAGCGCGCCCTGGTGAAGAACGCACTGCGCATGCGCCCAGACCGCATCATCGTGGGCGAAGTACGCGGCGCCGAAGCGCTCGACATGCTGCACGCCATGAACACTGGCCACGAAGGGTCGCTCGCCACCATCCACGCCAACACGCCGCGCGATGCACTGACCCGGCTCGAAAACATGATCAGCATGGCGGGCCTGCAGCTGCCCACCAAGACCATGCGCCAGCAGATCACCTCGGCCATCACCGTGGTGGTGCAGGTGTCGCGGCTGACCGATGGGCGCCGCAAGCTCATCAGCGTGCAAGAGATCACCGGCATGGAAGGCGAGGTCGTCAACATGCAGGAGATCTTCACCTTCCGCCGCAAGGGTGTCGACAAGGATGGCCGTGTGCGCGGCCACTTCTGTGCCACGGGCGTGCGCCCGAAGTTTTCGGAACGCCTGCATGCCTTCGGCATTCAGCTGCCCGACACGCTGTACGACCCGAACGTGCTCTACGAGATCTAAGCCAAGGAGAGCGCCATGAACCCCATGCTCATCGGCTTTGCCGCGTCGCTGTTCATTGCCGTGGTGCTGTGTGCGATCAGTCTCTACCAATGGTGGAACAGCCGCCACAGCCAGACCGCCAAGCGCCTGAACCAGCGCCTGGAGATGGCCCTGTTCAGCCTGCGCGGCAAGGATGCGCAGACCAGCATCCTCAAACAGCGCGTGCTGAGTGAATCCACCGACGTGGCCCGCGTGCTGCAACAGATTCCGCACGTGGAAACGCTGGACATGATCCTGCTGCAATCGGGGCTGAGCTGGTCGGTGAGCCGGTACCTGGCGCTCACGGCCGGAGCGGCGGCGCTGGGCGGCGCATTGACCGCGCTGTTCGCCCCACCCCTGGCGGCGCTGCTGACCATCACCGTCATCGCCGGCGCCGTGCCCACACTGTGTCTGATGCGCTGCCGGTCACGCCGCTTGCGCAAGCTCGAAGCGCAATTGCCCGAGGCCACCGACCTGCTCGCTCGCGCCCTGCGTGCCGGGCACTCGTTCCCCAGCGCACTCGACATGGCCGGCAGCGAACTTCCGCCGCCCATCTCCAGCGAGTTCGCACTCGTCTTCAGCGAGATCAACTACGGCGTGCCCATGGGCGAAGCACTGGCGACCTTCAGCCGCCGCGTGCCGATTGAAGACCTGCGCTTCCTGGTGATTGCGGTGCTGATCCAGCGGGAATCGGGCGGCAACCTGGCGGAGATTCTCGACAACATCGGCACGCTCATCCGCAAGCGCCTGCAATTGCTCGACAAGATCCGTGTGCTGTCGGCTGAAGGCCGACTGAGCGGCTGGATTCTGAGCCTGCTGCCACCTGCGTTGGGCGTGTTCATCTACTTCCTGAACCCCATGCTGGTGTCGAGCCTGTGGACGCATCCGCTGGGCATTCAGATGCTGTGGGGCGCGATCATCATGACGGGCTTCGGCATGCTGTGGATCCGCCACCTCGTGCGCATCCACGTTTGAATTTGAGTTTGATGCTGGGCTTGATTTGGAGGCGGGTTCTTCCCGGAAGACCATGCAAACCGCACACATCCTCTTGCTGACCGGCGCTTTTGCCATCGCGTTCTGCGGCATCCTCGCGATTCTGCTGGCGCTGCGTCCGAACGCGTTGCAACGCCGCCTGGGACAGATCGACCGCGAAACGCCGCAACTCCCCCCGCAAACCGACCAGCACGACTGGCTGCACACCATTGAACGCCTGGCCAAGCCGCTGGCACGCGTCTCGGTACCCAAGGAAGGTTGGGAAGATTCGGCGCTGCGCACGCGTTTCGTGCACGCCGGGTGGCGGTCGCCTGAGGCCATTCCCATTTTCTTCGGCATCAAGACGGCCCTGTTGATCGGGCTGCCCTTGCTGCTGTTCGTGCTGCTGGTGGGCCACTTCGCACCCTCGCAGCGGCTGCCGTTCATGACCGTCTTGTTCGTGGCGGCCGTCATCGGGTTCTATCTGCCGAACCTGGTGCTGTCGCTCAAAATCAAGTACCGCCAGCGCGATATTTTTGAGTCGTTTCCCGACAGCCTGGACTTGATCATGGTGTGCGTGGAAGCCGGTCTCGGCCTGGATGCCGCCATCCTGCGCGTGGTGGAGGAACTGCGCGCTGCGCGCCCGGTGATGGCCGAAGAGTACGAACTGCTGACGCTGGAATTGCGCGCCGGGCTCTCGCGCGAAAAAGCGCTGCGCAACTTTGCCGCCCGCACCGGTGTGGAAGACGTGAGCCTGCTGGTGGCGATGCTGATCCAGGCAGACCGCTTTGGCACCAGCATCGCGGCATCGCTGCGCGTGCACTCCGACATGCTGCGCACCAAGCGCCAGATGCTGGCCGAAGAACGCGCCGCCAAGGTCGGCACCAAGATCCTGTTCCCGCTGATCTTCTGCATCTTCCCGTCGATCTACGTCGTGCTGCTCGGCTCGGCGCTGATCCGCATCATCGATGCACTGCGACTGGTCAACGGTCAGTAGCCATTCACCACCACCGGCGCCACACCCATTCGAGATTCGAGGAGACCATCATGCGACTCCCACTCCCCCACCTCACCCGCCGCACAGCACTGCGCAGTGCCGCCCGGCGCAAGATGGCGGGCGCAGCCGCCGTCGAGTTCACGCTGCTGTTTCCGCTGGTGCTGCTGCTCGTGTTCGGCGTGATCGAGTTCGGTGCGGCGCTGTACGACAAATCCATCCTTACCAACGCCAGCCGCGAGGCCGCGCGCGCCGGGGTGACGGTGCAGTGCTCCGGCGCCTCGTGCAGCACGTCGTACCCCACCAGCACGTCGATCAAGGCGGTGGCCACCAACTACTGTCAGAGCAAGCTGGTGACCTTCGTGAGTGGCGCGGCGCAGTGCTCGTTCCCCGCCACCATCACGCCCTGCTCATCGACCGGTTCGTCGCTCACGGTGGCGGTGTCCTACACCTTCAACGGCATGATCATCGCGCCGCTGGTGGGTGGGCTGACGATCAACGCCATCACCACGATGGTGTGCGAGTAAACATCTGAAGCATTTGAAGACGAGGTGTGCGATGAACAGGCAAGCCCGCTCTCTGATCAAGCGCGCACAGCGCGGCGCCATCGGCATCATGATGCCGTTCCTGATCGTCACGATGACCGCGCTGGGCGCGCTGGCCGTCGACGTCGGCTATCTGATGGTCGTCCGCAATGAGCTGCAGAACGCTGCCGATGCCGCCGCGTTGGCAGGCGCCGCCGGGCTCTACACGGGCACGGCGCCCAACTGGAGCAATGGCATCTCGAAAGGCCAGAGCGCGATCAGCCTGAACTACTCAAGCGGGGCACAACTCGTTAACGGCAGCGTGACGGCCGGCTATTGGGATCTCACCCGCAGCTGGTCTTCCACGCAAAGCTCACCGCCCACCCTGTCACAGGCCAACCCGCCCAACTACACCAACTATGCGCCTGCGGTGCAGGTCACCATCGCGCGCGATGCTGGCAACAATGGCGGACCGGTCACGACGTGGTTGGCGTCGATCTTCAACGGCGGCGCGGCCAGCATCCAGGCAACTGCGGTGGCGGTGATTGCGCCCCCAGGGCAGGTCGTGGCCGGTGCCACGCCGCTGCCGATGGTGATCTCGTCCTGCCTGTACAGCCAGTTCTTCAACGCCACCACCGGCCAGCCAGTCACCACCGATTTCTGGATCGGCTCCAGCTACCACTATGGCCCGTGCGAATCCGGCCAGTGGACGAGCTTCTTCTCCTCCACCAATAGCGACAGCTTTACGAGCGGCATCATCAACGGCACCAATGCATCACCCGCCATGAGCATTGGTGACAACGTCTGGGTACAAACCGGCACCAAGACGAACCTGTTTGACCAGATTAACTCCCAACTGGCCGGCACCACCGTGCTGATCCCTGTCGTGAATGACCCGACGGGCACGGGCTTCAACACCAATGGTCAGATGAGCATCGTCGCCTTTGCGGCGTTCTACATCGTCAAGGCCGACGGAGGCTCCAACAAGGGCGTGTACGGCCACTTCGTCGACAACTACAAGGCCAATGGCAGCGGGGGCGGCGCTGGGCCGAACTACGGCGCGTATTCACCGCCGCGCCTGGCCTGGTAGCGCATCGAACCACACAAAACAAGGCAGAACAGAGAACGGGGGAAGACCACCATGGAAGCCAACAGCACGCCTCAGCCGTCGCTGCAGTCGCAGGCCTCACAGCCGTGGCTCAACGTGGACCGTGTGATCTCTTGCAGCGCGATCATGCTGTTCCTGTTCTTCGTGTTCTTCGTACTGGGCGCGATGGTCAGCCATGGCTTTACCAGCAAGACGATGACGGGGCCGGGCTCGGATTTCTCGGTGTTCTGGGGTGCCTCGCACATCGCCATGCAAGACGGCCCGCTGCGCGCCTACGACATCGAGCACATGATGAAGGTGGTGGGCGAGTACGGCACGCTGGAGGCGAGCACCACGTTGATCCTGCCGTGGCTGTATCCGCCCACCTTCCTGCTGCTCGTGATTCCGCTGGCCTTGCTGCCGTTCTGGCCGAGCTATGTGTTGTTCGTGCTGGCCACCGGTGTGTTTTACGTGAAGGTGGCCGGGTGGCTGATGGGCGTGCGCTCCGTCTGGCGCCAAGGGGCGTGGCTGCCGGTGGCGGCATCACCGGCGGTGTTCATCTCGGTGCTGATGGGGCAGAACTCCATGCTGACAGCGGGGCTCGCAGGCAGCGCCGTGTACCTGCTCGACAAGCGGCCTGTGCTGGCTGGCGTGGCCATCGGGCTGCTCGCCATCAAGCCACAACTGGCGATTCTGTTTCCGCTTGTGCTGCTCGTGGCACGTGCGTGGAAGACCATGGCCAGTGCTGCCATCACCGCCGTGGTGTTCACGGCCATCAGCGTGGCGGTGTGCGGTTGGGAAACCCTGCCAGCATTCCTGCGCAACCTGCATTGGGCCCAGCATCACTTGCTCGACAACGGTGGCATCGGCTGGCATGTCATGCCCACGGTCGTGGCCGCTGCGCGGCTGCTGGGCTTGAGCGTTGGGCAGGCGTATGCAGTGCACTTGGCCGTGGCGGGCCTGGCGGTCATCGCTTTGATTTATGTGTGGCTGCGCACGACCGATGTCAGCTTGCGCATGGCTATGTTCGCCATGGCCACCATCATGACGTCGCCCTACCTGCGCGCCTATGAGCTGACGTGGCTGGGCCTGGCCATTGCCGGCTACGTGGGATACGGCATCCGCCGCGGCCTCTCACGCGGCGAGCGCAATGTGCTGGCGCTGGGCTGGCTGCTCGGCTTGTTCGAGTTCGTCAACCCGCTGTTCAACCTGCCGCAGATCGGCCCGCTGGTGCTGATTGCGGTGGTGGTGGTGATCGTGCGGCGCGTGGCACGTGATGCGCATGCGCCAGCCGCCGTGGCAAACGATGCCAAGCCGCGCTGGCAGCCATCGCAGGTCTCCGGCTAGGCACGCGCGCCGGCAGCACGCAAGGGACACACAACACAAGGAGCCCGCGCCAACGCGAGCCCACGCAAACGGGGAACCATCATGCAAGCCAACCACGACGACACGCCACTGCTGTCCCTGGTCGTACCGTTCTACAACGAGGGCGACGCACTGCACCTGTTCTTCGCACGCGTGGTGCCGATCCTCGAATCGATCGACGGCATGCAGTTCGAGATCGTATGCGTAAACGACGGCAGCGCAGACGACACGCTCGCCAAGCTCGTTGCCGTGTCGCACGCCGACCCGCGCGTACGCGTGGTGGACCTGACGCGCAACTTTGGCAAGGAAGCCGCGCTCACCGCTGGGCTCGACGAGGCACTGGGCGATGCCGTCATCCCCATCGATGCGGACCTGCAAGACCCGCCGGAGCTCATCCCCACGCTGGTCGCACACTGGCGCAAGGGGGCGGAAGTCGTGCTGGCTCAGCGCGCCAACCGCGCATGCGATTCCTGGCTCAAGCGCGTTACGGCGGCCGCCTACTATCGCGTCCACAACCACCTGTCGGATCTGAAGCTGCCCGAAAACGTGGGCGACTTCCGTCTGATGGACCGCGCCGTCGTCAACGCGCTCAAGCAGTTGCCCGAGCGACACCGCTTTATGAAGGGCCTGTTTGCGTGGGTCGGTTTCAGCACGGTGATCGTGCAATACGAACGCGAGAAGCGCGGCGCGGGCACGTCGAAGTTCTCGGGCTGGCGGCTGTGGAATTTCGCGCTGGAGGGCATCACCAGCTTCAGCACGCTGCCGCTGCGCAGCTGGACCTACCTCGGTGCGCTCGTCGCCGCGCTGGCCTTCTGCTACGGCGCGTTCATCATCGCGCGCACGATGGTCTTTGGCGTGGTGGTGCCGGGCTATGCGTCAGAGCTGTCGCTGATGTTGTTCTTTGGTGGGCTGCAGATGATCGGCCTGGGCATGATCGGCGAGTACGTTGGCCGCATCTATGACGAAGCCAAGGGGCGGCCGATCTACCTGGTCAAGCGGCGGTATCAGGAACGCCGCCCGCGCACCCGTGCGCCGAGCGTGGGCAACCGGCAGGTCATCTCCATTGCCAGCGCGCGTACGCGCCATGCACAGGGTGAACGGCAACGCAACCACGCGGCACGGCGCTAGCTGCAATCGCGCGTGACAACCGCAGTTGCAACCATCGGGAGCACGATCATGTGGCACGCACAATCGAGCGTCATGAATACACTGGCGGGCGCGCTACCGCCCGCCCTGGCACAGCGGCTGCCCGATCGCATGATGGTGGTGCGGGTGTTCCGCTTCGGCGTTTCCGGCGTGGTGGCCACCGGCGTGCATGTGGCCATTGCAACCGCGCTCATCGCGGGGGCATCGGCATCTCAGGTCGAGGCCAATGGCGTCGCGTTTGTCTGCGCCAATGTGTGCTCGTACCTGCTCAACGCACTGTGGAGTTTTTCGGCCAAGCCGGGGCGTGCCAACTTCGTGCGCTTCTATGCGGTGTCGTTACTGGGGCTGGCGATCACGCTGACGATTTCGTGGTGCGCCCAGACGCTAGGCGTGAGCTATTGGGCGGGGCTGGCAGCCATCCTGTCGATCGTGCCACCGCTGACCTTCGTATTGCACCGCTTCTGGACGTTCCGCTGATGCGGCGTCACTCCCCGTCCCCACTATCGCTACCGCCATGGGTGCGGTCAAAACGGCGCAGCGTGTCGATGCGCTCGCGCGTGAGCGGGTGCGACGAGAAGAACGCCGAGGCATCGTCATCGCTGGCGGCATCCGTCTTCTTTTCGGCATCGGGCTTGCGCGTACCGCCATGCGTGTCTTCCAGCGCCTGCAGCACGTCGGCAAACGCGCCGACCGATAGGCCGTTGTTCTGCAGCAGCCGCGCGGCGTAGCGGTCGGCATCACGCTCGTAGTCGCGCGAATAGCGCAGCGTCAGCATCGCTGCCGGCACGCCCGACAAGATGGTCGACACATCGCCAAAAAGCAGCGCCGCCGTCGCCCCCACCGCTGACGACTGAATCACCTGACGCAGGCCATGCTGGTATTCCACATGGCCGGCTTCGTGCGCGAGTACACCTGTCAGGCCATCGCCTTCGCCCACCAGCTTGACCAGCGCATCCGTCACGATGATGTCGCCACCGGGCAGCGCGAAAGCGTTGGCACCGATCACGCCATCCCGAAACACGATGTGGTACGTGTACTTGGCACCCGGTGCGCGCAACGCATTGAAGCGCGCACGGATGCGGTCCTGCTGCGCGACAGGCAACTTGCTCGGCTTGAGCCAGCGCTCGTCCATGGCGGCCAGCGTGCTGCGGCCGAGCTGCGCTTCCACACGCTGCGGCACCATGCGCGCCGCCACCTTGGCTGCCCACGGCAAGCCGTAGCGATACCCCAGCACCAGCACCGCCACCATCACCACCAACGCGCCCAGCGCCAGCTTCCAGCTGTTCTGCGCACGCACGATCCAACCTTCGTGGTGCCCGGTACGATGCAGCAGCGCGTTGAGCGCCACTTGCTCGGCGGGGTCGCCAATCTCGGCAAAAGCACCGTCCGCAAAGGTGATGAGTCTCGGTGCATGCTTGAC
Organism: uncultured Ralstonia sp.; assembly: GCA_966433195.1. Taxonomy (GTDB): domain Bacteria; phylum Pseudomonadota; class Gammaproteobacteria; order Burkholderiales; family Burkholderiaceae; genus Ralstonia. Next base: position 188,414 of record CBJMVH010000002.1, read on the forward strand.
GCGCTCCGACACACGCAACGTGCCCAGCGGTGCCCGGCGCAACAGCGTGCCGTCGGTGCTGTACAGCAGCGCCTCGCCCGCCTCAACGGCAAGGCGTACCGGATGCGCACGCGAGGTGCGCCCATCGAAGTAGGTGGCGAGGATCACAGTGGCAGCCTGGCAGCAGTTGTTGGCTTGCGTGCTTACAGGGCGATGTCGATGTCGTACCAGTCGACCGCCGCGTCGCCCAGCGCGCCCACCTTGGTGCTTTCTCCAGCCACGAAGGTATCGAGCGAGCCCGCAGCCAGCAGCGTCACCGAACCCAGCTTGTAGCGCGCCGTACGCACACGCGCAAACGGTGTGAACAGGCCAACAGTGATGACGGTCAGCACCGCATTCGACACAAAGATCCAGAACAGCTTGCCGGCACCCACCTGGCTCTGGAAGCGGTTCGCACCCAGCGTGGTGTGGTTCCAGATCACGTTCTGCAGCTGCGCCATGACGTACGGCGTCAGGAACAGCAGTGACGCATACAGGAACACGCCAACCACCATGAGGCCGAGAATCTGGGCCGGACCCGGCGTACGCACCAGAGACACACCCAGCGCCATCGACAACAGACCGGCCACCACAACCGCCAGAATGGCCAGCCCGAACGCGCGCAGATAGATGCCGTAGAAATTGCCCGGCGTGGCCGAAAAATCGAACGCCGCCGTACCGAAGCGCGTATTGCGATGCTGGTAGCGCTTGAAGCGCTGGTGCGCCAAGGGCGCCAGCAGGTACAGCGAGAACACGCTCAGAATCGGCCACACCAGGAACACCATGTAGCCCTCGGCGTCTTTGCCCGTGAAGGCGAAGCGCAGCCCACGGTAGCTCGAATTGGCCATGCGAAAGCGCAGCGAGCGCACCAGCAGCCACGGAAACGCGGCCGCCATCACCACAAGCAGCACCAAGCCCAGCAGCGGCGACGAATGCCCGAGCAGGTTGAACGCCAACGCCAGCACAAAGATGATCGCGCGGCCCTTGAGAATGGCGTATGGGCTGCCGTGGTAATCGAAGCTCGATCCATCGAGCTGCGTGTTGCGGTAGAAATACTGCAGCGTGCGCACCTTCGCCCAGGCGGAGTAGATGCCCAGCGTGACGATGGTGAGCAGCAGGTTGACGATCCAGATGCGGAAGTATTCCGAGCCGCTGCCGATAAAGCGCAGCCGCAAAGGTTGCGGGGCTGCCGGAGCTGGGGCGCTGCCCAGGATGGGCTCGCGTGCGATGTCGTTCATCTGATTTCCCTTCCCTGAGTTGTTGTCGTGCCCCGCATGGAAACCAAGGCGCGCGGGTGGGCCGATTGTAACGACCTCGTTGCGGTGCGGCGTTTACAGCCTGTTAATAAATCGCCCGGCAGGCTGGCAACAAAAGGGCAACAAAAAACCCCGAGGGCTTGCACCCACGGGGTTTTTTGTTTGGAACAGCCGCCGGAAGAACCAGCGGCCGGGCCGGATTGCCGGACAGGCAAATTACATCATGCCGTCCATGCCGCCCATGCCACCCATGCCGCCCGGCATTGCCGGAGCTGCATCGTCCTTCGGCAGTTCTGCCACGGCGCAATCCGTGGTCAGCATCAGCGAAGCGACCGAAGCGGCGTTCTGCAGCGCGGTGCGGGTCACCTTGGTCGGGTCCAGCACGCCCATTTCCACCAGATCACCGTACTCGCCGGTGGCGGCGTTGTAGCCGTAGTTGCCCTTGCCTTCGATGACCTTCGACACCACCACCGAAGCCTCGTCGCCAGCGTTGGTGACGATCTGGCGCAGCGGCTCTTCCATCGCGCGCAGCACGATCTTGATACCGGCGTCTTGGTCAGCGTTGGAGCCCTTCAGGTCCGAGATGGCAGCGCGAGCGCGCAGCAGTGCAACACCGCCGCCAGCCACGATGCCTTCTTCCACGGCAGCGCGCGTTGCGTGCAGTGCGTCTTCCACGCGGGCCTTCTTTTCCTTCATTTCGACTTCGGTGGCAGCGCCAACCTTGATCACGGCAACACCGCCAGCCAGCTTGGCCACGCGCTCTTGCAGCTTTTCACGGTCGTAGTCCGAGGTCGCTTCTTCGATCTGGGCACGCACTTGCTTCACGCGTGCTTCGATGTTGCGGGCATCGCCTGCGCCATCGATGATCGTGGTGTTTTCCTTGCCGATTTCAACGCGCTTGGCTTGGCCCAGGTCGTTCAGGGTTGCCTTTTCCAGCGTCAGGCCGACTTCTTCAGCGATGACTTGGCCGCCCGTCAGGATGGCGATGTCTTCGAGCATGGCCTTGCGGCGGTCGCCGAAGCCCGGGGCCTTCACAGCAGCCGTCTTCAGGATGCCGCGGATGTTGTTGACCACCAGCGTTGCCAGGGCTTCGCCTTCCACGTCTTCAGCGATGATCAGCAGCGGGCGGCCCGCCTTGGCCACTTGCTCCAGCACCGGCAGCAGGTCGCGGATGTTGCTGATCTTCTTGTCGAACAGCAGCACGAACGGGTTGTCCAGCTGGACAACTTGCTTTTCCGGGTTGTTGATGAAGTACGGCGACAGGTAGCCGCGGTCGAACTGCATGCCTTCCACGACGTCCAGCTCGTCGGCCAGCGACTTGCCGTCTTCCACGGTGATCACGCCTTCCTTGCCGACCTTGTCCATGGCTTCAGCGATGCGCTGGCCGATGGATTCGTCGCTGTTGGCCGAGATGGCGCCAACTTGAGCGATTTCCTTGCTGGTGGTCGTCGGCTTGCTGATGTTCTTCAGCTCGGCCACGGCTGCAGCCACAGCCTTGTCGATGCCGCGCTTCAGGTCCATCGGGTTCATGCCGGCGGCAACGTACTTCATGCCTTCGCGCACGATCGACTGGGCCAGCACCGTTGCGGTGGTGGTGCCGTCACCGGCGTTGTCGCTGGTCTTGGAAGCGACTTCCTTGACCATTTGCGCGCCCATGTTCTGCAGCTTGTCCTTCAGCTCGATTTCCTTGGCGACCGACACACCGTCCTTGGTCACGGTCGGGCCACCGAAGCTGCGCTCCAGCACCACGTTGCGGCCCTTCGGGCCCAGGGTCACCTTCACGGCGTTGGCGAGAATGTTGACGCCTTCAACCATCTTGGCACGTGCGGCGTCGCCGAACACTACGTCTTTAGCTGCCATCTTGAGAATCTCCGAGATCTTTGGATGTTGCCTGCTCCAGGCCGACTGGCCACGCAGGCAATGAGGATTGGGTTACTGGGTAAGCCTTAGCGACTGAGCGCCTGCTTACTTCGCCACCACGGCCATGATGTCTTCTTCGCGCATGACCAGGACTTCCTGGCCTTCGACCTTGACGCTCTGGCCGGCGTACTTGCCGAACAGCACGCGGTCGCCGACCTTCACGTCCAGCGAAATCGCGTTGCCCTTGTCGTCTTTCTTGCCCGGGCCAACGGCCAGCACTTCGCCTTGATCCGGCTTTTCAGCGGCGGCGTCGGGGATGACGATGCCCGAAGCGGTCTTGGTTTCGTTGTCCAGGCGCTTCACGATCACGCGGTCGTGCAAAGGACGCAGGTTCATACACAACTCCTCAATGCAAAGTGAGTGTTTATTCACAAAACGCGCCGCACGGAGCGCGGCGCTTCGGGAAAGCATCGGGGCGGAGGCATTGTTAGCACTCCCACCCAGCGAGTGCTAAGTATAAGGACGGGGGATGACGATTTCAAGAACGGGCAAGTGGCTGTCGAGATTCACTCAGTCTGGAACTTTGGTCACTCAATTTGGAACTCTTCGCCGCAGCTGACACCACCCCGAGCCACCCATTTCTTTTAATTTCAAAGGCTTAGATCTCATCAGGGCCCTCGAACACAATGCGCTGGCTTTCGCCCCGGCGCTGCATTCCTCGATTCCGGAGCGTTCCTACATCGCCACTGAAGGGGCCCCGCAAACGCGGGTTTTCCCTAAAGAGGCGAGTAGCCAGTGCGGCCGGGATACCGGCCAGCCCTAGCTCCATGTCACTTTGGCGATCCATGTTCCACTTTCACCAGTAGATCGAAGGCACACCATGGCGCCGCCGTCGCGTGCAGATCGATTTCACAACCAACGGACCATATCGCTCAGCAGGCGTAGGTTACCCACAATTGCGACGCGCAGCCCCGCTTCAACAATGCCGGGAAAGGCCAACGATGCAAAGTAGTCGCACTCACTATGGACGACGAGCCCGATTGACGAACTCGTCACGATATTGAGTGCGCCCTGTTCGATCAGGAACTGATTGACAGCAGTGTCGAAGAAGCTGTAGTAGACGACGTTGTTGAGGTGGCCGTACACGTCGTTGTCCATCCAGCGTGTCGAGATCGACGCGAAGTGGGCGAACTGCGAACGGCGAGGAGGCGATGGCTTGGGTTGGCGGCTCGTCATGGTGCGAGGCAGTAAAAAAAAACATTCGACGTAGACTGAACCCTGTCGCCGTGCGCCGAACAGGTGATGGTGCGCATCGACGATGGGCATCTCTGAATCAATTGCCCCGGCGGTTTCCCCACGGCTAAGGCACGCGTCCAGCGCATCCGTGCTCTTGGGCTGGTTTCCTCGAAAGTCTGGCGAGGGTCAGCAAGGGGCGGCTGGCTCGCGACTTGCGGAGTCGCTTGCCCACAGGGCCTGCCGCTTGGCCGCGGACCCTATAGACCCGTTGTCAGCGGCAGCGGGTCGAAGTTGTGCGCCTGCCATAGTCGCCGTGAGACCTCTTCGGGATAGGCGGTCGTGGATGGTTCGATGTCGATGACGCACGTGGAGCGGCTCAGCGCGTCAAATGCCGGCCAGCCCGGGTCACCGGAGGCCGCAAACGCAGTCCACGCGCGACGCCACCACGCCGAGAGCTTTCGCGCCTCGGCCGGTGCCTCGTCGCCGTACAGCATCCTGCTCACGTCGCTGGCGCCGAAGACACCGAAAGTCAAATACACGTCCAACCCGTGACACGACCCCAACAGGCGGTTTCCGGGTGCCGGATAGGTCATCTCGTAAAGATGTGCCTGCCCGCCGCCGGCGATCTGGCCCTCGGCGAGCCGCAGCGAGGGGATCCGGAAAAGCCAGTCGGACTGCACCAGTTCGAACAGGGTGGCCTCAGAGGCGCCGGGGAATGCCGCACGGTAGGCGCCTTCGGGGTCGTCTCCGGGGCCGAGCACGCGCAGCATTTTGCTGGTTTGCTCCGTCGTGGCCTTTCCGAGTTGCCCGACCATTGCCAGGAACAGCCGGAACTCGTCGCGGTTGTGACCGACGACCAATTCCACATCCCGAGCCGCGCCATCGGCCAGGGCGGAGTACGGGTCGCACGGCAGCGCCTCACCGCCTTGGCGACACACGGTCATACATCGGGGCACACGTCGTTCGTTGTTGCATTGGGCACTGACAAGGTTCTGATCCAAGGGGATGCGACCACGCACCCCGCACTGCTCATCCGCCACCCTGATTGGCACGGCGCCACAGACATGGATCCCGCCATGGCAGAGAAGGCGCGCCGTACCCTGTGCGACAAGGTCGTCGCAGAAAGGACGCTCGTGCACGGGTTCCACTTCCCGTTCCCAGCGTTGGGCCATCTTGTACGAGATGGTGAGGGCTACCGGATGATCCCGGTGATGTGGATTCCGCCACCCCTATCGCTACCCGCGTGAGGCGCTTCCTTACTTGCGCAGCGCGCCATCGACCTCTACGGCAGGGCGCCATGCAAAGGCCGCTCCGGCCGTCGCGACCGTACCGATGCCCGGATACGGAAAGTGCGGCGCAAAGATGGTTTCATGAGACACCGCAAGCCGTGTCAGCGTTGCCCGGCGGTTGTCCTTGGCGACTTGCGGCTCGCTGTCAAAGCCCATCGTCCACTCCGGCTTCTGCAAAGAGATGATGGCGCTGTGGGCGGCGTCCCCGATGTCGAGCAGACGGCTGCCGCCGGAGACGATCTCATAGCCCACATGCCCAGGCGTATGCCCTTTCAGCGGAACCGACGTGATGGACGGCGTCACCTTGGCACCGGTGTCAAACGGTGCGACTTGCGGCCCAATGACCCTGATGAGGTCCGCCATGCCACGCTGCGTCTGCAAGGCGGCCCAATCGATGGACGAGAACCAGATCTTTGCGTGAGGAAACGCGGATTCGCCCGCATCGGTTAGCAGCCCGCCGATATGGTCCGGATGCGGGTGCGTGATCAGAACATCGGTGACCTGCGCGGCAGTGGCGCCGGCCAGCTTGAGACTTTCAAGCAATACGCCCCCGACCTTCGTTCCGAGACCCGTGTCGATCAGCACGAGATGTGAGCCATCACGGACGAGCAAGGCATCGACGGGCAGCGTGATCTGGTCGGTAGGTGCCTGGGCGGCTTTCAAGACCTCAGCTACAGCGCTCGGGCCAACATCGGCACCAAAGATTGTTCCGTCATTGGGTAGCACGTAGATACCGTCGGCAAGCGACGTCACACGGAGCGCCCCGACCTTGAACTGTGTTGCTGCCGGGGCAGTGGGACCCGGCCCACCAGCAGCGATGGCTCCAACAGGTACCAACAGAGCCGCCATTGCGGCGCTAAGGAGTGCATTGAGCTTCATGGTTGTCGTTTTCAGTAGGTTGGCGAGTCTGTATTCGAGATCTTTCGGTACGGGTTACACGGCTTTGGCGTCGGGCGCCCATGTCGCTGGAAATTCGCCAGCACGAAGCGCAGGCATGGCCGCGACGATGGTGTAGTCGACCAGCTTGTGCACGTGGAACGAGTCTTTCTCGAGCATGGCATCAAGCTCCGCGCGGTTGTCGCAGGCGGCCAGCACAAAGCCACCGGTTCGCGGCTCCAGTGGTCCGGCCACGAGAATCCGCCCTTGTCTGGTGTACTCGACGAGCCAATCGCGATGGGTATCGAGATGGCTTTCCACCTCTTCCATCGGGCGGATGTAATTGAGCGTGATGGCATACAGCATGGATTCAATCTCCAGGGGTATCAGGTTGCGGAAGAATTTGGATGACGCGGCTCGCTTGAACCGAGTCAAAGCCCGGTGGGGTAAGCGGCCTCTCGTACGCTGGCGTGTGCCGCGCTCAAGGATTCGCTGCGCGCGTCTGCGCCCCGGGAGAGCCGCTCAGCGCGTACAAAACGGACATCGACAATGCCCAGAAAGCCGAACACCGCGCTCAGATAGGCTTCTTGAAAGTCCATGATTGCGGCAGGCCCAGCCGAATACATGCCGCCGCGCGTGGAGGCGACGATCACGCGCTTGCCCTCGATCAGGCCCACGGGGCCGTTCTCGGTGTACTTGAACGTGCGGCCGACCTGGGCCACCCGATCGATCCAGGCCTTCAACTGGCTGGGCACGGAGAAGTTGTACATCGGCGCGCCAACAACGATCACGTCGCTGGCAAGCAGTTCCTTGACGAGCATTTCTGAGCGTGCGTGTTCAGCTCGGGTGGCGTCATCAAAATCACCCACGCCTGGGCCGCGGAAACCGGCGGCGATGGCACCGTCCAGATGAGGGATGGGCTCGCGTGCGAGGTCCCGATGGACAACCACGGCCGCAGGGTTGTCGCGGCGCAACTCGTCTGTGATGGCGGCGCTCAGGACACGCGACGCAGAGGCATCGCCAAGGATGCTGGAATCGAGGTGCAGGATTTGCATGACGTCTCTCCAAAAAATGTGGGGATGGACGTCAAGATAGGGGGACGGCGTTTGCGCAACTAGGGGCGCGTTTCGCTACGGAGCGTCCTATGAATGAGACAATCCTGACTCGTCCCAGCCACCGTTTTTGGAGCACTGTCGTGGAGGATCTCAACGACCTCGTCATGTTTGCCGCTGTCGTCACGCATGGCAATTTCTCCAGTGCTGCGCGGGCGCTTGGCATCCCGAAATCCCGGGTCAGCCGCTGCGTGGCAGAGCTGGAGGAACGGCTTGGCGTTCGATTGCTGCAGCGATCCACGCGGGCCGTGCGCGTGACTGACGTGGGGTCAGCTTTTTATGCGCACTGCGAGGCCATCACGCAATCGGTGCAAGCGGCAATGGAGGTTGCGGAACGAGCAAGCGACAAGCCCTCAGGACGGCTGCGCGTGAGTTGCCCGGTCGGCGTGGCACATATCTTCCTCGCCCCTGTATTGGCGAAATTTCTGGAGGCCCACCCTGATGTGCGGCTGGAACTTGACCTGACCAACCGTCGGGTCGATGTCATCGCAGAAGGCTACGACGTGGCTTTGCGTATCCGATCCACGCTCGATGATTCGGAATTGGTCTTACGCAGTTTCGGACTGAGTGAGCAGGTGCTTGCCGCCAGCCCTGCCTTTGTAGAAAGGCACGGCCCATTCCATACGGTAGACGCGCTACAAGGCGTGAGCGGAGTCGGGCCCGGCGGCGCGCGTGGCGAGCCCGCCCGTTGGGAGGTCACTGGCCCCGATGACCGGGCTCAGGAAATTCACTACAAGCCGACGCTCGTGACCGACGATGTGTACCTGCTTGAGCAGATGGCACTCCGTGGTGCGGGTGTGGCGCAATTGCCCGTCGATCTGTGCGGACCGGCCATACAGGATGGCCGGCTTGTGGTTCTGTTGCCTGAATACCGTATGCCGTCACACCAGCTTCATGCGGTGTTTCCCTCGCGGCGAGGTGTCGTGCCGGCGGTGCGTGCCTTCATTGAGTTTCTTGCGGCTGAGTTGCCCGTCATGACCTCCCGAACCCCTGCCCACGACGCGGCCGCTGCTGGGCCCAGCGCACACTGATGCGGCGATGAGGCCACGAGGTGCACAGCCTCGTGAGGCTTCATCGCGGTAGGGGTTCACCGGCGCGCGTCTCGAGCGGCGCGATCAATCAGGTTCGCCACCACGGCCGGATGTGAGACCAACGACATATGGCTCGATTTCACCGTCGTCACGCGAGCGTTAATCTGTTGGGCCAACTCACGCTGCACGGGCGTCTTGAGCGCATGGTCCTCTTCGGTAACGAGATACCACGTTGGTTTGTCGTGCCATGCCGCATGCGACACCTTGCCTTCAAACGCGGATACAGAAATGGGCACCTGCGTCGCTGCAAGAACGCGTGCTCGGGACTCAGGCACGTCGCCTGCCATCACCTGGCGATAGGCTACTGGGTCATCGAGCCAGATCAGGCCCTCACCATCGGGATTGAGTCCATCCATGGGCGCCTTCAGACGGGTTAGAAGGTCCGATACCGATTCTCCACTGTCGGGTACAAGCGCAGAGAGGTAGACGATGCCTTTGACGTTGTCCGCATTCCCTGCCTCTGTCACCACCGCACCCGCATAGGAGTGGCCAACGAGAATGACGTCGCCCGACTGCCGCGCCAAAACACGCCGGGTGGCAGCAACATCGTCCGGTAACGAAGTCAGCGGGTTCTGAACGGCGGTGACGTGGTAGCCCTTGCGCTGCAAAGCCGTAATGACCTCTGACCAGCTCGAGCCATCGGCAAAGGCACCATGCACCAGGACGATATTTCGGATCGGGCTACCCACTTCCTTTGCCTCGCTCGCTAGGGTGAAGAGGCTCACCACGAGCCCGACAAAGATTGCAGCAGATTTGAGCCACCGGCTCTGGGGTGCTTTCATAAGTTGCTCTCGCTCGTTGTATGAAGGGAAAAAAAGTCAGTCGGCCCCGCGTGTCTAAGGCTGAGAGAATAGCCTCGTCAAATACGCACGGACGTCGCGGATCGCCGCGTCTCGCGCCTGGGCGTTGGCCCCAACATGGGGGTCCAGTTGCACGCACGCATCCTGGAAGCTGAATTCGGATTGCGTGGCGACGTTGATCAATGTCCCCTTTGCATCTTCTGCAATCTGGCAAGCACGGACGGTTTGCGAGCCCTTGGCAACGGTGGGCGCCATATCGAAGGGCAGATCGAACGCATGATGCGCATCGGGATACACCGTCATCACAACGTCTTTGCCCGCCTTGCGTAGCCGCTCGACGTATGCAGCGCATTGCTGGGGCGGATCGTAGTCATCAGCGGCGCCATGGAACTCTCGGATCGGAGCGTCTATGTCGGTGTCGTCTTGATACCGCGTCATGCAGTCCGGGTAAAACGGAATGTATGCCTGGAACCGCGCGCCGCTCGTATTCCACAGCCGGTGAAGTCGGCGCATCGCCGCATACAGCGTGGTCTGGCCGCCGCGCGAGAACCCCATCAGAACAATTCGTTGGGGATCGATTCGTGGGTGGTGCGCGAGCATGGATAGTGCTCCATACGCGTCGATGATGAGATTCAGCCGGCCCAGTTGGCTTTGGTCGCGACTCGTTGAAACGATGCCTCGCCCCGTGAAGCCGTCGATGGTGAACGTGGCGACGCCCATAGCGTTAAATATGCGCTCCCACATCTCGATGTTGGGGCCAACGCCGCTGGAACCGTGGATGAGCACCACTGCCGGTTGACGCCCGCCTGCCTGGGCAAGGCGCAGCCCCCCCCCCACCGTTACCGGCTTTCCATCTTTGCTGCCGGTCAAGACCTGGGTGTCCGACAGCGTGAGGGACGGAATTGCATGCACTTCAACATGCGCGGCGATATCACCACTTTGCGCCTGCGATGCGGTGGCCCAGCAGCACAGGGCAAGCGCGAAAATAGTCAACCACTTCATTGCTTAGCCTCCCTTTGACTTTGAACAACGTCGCGCGACGTTCGTGGTTCTTTCCAGCTCGCTGTTTATAGAATCCGACCGCTGTTCAGAATCGACTCCGGATCGAACAATGTCTTGAGACTGCGCATCAGCGAGATTTCTTCCGTGGACCGGCTGTTGTGCAAGAACGCCTTCTTGATCACGCCGATGCCGTGTTCTGCGGAGATGGAACCGCCCACGTTCCCAACCGCGGTGTAGACGATGTCCTCGACGCAATGCAGGTCCTCGTCACTCAGGTGAGGCCCAGATAGAAGATGCAGATTGCCGTCGCCAATGTGTCCGAAGAACAGATGCCGTTGCTCGGGAAACCTTCGCGTCAGAACCTCTCGCGTCGAGCTTACGAACTCCGCCATGGCGGCCATGGGGATCCCTACATCAAAGGCAGCATGCGGTTTCATCTGCGCCAGGAGTTCACCGACGGTTTCCCGGTACTCCCATAGCCGTTCTTTGTCGTCGAGCGACTGCGCCACGATGACGTCAATCACCGTCTCTGTCTCCAACGCTTCGCCCAGAAAGATCTCGAGTTGCCGACGTTCTTCATCCTCGTTGGCACCCTGCGTTTCGATCAGGACGTAGACGGGTGCCTCTGCTGAAAATGGCTGGCGAAGCGATGCAACGTCGATTGCCGCGGCCATGAAGTCGGCCCACATCACTTCAAACGCCGAAAGGCTTGGCAGCGCTGTACGCGCCTGCTTAAGGAGGGCAGCAGCGGACGAGAATGAATGCATTGCGCACAACGCCGTGCAGGAACTCGTCGGTTTTGGCGACAGCTTGAGAACGAGCCGAGTAATGACACCCAGAGTCCCTTCGCTGCCAATGAACAGATGTTTCAGGTCGACGCCAGTGGTGTTCTTTTCGACTCGATTAAGCATCGTCAGGAGTGTGCCGTTGGGCAAGGCGATTTCGATGCCCAGCACCATCGCACGCATCGTTCCGTAACGGATGACGCGGTTTCCCCCGGCATTGACAGCCGCGTTTCCGCCCAGCTGACAGGATCCCCGAGCGCCCAGGTCCAAGGGGAACGACCAACCGTATTCTTCAACGCTCTGCTGCAGCGTTTCTAAAACCACGCCGGCTTGTACAACAGCGATGCCCCCAACCGCATCGATCTCTTCGATGCGGTTCAGCCGCGATAGCGAAAGCGCAATCTCACCCGTGCGGGGCGTGCCGCCGCCGGCAAGCCCGGTCAAGCCGCCTTGCACCACGACCGGCTGGGAAAACCTTGAGCAAACGCCCAGCGCGGTCGCCACCTGTTTCGGTGTCTGCGGCAATAGAACGAGCCCGGGGGACCGCTTTGGCGCTTCACTCCAGTCTCCGGCGTACGCAGAGACGATGTCTTCGTCACGGGCGATGCAGCTTTCGCCGAGCGCATTGGCTAGCGCGGCATACAGCTCTTCCATGTGGTGCTCCATGATGCGGGTTCCTGGTTGAGCGGCCATCAGTTGCCTTGGGGCGTCTGGTCTCGGAGTGCGAATACGGCAGCAGCCGAGGCGACGAGGCATCCGGCGATGATGTAGAGCGCCAGTTTCGTGTTGCCCGTGTGATCGACAATCCAACCGACCATGTAGGGGCTCAGGAAGCCGGCGAGGTTGCCCACGGAGTTGATCAATGCAATGCCTGCAGCGGCCGCAACACCGCCGAGCATGGACGTCGGAATCCGCCAGAACACAGGCGCAAGACATTGCAAGCCCATACATGCCAGCGTCAGCGCCACGATGGAAAGGGCTCTGTGGTCGCTATACGCTGCGCTCAGGGCCAACCCGGCCGCCCCCACCATCGCCGCCACGAGGTAGTGCCAGCGGTGCTCGTTTCGACGATCGGCGCTGCCTCCGACAACCAGCATGGCAACAATGCCAAAGGCGTAAGGAATGGCGGACAGCAATCCCACTTCAGAGGCCGACTGCACGCCCATGCTCTTGATGATGGAGGGAAGCCAGAAGCCGAATCCATACTGGCCCATGGCTGCGCCAAAGTAGACCAGTGCAAGGACCCACACAATAGGCCGCCGAAACGCAGCAGACAGTGAAACCGTCGTTTTTCGACGACCATCCGCTTGCATGTTGGAGGACAGCAGATGCTGTTCCGCAGGCGTCAGCCATTTGGCGGCACGGATGCCATCGTCAAGGTAAAACAGCGCGGCGATGCCAATCAGCAGCGACGGGACGCTCTCGATTAGGAAGAGCCATTGCCAGCCGGCCAATCCTCGAGTGCCATCGAATGCCGTCAGGATCCACCCCGAGAGCACACCCCCGCTCACCCCGGCGATCGGAATTGCCGTCATGAAGATGGCAATCACGCGACTCCTTCGATTGGTGGGGTACCAGTAGGTCAAATACAGGATGATGGCGGGGAAAAAGCCGGCTTCGGCTGCCCCGATCAGGAAACGCACCACGTAGAAGGCTGTGGAGGAATGAACGAACGCCATGACGCCGGTGAGCAAGGCCCACGTGATCATGATCCGCGCGATCCACCGCCGCGCTCCCACCCGATGCATGGCGAGGTTGCTCGGAACCTCGAAGAGGAAGTAGGCGAGGAAGAAGATTCCCGCACCGAAACCGTAGGCCTGCTCGCTCCATCCCAACTGGGAGACCATTTGAAGCTTGGCAAAAGCAACATTGACGCGGTCCAGAAACGCGATCACGAAGCACAGGCAAAGAAACGGGACTAGGCGCCACGTGACTTTCCTGTATGCGCGTTCTTCAAAATCGTCCTTCGTGGCCAGAGCCGCAATGGTAGGGGGCGCCATGGTGTCTCCTTGAGTGGAACCGCTCATTTTTTTCTTTGGCGGGCACGAGCATGCGACAGGGCATAGAACAAAACAATCGATGAATACTGGCCTATCATTAAGCTGGCCTTATCAATCAACCGCACATGTCCCCCATACGATTCACGCCCAGGCAACTCCACGCCTTCTTAACCGTCGCAGACGTTCGTAGCTTTGCCAAAGCGGGTGAGCGGATGAATCTGTCTGCCTCGGCAATCAGCCAGCTCGTGGCGGAACTGGAAGCAGCGGTGGGTTTCCGCCTGTTTGATCGGACGACGCGCAGCGTGATGCTGTCCCCCGCAGGGCGCGAGTTCCTTGCACCGGCTAGAAGCGTGCTGAAGCACATTGAACTGGCCCAGTCATCAGCGGACGACATCCGCAATCGCGCAGCAGGCATCGTGCGCGTCGCTGCGCCTCTGGTGGTGGCCAGCACCATCCTGCCGGCAGCGATCAAGGCTTACGCGAAGAACCACCCAAAGGTAGTGATCCGCATCCGAGACGCGGCGGTAGACGATCTCATCAACATGGTGGTGAGTGCTGACGTTGATCTCGCGATCGGGCCTGACCAGGGGGTATCGGAGGATGTCGCGAGCATCGGCCTGTTCCAAAGTCCTTGGGTCCTTTGGTGCTCGCGCACCCATCCGCTCGCTAAGCGGCGTGAAGTCGCGTGGACAGACTTGCGCCACCAGCCCTTGGTTGCCGCGGGTCGGGACTACGAGCGCAACGTATCGCTGATGCGCGCAGGCGCTGACGAGCATGAGCGCATCGCCCCGATGGATATCGTGGACAACATCAGTACGGCGCTTGGCATGGCAGCCGAAGGGTTGGCGCTAACCCTTGCTCCGGCTTACGTTGGCTTGCTGGCTCGTCCGCTTGGTCTGGTGATGCGCAACATTGTGGATCCGGAGTTGGTCCGGCAAGTGTGCCTTTACCATTCGACCACCCGGACGGTGTCGCCTGCGGCCGAAGGGTTTCGTGACCATCTGATCGACTGGCTAAGAGGCAAGGACGATCTCGGGATGGCGACAGGGAAAGCTGGTTGACCTTTCACTGAACCCGGCCGCCCAGGCAGGTTGAGCTTTCGTCGCGTGCGCTGTTCAGTAGCGGAAGCATGCGAAGAGATTCGGTGGTGAACGGCAAAGACGCCTCCACCGACGGGCGGAGGCATCTTTTGTTAGTCCAGCCATCCCCGAATCGTTGATGCCATGACATTGGTGGAAATGCCGTAGCGGTCATGCAACGTCGGCAGTGCACCGGCATCCAGGAACGCATCCGGCAGCCCCACCTGGCGGAACGGCACGCTGACCCCCGCGCGCATCAACGTGCCTGCGACCGCCTCGCCCAGCCCGCCGATCACGGTGTGGTTCTCTGCCACCACCACGAGCCGTCCGGAGCGCCCCGCCTCACGCAGAATGGTTTCGGTGTCGAGCGGTTTGATCGTCGGCACGTGTAGCACTCCCACGCCAATGCCATCGCTTTGCAATGCCTTGGCAACTTCCAGCGCGCGCATCGTCATGATGCCCGACGAGATGACGAGCACCTCGGCGCCGTCGCGCAGCAGCTTGGCCTTACCCAGCTCGAACTGATAGCCGTATTCGTCAAGCACTACCGGCACGTTGCCGCGTAGCAGGCGTGCATAGACAGGCCCGGCATGCGCTGCAATGGCCGGCACCATCTGCTGGATCTCCAGCGCGTCGCACGGGTCGATGATGGTCATATTCGGCATGGCGCGCATTAGCGCCAAGTCTTCGGCTGCTTGGTGGCTTGGCCCGTAGCCGGTGGTCAACCCAGGCAGCGCGCAGACGATCTTTACGTCGAGGTTGTCTTCGGCGATCGTCTGGTGCATGAAGTCGTATGCGCGACGCGTGGCGAAGACAGCGTAGGTCGTCACAAACGGCTGTGCACCTTCTTTGGCCAAGCCGGCGGCGGCGCCCATGAGCAACTGCTCAGCCATGCCCATCTGGTAGTAGCGGCCCGGGAATTCCTTGGCGAAGATGTGCAGATCGGTGTACTTGCCCAGGTCTGCCGTCATGCCGACGACATTGGGCTTTACACGGGCCAGTTCAGCCAGCGCATGGCCGAACGGCGCCGGGCGTGTTGCCTGGCCCTCACCCGCAATGGAGGCGATCATTGCGGAGGTCTTCAGCTTGGGCTTGTTGATGACGGTGCTGCTCATGCGGTCCTCCCGGCTTCCAGTGCTTGCAGCGCGAGCTGCCATTCGTGCGCGTCAACGCGGATGAAGTGATTCTTTTCGCGCTGCTCCAGGAACGGAACACCGCAGCCCATGCGGGTATCGCAAATGATCATCCGCGGTTGTGCACCCTTGTGTGCGCGCGCTGCATCGAAGGCGGCCTTGACGGCCTCGATATCGTTGCCATCCACGCGTTGGGTAAACCAGCCGAACGCTTCCAGCTTGGGCAGCAGCGGCTCGAACGCCATGATTTGCGTCGACGGACCATCCGCCTGCTGGTTGTTCACGTCCACCACGGCTATGAGGTTGTCCAACTTCCAGTGCGCGGCGGACAGCAGACCCTCCCACACGGCACCTTCATCCAGCTCGCCATCTGAGAACAGCGTGTAGACGAACGCGTCGGAGCCCTTACGTTTAAGGCCCAGGCAACGGCCGACGGCAATTGTCAGCCCCTGCCCGAGCGAGCCACCGGACATCTCCATACCGGGCGTATAGCTGGCCATGCCGGACATCGGCAGGCGGCTGTCGTCGCTGCCGTATGTCTCTAGCTCTTCAGCGGGCAAGATGCCGGCTTCGAGCAACGCCGCATAGAGCGCGATCGCATAGTGGCCGTTGGAAAGCAAGAAGCGGTCGCGGCCTTCCCAGTCGGGATCTTCGGCCCGGTAGCGCATTGCGCCGAAGTAGGCGACAGCCAGCACGTCGGCAATGTCGAGCGCTTGCCCGATGTAGCCTTGGCCCTGCACTTCGCCCATCAGCAGGGCGTTGCGGCGGATACGGTAAGCGCGCTCGGCCAAAGGCACGGCGTCGGTTGGTGGCAATGATGTGGAGGTCATGATTGTTCCTGTGATAAAGCGGGAGGCACGGGGACAGAGACAGTCACCAGCTCAACGGTTGACGGTCTTCGCCGGCACAAAGAACACCAGCACGGCGCCAAGTACGATGGCCGAGGAGATGAAGATCAGGCCAGCCGTCGAATTGCCCGTCAGGTCGTTGAGCCAACCGACGATGGCCGGCGAGAAGAACCCGGCAAGGTTGGCGAAGCAGTTGACTGCAGCGATGCCCGCAGCGGCCGACATACCGCCCAGCATGGCGGTGGGCAACGACCAGAACTGCGATGAAGAAGACAGGATCCCAGCGGCAGCAATGCTCAGGCAGACCAGCGCGGCGCCTACGTTGCCAATCAGGGGTAGCGCCGCGAATCCGGCGGCGGCCACCAACATCGGCACAGCAAGGTGCAGGCGGCGCTCGCGGCGGCGGTCCGCGCTCATGCCAATCAGCGGTAATGCGACGATGGCGCAGATATACGGCACCGCAGTGAACACGCCCACCCACAGCGGATCAGCCACGCCAGCTTTGCGGATCAAGGTCGGCAGCCAGAACGTGAGCCCGTATTGCCCAAGCACCACGCAGAAGTAGATGGCAGCCAGTAACCACAGGCGACGGTCTGCAATGAAGGCGCCCACCGAACCGTGCGCGGTTTTCTGCGCGTTGTCTCCAGCGACATTGCGCTCGAGCAGCGCCTTCTCGGCGTCGGTCAGCCACTTGGCGTGTGCAATGCCGTTGTCGAGATAGAACAGGATGGCCACGCCCAGCAGCAGCGACGGCAAGGCTTCGATGAGGAATAGCCACTTCCAGCCGGCCAACCCCGCCACATCGTGGAACGTGTGGAGGATGTAGCCCGACAGCGGCCCGCCGACGATGCCTGCGAGTGGAATCGCCATGAAGAACATCGACAATGCCTTGGCCCGACGCTGCGACGGGAACCAGTACGTCATGTACAGGATGACGCCCGGCGCGAAGCCCGCTTCAGCCACCCCAAGCAGGAAACGCAACACGTAAAACGACGTCGGCGTGCTCACGAAGGCGAAACCGGCTGAGATGACGGCCCACGTCAACATGATGCGTGCCAGCCAATTGCGCGCGCCCACCTTGTGCAGGATCACATTGCTCGGGACTTCAAAGAGGAAGTAGCCGAGAAAGAAAATGCCGGCACCCAAGCCATACACCGTCTCGCTGAACCGCAGATCATTGAGCATCTGCAGCTTGGCAAACCCCACGTTGACGCGGTCAAGATAGGCGCCCAGATAGCAGATCATCAGGAAGGGAATGAGCCGACGCGCAACCTTGGCATAGGTGCGGGACTCGAACGTGGCCGCATCCGCGCGCGCCGACTCGTCGCCCGGCAAGGGCGATGCAAACTTCGTGGTCATGGTGTCTCCTACCATGTGCCCCGGGTGGGCCCGGGTGCATGTGTCTCGCAGAAGTCCACGGCCGGTATGCCAGCCATGGCGGTAAAGATTGTGTCGTTCAGTCGCTCAGTGGATGAGCATGCCGCCGTTCACGTCTAGCGTGATGCCGGTCATGTACGCAGACAGATCACTGATGAGGAACAGGCAAGCGTTGGCGACGTCAGCCGCATCGCCAAGCCGGCCGAGCGGAATGCCCTTGATGATCTCGTTGCGCATCTCGGTTGTGAGCTTGTCCCCGGTGATGTCGGTCTGGATGAGCCCCGGCGTGATGGAGTTGACGCGAACATTGTCGCCACCGAATTCACGCGCCATGGCCTTGGCCAGCCCCAGCACGCCCGCCTTTGCGGCGCTGTAGTGTGGCCCGCCGAAAATTCCGCCGCCGCGCTGCGCGGATACCGACGACATGCAGACGATGCTGCCGCCCTTGTGCGCCTTCATGTGCGGCAACACAGCCTGCGACATATAGAGCGTGCCGCGCAAGTTCACGTCGACCACAGCATCGAAATTACCGGCCTGGATGTCGAGCGTGCGCAGCGGCTGGGTGATCCCGGCGTTATTGATGAGACCGTCAATGCGGTCGTATTTGGTAAGAGCCGCTTGAACAGCGGCATCGCAGGCGCTGCGATCGGTCACATCACACGCAAGACCGAGGTGGCCTTCACCCAGATCGCGTGCGGCCTGCTCGGCATCCGTTAGCTGCAGATCCAGCACCACCACCCGCGCACCGTGAGCAGCAAGTGCCTTGGCCGTCGCCTTGCCAATACCGCGCGGCGAAGCCGCACCCGTCACGATGACCACCTTGTTCTCGAGCAACATCGTTGTCTCCTGCCTGTTGGAATCTTGTTGGCTGCAGTGTTGTTCCTGCGGGCGATCCGATCAACGCAGTTGGATTCAACTATGGCTGAGAAATTTTCAGATATGGGCCACGACGGCCTTGGTGCGCTGCATCACACAGGCCTGCGGCGCTATGTCGTCGGATGCGGCGTCAGTTGCCGGTCGACCCAGGCAAGAAAGCGCTTCACGCGCGGCAGGTCGGCATTCTGTGGTGGAAACACGATGTGGTGTCCAGCGACCTCAAGCGCGTGGTCGTCGCCAAACACCGGCGCCAGCCGCCCCTGCGCTACGAGGACCGAGGCCAGCAACGTGCTCTCCAACGCCACGCCTAGCCCGAGTGCCGCGGTCTCAAGCGACATGTATGAGCGGTCGAACGCAAAGTCGAACGCCACATGCATGTGTTCAACGCCCACACGCGCGAACCACTGTTGCCACTGCACAAGCGGCGTTTCGGATCGAATGAGGCGATGCGCGAGCAAATCCTCCGGAGATGACACCGGGTGCTTGTCTAGATATGCGGGCGACGCCAGCGGGACAATGCGTTCGCCGCGCAGCGTCTTGATCTGGACGTCGCGCCAATGTGCGTGTCCATAGCGGATATCGATGTCGTAAAAGCCGCTGGTAAACGAGACATCCTCATACGAACACGAGACATTCAAGCGGATGTCGCTGTGGTCTTCCTGGAACGCCGCGAGCCGAGGCAATAGCCACATCAGGCCGAAGCTGGGGCTGGAGTGCACGCGCAGGATCTCAACTTCGGTGCGGCTGGAGGCGCGCTCAGTGGCGCGGCCCAAGTCGGCAAGCGCACCCGTGATGTCACGCAAGTACTGTTCACCTACGGGGGTCAGCACTAAGCCGCGCCCTTGCCGGAAGAATAGAGGCTGGCCAATCGCCGCCTCCAGATTGCTGATCTGGTGGCTGACAGCCGAGGCTGTCAGGCCAAGTTCTTCAGATGCGCGATTCACGCTCTTCGTCCGCGCGACGGATTCGAATGCGATGATCGCCTTCATTGGGGGAATACGCATGTTTCGCATCGCGGGCCACGGCGAGCAGTTGACGAAATACGAAGCCTAGCGTCTTTTGCTCTGTAGCATGGAAAAGTCCCACACTCAATTGTCGGCTAGCTTTGGCACTTGCGGGCTGGACGCGGTCACCTCAACCACTGAGGGGCCGCGATTCTTCACGCACCGTGATGATGCGCAGAATCGCGAGGGAGACAAGCCCGTCCGCATTTCGACTTCCACAAAGAAGCTCAAAATCGAGGAGCACAAGAACGCCTCCTACGAAGTATGGATTGGGACCGAATACAGCACGCACCAGAAGAGCTGTCGCTCACATTCGACGGCTTCTTTAGTCCTCGGAATACCTGCTGTCTCCCAAGGTGGCAGCCCGGTAGGATGACAGAGATGTCTTGTAGTGGGCTAGCCCAAGAGCGATCACGCTTGATAGGCACCCGAAGGATTCTCCACTGACTAGAAGCGGTAGCCCACGTTCAGGCTGAAGACGACAGGCTTGACGTTGATCACCGTCTTGTTGACGGCCAGCACCTGACCTTCCTGGCTGCGGAGCGTGATGGTCGATGTGGTCTTGAGCGGCAGGTAGGCGACGGTGCCGACCACCGCCCAGTCCTTGGCAAACTCGTACGACATACCGATGTTGGCAACTGGCGCCCAGGAACTGGAGGTCTCTGCCGACACCTTGGCGGGGCCGGTCGGGATCTGGCCCATGCCCAACTGAAGGACTTGGCCGAGGTTCTGCATGGCGCTGACGAAATTCGGGTTCAAGCGCAGTTGGGTGAAGAAGTTGTAGCTGACGCCCCCGCCAATGAAGGGGCGCAGTTTGCTCTGCGCGGTGCCGAAGTAGTACTGCCCAATGAGCGCCGGGTTCCACGCGCGCGCAGTTGCAACCGGGTTGTTCTGCGGTTGCCCCAGATCGATGAGGGTGAGGTTGCCAAGACCTGGCACAGGTGCGATGACCTTTCCGCGGCCGTAGATGTTTGTGGTGGGAGGAATGCCACCGACAGCCGTGACGGCCCAGTTGTCGTTGACGAAATACGTCTGCGTGATTGACAGCGTGGTGGAACTGCCCGTCCTGGCGCTGGTGCCAGGCGATTCATAGGTGCCCAACCCGAGCGCGCTGGTCGAGGTGGACAGCGGTGTTGACGAATCCGTGGGATGGATATGAAGGACCCCAACCGAGAGCACATTGCGCCCGCGGATGTAACGATCGTAGAAGCTGCCGTCACTAGCGGTCGGGTCTTCGTTGGATTGGGCATGTGCCAAGGGGGCCGCCATTGCGATGGTGGCCGCCACGGCAAAAAAAGAACGAGCGGGGGCGGAGCGCAGAGTGAAGTGCGCCATGGTGTGTCTCCTGATTTGGAATCGTTGTATTGACTACGGCAAGCTGGGGCGTGACGGACTAGGGAGGCGCGCCTCCGTCTGGCGAGATGGAAAACGAAAACGGGAATCGGCCAAGGACCGCTGCCACGCCATCGTGCAATGCAGGGTCACGCAAGCCGGCACGTACCGAGATGCCGGTGGTCTTGTCTTCATCCAGCAGCAGGCGCACGCCGTCGATGCCGGCCTCACGCAGCGCACAGTGCAAGGCATCGGCGGTTTCCATGCGCTTGAGCGCGGGCTTGAAGATCTTGCCCACCGCCGTGAGCGGCATGGCATCAACGATGTGAATCTGCTTTGGCTGTGCAGCGCGTTCCAAGATTGCCTGGCGCACGAAGTCGGCAAGCTCTTCGCGGCTGGCCGTAGCGCCGGGCTTGAGCTGGACGTACGCCACGGGCAGCTCGCCGGCATGTGCATCTGGCCGCCCGATGGCCGCTGCGATCTGCACAGCCGGGTGCCGGTGTAGCGGCTCTTCGATGGTGGCCGGATCGATGTTATGGCCGCCACGGATGATGAGCTCCTTCTTTCTGCCAGTCAGCCAGAAATACCCATCGCTGTCCACGCGGCCTAGATCGCCAGTGTTGAGCCACGCCCGGCCATCGCCCAGGTCGATCCACAGGCCCTTGTTGTGCTCGGGCTGCACGTACCCGCCAAAGACGTTCGGCCCCGAGATGACGAGCACCCCCGGTTCGTCCGTACCGCAATCGCGCACATACTGGCCGTCTTCACCGAGCACCACGGCCTTCATGCGCTGGCCCGGCACGCGCAGGCCGATGGAGCCGAGCCGCCGGTCACCCAGCGGTGGATTGACGCTGCTCACGCACGTGCCTTCGGTCAGGCCGTAGCCCTCAAGAATCTTCACGCCGGTGCGCTGCTGGAACGTGCGGAAGACCTCGATGGGCATGGGTGCCGCGCCGCACAGGCCGTACTGCAGCGAACTGATGTCGCACTTGCCCACGGGCACATCGAGCAACGCCGCATACAGCGTCGGCACGGCACTGAAGAAATTGATGCGGTGGCGCTCAACGATCTCCCAGAAGCGGGGGACGACGCCTTCGCCGCGGTAGCCCTGGGGCGTACCGAGCACCACGTGCGCACCTTTGGAGAACGGCAGAAGCCCGGTCGCCAGCACCGCATTCACATGAAACAGCGGCAGCCCGCAGAAGATCGTCTTGCCAGGGCCGACGCTGTTGCCCAGGAACTGGCCTGCGGCCCAGGCATTGGCCACCTCGTTGCCATGGCTGCGCACGGCAATCTTGGGGAGCCCCGTGGTGCCGCCTGTGCAGAAATACGAAGCCGTATCCCCCGCCTTGAAGACGCGCGGAAACGCCAGCGTTGCCCCAGATTCGCGCGCTATCGCTCTGCCGAAATCGTGCACGTGGATATGTCGTGGCACGGCTGCGCGAACACCCTCCCGGCCGTACAGCCGCGTGCATTCCCTGCGCTGCACGAACCGCGCCATCCAGCCCTTGGGCCCACGCACACGGTCGGCCAGGTTGACGAGCACCAGATGCTCCAGCGATGCCACCTCGCCCAGAATGCGCTGCACCTTCGGCCATAGATCAGTGCCGGGAAACGGCGCGAGCGTGACCAGCACGCGTGCGCCGGCAGCCTTCAGCAGATCGGCAATGGCGGGGCCTTCGAGCAGCGGGTTGATGGCGCAGACCGTGCCCGCCGCCTCTCCGCCCCAGATCACGAAATGCGTTTCCGGCAGATTCGGCAGCACGTAGGCCACCACTTCATCGCGGCGAATGCCGAGCCGCGTGAACAGGTTGGCCGTACGTGTGATGTCTCGCACGAGCTCGCGATACGTCCACGTCTGCGCCTTGCGGTGATCCGCCGCGCGCAGGAAGAACGAGAGCGCCGGTGCAGACGGGTTGATGGCCGCGCCGCGTCGGATCATCTCGTACGTACTGGTCGGGAGATCCGCCGGCATTCCCCTCGCTTCAATGGCGAGGACGTCGCTCTGGTTTGCAATGCCGTTCATGCTGCGTCTTCCACTACGCGGTTGCGCTGCGTGCCGAGGTCAATCTCGCTGTCTGTACTGAAGATGCGCGCTTCGACAACGTCGCCCGGCTTCAGGTATTGCGGGCGCGCTGCCTGCACCTTCATGAACATTCGCCACTTGGTGGCCTCCGGCAACAGCGCGGCGATGCGCTGCTTCGCGGGTGACGGAACGCTCAGCGCGCAGCCCGCGGGCGTGCCCGTGGCGATCAGGTCACCCGTGTGCAGATCGTGAACGCCCGACAGCTCGGTCAAGGTTTCTGCGGGACCGTGCACCAGATTGGCAGTCGAATCGCTCTGCCGGATCACACCATTCACGGTCAACCTGAGTTGCAGATCGCGCAGGCGGCCAAAGTCGCGCTGCTGCAGCAGGCACAGATACGGGCCCACCGGGCCGAACGTGCGATAGCTCTTGCCCTTGTAGAACTGCATCTGCGGAATCTGGATGTCGCGCGCCGAGTAGTCGTTCACGATGACGATGCCCGCCACGTACTCATGCAGGTTGGCTTCCGTGACCGATTCGCGCGTCGTCACGTCGCGCTTCATGACGAGGCCGAGCTCGATCTCGTAGTCGAGAAACCGCACGTGTCCAGGCCGCACCAGATCGGAAGTGGCTGGCACGATGCAGCCCGGCGCCTTGGTGAACACCATGTTGAAGTGCTTGGCGTCCGGGTTCATGCCCGACTCGATCATGTGCTGGCGATAATTCGCACCCAGGCAAACGAACTGCTGATTGCGCGTGACCGGCGAGAGAATCTCGACCTCAGACACCTTGATGACGGGGCCGGCCAACCCAGAGAGCGCTTCCACCGTGGTGGACTGGAGAAACGCCGCGGTGGTCGGGAAATCGCCCGGAATGGGCGTGATCAGGCCGGCGCGGATCACTCCCCACTGGGCGCGACCCTGGTATCGGTAATGGAGAACATTCAGTGCCATGGGCGTATCGGGGGCTGTCGGTAAAAAGAGGGGTCACGCGAAGAGCTTGGCCAGCGTGCGTAGCTTGCCGACGGTGAGGTCGGGGCTGTTGCGCAGGTTGCGCACTAGGGCGACGAGCTTGGGCAGAGAGAGCTTGGGTTTCGTAAAGCTGCGCGGCATGACGGGGCCCCATTGCGACATCGCTTCACGGCTCACGGCATGGATGCCGGTGGGCTGGTCAGCGGTGAACATGTCGCCGTCGCAGTAGTGTTCATGCTTGTCGCCCCAGGGGTCTTGCCAGTAGTCGAAGATCTGGCTGCCCAGGATGTGCCGGCCAATGCCCCACGCATGTTTCCAGCCGCGCTCGCGCAGGATCCGTTGCCCCATGCCGATGGCATCGGCGTCGATGACTTCAAAAGCACTGTGGCTGTAGATCGGCGCAAAGCCTTGTGCCAGCGCGAGCGTGTGGTGGTCAGCGGGCGTCGCGCCCAGGTCGAGGCGCATAAACGCCACCGCCGGTGAGCCATCGGGCAGCACCTGCACATCGCTTGGAATGAAACCGAAGTGCTGTGTGTACCAGGCGCTCGTGGCTTGGTAGTCGGCCACTTCCAGCACGACGTGGCCCAGGCGGATGACCTCCTGCGGCTTCGGCTGAACGCGCTGCGTTTCATTCACCCGGACAATGCTGTCGGCCGTATTGAGCGCCATTGCCGTGCGATGCGGCAGCGTGCCGCTGGGTGCCTGGCCCCAGACGGCATCAACGCGAAAGCCGGACGGATCACGCAGGCGAACGCAGAGTCCGCCGCCCGGTGCGGTGAGTGGTTCCACACCCGACGCACCTGGCACGCGGGCCAGCGCTTCCAGGTCTTTGCTGTCGGCAACACGCAAGCCGAATCCAACAAAACGGTCTGCTTCTGCCTTGTGGACGACGTAGCAAAACGGGGCGGCACTCGTGCCGCGCATGAACAGGCGTCCGCCGTCGCGCGCCACCGTGTGCAGGCCGAAGTCGGTCAGGAATTGTTCTGCCTTGGTCAGGTCTGGCCGCTCGAAGATCAGGTAGGCCAGTTCGAGCGCCTTGGTGGTTGGGTTCGGGTGGCGTGCGGGTTGGGCAGTCGTGAGTTTCATGGTGAGACCTCAAGCGGCGCGTGCGACGGGGGCCAGGGAAGACGCCTGCCCGGCAGACGCGCCGAGCAATGCGAGGCTTTCTCGGACAAGGCGAGCGGCATCTTGTGCCGGACCGTCATGGACGATGGTGCGATCGGGGCGGATGACGGCGGCCCAGCCAAAGGGCACGGAGCGCGGCAGGAAAACACCTTCAAGGTCTTCCCAGGCCTCGCCTTGCGCCACATGCAAGCGCTGGCCCCGATGCGTGATCTGGACCACCTTGCCGCCTGCCGCGGCAAACGCATTGGCGGTGTCAGCATCCAGTTGTGTGCCGACGTCTTGGCCAAACCCGATCAACGCGAGCCCGCCGCCAAGCACGTCATCGCTCAATTGGGCCGTGCCGTCGCCGCTGCGCACCCAGCCTTGGGCAAGCACGGCGCCACGGCGCAAACGGGAACCGCTTTTCCCATTCGCGAACAGACCCCGTGCGAACGCGTTCTTCGGCTTGATGCCGAGCTCTTCGAGCTGGGTGCGCAGTGGGGGAACCAGGCGCACAAGGCGCATGAGCCCGTGCGTGAGCAACGCGACGCCGGCGTTGCGCGGCATCACCAATTTGCCCATGAACTTCGCTAGATTGATCATGGCCTTCGCATGCGGACGGCGTTCGCGATCGTACGAATCCAAGATGCCTGGCGCCGCGCGCCCCTGAACAACCCACGCAAGCTTCCAGCAGAGATTGGCCACATCCCGCAGACCCGCAACGAGCCCTTGCCCAACGAAAGGCGGCGTAATGTGCGCGGCATCTCCGGCCAGAAAAATGCGCCCCTTGCTGAACGTATCGACCACTCGCGCATGGAAGCGATAGACGGCCCTGCGTTCAATGACGATGTCATCCACGTTGCACCATGGCTTAAGCAGCGCGCAGATGCGCTCGTCCGATTCCATTTCCGCGCGTGTCTCACCGGGGCTGAGCATGAATTCCCAGCGTTCGCGCCCGCCGGGGGCCGTCATGTGAGGCGTCGGACGACGATGGTTGCAAAGGAATTCAACGTGGTCGATGGGGCGCGGCACGTTGCGCGCATCGACGATGAGCCAGTCTTCGGCAAAGGTCTTGCCCTTGAAGGCCTGGCCGATCAACCCGCGCACGACGGAGCTGGCGCCGTCTGCCCCGATGACGTAGCTCGCACGCACGCGATGCGTCTGTCCACCAGCCAAGGCGACGGAAGCGACAACATGGTTTTCTGAAGCCTCAAGCCCCCTGAACTCGGCACCCAGCGCGGTGTGCACGCCGTCGTACTGCTGGAGCTGGCGCCGCAGGCTGCGCTCAAGATCAGGTTGGTAGAACGTGACGAGCTTCGGATGGCCGTCTGCGCCGCCAAGCGTATTGACGCGTGCGAATTCCCCAAACACCGGCGAGCGCATGCGCACAAACGGGATCGCGATGGTGTCGAGTTCGCGCTCGCCGATGCCGGCCATCTGCAGAATCCGCAGCGCTTCGTTGTCGAGTGCGATGGCGCGGGGCGCCATAAAGACTTCCGTGGATTTGTCCACGACAAGCACCCGTACGCCGTATCTGCCCAGCAGATTGGCAGCCATGGCGCCTACCGGGCCGAAACCCACGATCAGCACATCGACCGCAGAAGGCAAATCGCCGGCCGGGGGCACGAACGGAAGCGCTTCTTGCGCCTCATGTGCAGCTGTCTCCACGCGAACTCCAGTTCTTGTATGGCCCAGGGTGGGCGTTTTCGATATTCAAATCATAACTGATAAATTTGTCAATCTTGATCAGGTTAAACTCTAGTCCCGCTTCATCAGCTCGATCTCATGCCCCGGACTTCCCCACCCCGCCCCAAGGCCACCAAATCCGCCACAGCTACTGCAGCCGGCACGCCAGCAGCCACCGCCGTGGAAGAAAAGGAGCCGCGTGGAGCGCGTCGCAAACGCGAGACACGGTCGCGCCTGTTAGAGGCCGCGCTCAAGCTCATGGCCGAAAAGGGAATGGAGGGCGTTGCGATCAACGAGATCACCGAGGCCGCGGATGTCGGCTTCGGCTCGTTCTACAACCACTTTGAATCGAAGGAGGCGATCTACCTGGCGCTGACGGACTGGGTGTTCGAAGAGTTCGCAGACACGCTGGACCGGATTGCCGGCGGCCTTGCCGACCCGGCCGAAGTGATTGCCGTGTCCGTGCGGCACACGCTGCTGCGCGCGCGACGGGAGCCGGTGTGGGGGCAATTCCTGATTCGCGAGGGATTCTCGCCGCGCATCCTGACCCGTGGACTTGGCCAGCGGCTGCTTCGCGACATTGGGCGAGGCGTCGCGGCACGCCGGTTTGACGCGCCCGATCCTTTGATGAGCCTGATCTCCGTTGGCGGCACTGTCCTCGCCGCCGTGGCAGTGGGCGTGCAAATCGATGCGCAATCGGAACCGGCGGCCACGCTGCTGAAAGGCTTCACCAACAGCAAGAGCGATTTTCCGGAGCGGGCGGCCTCGGCGCTCCTGCGCATGCTCGGGTTGAGCCACGCCGAGGCGGAAGAGATCGCGCATCGCCCCTTGCCGGAGATGAGCGCAGACGCAGAGCTTTTACAACCTGGCCAATAGAACGTCCTGCGGACCTGTGTGGCAGAACGCGCCCCGATATCGCATCAAACCGGATTCAGCGCGTAGGTTTTGACCAGGGAATACATCAACGTGCCCGACAGGAACATGAGAACGAGCGACGCGAGACGCAGCAGTCTGGGCGTCTGCCCTATCAGGCTGTCACTATGGTTGCATGCGCTGCCCAGGCTGGCCCAGCCCACGCCGATGGGGATCAGAATCGACAGAAAGCAGGCCATCGCCACAGCAAAGTGTTGAGGGGTCCGGAACGCCTCTGCGGGGAAGATGGTGCTGGCAAAAAGCAGCCCTTTGGGGTTCGTCAAAGTTGAGACGAACACCTCCTTCGCATTCACGATGCGGTCGCCGCGCTCTTTTATCAAATGGCTTCGCGCCCACATCTTCAGCGCCAAATAGCCGACGTAAGCCGCGCAGCCTCCCCTGATGATGGCTTGCAGCCACAGGAGCCGACCGGACACGGACGCCAGTAAGAATCCCAGCGAAGAAATCGCTATAAAGTACCCCAGTGCCTCGGTAGCGATTAGCGGAAGCGTTGTTCGTAGTCTGACGTGCAGACCGGAAACGAACAGCAAGGTGTTGGTCGGCCCAGGGATCACAAGAATCAGCGCAGCACCTGCGATCATCTCGAACATTGAAGCCGGGAAACTCATTTCAATTCCACAAGATTCACCACGCCGCACACCGAGATGCCGGTGACGCCGCTCGCCAGATGCGTGAGCGCCCGCGTAACGGCGCTGCCAAGACGGGCTCGGCTACGGTTGCTGACCCACACATCGCCACTCACGCTCGGTGGCGCGGTTGAGCGGCCGTGCGGTTGTCTCGGCGATGCGCTCGACCCAGCCCCGGTAGAACGCGCGGTACTTGAGCACGAGCTTGTCATACCTGCTGTACGCCCCGCCGCCGTCCGGCTTCATCCCGTTCCAGATTTTCACGTCGTACCCGGCCGCCTGTCTGGTCTGGAGCCCGAACAGTACATAGTCGGTCGCGCGACGCAGCGGGCCGCCCACCTTCTTGATGGAGATAAGCATGTGCATGATGTTCTTGCCGTCGCTCACCGGCGTCACGCACTGCAGCAGCTTGTATTTGACGACTCCATCCAGGGCGACCGTCATCACGCACCCGCCAGGGTAGCCATCGAAGTGCAGGTTCATCTGCGACATGTTCAGGCCGAGCGCGCGCGACAGCATGCCGAGGGGCCCGAAGTACCGGTCCACGGTGAAGTCGATCCCCGCACCGAACCACGCGCCCGCCCGGGCCAGGGACTCGACCTCCGGCCACTGGCGCCAGTCGTCGAAGAGCTTGAGCTCGAAGGCCGAGATCGGGAGCGCGTGCACGGGGTTAGCGTGCTGCGCGTCGTAGAAGTTCTCGACGATCCGCAACACCGCCGTCGTCGTCTCGAACGCGAAGTGCAGGTGCATATAGTCGCCGTTGTCGACGTCGGCCGCGGCGATTTCGGGCAGCGGGTGCAATGGCTGCGGGGAACCGTACCAGACCCACACGTAGCCGTACCGCTCGGCGGTGACCAGCGTCGGCTGGCGCGCCCCGCGCGGGACGGGCTCCAGCCGGCTCACCGCCGGACTGTGGCCGGGAATGTGAACGCACTGGCCCCGCTCGTCGTACCGCCAGTGGTGAAACGGGCACTGGATGCACCCGTCCTCGACCCGCCCGTCGGCCAGGTTCGCGCCGAGGTGTGAGCAGTGGCGGTCCATCACCACGGCCCGCCCCGTCGCGCCGCGCCACGCCACGCAGGGCCGGCCGAAGAGCGTCAACTCCGTCGGCTTGTCCTTGAGGTCGTCCGAGCGCATTGCGACGTACCAGCTCGCGGCCAGGCGCGTGGTCGCGTCGTACGCCCCCGGGGCATGCGCCTTGGCGCCCGCTTGATCCAATTGAATGTCGTCCATACTACTTCAGCGCCAAGCCGATGCGCGTCGTGACGTACGCCTTGAGCAGCGCGAACATCGGGTTGTAGTCGAAGTACTTTTTCACCTCTGCCGGCGCGCTGGTTTGCGTCCAGTGCAACAGCTTCATCGCCGGCAGCAGGCTGTACTTCGAGTTGTTGAGCTGCGGCTTGGCCCCGGTGATGCAGTACCCGAAGCCGAACATCGGCCTCGCGAAGTCTCGTTCGTCGATGAGGGCGTGAATCCGCGCCGCGGCCTCCTCGGCCGGCTTGCGCCCGGCGCTCACGGCCTCGACCTCCGCTTTGGCGTCGTTGAACAACTGGTAGTACCCCTCCATGTCCGCGCACAGGTACCCGAGGTACGGGGGGTCGTTGTCGAGGTGATCGAGGTCGCCCTCGTCGCGCGACGCTCGGAACCTCGCGTGGGCTTGCACGAGCCGGAACTGCCCGAGGATCGTGCCGACCGCCCACAGCCTGTGGAACGCGTCCCACAGGCGGAAGTCCGAGAATGCCGTGTAGCAGCAGCTGACGAAGTCGTCGTTGTGGTCCAAAAGCTTCTGCTGCAGGCGCTCGACGTACTCGAAGCGCTCGGGGGAGAAGTCGTCGTCGCGCAGCGCCTTGATGAGACGCGCCGCGAGCGCGTGGATCGTCACCGCGGTGTTCTCGAGCCCCCGGGAGAAAAGCGGGTCGATGAACCCGTTCGCATGCAGCATCAGGCAGTAGCGGTCGCCGACGCAGGCGCTCGACGAGAATTGCAGGCGGTCGGTCTTGACCCAGTCGCGCACCGGCACGGCGTCCTGGAATTGCGCCCCGATGCTCGGGAACCGCGCGAGGAACTCGTCGAATTCCTGCTGCGCGGAGATGTCCGTTTTCGGGTAGATGCGCGGGTCGAGTTGCAGGCCCACGCTCACCAGGTTGTTGGTCGACCGCGGGTGGTTGTTGAACGGAATCACCCAGAGCCAGCCGCCCTCGAACATGTGGTGCAAGGTCCCCTCGTGCCAGCGCCAGCGCTGCCCCTTGACCTTGAAGATGTCGTCGAACGGCTTGACCCCGAGCATGTGCGTATAGAGGCTGCGCGAATGCGTCTTGAAGCGACACGGCTCTTCGCGGAGCTTGAACTTGGTCGCGAGCGGCGCGCGGGGTCCTCCGCAGTCGATCATGTACCGGCCAGTGAACCGTTCGCCCTGGGCGGTGGTCACCGCGACGCCGTCTTTGTCGGCGTGGTATTCGGTCACGTTCGTCTTCTGGCGGACCGTGCAGCCGTATTTGATGGCGGCTTGCAACAGGTAGGCGTCGACGTCTTGCCGGTAATAATGGCTCTCCGGACCCCACGGCAGCTCGGGAATGACGCACTGCGTGAACTCCTTCGGGTCGTGCTCCTGGCCGGGCTTGTGGAACACGAAGCCGAAGTTGCGCTTGATGCCCGTGCTCGACGCAACATAACGCTGCGTCGAATAGAACGACGTGATGTGATCGAGCTCGGGAATGCCGTAGCGATCGGCGATGATGCGGTTCATCAGAGACGTCTCGGGGATCGACGATTCGCCGATCGTGAACCGAGGGTGCGATGACTCCTCGATGATCAGCACGCGAAACTGTTGTTTGGCCAGGATGGCCCCCATCTGGGTGCCAGACATGCCCGAGCCGAGGATGATCACGTCGAAGTGGTTGCTATTGTTGTTGCCGGTCGCGGGGCTCTTCTGAGTCATGGGGTAAGTTCTCTTTGTGAGATGAAACACATGGCCGCGTGTTCAGGGTTCGTGGCGCACAGCGCGCAGACGGGACCGCGCAGTACGCGTGAGCTCGAGTAGATCGCCGAGCATGGCGGGTGCGTACCCCCCGCTGCCGATTGCGGGGCCGCTTCGTCCGGCTTCGTACACCCGCTCCGCCAGGTTGCGGTGAGGCGCGCGAAAACGCAGCAAAACCTCGAAGACCCGGTCGAGAGCCGCCAGCCCGGCCTCGACATGCTCGCCGCGCGCCCCGAGCGCGTGCACCTCGCTGAGCACGCGATCGACGAGCGCCGGCTGGTCTGCGAACCGGGCGTAGACCGCCCTGAACGCGGGAAGCACGTAAGGCAGGTATGTCTCTTTGAATTCGCGATACGCTTGGTGATCCGATTGCGAGCCCCACAGCACGTGCTCCAGCACGAAGAGGGGCATCTCTACGGCACCGGGGCCGAGATAGCTCTGACCTGCGACTCGAATCGGTTCGTAGAACGGGCGCAGTTCGTCGTAGAACACCTGCGGCGAGATATACCGGTAGGCGTAGACGATGGATTCGACCATTTTCTGCAGATAGGCCGCCATCTCATCGCACCCGAGCGCGAACTCGGGCGACCGCACGGGCACGTCGTACAACTCGACGCTCAGCGCAATGGCCGCCTCGAGGGCCGCCATCGAGATGCGCACGCTTTCGAGCAGGTGCGCTTCATCAGCGAGCCCGGTGTAGCTACGCTGCGCATCGGCCGCCGCGGGGTTCCAGACCGTCACATGCAGGAGCGTTTCGCGCGGCGGCAGGTCGGTGGTGCGCGCCAAGTCGAGCAGTACCGGCTCAAGCCCAGGTACCACGTCCGTCGGCTCGTGTCCGTGCCGCTTGAGCGACCCCAGGAAGAACCCGATGTCCCGCATCGCTGCTGCGGCTTCGACGAAGCCCCAGCGGGAGGGCACACCGCCCGCCGGGAGGAGCTGACGCAACAGGGCGACGATGCCAGGCACGTCCTTTTTACGGTTCAGGCCCGGTAGCAGCAAAACGCGCGCCCCCGCCTGCAGCGGATCGCAGGCAGCCACTACCGCGTGCGTGGCTGCGAACGCGCTCACCCGGTCTAGGGCACGCATCACTACAGGGCTTCCGACGTCGCGAGCGCCGGCCCGGACTCGCTGCGGGACAGCGCCACGTGGCCATCACGCAAAGACCGCAGGTAGTCGTAGTTCGTCGGCAAGCTCGCACGCAAACGCTCTGCCTCGCGCCGGATGCGCGCAAACATCGCTTCAGCCTTCTCGATCGACTGCGGTCGGTGCTGCAAGAGCGGCAGCGACCGATCGGGCAGCATGCCCAAGCCGGCAAAGATGCAGTAGTAGTTTCCGTTCAACCAAAAGTTCTTGAACTCGTAGTCGAACGTTTCGTAGTACGTCGAATCGTCGAACGAAGTGGTGGTCAAGGGCAGCCCCGCCTTGTATCGCTCAACCTTCTCTTTGATGGCATCCGAGAGCCGCAACTCGTGCCGATTCGCCCGCCAGAACGGTGTGTCTTCGCGCTGCGTGGTGAAGTAGTGCGCCTGGACGAAATCGCGGCAGTCGTCGAACATGTGAACGATCTCCGCGTTGAATGCGTCGGCCAACCGAGGGTCAAACGATGTGTCTGGGAAGTGCTTCACCAGCTGGTAAAGCGCCGCGTAGATGAAGTAGATGCCGGTCGACTCCAGGGGCTCCAAAAAGCAAGACGACAGCCCGATCGCGACGCAGTTCTTGACCCAAGCCCGCCCGTTACGTCCTACCCGGAACTTGATCTGGTTAAGCGGCTGGTTGTCCGAGAGGCCCCAGAGATTGAGGAAGTCGGCGGTGGCCTGGTCGCGCGAGGTGAACTTGCTTGAGAAGACGTAGCCGCTGCCAAACCGACCCAGCATCGGAATCTTCCAGGTCCACCCCGAATTCATGGCGATTGCGGATGTGTACGGCTCAATCCCGACGCGCGCATCGTCATTGACCACGGCGCTGGCGACCGCGCTGTCGCACAGCAGGTAGTCGGACATGTCAATGAAGGGCTCCTTCAGGGCTTGGTTGATCAAGAGCCCCCGCATGCCGGAGCAGTCGATGAACAAGTCCGCCTCCAACGTGCGTCCCTCCTTGGTGGACAGGCTGGAGATGTAGCCGCGATCGTTCAGGTGAACGTCGATGACCTCGTCGACCACGCGCTTGACCCCGCGCTCGGTAGCCCAGCGCTTCAAGAAGTCGGCCACCAGATGCGCATCGAAGTGCCACGCGTGGGACATCTGACGGGTGCCATCGGACAGGCACGGTGCCAACTTTCGGTCGAGCGCCTCGGTCTGCGCGTAGCAGGCGTATTCCATCGGCTGCTGGAAGCCCTGTTCGCGCTTGCGCAGCCAATAGTGGGTCAGCGGCACGCCGTCGCAGTTCGGCACGCTACCGAACAGATGATAGAAGTGGTCGTCGCCCGAGGAGCCGGGAGACTTCTTCCAGTTCATGAACTTGATCGCGGCCTTGAACGCGCCGTTCACGTGGGGCATCCACTCCCGCTCCGGAATCCCAAGGAAGTCGAAGAACACCTTCTGCAAACTCGGGATGGTGGCCTCGCCCACGCCGATCCGGGGGATCGCAGCGGACTCGATGAGCGTAATGTTCGCGTGCTGTCCGAGGGCCCGAACGAGGTACGAGGCGGACATCCAGCCCGCCGTGCCACCACCTACGATGACGATATTCTTGATCGGATTGCTCATAGCGTTTCTCTCATAGGATTAAAACTTGCAGGGATGGGCTGGCTTATCGAACTGAAATTGCAACGCGTCCGGCAATGCGTCGTCACGTGTTTAGTCAATCACCACAAATAACACCGAGATAAGCATGTAATTTGCGATAGAAAAAAATACAAAATAATGAAAATCTTGGATTGCGCGCGAACATCATTTGCAAAAGGCGACCGCGCGCGAAGCCGGTGCACACCGGTCGCAATTGCTGTTATCCGGATGGGATAGCCGATTGGAGCCGCCTCAACCGAGATGGCCTGATTGCATCGGTTTGGACCGATGGCATTGCAGAACCGCCCCAGCCACGAGGCCTGCCAGCCAGCGGAAAAACGATCTGCCGTGTGCTCCGACGCTTTACTCAGTCGGCACAGTGGATCAGTGAGGGGAGTGATTCTCGTAACGGAGACCGTGTTGGCATAAAGCCGGTGACACGCCGAACACTGTCTTTATTACACGCGTCATGGAATATCTTCATCGTAGCGAATCTCTAAAAAGCTAAAGCGATCGAGTCATGCTCGTCCCGACCAAGACTAGGCTAGTGAAGATCGACAGCGTTTGCCTATGAAGGCTTTTGAACTCTGATCTAAGCGATCATTTGAGAATCGATGTGAGTGCGATGCAAAGGGAAAACAGAACAAGTGCGCAGAGGTGCGAAGCACAGCTCACCCCCGCCGGACACAACTCCGTGCCCACGGGCGAGTGTGGCCAGAGATCGGATAGCGTCGTTTCCCTCGTCGTTCCAATATTGGAACGGAGACCAGCAAATTCGCACCGCCTTTGTTGGCCGCGCTCAAGTCGCAGCTGAATTGCCTCTTGACCTTACCCCAATGGGAAGGTGAATACTTTGACATTGGCTCGCGCTTCGCATAGCCGGTTAGATTTCGGCTGGTGAGTCAACTGCTGAAGCGTGTAACCAGCCCTGACACACCGTCGCGCGAGCTTCGGTGCCAATTCCAACACGACGCTGCTACCATTTCGCCAGTCTCGAAATACGCCACATGCGCCGCTCCCCTCGCCGGTTTTGGTTTGCCGGCTTCCTCGTCCTGACATTTCTGACCGTGCAATTGGCAGCGGCGGCCTACGCTTGTGCGGGCGGTCGATATGCCGTGCGCGTGGCGATGGACATGGGCGCGATGGACGGCATGGCAGACATGGCCGAATCCTGCCCCGAGATGGCGAAGAACGCGGCGCAGGACAACGGCCAGCACGACGGCCTTTGCCTTGAGCATTGCCAGGCCGGGACCAAAACCGCGGACCACGTCTCGCCGCAGATTCCGGCTTTCCTCCCTGTCCTGCTTAGGCAGATCGAGCCGACACCGATTGCCGCCACGGTGCCTCTGATCCTGGCGCAAGCCGAGCCGATTGCGCGGGCGCCGCCTCCACCGCTGTCCATCCTTCACTGCTGTTTCCGAAATTAACCTCCGAAGCAACGCGTTCTTCGTGCTCTGCCGCCTGCGCGGTGGGGTGATCGTTGCTTTGCGGAGGTTCTATGCTTTTGTGTTGTTCCCCACGCCGCTGTTTTCCACGCAGCAAGCGCTGGCTTGCGCTTGCTGCCATCCTGCTTGTTAGCAGTCCACTGGCGTACAGCCAGCCCGCTGACACGCTTTCCATACAAGAGGCGATCGGCCTCGCGTCGGCGCGTTCTGCCGATGCAGAAACGTCCCGCGCGCCCATTCAGGCCGCCAATGAGATGGCCGTCGCCGCCGGTCAATTGCCAGACCCGGTACTCAAACTCGGGCTCGATAACGTCCCGCTCAACAAATCCGACCAGTTCTCGCTCACCCGAGACTCCATGACGCAGCGCTCCATCAGCGTGATGCAGGAGTTCACGCGTGCGGACAAGCGCCGCGCCAAGGCTGACCGCTACACCGCCGAAGCGGCCGCCGCCGAAGCGCGTCGCGCTGCCGGTCTTGCTGAGGTGCAGCGCAACACCGTCGCCGCGTGGCTGGACCGCTGGTATGCCGAGCAGACCGACGTGCTGCTCAGCCACCATGGGCACCCGCTCGAACTGGCGCGCCAGGCGGCAATGGCGGCGTACCGCGGTGGCCGTGGCACACGCGCCGACGTACTGGCCGCTGATCTAGAAGTCCAGAAGCTGCACGACCGCCAGGATGAAAATCGCTCGACGATCGAAATTGCGACGGCAAACCTGGAGCGCTGGATTGGCCCGGCCGCACGCCGCCCACTGGGCGACCGCCCGCGATTGGAGGTACCTGCATCCACACAACGCCTTGCGGCAGACGCCTTCGATGCAGTGCCCGAGGTGGCGGCCGCCGAACGCGACGTGGCGTTGGCTGAATCGGAAATCCGCGCGGCAGCGCAAGCCAAGAAGCCGGACGTAACAGTTGAGCTGATGTACAGCCAGCGCGGCTCGGCGTACTCGAACATGGGCTCGATCAACGTCAGCTTCCCGGTGCCGTGGGACCAGGGCAACCGGCAAGACCGTGAGGTGGCGGCCAAGCTGGCACAAGCGCAGGAAGCGCGCGCCAAGTCGGAAATTCTCCGGCGCAACACCCAGGCCATGGTCGCAACCCGGCTAGCGGAGCTGCGCCGTAATCTGGACCGCCTCAAGCGCTATGACGAATCGACGCTGCCGCTGGCCCACGCGCAGGCAGACGCAGCATTGACTGCTTATCGCAGCAACACCGGCTCGCTCTCGGCCGTGGCGGAGGCCAATCACCGCGCCATCGACATCGCACAAGAACGTCTGACGCTGGAAGCCAAGACGGCCAAGCTGTGGGCCGACCTGGCCTTCCTGGTGCCGCTGCCCACTGCGCAGACCGAACCCGCCGCATCCTCCATCGGGAGCCTTCAATGAACAAAACACTCATCGCCACCGTGGCGGGCGCACTGGTGATCGGGGCGGTGGCCTATGGCGGCTATCGCATCGGGCTGTCGCGCGGTATGCAGGCCGCGCCGGTGACGACGTCTGCGGCAAACGCGGGTGGCCCCATTGCGGGCAACATCGATCCGCAAACCGGCAAGAAGGTGCTGTACTGGCACGACCCGATGGTGCCCGGCCAGCGCTTCGACAAGCCAGGCAAATCGCCCTTTATGGACATGCAGCTCGTGCCCGTCTATGCAGATGGGGACGCGGGTGGGAGTGGCGTCACCATCGACAGCCGCGTTGCTCAGAACCTGGGCATCCGCACTGCTGAAGTTCAATCTGGTCACTTGGGCAGTGTGCTGGAAGCGCCGGGCAATGTGGCCGTGGATGAGCGCAGCGTGCAGGTGATCCAGGCGCGCACGAGCGCGTTCGTGCAACAGGTGTCGGTGCGTGCCATGTTCTACCCGGTACGGCGTGGGCAGACACTGGTGTCGCTGTACTCGCCGGATTGGGTGGCAGCGCAGGAGGAGTATCTGGCGGTGTCACGCCAAGCTGCACATGGCCAGTCCGATCTGGCGGGAGCAGCCAAGGCGCGCATGCTGCAAGCAGGCATGACGCCGGGCCAGATCAACGCCGTCAGCGCATCGGGCAAGCTGCAGCCGGCGTTGGCGATCACCAGCCCGATCGATGGCTTCGTCACGGAGATCGCCGTGCGCGACGGCATGACGGTTTCGCCCGGGATGACGCTGTTCCGGCTGGCTGACCTCAGCCGTGTGTGGGTTATTGCGG
The DNA here is from genome assembly GCA_966433195.1 of uncultured Ralstonia sp. Lineage (GTDB taxonomy): Bacteria > Pseudomonadota > Gammaproteobacteria > Burkholderiales > Burkholderiaceae > Ralstonia. Next base: position 226,059 of record CBJMVH010000002.1, read on the forward strand.
AAGTGCCGGAAGCGCAGGTGCGAACAGTGCAACCGGGCGCGCCGGTCAAGGTCACCGCCGCCGGCTTGGCGGAACCGACCACGGGCAAGGTGGACGCCATCCTGCCCGATGTGAATACGGCGACGCGCACGATCAAGGTCCGCATCGTGCTGGCGAACTCGGGCAAGCGGCTCGTGCCGGGCATGTTCGCCACCGTGCGGTTTGACGGCGGTCAGGACAAGGAAGCGCTGCTGATCCCCGCTGAAGCGGTGATCCGCACCGGCGAGCGCAGCATTGTGATGCTCGATGGCGGCAAGGCCGGTTTCGTGCCCACGGAAATTCGGACCGGGCGAGAAATCGGCGGCAAAGTCGAGGTGTTGCAGGGCCTGCAGGCGGGGCAGAAGGTTGTCACTTCCGGCCAGTTCCTGATCGACTCCGAAGCCAGCCTGCGTGGCACCACGGAACGGATGACGACGCCGTCAGTGGCCTCCGCGCCCGCAGCAGCCACCAACGAACACGAGGGCACCGGCCGTATTGAAGCCGTGAACGGCGATGGGCTCACGCTCTCGCACGGGCCGATTCCCTCGCTGCACTGGGGCGCCATGACCATGGACTTCGCCTCGCCGCCCAACGGCTTGCCCAAGGGGCTGAAGCTGGGCGACCGGGTGCATTTCCGTTTCCATCTCGACAAGGACGGCATGGCGGTCCTCTCCTCGGTGGAACCGGCGGGCGACGCTGGAGGCAAACCATGATCGCGCGCGTCATTCTTGCTTCCATCCGTAACCGCTTCCTGGTGCTGCTCGCAACCGTCTTGCTGACGGCGTGGGGGTTGTGGGCGGCGCGGAGCACCCCGCTCGATGCGCTGCCTGATCTGTCGGACGTGCAGGTCATCATCCGCACGCCCTTCCCCGGGCAGGCGCCGCAGATCGTGGAGAACCAGGTCACGTACCCACTCACGACCACGATGCTGTCGGTGCCGGGCGCCAAGACGGTACGCGGTTATTCGTTCTTTGGCGATTCGTTCGTCTACGTGTTGTTCGAGGACGGTACCGACTTGTACTGGGCACGCTCGCGCGTGCTGGAGTATTTGAATCAGGTGCAGTCACGCTTGCCGGCGGCGGCCAAGCCGGCGCTGGGCCCGGATGCGACCGGCGTGGGCTGGGTCTACGAATACGCGTTAGTCGACAAGACCGGCCAGCACGATCTGGCGCAACTGCGGGCGCTGCAAGACTGGTTTCTGCGTTTCGAGCTGAAGGCGTTGCCGAACGTGGCGGAAGTCGCGTCCGTGGGCGGCATGGTCAAGCAGTTCCAGGTGGTGCTGCAGCCGGACAAGCTGCGCGCATACAACGTGCCGCAGGCCAAGGTGCTGGCCGCGCTCAAGGGTGCCAACCAGGAAACTGGCGGCTCCGTGCTTGAGTTGGGTGAAGCCGAATACATGGTGCGCGCCAGTGGCTACCTGAAAACGCTCGACGATTTCCGCCAGATTCCGCTAACGACGAGCGACACCGGCATCGCCGTGCGGCTGGGCGATGTCGCCACAATCCAGCTCGGCCCTGAGATGCGGCGCGGCATCGCGGAGCTGGACGGCCAGGGCGAAGTCGCTGGCGGCGTGATCGTGATGCGCTCTGGCAAGAACGCGCTGGAGACCATCGACGCCGTCAAAGCCAAGCTCGCCACGCTGCAAAAAAGCCTGCCGGCGGGCGTGGAGATCGTGCCGGTCTACGACCGCTCTGCGCTCATCCACCGCGCGGTGGACAACCTCACGCACAAGCTGATCGAAGAGTTCATCGTCGTGGCGCTGGTGTGCGCGGTGTTCCTGTTCCACCTGCGCTCTGCGCTGGTGGCGATCGTCTCGCTGCCGCTGGGCGTGCTGGCGGCGTTTCTGGTGATGCGCTACCAAGGCGTCAACGCCAACATCATGTCGCTGGGTGGCATTGCCATCGCGGTGGGCGCGATGGTGGACGCGGCGGTGGTGATGATCGAGAACGCGCACAAGCATCTGGAACGCTGGCACGAGGCGCATCCGGAGCGCGATCTCACCGGGCATGAGCGCTGGGGCATCATCGGTGAAGCGGCTGCAGAGGTCGGGCCGGCGCTGTTTTTCTCGCTGCTGATCATCACGCTGTCGTTCATTCCGGTGTTCACGCTGGAGGCGCAGGAGGGTCGGTTGTTCTCACCGCTGGCCTTTACCAAGACGTATTCGATGGCCGCCGCCGCCGGGCTTTCGGTCACGCTGGTGCCCGTGCTGATGGGCTATCTGATTCGCGGGCGCATCCCCAGCGAGCAGTCGAACCCGCTCAGTCGCTGGCTGATCCGCCTTTACCAGCCGGTGCTGGCCCGCGTTCTGACCTACCCGAAAGCGACGGTGGCCATTGCACTCGTATTGCTGGCGGCCACAGCCTGGCCGATCCTGCGCACGGGCGGCGAGTTCATGCCGCCGCTGGATGAGGGTGACCTGCTGTACATGCCGTCGGCGCTGCCGGGGTTATCGGCCGGCAAGGCGGCGCAATTGCTGCAGCAGACGGACCGGCTCATCAAGACCGTGCCCGAAGTCGCCACCGTGTTCGGCAAGGCGGGCCGTGCTGACAGCGCCACCGACCCGGCGCCGATGGAGATGTTCGAAACCACCATCCAGTTCAAGCCGCGCGATCAATGGCGCCCCGGCATGACGACCGACAAGCTGGTCGAAGAACTGGACCGCGTCGTCAAGGTGCCGGGTCTGTCCAACATTTGGGTGCCGCCCATCCGCAACCGCATCGACATGCTGGCCACCGGCATCAAGAGCCCGGTCGGCATCAAGGTGGCGGGCACGGACCTGCAGCAGATCGACCGCCTGACCACGCAGATCGAAGCGGCAGTCAAGACGGTGCCCGGCGTGACCTCGGCACTCGCCGAGCGGCTCTCGGGCGGGCGCTATATCGACGTCGACATCAACCGCGTGGCAGCCGGCCGCTACGGCCTGAACATCGACGATGTGCAGAGCATCGTGGCCTCCGCCATCGGTGGTGAAAACGTGGGCGAAGTCGTGGACGGGCTGGCCCGTTTCCCGATCAACCTGCGCTACCCGCGCGACTACCGGGATTCGGTCGAACAACTGCGCCGCCTGCCGATCGTGACCGACCGTGGCCAGCAGATCGTGCTGTCCGATGTAGCCGACATCCGGGTCGTGCAGGGGCCACCGATGCTGCGCAGCGAGAACGCGCGACTTTCGGGCTGGGTGTACGTCGACATTCGCGGGCGCGATCTGCGATCGGCGGTGCACGACATGCAGGCAGCAGTCGCCAAAGCGGTGCCGATGCCGGCCGGCTACGCGCTCAGTTGGTCCGGGCAGTTCGAATATCTGGAGCGCGCCAGCGCCAAGCTCAAGGTGGTCGTGCCGTTCACGCTGCTCATCATCTTCGTGCTGCTGTATCTGGTGTTCAGCCGCATCGACGAGGCGCTGCTCATCATGGGCACGCTGCCGCTGGCGTTGATTGGCGGGTTCTGGCTGCTGTATGCGTTGGGCTACAACCTGTCGGTCGCGGGTGTGGTCGGCTTCATCGCGCTGGCCGGCGTGGCGGCGGAGTTCGGCGTCATCATGTTGCTCTACCTGAAACAGGCCTGGACCGAGCGCCAAGAGCGGGGCCTGACCACCACGGACGCGCTGCTCGATGCCATCCAGGAAGGCGCCGTGCTGCGCGTGCGCCCCAAAGCCATGACGGTGGCTGTCATCCTGGCTGGCCTGATCCCGATCATGTGGTCGCACGGCACGGGCTCTGAAGTCATGCAGCGCATCGCCGCACCAATGGTCGGCGGCATGATGACCGCACCGTTGCTTTCTCTGTTTGTTGTTCCTGCTGTCTACCTGCTGCTGCGCAGGCGCGGCACACGTTCTTCTTCCCAACCCCACGTTCAACACGAGGTCTCACAATGACATACGCATCCGCTCTCGCTTTCACCCTGGTACTGGCAACGTCGCCCGTTGCGTTCGCAGCCACTCCGATGGAAGGCATGGACATGAAGCCAGCCGCTCAAGCCAACCAGTCCGCACAGGCCCCGAAGCCCGTCGCTGCGGAAGTCCGCAAGGTGTACCCCGACACCGGCAAGGTCACGCTCAAGCACGGCGATATCGACAACCTCGGCATGGGGGCCATGACGATGACGTTTGCCGTCAAGGACAAGGCCTCGCTCAAGGACTTCAAGGAAGGGGACAAGGTGACCGCGGTCTTTGATAGGGTCAATGGTCAACCCACCGTGGTAATGATGCACCGGCAATAATTGATAGCGGCTTGGCCGCTGACACGGCAGCCAAGCCCTTCCGTCAGCAACTGCGCTTCGCAGCCTGGACGTCTGGACCGTAGAAATCGGTCATTCGGAGAGTTCAGCGTTACGTGAACCAAACCCCGGATCGTTCAAAGTTATGCGAATCAGGAGTTCAAAACGAGCGGCGCAACTCCGCTCGTACGGCATCAGCGCTAGGCGGGTGGATGTGTCAAGCAAGCTCAGCCCCGTCCGAGCCGGGCTCATCTATACGGCTGATACACGGTCGACTGGCCATCGGCTCCGATGAGCAACACGTTATAAGGCATGCGGCGCCCGCCATAAGCGGGCCCATCCATTCCCGGTGCGCCAAGCGGCATGCTGGGCACCGCCAGGCCAACCGCTTTGGGCCGCTCACGCAGCAGTCGCTTGATCTCGCGAGCGGGAACGTGGCCCTCCAAGGCATACCCTTGCACCATGCCGGTGTGGCACGAAGCATAGCGATCGGGCATCCGGGCTCGTCTTCTTGCCTCAACGGTGTCTTCAACATCATGTGCCGCTACGTCGAACTCGTTGTCCCGCAAATGTGTAAGCCAGTCTTTGCAGCAGCCGCATGTCGGCGTCTTCCAAACTTCGACGACCGGCTTCGATACCGCCTTCTGGGCAAAGGCCATCGCTGGCAGGAGCGCCAACCCGAGCGCGAAAGTCCGCCTCGTCGAGGACAACGGTTTCAATTGCGATGTCATGGTCATAGCGTCGTAAGAAATAAGGTATCAGGCTCCCGCCGGAGATAACACTCCCAGCCAAGCCACCAAGATAAGGATGACTACAGCAAGCGTGGCCTCTGCGATCAAGCTGCGGCGTAGCGACAGCACCGCTCCAATGTGATCGCCTTCTTTCAACGCACGCTCAAGACGGGGGCTCAAGCGATACCGGTTAGCCGCCGCGAGCACCAACATCAGTCCGAACAGCGCCAGCTTTGCGAGCAACAGCCGACCGTAGGCAGTCGTCACCAAGCTATCGATGGTCGGACCGACGATCAACAAGTAGTTGACTACGCCCGTTATAACCAACGTGACGACGATCACGGTACCCATGCGCGCAAAACCGGTGGATGCGCGCCCTAGCAAGTCGACCGCTCCTAGCGAAGACGCTCTCGCCTTCGCCGATAGGACGACGAAAGCCACCAGAGCACCGACCCATGCGCCAGCCGCCACGAGGTGAACAATGTCGGACGCAAGATGCAGTCCACCTCGCGCGCCGTCGTCCATCGCGCCATGGCCTGCCCAGGCGACAGTCGCCAATGCAACCGCACCGAGCAGGGACGCCATACCGAAACGCAGTGCAGAACGCTTGCGCATCATGGCGAGGCACCCAAGCGCAGCCAACAAGACAACCACGCGCGCCGTCCATGCCAGACCCACCGAAGTGCCCATGATGATCATGCCGAAGACGTGGGCCGTCAGCTCGGCATAATCGGTGGCGCCGGTCATCGCCTTGGCCATCACCACCATGCTGGCCACCGACAGTCCAATACCGAGGACGGCCGAAATACCGATGATCTGGATGTATACGCGGGCGACCATCGCATTGCCATCCTCCGGCCGCATGGCGAGGATGCCCGCATTGACACAGAAGAGCGCCACGCCAAACACAACCATCAAGTCCAGGTAAAGCGCAAACCGCAGCGCGACGACCAGCCAATCCTCCGGCATCGGCTTACTTCACCTGGAAGGAGAAATTACCGTTCACGTTGTGCGTGTCTGCCGACACGGCACGCCAATCGACGCGGTACGTGCCTGCGGTGAGCGGCTGCGATGGGGTGATCACCATGGTCTTGCCGTCTTCGCCGCCTGAGACTTTGGTGGCCACCTTCATCGGAGCGTGGTCAGCCATGCCGGGCATGCCCGTCATCACGAGGTTGGCGCCCGAGAATTGCGGCATAAGCGTTTCCGAAAAATGCAATTCGATCTTGGCGGGCGCCGCTACCTCGGCCTTGTCTGCAGGCGTTGAGGAGACAAGCTTGGGATGCGCGAATGCGACCGACGCCAGAAGCGCGATGGAAGTGCCGACAACGGCCTTGGTGGCAAAACGAGATGTGAACATAGGGCGCCTTTTGCAGTTGGGGAGGTTGGGGAACTTGAGAATAGAAACTAGAACCAGAGGCGCACGCCGGCAACAACGCGGGTATCACCACGGCGCCCACCGGCTGCCTCGATCATGTTGGCGGTACCGCCAAATGCCTGGCTGCGCTCAACGCCAATATAGGGGGCAAACTGGCGACTGAACTCGTAGCGCAAGCGCACACCGACCGTCGCGTTGGACAGCCCGCTACCGATGCCGAGGTCCGGATCGCGCTTGCCGTAGAAGCTGGCCTCAATGCGCGGCTGCAGGATGAGCCGCTGGGTCAGCAACAACTCGTATTCGCTGGACAGCCGCAGTGCCGTGCGGCCACTGTTGCCCACATAGGCCGTGGCTTCGACATCAAACCAGTACGGGGCCAACCCTTGCACGCCAAACGCTACCCAGTTGCGCGCAGGACGGCCAAAGCCTGTGTCGTTGCGGATACCGAGTTGCGTATCCCAGAACGTCGCCACGGCATGGCTCCATAGCAATTCGGTACGCGCTTCCTCAAAGCGCCCTTTCGACACATCGCCCTCGGCTTTGAGGACGGCCTTGTTATACACGCTGCCGTACCGCGCCTGCAGCTCGTAGGCGGTGGCATTGGCATCGTTGCCGTGCACCCACTCCAGCCGGTCGACCAACACCGAACCGAAGTTGTGTTCGTCCGCCATCATCATCATGTGGCGCGGGTCGCCCAGCGCGTACTTGCCGGTGCCGAGTTGGTATCCACCCGAGTAGGCGTCAGGATCGCGCGCATCAGCAGGTGCGGAACCGCCCTGCATGTTCATGCTGCCGTGGCCCATCCCCTGCATGGACCCGTGATCCATGCCTTGCATCGAGCCATGATCCATGCCCGGCATCGCGCTGTGGTCCATCCCTTGCATGGAATGGCCCGCACCTTGACGTGCGGATTCGGATGCGGGCGCGGTGCTGCCGTCCATCAGTTGGATGTCCTGAGCGCGGGCGGCGCCAATGCCGGCAACAGCCAGCGCCACCGTCAATAGTGTCTTTGCGTGCTTGCGCATGATCGATCCGCTGTGAAAGTCGAGCATCAGGCCACCACCACTTCGCGGAACATGCCCGCGTCCATATGCAACATCAGGTGGCAATGCCACGCCCAGCGGCCCAGCGCGTCTGCCGTGACAAGGAAGCTGATCCGTTGGGCAGGCTGGACAGGAAAGGTGTGCCGGCGCGCGAGGAACGTACCGTCCGGCATTTCCAGTTCGCTCCACATGCCGTGCAGGTGCATGGGGTGCGTCATCATCGTGTCGTTGTGGAGGATGACGCGTAGGCGCTCGCCATAACGGAAATGCACGGGCGTCGATTTGCCGAACTCCACGCCGTCGAACGACCACGTGTAGCGCTCCATGTTGCCGGTCAGGTGCAGTTCCACTTCTCGCTCGGGGCCGCGCTTGTCCATCGGACCGCCGATCGTGTGCATGTCGGCCAGCACCAGGACGCGACGCCCGTTGTTGCGCAGGCCAACACCGGGGTCGTCCAGGTTCGTGCGCGCCATATCGACGCGCATGTCTGTGCCGGGGCCATATTCCGTGCGCGCATGCCGGGCCTTCTTGCTTGGCACCTTCAGGCTGTCGGTCGCGCCACCGCCCTGCGCATGCTGGCCGCGGTCCATCGTGTGCATGCCACCGGAGTCCATCATGGTCATGCCGCCATCGTCCATCATCTGCATGCCGCCATGGTCCATGCCGGACATTGCGCCATGGTTCATCCCCGACATGCCGCCGTGCCCCATGCTACCCATGTCCCCCATCATGTCCGACATGGAAAGCCATTCCGCCTTGTCGAGCGCCGGCACTGCGGCCTGCAACCCTGGGCGAACCGCCAAGGTGCCACGTGCGTAGCCGGTACGGTCCATCGACTGCGAGAAGATCGTATAGGCATCGTCCTTGGGCGAAACCAGCACGTCGCACGTCTCGCCCGGGCCGAAGCGAAATTCGTCGACCGAGACCGGCTCGATGTTCTGCCCATCGACCTGCACGACCTTGAGCTTCAGCCCCGGGATGCGCACGTCGTAAAACGTGTTGCCCGAGCCGTTGACGAACCGTAGCCGTACGGTCTCGCCGGGCGAGAACACGCCCGTCCAGTTGCCGGCGGGGGTGACGCCGTTGGTCAGATACGTGAGTGTCGCGCTGGAAAGGTCCGCCAGGTCGGTCGGGCTCATGCGCATCTGATTCCACATCGCCCGCTTGTCCATGGCGGCCTTCCAACCGTCGTTGGAGACATCACGGAAGAAGTCCACCACCGTGGGCTGGTGGTAGTTGTAGTAGTCGCTCTGCGTCTTGAGCTTGGACAGAATCCGCATGGGGTCTTCGTCGGTCCAGTCCGACAGCAGCACGCTGTAATCACGATCGGCGCGAATGGGCTCGCCAGCCGCAGCATCGATGATGAGCGCGCCATAGACCCCGGTCATTTCCTGGAAACCGGAGTGCGAGTGGTACCAGTAGCTGCCGCTTTGCTGCACCTTGAAGCGGTAGGTGAAGGTTTCGCCCGGTGGGATGCCATGGAAGCTGATGCCGGGTACGCCATCCATCTCGAACGGCAGGATGATGCCGTGCCAGTGGATCGACGTTGGCTCGCGCAGACGGTTGGTGACGCGCAGTGTCACCGTGTCGCCTTCGCGCCAGCGGAGCGTGGGGCCAGGCAGCATGCCGTTGATGGTCGTGGCCATGGTCGGCTTGCCGGTGAAGTTCACCAGCGTCTCGTCGATAACCAAGTCGAACTCCGTGCCGCGCAGCACGGGCGCCGTACCCAGCGCCGTCGACGCAGCCGAAGCCGCCACCGATGAAGTCAAACCACCCAGCCCCAGGCCGGCGATGACGCCACCGGCGGCCAAGCCTTGCACGAACCGCCGGCGGGGCAGGTTCGGTAGCAGGATGCCGGATGCACGATTGCTGCGCATGATCGAGTTTTCCTTGCGTAATGTCGGTCAAAAGCTGCGTGCAGGGTACGCATCCCGAGGCTACCCTCACCTGACCAAAACATTACAAATCGGTCATCTTCGCGTGATGTGCCCTGCCGCGCGGTACTCTACCGCCACCTATGCGCACAAGACGTAACCCACGCCCACTATGAAGCTGCTAGTCGTCGAGGACGAACCCAAAACCGGAGAGTATCTGCAGCAAGGCCTGACCGAAGCCGGCTTCGTGGTCGACCTGGCCCGCAACGGGATCGACGGGCGGCATCTGGCCATGACCGGCGATTACGACCTGCTGGTGCTCGATGTGATGCTGCCCGACGTGGACGGTTGGCAGATTGTCCAGTCCCTGCGAGCCGCCGAACAGGCCGTGCCGGTGCTGTTCCTGACCGCGCGCGACAGCGTGGCCGACCGCGTCAAGGGCCTCGAGATGGGCGCCGACGACTATCTCGTGAAGCCGTTCGCGTTTGCCGAATTGCTCGCGCGAATCCGCACACTGTTGCGCCGTGGGACGGGTGCCGTTTCAGCGGATCGCATCCAGGTGGCCGATCTCGTCTTGGACCTGGCACGCCGGCGGGCCTCACGCGGGGGGCAGAAGATTGCGCTCACGAGCAAGGAGTTCTCGTTGCTTGAACTGCTCGCCCGACGCCGTGGCGAGGTCTTGCCGCGCTCGCTGATCGCGTCGCAGGTCTGGGACATGAACTTTGACAGCGACACCAACGTCATCGACGTCGCCATCCGTCGGCTGCGCGCGAAGATCGACGACGACTTCGAGCCCAAGCTGATCCATACCGTACGCGGCATGGGCTACGTGCTCGAAGACCCCGAGGAAGCGGGCTAATGAGACAGCTTCGGGGCCAGTTCTCCCTGACCACGCGGCTGACCGCGTACTTCTCGCTGTGCTCGGCGACCGTCTTGCTCGGTCTTGGCATCGTGATTGCGCTGGCCATGGACAAGCACTTCGCGGTGGAGGATTACACCGCGCTGCGCGAGAACGTCAGCGTGATCGCCAAGATTGTCGAATCGAGTCCTGCCCAGCAAGTGCCGGAGCGCATCCGCGAAGCGCTGCAACATCGCACTGACCTCGTGGCGCGGATTGAAGGGCCGGATCGCCAGCCGCTGTACGTGACCAAGAATTTCGACTTTGAGATCGCAGCGCAGACATTGGCGCGGGTGCCACAACAGAGTGATGCGCTCGTCTGGGAGCAAGCGGGCCAACAGTATCGGGGCATGCATGCGACCATCCCGCTGCGCGACGGCTCCGCTGGCGCCCTCGATGTCTTGCTGGGCATCAACACGGACATCCACGCGCACTTCCTTCACACCTTCCGCGGAACGCTGGCGTTTTATATTGCCGTGGCCGTCCTGGCCACCGGCCTGTTCGGATGGTGGGCCGCACGTCGCGGCCTGGCGCCCCTGCGCACCATGGCCTCGCGCGCGCGGACGGTGACAGCGGACAAGCTCGACGAACGCATGCCGGTTGAAACCGTGCCCGAAGAGGTTGCGGACCTGGCCGTCACCCTGAACGCCATGCTGGAGCGGCTGCAGCATGATTTCGGCCGCCTGTCCGACTTCTCGACCGATATCGCCCATGAGCTGCGCACCCCCATCACCAATCTGCTCACACAAACGGAGGTGGTGCTCTCGCAACCCCGAGACGCAACGAAGTACCACGACGTTCTGACCTCCAACGCGGAGGAGCTCCAGCGCCTGGCGCGCATGGTGTCCGACATGCTGTACCTGGCAAAGATGGAGCACAGCCTGACGCTGCCAAGCGCCGAAGACATTCATGTGGCCGACGAAGTTCGTGCCCTGTTCGAGTTCTACGATGCGCTGGCCGAAGACAAGGCGGTCCAGCTGGAGTTGCACGGGGATGGTCACGTCACGGGCGATCGCCTCATGCTGCGTCGGGCGCTGAGTAATCTGCTCTCCAACGCGTTGCGTCACACGCCGCGCAACGGACACGTTGTCGTCTCGATCCACAGCGACCGCGAGGGCGTGACGATTTCGGTCGACAACGACGGTATCGAGATCGCGCCACACCTTCTGCCGCTCATCTTTGAGCGCTTCTTTCGAGCGGACAAATCCCGCGCACGGCCCGAGTCGGAAAGCGCCGGGCTCGGACTGGCCATTACCAAGGCGATCGTCGTGGCGCATGGCGGCACGATCAGCGTGGCGCGCGTTGATGACCGTACCCGCTTCTCCATTCGCTTACCCCAGCCCACCGAAGCATCCAGCGGGCTGGCATAGCGCGCGGTCAGGGCGGCGAGCGCACATGACGGGCAGATGGCGCGCTCATTACGATTGGGTCAGGTCCGGCCCTTTGCGGCCCCGCGAGCACCGCCCCACGGCAGCAAGGGCGTCTTCCCTGCTGCCTTGGCACAACGGTCACCGTTGACCTTGCCTGCATGGGAACGTCTATCGTTTCTTAGGCTGGCGAAGAACGCGATGCGTCCGTAAGCCAGCGCATTCGGCAGTCGGCGAAACCAATAGGAGCGATATCCATGGAAGAGCACCGCCATATCCACGCAGCCGAACACGATCACACGCACTCGCATGATGAGCACGCCGGCCATCGTCATGACGGGCACGAGGCAGGTCACGAACACGGCCGGGGCGCTACGGAGGCTGGGGGGCATATCGACAAAGACCGCGTTGCACCGATGCCGGCCGAATCCCAGGCAGATACCGTGTATACGTGCCCCATGCATCCGGAAATCCGCCAGGACCATCCGGGGAATTGTCCGATCTGCGGCATGACGCTGGAGCCGGTCATTCCAGCGTTGAACGAAGAAGACAATCCGGAGCTTAAGGATTTCCAGCGGCGTTTTTGGTGGACGCTCCCCCTGACTGTCGTGGCGTTCGGTCTGGCGATGTTCGGGCACCAATACGGCTGGATGGATGCCTCGGTGCAAAGCTGGGTTGAGTTGGTGCTCTCAACGCCCGTGGTGCTGTGGGCGGGCTACCCCTTCTTCCAGCGATGCGTTCAGTCGTTCGTGCATCGCAGCCCGAACATGTGGACGCTGATTGGACTGGGTAGCGGCGCCGCGTATCTCTACAGCGTGATCGCAACGGTCGCACCCGGGGTGTTTCCCCAGACGTTCACGGAGCACGGCCGGATCGGCGTCTACTTTGAAGCAGCAGCGGTGATCATTTCCCTCACGCTGGTGGGCCAGCTGCTGGAGCTCAAGGCACGGTCGCAGACGTCTGCCGCAATCAAATCGCTGCTCGGCCTTGCACCGAAAACGGCACGGCGCGTCAACGCCGACGGCACCGAAGCGGATGTCCCGCTGAGCCACGTGCACGTGGGCGACCGGCTGCGCGTACGCCCGGGCGAGAAGGTACCTACCGACGGCATCGTGGTGGAAGGCACGAGCTCGTTGGACGAGTCGATGATCACCGGCGAGCCCATCCCCATCACCAAGCGGGTGGGCGACCACGTGATTGGCGCGACGATGAACACTGCGGGCAGCTTGATCATCGAGTCGGAGAAAGTGGGTTCCCAAACCGTCCTGTCGCAGATCGTTCAGACGGTTGCGCAGGCTCAGCGCTCCAAGGCACCCATGCAGCGCATGGCGGACAAGGTCGCGGGAGGTTTCGTTGTTGCTGTGGTGGCCGTTGCCGTGCTGACGTTCTTCGCCTGGGGCTTCCTTGGGCCGCAGCCAAGCTGGGTGTATGGGCTCATCAACGCGGTCGCCGTGCTCATCATTGCGTGTCCGTGTGCGTTGGGCCTTGCCACACCCATGTCGATCATGGTGGCGAGTGGCAAGGGCGCATCGAACGGTATCTTGTTTCGCGACGCGGCCGCCATCGAGAACCTGCGCAAGGTGGACACCCTCGTTGTGGACAAGACGGGAACGCTCACCGAAGGCAAGCCCGCGTTTGATCGCAGCTTGGGCACCAACGGTTTCGATGACGCGGAAGTGCTGCGCCTGGCGGCCAGCCTGGATCAAGGCAGCGAGCACCCATTGGCCGCGGCCATTGTGGAGGCCGCCAAAGCGCGTGGACTGCCTCTGCAGAAGGCCGAGCACTTCGAATCCAGCAGCGGCATTGGCGTACGCGGCGCTGTTGCCGGCAAGAAGCTGGCGCTGGGCAACACGGTGTTGATGGAACAAGAGCACATTGATGCAGCCCCGCTTGCCCAGGCTGCGAATGCACTGCGAGCGCGTGGCGCAAGCGTCATGTACCTTGCCGCAGACGGCACCCTTGCCGGTCTGCTGGCCGTGTCCGATCCAGTCAAACCGACAACAGCCGAAGCACTGGCACAGCTCGCGGACGCGGGCATTCGTGTGGTGATGGCCACCGGCGACGGCACGGTCACGGCACAGGCGGTTGCGCAGTCGCTGGGCATTGCGGAGTTTCACGGAGAAGTCAGGCCTGCCGATAAATTGGCACTCGTGACGAAGCTTCAAAGCGAGGGTCGGACAGTGGCTATGGCCGGCGACGGGATCAACGATGCACCCGCGTTGGCGAAGGCCGATGTCGGCATTGCCATGGGCACGGGCACGGACGTCGCCATGAACAGCGCACAAGTCACGCTCGTGAAGGGAGATTTACGCGGTATCGCACGCGCACGGAACCTGTCCGAGGCAACGATCGCCAACATGAAGCAAAACCTCGGCTTTGCGTTTGTCTACAACGCCCTGGGCGTGCCGCTCGCTGCCGGGGTGCTCTACAGCACGACAGGGCTGCTGCTGTCCCCCATGATCGCGGCGCTCGCGATGAGCCTCAGTTCAGTCTCGGTCGTCTCCAACGCGCTGCGTCTGCGCCGGCTGAGCATCTAGTCCGCGCCCCCCCTGGGGCGTGCGTGCCCTCGAACCGCCAACAGTCGGCATGACGTAAAGCCCTGCGGCAGCACAGCGTGTGCCCTCCTCTCCACGCGTCCATGTCGACGGGCGAAGGCCTGCCCGTTCACAACCCTTGGCATAGATCAACGCTCAGGCGCGCCCCACCACAAAACACGTGATTTCCCCTGAGGGTTCGCTTAGAATGCGAACGCGAATTATTCCTATTAACATTAATTGAGCCGCTTGAGCGGGCCCCAGAGCCCCGCCGTGTCAGGGAAATGAAAGACCAAAAACGTGGAGGAGGAACCCGCGGCGCCAGCAAGGTGACGCGGGCGGGTTGGCGTGCGGCTTCACTGCTTGCAGCAACACTGCTGAGCGCGTGCGGCGGCGGGGATGGCGGCGGCAGTCCATCGTCGACGGCTTCGACATCGGCTGACACGCTGTCGCCCATGGCCCAGGTGGGCAAACAGATCTTCTTCGATCAAGCCCTTTCGGCCTCGGGCAAGCAGTCTTGCGCGTCGTGCCATGACCCCGCGCGCGGTTTTACCGATCCGAACAACCTGGCTGTGTCGATCGGCGGGCCGAATTCTGATTTGCCCGGCTTGCGAAACGCACCGTCGTTGAACTACGCGTCGTTCACCCCGAACTTCACGATCGACAGCACAGGCAAGGCGTCCGGCGGCTTCTTCCGCGACGGTCGGTCGTCATCACTGATGGACCAGGCGCAGCAGCCGTTCACCAACGCATTCGAGATGGCCAACGCCTCGGCCGACGATGTATTGAAAACGCTGTTGACGCGCCCCTACCTGGAACAGTTCAAAGCCGCGTTCACTGCGGCCAGCATCCAGGACAGCACGACCGCGATGCAGAGTATGGGTCGCGCGCTCGCGGCATTCCAGAGTGAAGACCCGAGCTTCCACACCTTTGACAGCAAATTCGACGCCTATCTCGCCGGCAAGACCACGCTGACGGATGCCGAAACACGCGGCCTGCTGCTGTTCAACAATCCGACCAAGGGCAACTGCAATGCCTGCCATATCTCGACGGGCAAAGGCAGCACGCCGGCATTGTTCACGGATTTCACGTACGACAACGTCGGTATCCCGCGCAACTGGGGCCTGGCCGCCAACCAGGAAGGCACCACGCTGCCCTACGTGCCGAAGAACGGCCTAGCGCTGGGTAGCCCGAACTACAGCTATTACGACCTTGGCATCTGCGGTCCGCTGCGTACCGACTTCCGCGTCGGTGGCTCGACGTGCGGCAAGTTCAAGGTGCCGACGCTGCGCAACATCGCCCTCACGCCGCCGTATTTCCACAACGGCGTGTTCCAGACGCTGGATCAGGTCGTGGCGTGGTACGTCACGCGCGATACCGACCCGGGCCGCTGGTACGTCAAGGCCGATGGCACGCCCGACGTGCCCTACAACGACCTGCCCGTTGCCTTCGATGCCAACGTGAACGTGGCCGAAGTACCGTACAACCCCGCCGCCGCACCTTCGCTGACGAACCAGGAGATGAGCGACCTGGTGCACTTCCTGTGCACGCTCACCGACGGCTTTGACCCAGCCAACCCGTCCGCCTACCGCATGCCCGCACAGTGCCTGTCGAGCGCAGAAAGCGTGGCAGCGGCCCGCATCCAATCCGTCTCGGCAACTGGAGCCACAGGCGCCAAGACGAGCCACAGCAAATAAATCACATAAAGACCCAAGGGAGCGACACATGAAACGAACCGCCCGAACCGCAATCGCGGTTGCGGCTGCCATCGCGTTGCTGGGCGCAAGCGGGGCCCATGCCGCCACCACCGCACAGCTTGAACAGAAGCTCGATGCCATGGCCGCCCAGATCGAAGCGCTCAAGGCCGAGCTCAAGGAAGTGAAGGCGCAGAACGCAACGCTGGCCACGCAGCAGCAGACGCAGGCCAAGGCTCAGGCGCAGCAGACCGCTGCACTGCAAGACGTGCAGCAAACCGTACAGACCGCGCAACTTGCCTCGTCCAGGCCATCGCCGCTGGACAACCTCACGCTGTGGGGCTACGGCGAGGTCAACTACAGCCGCCCCACGCGTCGTTCGGAAGACACGAAGATGGATCTGGCGCGCGCAGTGTTCGGCATCGGCTACAAGTTCAACGACAAGACGCGCTTCAACTCCGAGTTCGAGATCGAGCACGCCATCGCATCGTCGACGGATTCGGGTGAATTCGAAGTCGAGCAGTTCTACATCGACCACAAGCTGACCGACAAGGTGGGCCTGAATGCAGGCCTCTTCCTGATCCCGACCGGCTTCATGAACCGCAACCACGAGCCGACCAATTACTACGGCGTGCATCGCAACTTTGTCGAAACGCTGATCATTCCGAGCACGTGGCGCGAGGGTGGTCTCTCGCTGTATGGCGATACCGATTTCGGCCTGAACTGGAACGTTGGGCTGACTACCGGCCTGAACCTCGCCAAGTGGAATTTCAACCCGGAAAACCCGCTGTTCAGCTCCGCCCTGGAGATGCAGAACAACGGCGCAGGTCCGCTGCAGCAGACCCATCAGGAACTGGGGCTGGCCAGCGCGAAGAACCTGTCGCAATACGTCGCGCTGAACTACACCGGCATTTCCGGCCTGACGCTCGGTGGCTCCGTCTTCACGGGCAAGAGCAGCCGTTCGAGCACCGATGCGCCGCTGCCTGAGCAGCGCGCCACGCTGTACGAGGCCCACGCACGCTGGACACCCGGCAAGTGGGATCTGTCGGCGCTGTACGCACGGGGGACGCTTAGCAACACCGAGGCGGCCAACCAGGCCAATCCGGGCGCAGCCAATCCGATGCCTTCGGCGTTCTACGGCTGGTTCGTGCAGGCGGCGTACAACGTCTGGCAGAAGGGCGATTACCGTGTTGCCCCGTTCGTTCGCTACGAGCGCTACAACATGGGTGAAAAATACGCAGGTCTGGCGCCAGGCTTCACCTTCCCTGCCGGTTGGCCCTCGCTGTCCGACACCGTGTACACCCTCGGCGCCAACTTCTATCTGAACCCGAACGTGGTCTTCAAGGTTGACTACCAGCGCTTCAAGCAGAACCGCGATTTCTCGCGTGTGGATCTGGGCCTGG